>NZ_AP022569.1:1329629-1994443 GCF_010727945.1 Mycobacterium cookii
GCCACCGGGACGTCGGTCGGCGACGTGGCCGAAGGTAAAGCCATCAACAACGCACTCGGCCCGCACGGCGGAAACGCAGTGGTCTTCGCGCCCAAGGGTGCGCTCGGCCACTCGGTCGGTGCGGTCGGCGCGGTGGAGTCGATCCTGACCGTGCTGGCGCTGCGCGATCAGATCGTCCCGGCCACCTTGAACCTGGTGAACCTCGATCCGGAGGTCGACCTGGATGTGGTGGCAGGTCAGCCCCGAGCAGGCGATTACCAGTACGCGATCAACAACTCGTTCGGATTTGGCGGGCACAACGTGGCCCTCACCTTCGGTCGCTACTGATCAACTACACAGTGGACCCCACCCAGAGGAGAAGTCCGATGACCACCTTGGTCCCCGAGGCGATCGACGAGTCACTCGATCCGCGCGATCCGCTGCTGCGACTGAGCCGGTTCTTCGACCCCGGCACCCTCGAACTGCTGCACGAGCGCGACCGCTCTGGCGTGCTGGCGGCCGGCGGTACCGTCAACGGGCTGCGCACCATTGCGTTCGCCACCGACGGGACCGTGATGGGCGGCGCGATGGGCCTCGAGGGTTGCACCCACATCGTCAACGCCTACGACACCGCCATCGAGGAGCAAAGCCCGATCGTGGGTATCTGGCACTCCGGCGGCGCACGGCTGGCCGAGGGTGTGAAGGCGTTACATGCGGTCGGCCTGGTGTTCGAGGCGATGATCCGGGCTTCGGGCTACGTACCGCAGATCTCGGTCGTGGTGGGTTTCGCCGCGGGCGGCGCGGCCTACGGGCCTGCGCTCACCGACGTCGTCGTCATGGCGCCCGAGGGCCGCGTGTTCGTCACCGGTCCCGACGTGGTGCGCAGTGTCACCGGCGAAGACGTGGACATGGCTTCGCTGGGTGGCCCTGACACGCACCACAAGAAGTCCGGGGTGTGCCACATCGTCGCCGACGACGAGTCCGACGCCTATGAGCGCGGCCGCCGGCTGGTCGGATTGTTCTGCCAGCAAGGACATTTCGACCGCAGCAAGGCCGAGGCGCACGACACCGATCTGCACGCGTTGCTGCCGGATTCGCCGCGGCGGGCCTACGAGGTGCGTCCGCTGGTCACCGCATTACTCGACGACGATGCCCCGTTCGAAGAGTTCCAGGCCAAGTGGGCGCCGTCGATGGTGGTCGGCCTGGGCCGGTTGTCTGGACGCTCGGTGGGCGTGCTGGCGAACAACCCGCTACGGCTCGGCGGCTGCCTCAACTCCGAAAGTGCCGAGAAGGCAGCACGTTTCGTACGACTGTGCGACGCATTCGGCATCCCGCTGATCGTGATCGTCGATGTGCCGGGCTACCTGCCCGGTGTTGACCAGGAGTGGGGCGGCGTCGTTCGCCGCGGCGCCAAGCTGCTGCACGCATTCGGCGAGGCCACCGTTCCGCGCGTCACCCTGGTCACCCGAAAGATCTACGGCGGGGCATACATCGCGATGAACTCGCGGTCGCTGGGCGCCACCAAGGTGTTCGCCTGGCCCGACGCCGAGGTCGCCGTGATGGGCGCCAAAGCGGCCGTCGGCATCCTGCACAAGAAGAAGCTGGCCGCCGCGCCCGACCACGAGCGCGAAGCGCTGCACGACGAGCTCGCCGCCGAGCACGAGCGGATCGCCGGTGGGGTGGACAACGCCATCGAGATCGGCGTGGTCGACGAGAAGATCGATCCCGCCCACACCCGCAGCAAGCTCACCGAGGCACTGGCTCAGGCGCCGGCCCGGCGTGGGCGCCACAAGAACATCCCGCTGTAATAGGCGCGCTAGCTCCTGGCGAGGATGGCCGACATCGCTTGGCGGAGCTCGCCTTCAGGGTCGACGGGTAGCCGGTCGGTGCGCCAGCCGATGAAATCGTCGGGCCGCACCAACAAGGCGCCAGCAGGCCCGAGCCCGGTGACCTGCGCCCATGCCCCTTCCGTGTCGATCCGGTGCACCTCGATGGGAACACCCAGTGCCGCGGACACTGCTTTCGCCGCAGTCATCCACGGCGCTCCGTCGTCGCCGGTGAACAACGTGAAATCGGAGCCGAGCAGGTTGAGCGTCGACACCCTGCGGCCGCGGTCGCGCACCCAGACATGCGGGACCCGGGTGCCGGGTTGGCCACGCAGTTCGTCCACCAATGACACCGCGTCCGGGTCGCCGGCCGCGGGATAATCGAAAACGATTGCGGCCGAGCGGTATTGGTAGCCGATCAACAGCGAGAACATCGACGCTTCCTCGTCCGGCGGCAGCCCCGGACCTTCGTCCTCCAGCCGGAGTAAACCTACTGTCGGCCCGGTGAGCGACTGGCGAGCGGCGAACCGGCCGACCGGATGCCGCTCGGCGTGATAGGTCGCGAGCAGCGCCGGGCCCGCACACCCCTTCAACACCGCGGCCAGCTTCCAGGCCAGGTTGTCTGCGCTTTGAATGGCGGTGTTGGCTCCCCCGGCCTTGAACGGCGGCATGGTGTGCGCACAGTCACCGACGAGAAGTACTCTCCCGCAATCGAATTGGTCGGCCACCTGCTCGTATGGCTGCCACGCCGCGACCTCGATGATCTCGAAGTCGATGCGCTCGCCGACGGCCTTGGTAAGCACATCACGGCAGTACTGGGGGGTGAATTGCGCCGCGGTCTCTCCCCTACCGGGAAAATATGTGGTGATGAACATGCCGAGGTCGTCCTTGGCCACCAGGAAGATTCCGTCGACGTCAGCGTTTTTGACCTGCACCGCATCGCCCTCGCTGAGGTGCGGCACGAAGGTCCGCCAGGCTGCGCGAAAGTAGATGAACACCACGAAGATCGGCAGCGCGCCGTGTCCGGACGTGGTGATGGCCAGGGCCGCACGGATCCCGCTGTGCACACCGTCCGCGGCGATCAGATAGTCGGCGCGCACCGTCGTGGACTCGCCGGAATCCACGTCGCGGAGCACCGCCGTCACGCCGGAATCGTCCTGCTCGAAGGAGCTCAATTCCGTCCCGTAGCGGACTTCGTTGCCGCGCCGGCGGGTTTCGGTGAGCAGCATCGGCTCGAGGCTGCTTTGCGGGCAGTATTGCGCGGCAGGCTCGGGGCTCAGCTCGTCGAGATCGGCGAAAACCGCGCCGATGTCGATGGCCATTCCTTCTTCCGCGCTGTTCAGCGTCGGCTTGACGACCATGTCCGACACCCGGTCGGCCACCGCGTGGACCTCGTCCGCCAGGCCGAGGCGGCGGAGGATCTCCAAGCTGCGAAAGCTCAGGTTGCGCGCCTTCGGGTAGACGAAGATCTCGCGCCGCTTCTCCACCAGCAGTGAACTGACCCCGTGTTTGGCCAGCAGCGCCGAGGTGGCCACACCGGCGGCGCCGGCGCCGACGATCAGCACCGGGACGTGCTTGGTATCCATCGGCTTTCCCTTCTAGACGGAACTAATCAGTTCCGTCTAGACCAATGTGGCACCGCCGAGCGCAACGCGCAAGGGTTACGGCGAAGCGGCGCCGGCAAGCGGCAAGATCACGTCCTCGAGCACCCGCCGGACGTACACCCGGTCGATCGGCCGGCCCGTCATCACCCGCAGCACATTGAGACCCAGGGCAACATCGGGGATCAGACTCAGATCGCGGCCGGCCGGGATCTCTCCGCGGGCCACCGCGTGGTCGAGCACGGCTCGAACCACATGCCGCGGCGTGGACAGCACGAGATCGTCCAGAGCAGCCGCCAGGACCGGATTGTGCATCGCCGCCGTCGCGACCCCGACGATCACCTGAATGGTGCTGATATCAGCCGCATCGAAGTCGGGCACGGCCGCGACCAGCGCCTCGATGTCGCCGTGAAGGCTACCGGTGTCGGGCGGCTCGACGGGACCGTGCCGTCGCCGCCAGTGGGCGATTGCATCGGCGACCACGACGGCCTTCGACGACCAACGGCGATAGATCGCAGCCTTGCCGACGCCGGCGCGGGACGCGATGTCGTCCATGCTCAGCCGGTCATAACCATGCTCGGCCACACCGGCCAACGTCGCCTCGAGGATGGCCGTGTCCAAAGACCGATCGAGGCGTCCGGGGCTTCGCGCCGGTCGTTCAGCCGCCTGGTTCATGGCCCCGTCCTTGCCGATACGGATTAGTTCCGTTCGATGGTATCGTGCTCACCCCGGCCGAACCGGGACAGGAACTCCTCGGCGATTCCGATCACGCGTTCCCGATCGCCGACTACCAGCCCGATCCGGGTGCGGCGGTCGACGATGTCGTCGACGGTCAACGCGCCCTCGTGGGTGACGGCATACTCGAATTCGGCACGGGTGACGTCGATTCCGTCGGCCACCGGTTCGACGGCGCGCTCACAGGTCGATTCGGCGATGACGTTGGCCGCCTCGGCCCCGTAGCGCAGCACCAGCGATTCGGGCAGGCCGGCCATCGGCGCGGTCGTCGACCCCGGATTCGCCGGGGCACCGACCAATGGCAGATCGCGGGTCTGGCACTCGCCGGCGACCAGTCCCCGCAGCTCGATCGCGCGGTTCAGCACGTCCTCCGCCATGTACCGATACTCGGTCAGCTTGCCGCCGATCACGCTGACCACCCCCGACTCGGACTCGACGACGGCATGATCACGCGAGACGTCGGCGGTGTGGCCGGCCCCGGTGTCGATCAACGGCCGCAGGCCCGCGTACGCGCCGATCACGTCGGCGTCGCCCAGCGAGATGTCCAGCGCGGTGTTCACCACGTCGAGCAGAAAGCCGATCTCCCCCGATGTCGGTTGGGGCACATCGGGTATCGGGCCGGGCGCCTCCTCATCGGTCAGTCCCAGGTACACTCGTCCCAGCTGCTCGGGCATGGCGAACACGAACCGGTTGAGCTCGCCGGGGATCGGAATCGTCAGCGCCGCAGCAGGATTACCGAGGGCTTTGGCGTCGAAGACCAGGTGGGTTCCTCGGCTGGGCCGCAGCTTCAACGACGGGTCGATCTCCCCGGCCCACACCCCGGTGGCGTTGATGACAGCCCGCGCGGCGATGTCGAAGGATTCGCCGGTGCGCTGATCCATCAACCGCAGCGACGTGCCGGTGGCCTCGGAAGCCGAGGTGTACGTCAGGATCCGGGCGCCGCGCTGAGCCGCGGTGCGCGCGACAGCGGTGACCAGTCGAGCGTCGTCGATCAGTTGCCCGTCGTAAGCCAGCAGGCCGCCGTCCAGCCCGTCGCGCCGAACGGCCGGCGCCATCTCGATGGTGCGCTGCGCCGAAACACGTTGCGAGCCAGGCAGAACCGACCCCGGCGTACCCGCCGTCTTCCGCAACACGTCGCCAGCGAGGAAACCGGCCCGCACCAAAGCCCGCTCCATCCGTCCCATCGACGGCAGCAACGGCACCAGCTGCGGCATGGCGCGCACCAGGTGTGGGGCGTTGCGTGTCATTAGGATTCCGCGTTCGACGGCACTGCGCCGGGCGATGCCGACATTGCCGGTCGCCAGATACCGCAGCCCGCCGTGGACCAGCTTCGAGCTCCACCGGCTGGTGCCGAACGCCAGATCGTGCTTTTCCACCAGCGTCACCCGCAGGCCGCGGGAGACCGCGTCCAGCGCGATGCCGACGCCGGTGATGCCGCCGCCGATCACGACGACGTCGGTCGGGGCGCCGTCGGCCAGCGCAGTCAGATCGGCGGTGCGGCGGGCGGCGTTCAGGGCGGGCGATGTCACGACAGGTATCCGTTCAGTGAGTAGGCAAGTTCGGCGGCCAGCGCGTCGTCGTTCAGGATCGGGCGGACGATCTGGCCGGACTGAATAGTCGACTGCGTGATCAGCAGCACCATCGCGGCCAGCTGACGGGGATCACCGGCCCGTACGCCGCCGCCATGCTGGGCCGCCCGCAGGTCCGCGGCGAGCGCGTCGATCAGCATCTGCTGGCTGCTGCCGAGCCGCTGGGCGATGTAGACCAGCGCCAGTTCGGAGCGCAGCACGGCCATCACCAGGTCGTCGTCCCGCAGCCGGTCGGCGACCGCGACCACCCGCTGCACCAACGCCTCACGCGTTTTCCCGCGAGCGGGCACGTCGCTCAGTGCGGTGGTGATATGCCCGGTCAGCAGGGCGGCCAGCACCGACCGGGTGTCCGGCCAGCGGCGGTAGACGGTCGGGCGGCTGACGCCGGCCCGCCGCGCGATCTCAGCGAGCGTCACGCGCTCGACACCGAAATCGACCACGCAGCTGGCGGCGGCGGCCAAGATGCGATCCTCCACCGCTGCGTTACTGATTGACAGCATGTGTAATACTGTAACGCATGTCTGCCGATGTGCTACCCCCGATGAAGTGGAATGCCTGGGGCGATCCCGACCACGCCAAACCCCTCTCGGAGGGCATCCGATCACTGTTGGCCCAGGCCCTGGGCGTTACGGCGTCACCCGGGGCGGAACTCGACATCGGCCAGGTGCGGTTACATCCATCGCAGCTGACCGAGGTCCACCGCGAGGCATTGGCCGCCATCGTCGGACCCGACCACTGCCGCGTCGCCGACCACGATCGGCTGTTGCGTGCCGGCGGCAAATCCACGCTGGATCTGTTGCGACGCAAAGACTCCGGTCCGCAAGACGCGCCCGACGCGGTGCTGCTGCCCGGCAGTGACGACGACGTCATCGAGATCCTGAGGTATTGCTCGCAGCACGGCATCGCCGTCGTCCCGTTCGGCGGCGGCACCAGCGTGGTGGGCGGGCTGGACCCGCTGCGCGGCGACTTCGACGCGGTGGTGTCGCTGGACCTGCGGCGCTTCGACCAGCTGCTGGACTTCGACGAGGTGTCCGGTGAAGCCGAGTTCGGTGCCGGGGTCACCGGCCCGCGGGCCGAACAACTGCTCGGCGAACACGGCTTCTCGCTCGGGCATTTTCCGCAGAGCTTCGAGTTCGCCAGCCTCGGCGGCTACGCCGCGACCAGGTCGTCGGGCCAGGACTCGGCGGGGTACGGCCGCTTCGACGACATGATCCGCGGACTGCGCGCGATCACGCCCGCCGGCGTATTGGACCTGGGTCGCGCGCCGCAGTCGGCCGCCGGCCCAGATCTGCGGGAGTTGATCGTCGGTTCCGAAGGCGTGTTCGGCATCATCACCCGGGTCCGGGTCCGGGTGCACCCCTTACCGCAGGCCACCCGGTACGAAGCCTGGTCGTTTCCCGACTTTGCGACGGGCACTGCGGCATTGCGCGCCATCACACAGACCGGCACCGGGCCGACCGTGGTCCGACTGTCCGACGAAGCGGAGACCGGCGTCAACCTGGCCACCACCGAGTCGATCGGCGACAACCAGATCACCGGCGGCTGCCTGGCGATCACCGTATTCGAAGGCACGGCCGCCCATGCCGAGAGCAGGCACGCCGAAACCCGAGCGGTGATGCAGGCTCACGGCGGCACATCGCTGGGCGAGGCACCGGCGCAGGCCTGGGAACGTGGCCGGTTCAATGCGCCATACCTGCGCGACGCGCTGCTCGCCGAAGGCGCGCTCTGCGAGACCCTCGAGACGGCCACCGACTGGTCCAACGTCCCTACGCTGAAAGCCGCCGTGACCGAGGCACTGACGAGCGCGCTCGCCGAATCCGGCACGCCGGCGCTGGTGCTGTGCCACATTTCGCATGTGTATCCCACCGGCGCCTCGCTCTACTTCACCGTTGTCGCCGGACAGCGCGGCAACCCGGTCGACCAGTGGCGGGCGGCGAAAACCGCTGCGGGCAATGCGATCGTTGCCACCGGCGCCACGATCACCCATCACCATGCCGTCGGCGCCGATCACCGGCCGTGGATGCGCGACGAGGTCGGCGACTTGGGCGTGCAGGTGCTGCGAGCCGTCAAAGCCACGCTCGACCCCGCCGGAATTCTCAACCCGGGCAAGCTGATCCCGTGACGACCACCCGCCGCCAGATTGGCCGCGTCACGGTGTTGACCAATCCGGCGTCCGGGCACGGCAACGCACCGCACGCCGCGGAAAAAGCGATCACACAACTACAGAAGCGCGGCGTGGACGTCGTCGCCATCGTCGGCAGCGACGCCGACCACGCGCGGCGACTGCTGCACGCCGCTGTGAACGAGGGCACCGACGCGCTGGTCGTCGTCGGCGGCGACGGCGTGATCACCGACGCGCTGCAGGCTCTGGCCGGCGCCGACGTCCCGCTCGGCATCATCCCGGCCGGCACCGGCAACGACCACGCCCGCGAATTCGGCTTGCCGACAAAGGATCCCGTCGCCGCAGCCGACGTCGTGGCAGACGGCTGGACGGAAACGATCGACCTGGGCCGCATTCGCGACCGCAACGGTGCCAGCAAGTGGTTCGGCACCGTCGCGGCAGCGGGATTCGATTCGCTGGTGACCGACCGCGCCAACCGGATGCGTTGGCCGCGTGGCCGGATGCGCTACAACCTCGCCATGCTCGCCGAGTTGTCGCAGCTGCGACTGCTGCCGTTCCGACTGGTGCTCGACGGACGCGAGGAGATCGACACTGACCTGACGCTGGCCGCCTTCGGCAACACCCGCAGCTACGGCGGCGGAATGCTGATCTGCCCCAACGCCGATCACACCGACGGCCAACTCGACATCACCATGGTGCATTCGGCGTCGCGGACCAGGTTGATCCGCCTCTTCCCCACTGTCTACAAAGGCAACCACGTCACCCTCGACGAGGTGGTCACCGCGCGCGCCACGACAATCGACGTGGAATCACCGGGCATCAACGTCTACGCCGACGGCGACTACGCGTGCGCGCTGCCCGCCCAGATCTCTGCCGTACCAGGCGCATTGCACGTGCTGCGAACTCGCCCGTGAAGGACTAGAGTTCTCTCATTCGGGCCATGCGGCCCCACCAAGAGGAGTCCATGACCGCCAAGTGGTCAACATTTCTACTGCCGGTCGCAGCGCTGTTTCTCGCGGCTCCTGCTTCAGCAGATTCCACCGACGACGCGTTCATCGCGGCTCTCACGAAGAACGGGATCGTCATCAACGACCGTGATGCCGCGACGGCGATGGGCCAATCAGTCTGCGACGGCTTCGATCAACACCAGAAGTCGAGCGTGGTGGCGATGAAGCTGAAGGCACGCAGCGGTCTGTCGCTGAAGCAATCCAGCTACTTCGTCGGCGTCGCGATCTCGGCGTACTGCCCGGAATACGCCGGGCACACCGACGCTTCGACGCGATGGCTTCTTCCGGCGCCACCGCTGATGTAGTGCGTGCTCAGCCGACGCCTCGGTTGAGCCACGACACCTCGGCGCCGTCACCACCGTCGCGATAGGCCTCGAGCGCCTCGTCCCACGCGGTGCCGAGCGCCGAGTCCAGTTCGGCGGCCAGCGCGTCGGCACCGGCGGCCATCATCGACCGCAGCCGCATCTCGCCGATCATCACGTCGCCATTAGCGCTCATGGGACCGTTCCACAGGCCCAGCTGCGGCGTGTGGCAGAACCGATGTCCGTCGACGCCGGCGCTGGGATCCTCAGTGACTTCGAACCGCAGCACGCTCCAGGAGCGCAGCGCATTGGCCAACCGGGCGCCGGTACCTACCGGCCCGACCCAGTTGGTCACCGCGCGCAGCTGCCCGGGCATGGCCGGCTGCGGCGTCCACTTCAGATTGGCCTTGGCAGCCAGGGTCGACGACAACGCCCACTCGACATGCGGACATACCGCAGCGGGCGAGGCGTGGACGTAGACCACGCCTGTCGTCACGTCGGCGAACTGGTTCGACGCGCGCATCTTGTTGCTCCTTCGGCTCCACGAGGGACGTCTTCCCCAACGACCTGGTGAATCCGACGAGCAGTTATAACGATTGTTGTGTCTTGCGTGTCTATTGTGCCTTGTGAGGCCCATGTTGCGCTAGTGCGAGTTATAAGTGTCCAGCACGGCGTCCGCCAAAGCGGGCCACACCGGCACCGCCCAATCGCCGAAATCGCGGTCGGTCAGCACCACCAGAGCCAGCTCTGCCACCGGATCTGCCCAGATCAGGGTGCCTGATTGGCCGAAATGACCGAAGCTGGCCGGTGAATTCTGCGCCCCGGTCCAGTGCGGCGTTTTGGAGTTCTTGATCTCGAAACCCAGCCCCCAATCGTTGGGTCGCTGGACCCCGTAACCGGGCAGAACACCGTCGAGACCGGGAAATTGCACCGAGATCGCGTCGGCGTGCATCTGAGCCGACACCGTCGCCGGGCTCAGCAGGTCGCCCGCGAATGCGGCCAGGTCGCCGACCGTCGACGTGACGCCGTAACCGGCGGTCTGCGCCCCGTCCTCCAAATGGGTCGCGACCATCCCCAGCGGCTCGCAGACCGCCTCGGTCAGGTAGCGACCGAATTCGATCTCGGTGGCTTGCTGCACGGTCTCGGCGAGCACCGCGAAGCCGTAGTTGGAGTAGATCCTGCGAGTGCCGGGCCTGGCCAGTGTCTGACCATTGAGCATCGCCAACCCCGAGGCGTGGGCGAGCAGATGCCGGACAGTCGACCCCGGCGGCCCGGCCGGGGTGTCCAACTCCACCGCCCCTTCTTCGATCGCGATCTGCGCGGCACGGGCCACCAGCAGCTTGGTCACCGAGGCCAACGGGAAAGGCCGTCCGGTGTCGCCGTGGCTGGCCAGCACTCCCGATCGGCCGACCACCGCGCCGGCCGCGTTCGGAACCGGCCAGTCGTCGAGCGCGTCAAGTGCAGCCACGGCGATAACGCTACCCAGCAAGCGCTAGGTTGAAGGCCATGAGTCAGACAGTGCGCGGAGTGATCTCACGGAAAAAGGGCGAACCCGTCGAAGTCGTCGACATCGTCATCCCCGACCCCGGCCCGGGCGAAGTCGTCGTCGACATCACCGCATGCGGGGTCTGTCACACCGACCTGACCTACCGCGAGGGCGGCATCAACGACGAGTTTCCGTTCCTGCTCGGCCACGAGGCCGCGGGCACCGTCGAAGCCGTCGGTGACGGTGTAACCGCCGTCGAGCCAGGCGATTTCGTCGTGCTGAACTGGCGTGCGGTCTGCGGCCAGTGCCGGGCCTGCAAGCGCGGCCGGCCACACCTGTGCTTCGACACCTTCAACGCCGAGCAGAAGATGACGCTCACCGACGGAACCGAGTTGACGCCGGCGCTGGGCATCGGCGCGTTCGCCGACAAGACGCTGGTGGCCGCCGGACAGGCCACCTTGGTCAACCCCGAGGCCGACCCGGCCGTGGCCGGCTTGCTGGGCTGCGGGGTGATGGCCGGCCTCGGCGCGGCGATCAACACCGGCGCGGTCACCCGCGACGACACCGTGGCCGTGATCGGTTGCGGCGGTGTGGGCGACGCGGCGATCGCGGGGGCGGCGCTGGTCGGGGCCAGGCGCATCATCGCCGTCGACACCGACAACACCAAACTGAATTGGGCCCGCAAGTTCGGCGCCACCCACACCGTGAATGCCCGCGAATTGGATGTCGTCGAGACGATCCAGGACCTGACCGACGGCTTCGGCGCCAACGTGGTCATCGACGCCGTCGGCCGACCGGAAACCTGGAAGCAGGCCTTCTACGCTCGCGACCTCGCGGGAACCGTTGTGCTGGTCGGTGTTCCGACACCCGACATGCAGCTCGAGATGCCGCTCGTCGACTTCTTCTCGCACGGCGGATCGCTGAAGTCGTCGTGGTACGGCGACTGCCTACCCGAACGCGACTTCCCCACCCTGATCGACCTCTACCTGCAGGGCCGATTGCCGCTGGAGAAGTTCGTCTCCGAACGCATCGGGCTCGACGACGTCGAAGACGCCTTCCACAAGATGCACGGCGGCAAAGTACTGCGCTCGGTGGTGATCCTGTAGATGGGCAACATCGACCGCGTCGTCACGCACGGCACCTTCGAACTCGACGGTGGCAGTTGGGAAGTCGACAACAACATCTGGCTGGTCGGCAACGACTCCGACGTGATCGTCTTCGACGCTGCACACAGCGCCGAACCGATTGTCAGTGCCGTCCGCGGACGCAATGTGGTGGCGGTGATCTGCACGCACGGCCACAACGACCACGTGACCGTCGCGCCCGAACTCGGTGAAACCCTCGACGCGCCGGTGCTGCTGCATCCCGCCGACGATGTGCTTTGGCGGATGACTCACCCGGACAAGGACTTTCGTCTGGTTTCCGACGATGAGACGCTCAGCGTCGCAGGCACCGAACTGCACGCGCTGCACACGCCCGGGCATTCGCCGGGCTCGGTGTGCTGGTACGCCCCCGAATTGGGCGCGGTGTTCAGCGGCGACACCCTGTTCTCCGGCGGCCCCGGCGCCACTGGGCGATCGTTCTCCGACTTCCCGACCATCCTGCAGTCGATCTCCAGCCGGCTCGGCGCGCTGCCCGCTGACACCGTCGTCTACACCGGCCACGGCGACACCACCCGGATCGGTGACGAGATCGTGCACTACGACGAATGGGTGGCCCGGGGGCACTAGTTGCCGTCGAGGATCCGGCGCTTCTCGGACTCGAACTCCGCGTCGGTCAACGCTCCGGAGTCCCGCAGCGCTGCAATCGTTTTCAGTCGCTCCAGCCGGACGCCCTCGCCGCCGGGCTGGTGCGGCGTGCTGGTCACCGCCGGGCTCACGACCGGCGTGACCGGAAACTCAAAGCCAGGGATGCTCGCGGCGGGCGCCTCCTTGCGACGAACGCTCCCCAGCCACTTCGAAGCCACGATCGTCCCGACGAGACCCGCGGCGAACATGCCGACGAACACCCACACCAGCGAACCCAACTGGCTTCCGTGACCGAACGCCAGTCGCGGGTCGATGAACCCGCCGACTTTGCCGTCGGTGGTGACGTTGTAGTCACCGTCGACCGCGACCTGGGCCACCCAAACCCGGACATGTGCGTCGTTGTTGACCGTCGTTGTGCTGCCGATGTTTTCCGTCACCACCGGCTCCGCGACCCCGTTGGGTGGCGCGATCGTGACGCTCAACGGCGGGACGGGCAGGCCGCCGCCGCTCGGACTGCCGATCACATCCGCATGCAGGCTGATGGTCACCTCGCCGCGCGGCAGGTGCACGCTGGCCGAACCGGGGACCGGCACCTCCCCGTAGGCGTCATAGTCGTCGAGGACAAACGCGTTGAGCACCAGGGTCGCGATGAACCCGGGAACCGCCACGACCATCAGCCAGATGGCTACCGTTCGCGTGAACTTCGCAGGTCTTTCGCCGCTCACCCGTGAAGTGTGGCACCGCGGGACACCAGGTGCACAGTAAAGTCAGGCGCGAGAAACAAGGAGACGATCGGATGGCAAACAACCTCGTCGTAACGGTGCCCGATCTGTCCGGAAAACTCGCAGTCGTCACCGGATCCAACAGCGGCCTGGGCTTCGGACTGGCGCGCCGGCTGTCCGCGGCAGGTGCCGACGTCGTCATGGCCATCCGCAACCGCGCCAAAGGTGAAGCCGCCATCGACGAGATTCGCGCGACGGTTCCGGACGCGAAGCTGACCATCAAACCGCTCGACCTGTCGTCGCTGGCCAGCGTCGCCGCGCTGGGTGAGCAGCTCAACGCCGACGGCCGCCCCGTCGACATCTTGATCAACAACGCCGGCGTGATGACTCCGCCAAGCCGCGAGACCACCGACGACGGATTCGAATTACAGTTCGGCAGCAACCATCTCGGCCACTTCGCGCTGACGGCTCATCTGCTGCCGCTGCTGCGCGCCACCGGACATGCCCGAGTGGTGTCGCTGAGCAGCCTCGCGGCCCGCCAAAGTGGCCGCATCCATTTCGACGATCTCCAATTCGAGAAGTCCTATGCACCGATGCAGGCCTACGGCCAGTCGAAGCTCGCCGTGCTGATGTTCGCACGCGAGCTGGACCGCCGCAGCCACGAGGCCGGCTGGGGCATCACCTCCAACGCCGCGCACCCCGGCTTGACCAAGACCAACCTGCAGATCAGCGGACCGTCACATGGTCGCGCCAAGCCGTCGGTGATGGAACGGCTCTACACCGTGTCGTGGCGGCTGGCCCCGTTCCTGTGGCAGGAGATCGACGAAGGAATCCTTCCGGCCCTCTACGCGGCGGTGTCCCCGCAGGCCGAGGGCGGCGGCTACTACGGGCCGCAGGGCATCTACGAAGCCGCCGGCGGCGGGGTCGCGCCCGCCAAGGTGCCCGCCCGCGCCCGCGACGACGCCGCTAGTCGGCGATTGTGGGACGTTTCCGAACAACTCACCGGGGTCGGCTACCCGGGCTGAGTCAGCGCTCGGTTTTGACCCGTCGCCGCAGCGGGTAGTCCGCCTAAGTCAACGGAGATGTTGCTAACGGGACGGGTGGGTCATGAGCGAAGACGACAAGCAAGAGGCTGCAAACGACGAGAAGAACGACGAGACCGGAGCTTCCTCGGAGAAGTTTGATCTGAGCGACGAGGGCAAAGAAAAAGTCCGCGAGATGCGGGCGGCCTACGACGATGACCGGCAGACCGCTGTCCTTCCCGGTACCGGTGGGACCATCACAGGTGTCGCCATCAACGAGTGGCTCGACGACGACGGCAATCCGAAATTCGGAAAAGACGAGCAAAAAGAAAAAGACGAAAAAGCCCAGCACCAAGAGAAAGAAAAGCAGGAGCAGACCGCGGACTAGCGGGAGCCGGGCGGCTGGAAAAGCCTTGGCCGATCGGGGTTCCGGGGGAACAGTGGCCGACGTTCCGGCGTCGTCGTGGGCGCCGTTGTGGTCGTTGGTGCCGTCGTCGTCGTAGTCGGGGCTTGGGTGGTCGTGGTGGTCGTGGTTGTCGAAGGCGCCTGGCTGGTGGTCGACGACGGCGTTCCGGTGTCGGACTGCGTCGACGACGTGCTGCTCTGCGTGGCCGAGGTGTCCGAGGTCCCCGGGTTGGCCGGTGTCGTGGTGACACCGGAGGACGGCGTGGTCGGGGTGTTACTCGACGTGTGCTGCATCGCGATCAGGACTCCGCTGCCGATGGCCAGCACGGCCAGCGCGGTGGCCACCGCCACCACTACCGGCCGGCGATACCAGGCATCGGCCGCCAGGGCGGGTGCCGGATCCAGATCGAAGTCCTCCGGGCGGCGCGCAGCTGTCAGCGGTGCGCTCGTCGCATCGTCGGCGTACTCACCGGCTTGCAACGGCATGATGCCGGAGTCGTCATCTGCTTCCGACCAGGCCAGCGCCGGCGCCGGACTGGGTTCGGCAGGCACCTCCGACAGGGCCGTCGCATCGTCAACCGATCCGACTGCGGTTGGCGCCAGCGCCGTTGCGCCGTCCGCGGGACCGCGCGAGGCTCGCAGCGCCGCGCCGAGCGCTGCCGTCAGGTATGGCCGCGGCGCGGTGATGACCAGTGCGCTGAAGCGTTCCGACAGTGTCGTGGTGATCAGCGGGACACTCGCGCCGCCACCCACCGACGCGATTGCCGCTAGGTCTGACGCGCGAATTCCGTTGCGCTGCAACACGTCGTCGAAAAAATTCGTGAAGCCTTGCAATGAATCTCGGATGGCGTCGTCGAGTTCGTCTCGGGTGAGCCGGATTTCGCCGCGATAGCCCGGCACATCGACGGTCAGTTCGGTCGCGATGGTCGACGAAAGCCGTTCTTTGGCGTACCGGCAGGCCGCGCGCAGCCGAGACAGCGAGCCGATCGCCGACGTCGCCGCGGTGTCGAACGACCCCGCCGACGAGAGGTCGGCGACGACATGGGTGAGCAGCGCCTGATCGATCCGGTCGCCGGAGAACTCACGGTGCCGCACCGGGGCCGCGACCGCCTGGTAGCCGTTCGCGGCGTCGACCAGGCTCAGCGTCGTTCCCGAGCCACCGAAGTCGCACACGGCGATGGTTCCGACGTTGGGCACACCCGGGTTCACCTGCAGGGCCGACAGCGCCGCGGCGGAGTCGGGCAGTAACACGAATTGCCCGCGCGACCATTCGAAAACCCGGTCCACAGCGACTCGCACGGCGTCGACCGCTGCGGCGTCCCAGTGCGCGGGATGGGTCACGGCGACCGCATCGGGCAGCGGCCCACCGTCGGTGGCGGCATACGCCAGCGCCCGCAACGCGTCGGCGACCAGCATCTCGCTGCGGTGCAAGGTTCCATCGGCGGCCGTGATATCCGCCGAATCCCCCACCCGGTCGACGAAGTCGCTGATGACCAGGCCGGGCTCGTTCAGCTTCGGGTTCTCCGACGGCACGCCCACCTCGGCTGGGCGCTGCCGGTACAGCGTCAGGACCGGCTTGCGGGTCACCGCGCGGTCGGCCGTCACCGCGGCCAAGGTCGTGGCCCCGATCGAAAGGCCCAACGCCGACCGTTCTCCGTCAGCCATGTCGTCTCATCCTGCGCATCGGCCACCAACTTATCGGCTGTCCGGTTCAGCCTGCCCGCTGCCGTCCGCTATCGAATCGTGCCGACGCCCGCGATCAGCGGCAGATCGAGCGGAGTGACCCAACCCGGGGGTAGCTCGTTGACGGCCGGCACCGCGTTGAGCGCCCGCATTCCGGTGGCCAGGCAGCCCGCGGCGGCCGCGTCCCGCCCGGATCCGTCGGTGAACCGAAACGCGGTCTCCTGCGAAATACTCGGCGTGCCTTCGATATCGACGCGGTAGACGTCGTCTTTGGTGCCGGCCGGCCAGTCCGGCGCCGCGTCCAGGCCGATGCGGTTGACGTGCTCGAGCTGGATACGGGTATGGCCTTGGTAGACGCCGTTGATGGTGAACCGGACGGCTGCGACGTGTCCCGGCGGGATGACACCCTTGGCCGTCTTGCGCTCGTTGGGGGTGATCCACTTATCCCACGTGGTGGTGATCTCGTCGAGCATGATGCCGGCGGCGTGGGCGATCATCGGGACGGTGCCGCCCCACGCGAAGATCAGCACGTCACGGTTTTCCAGCATCGGACGGAACTCCGGCTCGCGACCGATGCCCATCTCGATTTCGTAGTCGCCCTCGTAGTTGGTGTAATCCAGCAACTCCGACGCCCGGACGGTGCGCACCTCGGAACACAGGCCCATCAAGGTCATCGGGAACAGGTCGTTGGCGAAGCCGGGGTCGATGCCGGTGGTGAAGCAGGACGATTCGCCCAACTCGCAGGCCTCGGTGATCGGCGCGATCCACTGCGGCGGGTTGAGGTGCATCGTCGGCCACACCCACGGTGTCATCGCCGTCGAGCACACGTCGATGCCGGCGCGCAGGAACCGCGTCATCAAAGCGATGTTCGCGTCGGCATGCGCGGCGGTCGGGCCGTAGTGCACCAGGGCGTCGGGCTTCAGCGCGATGAGAGCGTCGACGTCGTCGGTGGCCGTCACGCCGACCGGCTCGGACAGGCCGCAGATTTCGCCGACGTCGCGGCCGACCTTCTCCGGATTGCTGACGCCGACGCCGATCAGCTCGAACTCGGGGTGTTTGACGATCTCGGCGATCACCATCTTGCCGACGAAGCCGGTACCCCAAACGACGACTCGTTTTGCCATGCGGTTCACCCTAGGCGCGGCTGGCGTCGGCCTTCTTCCGAACCCGGAAAGTCATCCGCTCGATCAGCCTGTCGCGCAACCCGAAGGTGTGCCACAGCACCGCGGAGATGTGCGCGGTGATCACCGCTACCAGCGTGAAGGCGATCACCGAATGCGCTTGGCGCAGAATCCAAAACACATCCGCGTCGAACGGCGCGATCCGCGGCAGCCGAAGTGAGCCGAACACGACCACCGGGCCGCCGGCGGCCGAGATCATCGCCCAGCCGACCAGCGGCTGGAGCAGCAGCAGGGTATACAACAACTTCTCGGACAGCACGACGACTTTGCCTTCCAGCGCGCCGATCGTCGGCGGCCACGCCGGCGGGTGGTGGGTCAACCGATTGACCACGCGCACCACCATCACCAGCAGGATGAGTGAACCCAGCGACTTGTGCACCATGACCAGCGTGCCGTGTCCGCTGACCGAGTTGACCATGACGAAGCCGACTAACAGGGCGGTGAGCACCAAAACGGCTGTCAACCAGTGCAAAATCCTGCTCAGCGCGGTGAACTTGTGGACCTCGGGTGCGTCGGTCACAGCGTGTTCTCCCTGGTGCGGCGCCGATACGACGCGGCGTAGACGGCCGACCGTGCGCTCAGCAGCGGGTCGTCGGACGGTTCGATGCCGGGCGGCAGTACCAGCGGATCGAAGTTGACGTCGCGGGCGTTGCCCTTGGCCTCGGTGCTCACCGAGTCGAGAGTCAGCACACCCGCGTCGACGGTGCGGCGATCGGCCGGCCACAGCAGCGTCGCATCGTGGGTCGGATCGTCGGGCGTGCCGACGGTCAGCATCAGCCGCCAGCGCAGCGGGCCGGCCCGCAATTGCCGAACCAGCGGATCGAACAAGGCATCGGGCCCCGACGTCGGCGGCAGTGCCTGCTGCAGCGGAATGAAGCTCCACCGCACCGGATTTCGCACACCGGACTGGCTGACGAAGTAGAAGGCGTTCAAGCCGCTGAAGACGCTGTCGGCGAAACCGGTTGTCGGCGGATGTTGTTTGAGGATCGTCGTGGCGCGCGCCGCGGGCGGGTGGCTGGCGTAGAACCGCGTCATCGCCGCCGGATCGGGCTTGCCGGTGCCGGGCACGATGGCCGTCGCGACCAGCCGGTCATAGATGCTCTGCGGCGAATCATCAGGAAAGACAGGAAGATTCAGCATCGCGGTACGCCACTGCTGGCTGCCCGGAAAGCCGAATGCCAAACCGAGGCCCCGGCCCGCTGCGGGACTGTCAGCGGTGTGTGGGTTGCCGCCGGCCCCGGAGAATCGGCCGAGCACCGGGGTGCGGCCCGGCGCGAACACCGCCGCCTTGGACAATTCACGGCCGTTGCCGTTGCTGTCGAACCAGCCGGTGACGGATACCCCTTTGGCATGGTTGGTGCGGTATTTCGGATGCCGGCCGAACGCGTTGTTGAAGGCGTCGAGAAAGGCCTGCGGCGTCAACCGCGAGGGGCCCAGCCAGTTGAATGCGGTCAGCAAGGCGGCGGCGTCGGCCGCCAGGAAAACGCACACCGCGGCAGCGCCGCGGAGCAGATCGCGCCGTGCGGGTAGTTCAGCCATCGAGTAACTCCCTTCGGCAGTTCCACGACGATTGTCGGCCATCGGTTCGATCGCGGCACACCGTGCGTTGGCGTCGCGGAAAAATGAATCGAAAATGGCCCGTCCCCCGGGGCCGGAGTGTCACCATGGCCCGGGAGGTGACCATGACGAGCAAACCGTCGATCGTCTTCGCTGCGCTGCTCGCTTTCGCGACCACGGTCGGACTCTGCGGAGAGGCGAGCGCAACCGGCCCGCCGCCCGAGGTGACGTACGAATTGAGTGGCAGCGCCCCGGTGGCCGACTACATCTCGTACCAGACCGACAGCGACGTATCGGGTCAGGTGCAGCAGGCGCATGTGCCGCTGCCGTGGAAGACACAGTTCAGCGTCGACCCCGGCAACCCGGTCCTGGTGATCAGCGCGCAAAGTGCCGGCTCGATCACCTGCACGATCATGGTCGATGGCAATGTGGTCAGCCAGGCGACGGCGAACGGCGCACGCGCGCGCACAGTCTGCACGCACTGATCCGGACTAGGCTCGCGCCTAAGCCCGCTCAATGACGAGGACGGTGCACATGGGCATTGCGACCCGCGTGAACGGCACGGCCCCACCCGAGGTCGCATTCGGCGACATCAACCTTGGCGCATGGGATTTCTGGTCGCTCGACGACGATGTGCGCGATGGGGCGTTCGCCACACTGCGGCGTGAGGCACCGATCTCGTTCTGGCCGGAGCCCGTCCAGGAAGGCTTCCAAGCGGGTGCCGGGCATTGGGCGCTGACCAACCTCGACGACGTCTTCTTCGCCAGCCGCCACCCCGAGATCTTCAGCTCCAGCCCGAACATCACCATCAACGACCAGACCCCCGAGGTATCCGAGTACTTCGGCTCGATGATCGTGCTCGACGACCCGCGACACCAACGGCTGCGGTCCATCGTCAGCAGAGCGTTCACCCCCAAGGTGGTGGCCCGGATCGAGGCGTCGGTCCGCGAGCGGGCCCACCGACTCGTTGCCTCGCTGATCGCCAATCATCCCGACGGCAAGGGCGAGGCGGTCACCGAGTTGGCCGGCCCACTGCCGTTGCAGGTCATCTGCGACATGATGGGCATCCCCGAGGAAGACCACCAGAAGATCTTCCACTGGACCAACGTCATCCTCGGTTTCGGCGACCCCGACCTCACCACCGAATTCGATGAGTTCCTTCGGGTTTCGATGGAGATCGGCGGCTACGCCTCCGCCTTGGCCGAGGAGCGTCGCAGCAATCCCACCGACGATCTGACCACCAGCCTGGTCAATGCCGACGTCGACGGCGAACGACTCACGTCGGCCGAGGTCGCGTCGTTCTTCATCCTGCTCGCCGTGGCCGGCAACGAAACCACCCGCAACGCGATCAGCCACGGACTGCTCGCCCTGACCCGCTATCCCGAGCAGCGCACGACGTGGTGGGCCGACTTCGACGGTCTTTCGCACTCGGCGGTCGAGGAGATCGTGCGATGGGCTTCGCCGGTGATTTACATGCGGCGCAGGCTCACCTGCGATTTCGAGCTGAGCGGGACGAAGATGGCCGCCGGCGACAAGGCGACGCTGTGGTACTGCTCGGCCAACCGCGACGAACGAAAGTTCAAGAACCCGTGGATGTTCGACGTCACCCGCGACCCGAATCCGCACGTCGGTTTCGGCGGCGGGGGTGCGCACTTCTGCTTGGGCGCCAACCTGGCCCGTCGCGAGATCCGGGTGATGTTCGAAGAACTCAACCGCGAAATACCCGACATCGCCGCCACCGAGGAGCCCGCGCGGCTGCTGTCGCCGTTCATTCACGGCATCAAGACGCTGCCGATCGCCTGGACGCCGCCAGGCTGATTCCGGCGCATTCCGCGCAGCCGGGCGGCGCCGGAACCTTGTTGCGGAAACGCGCCGGGCGTACGGTGTCCTACCCGCTGACCCTGGTGCGTTTCTAGACCGCCAGCGCGGGGGTGGCGAACAGCTGCCCCCACTCGTGACGAGCCGCCGACTGGGCGTCGGAGGATGTGTGCACGCACTCCTCGCCGCCATCGGCCAGATGCACCAACGCCCATGCCATCGCGAACACCGGCATCCGGTGGCGTTGTGCCGCGCTGATCAGCTCGTGAAAAGCCGCTTCGGACGAGCATCGGCGAAGGCCGATGAGGATGCCCTTCGCGGTGTCGAGGATGCGACCGCCGTGCACTTCTGTCGTCATACCGTGCCTACCTCCTATGGCGCATACGCTCCACGCATGACCCCGTGCCATGATTTGCGGCCGTCCCCGTCGACGCCAGATCATTGCCGGTTTCGGTACGCACCCGTGACCGACTTGGTACACACACGGTGAATAACGCGGCGCGGTAATGGTATTCACGCAAATTTACGGTGTGGCAAATTACTTATTGACTGGCGGTGGCATCCCGCTGACGATGAGAGCGATGACGTACGACGCCGCCATCGGGCCCGAACAGCACCTCGAGGTATCCCTCGACGTGCAGCGGGCGCTTGAAACCTGCGCGGTGAAATTGCAGAGCGAATTCGCCGACAGCTTCGACGCAGAAACCGTCCGACGGTCGGTCTACGTGTCATACGAGAAGCTCGCCGCCCATGCGACAATTCGGGATTTCCTGCCACTGCCGGCAGAACGATTCGCCCGGCAACAACTGCATGCTCGGGCGAAAATCAACAGCACTTCGGGTCGCGAAATGCTCGTCGTACTGTTTCTGTGCAACCACAACGCCGGGCGATCCCAGATGGCCCTCGGGTACTTCAATCACTTCGCCGGCGGCGGGGCGGTGGCGTGGTCGGGCGGGTCCGAGCCGCAAGGCGAGATCAACCCCGCCGCCGTTGCCGTCATGGCCGAGCGCGGCATCGACATCTCCGGCGAATTCCCCAAACCCTGGACGGGCGAGACCGTCCAGGCCGCGGACGTCATCGTCACCATGGGCTGCGGGGAGCCCGGTCCTGCCGTTGCAGGCCGTCGATACGAAAACTGGGCGTTCGAGGACCCGGCCGGCAAAGACCTGCCCGATGTGCGCGTGATCCGCGATGAGATCGAACGTCGCGTGCTATGGCTGCTCGACGACCTCCGCATCCCGATCCGGCCGTGAACCGGCGCTCGGCGCGCGCGAGCCGTCGAGATGAAAGTTGACCTGTCCGTACAGCATGATGTGCAAGTGTTCGGGCTTGTCGTCATCGTCGTGCTGTTCGCGGTCGTCATCGTCGGCACGGTGCTGGGCCGGCGTTACCGCGTCGGCCCGCCGGTTCTGCTCATCGGGCTCGGCGCACTGCTCGGTTTGGTCCCCCGGTTCGGCCATGTGCGACTCGACGGCGAAATCGTGTTGCTGCTGTTCTTGCCCGCAATCCTCTACTGGGAGAGCCTGAACACCAGCTTTCGCGAGATCCGCGCGAACCTGCGCGTCATCGTGTTACTCAGCGTCGGTCTGGTGATCGCCAGCGCCGTCGCGGTGTCGTGGACCGCGCGGGCATTCGGCATGGAATCGCACGCCGCGTCGGTCTTGGGCGCCGTGCTCTCCCCCACCGACGCCGCGGCCGTCGCCGGTCTGGCCAAGCAGTTGCCGCGACGGACCCTCACCGTGCTGAAGGCGGAGAGCATCATCAACGACGGCACCGCGCTGGTCTTGTTCGGTGTCGCCGTGTCGGTGGCGATGGGCGGAGCGCCGGTCGGGCCGGTGGATCTGACCGTCCGATTCGTGCTGTCCTACGTCGGCGGTATCGCCGCCGGCCTGCTGATCGGCGGTGTCGTGACCCTCGCCAGGACCCGGCTCGACGCGCCGCAGGAGGAAGCCGCGCTCAGCCTGCTGACGCCGTTCGCCGCGTTCCTGCTCGCCAACGCGATCGACTGCAGCGGGGTGGTCGCGGTCCTGGTGTCGGCGCTGGTGCTCGCCTACGCGTCGCCGCGGGTGATCCGGGCCCGGTCCCGCCTGGTGACGTTCGCGTTCTGGGACATCGCGACGTTTCTGATCAACGGCGCGCTGTGGGTGTTCGTCGGCGTCCAGCTCCCCAGCGCGGTGCGGGGAGTCTCCCGGGTCGACGGCGGCATTCACCACGCCCTCGTCATGGCGGTCGCCGTCACCCTCGTGGTTGTCGTGACTCGGATCGTCTGGGGAGAGGTCACGACGGTGCTGGTACGGACCGTGGATCGGCGTGAATCGCAGCGCGAACGGCGGATCGCCTGGCGGGTACGGATGGTGTCCAACTGGGCTGGATTCCGCGGCGCCGTCTCACTCGCCGCGGCGTTGGCTGTCCCGCTGACTACTCACAGCGGCGCGCCTTTCCCGGATCGCAACCTGATCATCTTCGTGGTGTCGTTCGTCATCCTGACGACCGTGCTGGTCCAGGGCAGCACGCTGCCGGCCGTCGTCCGGTGGGCCCGGATCCCCGAGGACGTCGCCCACGCCGACGAACTGCGCCTTGCCCGATGCCACGGCGCGCAGGCGGCGCTGGACGCGTTGCCGTTGGTGGCCGCCGAACTCGGCGTCAGCGATGAACTGCAGAACCGCCTGCAGGCCGAATACCGGCAGCACGCTGCGCTGGTCAGATCCAGCGACGACGGCTCGGCCCCCACCGACGCCGTGGAACGCAGCGACCTGCTTCGGCAGGTGCGACTCGGCGTGCTCGAGCACAAGCGCCGCGCCATCACCGAACTTCGCGACACCCGTCGCATCGACGACATCGTCTTGCTCGAAGTGCAGGCCGCAATGGACCTCGAAGAGGCGCGACTGCTCGGGCCGTCGGGACCTGACTGACGGAATCCCTTAGCGCGTCGCCACTTTCGCCACGATCTGGTTGGCGATGTCGACCGCGGAGTTCGCCGGGTTGGCGCCGCACGTGTTGACGTCGACGATGACGTTGTTCTTGACCGCCAGCGCCCGTCCGCAGGCCCACCCGCCGGCTTTGGCTTGCTGCTGAGTCGAGATCACGCTCAGCGCGCCGTTGTCGTCCGACATCGGCCCCACCGTCCACTGTGTTCCGGACTGCGTGTGGGTGTACTGGTGACACGCGGGCCATCGCAGGCCTGATGCGATGAAGAAGACCTTGGCCTGTTTGGCGGTCGGAAACAACACCACCGCCTGTTCGGCGTAATGGGTGAAGCCGTTGCCGTCGTTGAGTGCCTGATCGCGCACGGCGGTGAAGCCGCTGTTGGCGTACACCTGTGCCTGAGCCGAGCCGTCGATGGCGAGGCATTCAGGCGGCTTCATGGTGGCGGCGTCGTCGGACATCGCGTCGTGTTTTCTGACGACCGACAGTTCGGTGGCGCCCATCAGCGGGTTGATCTGCGCCGGGGTGAGCAACAGTGTGTCGAGTTCACGCTCGACGACGGGCCGCGGAATCAGCGACGTCACCGTCGTCGTCGTCGAGGTCGTGCCGGCTTGGTTGCTACCGCCGCACCCCGCCGCGAGAATCCCGACGCCGGCCACGGCGAGTGTGGCCGCCCACTGGCGCATCTCCGCTATCCCATCACCCGTCGCGGTCCCGATCCGATCTCGCAGCACGATATTCAACGGCGTTGCCGGTCAGGACTCGCGATGACCACCCTACCGTGCGCATCGGCCAGTAATACCAGGGCATTAGAGCAATTTTAGGCTCTGCTCAGTGATTCCAAATAGAGCCGGGATCGTTTGCGGAATGCGGATCTTCAAAGGGCTCACGGAGTCCCGCGAATTGAGTACCGTCGACGTGTGTCCCTTCGACGGGAAAGCCCGATTCGCGGACGACGGCTGCGGCTCGACGAAGCCCTGATGGAACGGGCCCTGATGAGCCCGCCCGGTTACCAGTTCGTCCTCCGGCTCGCGCCACGCATCGACAAGGCCCTGATCCCGAGGACCAACGGACGCCTGAGTTCGGTCGGCATCGACAAGGTCGGGCTGGTCACCACGACCGGGGCGAAATCCGGTCTGGCGCGCACGCAACCGCTCGTGCTGATCGAAGACTCCGACGGACTTCTGGCAATCGGGTCCAACTACGGTCGCCCGGCACATCCGGGGTGGAGCAGCAATCTGCTTGCACACCCGGAATGCACGGTCGAGTTCAAGACGGCGTCCGCGCAGTATCGAGCCGAGTTGCTGAGCGGCGCGCAACGCGCTTCGGCGTGGGCCACAGCCGTCGACTTCTACGCCGGTTACGAGCGCTACCGCGTCAGCTGCTCACCCAGAGAGATCCGTATTTTCCGCCTTCGGCCCGCTGCAGTGTGAGCAGTCCGCGCGCCGCGACCTTCGGTGTTCACAGCCTGTTCAGCTACTCGTCGGTGTCAGATCGTTGACCGCACACGAGCACCGGTTCTGCTAACTAGATGCGTGTCGTTCAGGTCGCCAATTTCTACGGACCTCGTTCCGGCGGCCTTCGCACCGCCGTCGACCGGTTGGGCGCGGAATACTGCGCTCTGGGCCATGAGGTGTTCCTCATCGTGCCCGGTCGAGGCCCCGAGCACGCTCGGCTCTCGACTGGTGTTGTGCGAATCACCGTGCCCGCCAGGCTGATTCCGTTCACCGGCGGATATCGTGCGGTGCTGCCGGGACCGGTGCGCGAACTTCTGCGATCGCTTCGACCGGACACTTTGGAGGTTTCCGACCGGCTCACCCTGCGCTCGCTGGGCCGCTGGGGTCGCGAACACAACGCGACAACGGTGATGATCTCCCACGAGCGCCTGGATCGCCTTGCGGGCCAAGTACTTCCACGCCGCGCGGCTCGCAGGTTCGCCGACTACGCCAATCGGCGCACCGCGGCTGACTACGACACCGTGGTGTGCACGACGGGTTTCGCCCGCGAGGAATTCGATCGCATCGGCGCGACGAACACCGTCACGGTTCCGTTGGGTGTGGACCTGGAGATGTTCCACCCGTCGCGGCGCTCGAGCGCGATGCGCCGGCGCTGGGCCGAGCCGAACCAGATCCTGCTGGTGCACTGCGGCCGGCTGTCGGTGGAAAAGCGGGCCGACCGCAGCATCGACGCGGTCGCGGCGTTGTGCGACGCCGGCGTTCAGGCCCGGCTTGTGGTGGTGGGCGACGGCCCGTTGCGGGCCCGGCTGCAGCGGCAGGCCGCTCGGCTGCCGATCGATTTCACCGGGTTCATCTCCGACCGGCACACCGTCGCCGAGCTACTGGCGTCCGCCGACGTCGCGCTGGCACCGGGCCCGCACGAGACATTCGGTCTGGCCGCGCTGGAATCGCTGGCCTGCGGGACGCCGGCCGTGGTCTCCCGCACCTCGGCGCTGGGCGAGATCATCACCGCGGACAGCGGCGCGCTGGCCGACAACAACCCGGTAGCCATCGCCGAAGCCGTCAGCGCGATCGTCGGCCGCCCGGAAGCTCATCGGCGTGACGCCGCACGGCGCCGCGCCGAGATGTTCACCTGGCAGCGGGCTGCGGTCGGCATGCTGACCACGCTGGGCGCCGCATCGCGGCCTGACGACCGCGGCGACTCCCAGCACACCGCCTAGCCGCGGCTCGGGCCGGCAGGGCCCACCTGGCCGGTGAGCGGGTTGACCTGGACGGTCATCGGCCCGCCGGTCGGCTGCTTGGCCTGCCCTTGTGCACGCTGCTGAGCAGCCTGGGCGAGCGCGTTGACCACCGGGTTGTTTTTCAACATCTCGCGGCGATCCTCTTCGGACAGTTCGTAAAACGACCACAGGCCCCACGCCGCGGGCCGGACGTAGATTGTGACTTTCTGGTGCCGCCGCTTGTTCTGCGTGAGCACCGCGGGCACGGGCACGACCCGATCCAGCGTGGCAGAACTGACCAGCTCCTGGGCGATCTTGTCCACGTCCACCCCGTCTTGCAGTTCGTAGACCATCGACTGGTGGGGTGAGTGGGCCGGGCTCTGGAGGGCCATGAACCACGCCATCCGCGTCTCCTTCAATCGTGATTGTCAGGCGCAACTGTAGAGGACGCGGCTGCCTGCGACCGCCGTAATCCGGCGGCGGCTCTGGCTAATTGGTGTCCGGGAAGGCGACCTGGGCGGCGGGCGCGCCCCGCGCGACCACCACCGGCATCGATGTCGAGGAGTTCGTCTGCAGAATGGTCTGTACCACCTCGATGAGATCCTCGACGGGCATCAGCTTGCCGGGCATGCAGCCGCCCGATACCCACAGCGGATAGGCCTTCATCGCCAGATCCATGTCCCAGCCGGCGTTCATACCGGTAGCCGCGTCACCCTCGCCGCCCGCGCACTCCCCGACGATCAGCGACGTGAAGCCGACGTCCGGGTGCTCGGCCCGCCAGGCTTCCACCAGTCGTTCCAGCGCGGCCTTGCTCACGCCGTACGCGCCCAGGCCCGGCCACGGCGGCCCGAAAGAGCCTGCGTCAGAAGACAGATACACGGCCTTGCCCGCTGAAGCCGTCAGATGCGGGATCGCCGCGGCCGTCGCCAACGATGCTCCGATGACGTTGGTGTCGAAGATGCGCCGCCAGGTGTCGGCACCGGTGTCGACCATCCGAACCAGGGGGCTGATCGCGGGCGTGTAGATGAGATTGTCGATACCGCCCAGGGCTTCGGCCACCTGATCGAACGCGGCGCGACATGAGCTCTCGTCGACGACGTCGCATTCGACGGCGATCGCGCCGTTGCCGGCCTCCTCGGCCGCCGATTCGATGCGCTCGCGCCGTCGCGCGAGCAGGGCAACCTGTCCGCCGCGCTGAGCCAGACCGATACCGATGCAGCGCCCGAGACCACTCGATGCGCCGACGACCACTGTCCGTGACATATTCGCCCTTTCTTGTAACGTGCCCCGCTGCAGGCACAGCGTATCGGCCGCCCCGACGGGTCGCTCACCCGCGGCGGCGACTCCGGATTTCAGCCGACGGCGGGACTTCACATCCGGTTTGCCAGATGGTGTGTCCGGATAGCCAGCAGCCCGACGGTGTGTGAGTTTAGACACATCGCTTAGGGGTTAACCGCAGCTCAAATACGGTTTGGTACGCGCCGCGTACCCGGGAGTCGGGAGAGTGAAGGCGATGAGCGAGACGTCTCTCGCGGTAGCCGAGATTGCTACCGCGGACGAGCGTGACTACGACATCTGGCTGGCAACGCTGACCCAGGCGACGGAGCGGCTCGACGAGTTGCAATCCCTCGTCATCGAGTTGCGCGAGCTGTGCGCAGACGACGATGTCGTGCAGACCCGGCAGGTGATGGACGTCCTGGAGAGGCACGGCGCGACGACCTGAATCTCTGCCTGACCCGTCGGCGTCCAGATCGCTACCGTGGGGAGGATGAAGTATCTGGACGTCGACGGAGTCGGCAAAGTCAGCCGAATCGGCCTGGGAACCTGGCAGTTCGGGTCGCGCGAGTGGGGTTATGGCGACAGTTACGCCTCAGGCCCCGCGCGCGACATCGTTCATCGTGCGCGCGCGTTGGGCGTCACGCTCTTCGACACCGCCGAGGTGTACGGGCTGGGAAAGAGTGAGCGAATCCTCAGCGACGCGCTTGGCGACGAGCGCGAGCAGGTTGCGGTGGCCACCAAGATCTTTCCCGTCGCCCCGTTTCCGGCGGTGGTCAAACAGCGCGAGCGGGCCAGCGCGCGACGACTGCGGCTGGAACACATTCCGCTGTACCAGATCCACCAGCCCAACCCGGTGGTCCCCGACTCGGTGATCATGCCCGGCATGCGTGAGCTGCTGGACAGCGGAGCGATCGGCGCGGCCGGTGTGTCGAACTATTCGTTATCGCGGTGGAAGCAGGCCGATGCCGCACTCGGACGACCGGTCATCAGCAACCAGGTTCACTTATCGCTCGCCCACCCGCGCGCACTCGACGACCTGGTGCCCTTCGCTGAGCAGGAGAACCGGGTGGTGATCGCGTACAGCCCACTGGCGCAAGGACTTCTGGGCGGCAAGTACGGCGTCGACAACAGACCCGGCGGTGTGCGGGCGATCAACCGGCTGTTCGGCACCGAGAACCTGCGCCGCATCGAGCCCCTGCTGCAGACCTTGCGCGACGTCGCCGACGACGTGGGCGCCAAACCCGCGCAGGTGGCGCTGGCGTGGCTGATCAGCCTGCCCAACGTCGTCGCGATCCCCGGCGCCTCCAGCGTCGAGCAGCTCGAATTCAACGTCGCTGCAGCCGATCTCGAGCTGAGCGCGGATGCTCGCCAAGCCCTGACCGACGAGGCTCGCCGATTCCAGCCGGTATCGATGCGGCGTTCGCTGACGGACTCGCTCCGCGAGAAGCTCCTGCGCCGGTGAAGCGCTAGCTCAAACTCACCAGGTGGTCGATCGAGTCGATCGGCAGCTCGCCGTCGACGTAGGCGGTGACCACCATGTTGGTCAAGTTGATCGAGCCCTTGTGGTTGTCCAGGAACGCGGTGTCGGCGGCGTCGCGGCCGGTGGCGATCCGCACCATCGACTGCCGGGGGGCCAGGCACGTCGCGTCGACGACACGCCACTCGCCGTCGACGAACGCCTCGGCCACCGCGTGGAAGTCCATTGGATCGCATCCCGGCGGATACACCGCGACCAGACGGGCGGGCACGTTCAGCGCCCGCAGCAACGCGATAACCAGGTGCGCGTAGTCGCGGCACACCCCGGCCCCGGCGAGCAGTGTGTCGGCGGCGCCGTCGATCGGATCACTGGATCCCGGTACGTAATTCAGCCGCGCGCCCACCCACGCCGCAACCTTTTCCAGCAGCGTGGCCGAATCGGTGTAGTGGCCGAACTCGGTCGCCGCGAAGCCGAAGAACTTGTCGGCCTCGGCGTAGCGGCTCGGACGCAGATAGGTGGTCACGTCGATGTCGTGGACCGGGGCGGGCTCGGCTTCGCCGGCGACCGTCGCCGAGTACGACAGCTTCACGGTTCCCTGCTCGACGTCGATCGCATGGATCCGTGTGTCGTGTTGCCCGATGATCTCGCGGGGCTGAATCTCGTTGCCGTTCAACGTGATTGTCAACGACTCACGGATGTCGAGCCCAGGCATCCGGGCCACGGCGACCTGGAACTCCAGCGTCGTGGCAGCCGTGACCTCGACTTCGATCTCCGTACCAACCTCGCGGTTGGCCGTCGTCGTCGCCACGCTTTGCCCACGCACTTTCTGCCGCCATGAAGGCATGCCGGTACCACCTCTTTGTTGTCGCAGTCATTGAGCGCCGAGACAACGACCGTGCCCTCGACCGATGTCCCACGAAGCTTTCGCCGCACACCATCGGCTGCGGACTCAACCAGGGCGCAAACGCTTGCGTTCAGCGTACAGGTGGCCGCGCAGGCTACGTGCCCTAGAGGACGTACAGCATCTCCTGGTAGGTGGGCAGCGGCCACAGGTCATCGGCGACAATGGCTTCGAGCGCATCCGCGGCGGCCCGGATCGCGTCCATCGCCGGCAACAGCTCATGCTGAGCGTGCTTGGCCTCGTCGAGCGCCGACTCTCCCGAGTGGTTGGACAACGCGGCTTTCAGCGTTTCCAGGCCGGCCTCGAGGTCGGCGATCGGACCCGACACCGATTTCAGCGCGGTGAGGCTCGGCTCGACGCCGGCGGCCTTCAGCGCCGCGACGTTCTGCGCCAACTCCGTCTGGTAGCGGATTGCGGCCGGCAGGATGATCGTCGAGCCGATCTCCAGCGACAGCTTGGCCTCGACCGCGATCGTCAGCGCGTACTGCTCCAAGCGCACCTCGTAGCGGCTGTGCAGCTCGCGCTCGTTGAAAACCCCGTATTTCTCGAAGAGTTCGACCGCTTCCGGCTTGATCAACTCGGGGATGGCGTCCAGGCTCGTCTTGAGGTTCGGCAGGCCTCGCTCGGCGGCCTCGATCTGCCACTTCTCCGAGTAGCCGTCGCCGTTGTAGACCACATCGCCGTGCTCGGTGATGATCTCGGTCAGCAGAGTCTGCACTGCGGTGTCGAACTCCTCCCCGCCCTCGATCGCCTTCTCCAGCTTGGTGGCCATGTAGTCCAGCGAGTCCGCCATGATCGTGTTGAGCACGATCAGCGGCACGGCGACCGTCTGCCCGGAACCGGGTGCCCGGAATTCGAACCGGTTGCCGGTGAACGCGAACGGGCTGGTGCGGTTGCGGTCGCCTGGGTCGGTCGGCAGCGGGGGCAGCGTGTCGACACCAATGATCATGGTGCCCTTGCCCTTTGACGACGTGGCCGCGCCCTTGGCGATCTGCTCGAAGACGTCGGCGAGCTGCTCGCCGAGGAAGATCGAGATGATGGCGGGCGGCGCCTCGTTGGCACCCAGGCGGTGGTCGTTGGTGGCCGACGCGACCGAGACGCGCAGCAGCCCGGAGAACTTGTGCACAGCGCGGATCACCGCGGCGCAGAACACCAGGAACTGGGCGTTCTCATGCGGGGTGTCGCCGGGAACCAGCAGCGAACCCAATTCGGCGTTGCCCATCGAGAAGTTGACGTGCTTGCCCGACCCGTTGACGCCGGCGAACGGCTTCTCGTGGAACAGGCACTCCATGCCGTGCTTCTTGGCGATCGTCTTGAAGATCGTCATCAGCAGCTGCTGGTGGTCGGAGGCGATGTTGGCCCGCTCGAACATCGGCGCGATCTCGAACTGGCCGGGGGCGACCTCGTTGTGCCGGGTCTTGGCCGGGATACCGAGTTTGAACAGCTCCCGCTCGGTGTCCATCATGAAGCCGAGGACACGCTCGGGCACCGCCCCGAAGTAGTGGTCGTCGAACTCCTGACCCTTCGGCGGCTTGGTGCCGAACAACGTGCGACCGGCGTTGATCAGGTCCGGCCGCGCGAGGAAGAAGTGCCGGTCGACCAGGAAGTATTCCTGCTCGGGACCGCAGAACGACACGACGTGGTTGAGGTCCTTGTGACCGAAGAGCTTCAAGACGCGCTCGGCGTGCACACCCATGGCCTGCTGGCTGCGCAGCAGCGGCGTCTTGTAGTCCAGTGCTTCACCGGTCATCGAGACGAAGACGGTCGGGATGCACAGCGTGTTGCCGTTCGGGTTCTCCAGGATGTAGGCCGGGCTGGTGGCGTCCCAGCCGGTGTACCCGCGTGCCTCGAAGGTGCTGCGCAGCCCGCCCGACGGGAAGCTGGACGCGTCGGGCTCGCCCTGGATCAGCGTCTTTCCGGCGAATTCGGCAAGGGTCGCACCATCGGAGACCGGCTCGAGGAAGCTGTCGTGCTTCTCGGCGGTGAAACCGGTCATCGGGTAGAAGACGTGGGCGTAGTGGGTGGCGCCCTTTTCCAGCGCCCAGTCCTTCATGGCGGCGGCAACGGCGTCGGCGACGGCAGGGTCGAGTTTCACGCCTTTGTCGATGGTCGCGACGACAGACTTGTAGACGGCTTTGGGTAACCGGGCCTGCATCTCCGCCTTGGTGAAAACACTGGAACCGAAGATCGAGCCCGGCATCTCGCCCGGGTCGAAGCTGACTGCCGGAGGCACGTACGCCTCTACATTGGTGATCGCTGCCAGGCGTACTGCGTTGCCGCTCAATTGAGTCCCTATCGCCACGATGCGTCGCATCGAATTTGCCGGTTATTGCTCGGCTGACACTAAGGAGATTCGATGGCGGGAATGTTACACAGCTGTCAAATGCTGATGGCGGCGAAGTTTGCGAGGTCAAGATCGCGTTTCGTGGCGGCCGATGCTTCGGCAACCCATTTCGGACAGTCGCGAATTAGGTGACCCACTCGGGCTGCTGCGCGGTCTCGACCGTGGAGAAGTCCTTGTGCGCCAGGCCCGCGGTGCAGCCACCGTCGACCACGAACTCAGAGCCCGTCGAATAGCTGGATTCGTCGCTGGCGAGGTAGATCACGAGGCTGGACACCTCCTGCGGCTCGGCGGCACGGCCCAACGCGGTCTGGAAGAGGTCGTCGGGAACCCACTCCGTCATCGGTGTCTTGATCAACCCCGGATGGATCGAGTTGACCCGAATGCCGCTGGGCCCCAACTCCATTGCCGTCGATTTGGTCAGCCCGCGCACGGCGAACTTCGTCGCGGTGTAGCCGTGGCAGGCGATGGTGCCGGCCATGCCCTCGATGGACGAGATGTTGATGATCGAGCCGCGACCGGCCAGCTTCATCGGTCCGACGACAGCGCGGATACCAAGGAAGACGCCGGTCAGGTTGATGTCGAGAATGCGATGCCATTCCGACAACTCGTAGTCCTCGATGAGACCGATGTTGATGACGCCGGCATTGTTGACCAAGATGTCGACACCGCCGAATTCGTCGACCGCCACAGCGACCACGCGTTCCCAGTCTTCAGGCCGGGTGACGTCGAGGTGCACGTAGCGGGCGGCGTCGCCGGCCTGCTTGGCCACCGCTTCGCCTTCGGAGTCCAGGATGTCGCCGAAGACCACCTTGGCTCCTTCGCCCACCAGCGCCCGAACGTGCGAGGCACCCATCCCCCGTGCCCCGCCGCTGACCACCGCGACCTTGCCCGCCAGTCGTTCCGCCATCGATTCCTCCTGCGTCACCGGCGGCGTGGGAGTGCCGCTCAGCAGCGCAGCCTAGCGGCGCGGACGGTTCGTCCGGCGCCTTTTCAGAACAGGACGCTGTCCGCGATTTGCAGCTGCGTCCACAACGCTTCCAGGCTGTTGACCATCGCGTCGTGAATGGTGAAGTAGTTGGTGATGCCGTCCACCACGGGTGCACCCGCGGTGGCGATTTCCGCCGGCGTCAGACCGAGATATTCGAGGTGGTCGGTGAACAGGCCGAAATCGTTGAGGCCGTGGTCGTAATTCGCCCAGCCGTCGCCGGACAGGCTGTAGACGTCGGTTGGGTAGAGGTTGTTTGGCGTGGTCTGTCCGAGCACTTCATTGGCGCCGAAGTGCTTGAACACATCGAGCACGTACGGCCGCCAGGATTCCGGAAGGTCGTTGACGAACGCGTTCAAAAAGCCGCCTTCGGCTGATGCGCTGTCGCCCACCATGACGAAGTGCAGGTCGTCGGTCGGAATGTGATCGGCGGCGAGCTGCTGCTCGGCCATTCCCGCGACCACGGAGCTCTGCGAGTAGCCGAAGACGTAGAGAGGATTGTCGTTGCCGAAATCACCCGCAGCATAATCGCTTTCAACGTTGGTCACCAATTCGTTCACGCCGTAGTCCACCGCGTGGTCCAAGCCTCCGCCCGGTACCACCTCCGGCATATTGAGGGTGCTGATGTTGCTGCCGTCGGCCGCGGCGTGGAAGCCCGACGGCTCGAGATACAGCTTGACCGCCGCATCCGCATACGCTTGGTTGTCGACCGGAATGATGATCATCGCTTCGTCGACCAGCCTGTACTCGGCGTGAACGAATCGGTGAGCGTACGTAAGAAATATCGATCCAGCCAAGATCGGTGGTGCAGCGAGAACGGCGCTGACAGCAGCCTTCATCGAGAAAATCCAATCAAGATTGGTATCTGGATGTGCAGCCAGTTGCCGGGCCGAATACGGGCTGGCTGTGTTGTCATGGTGCGCCCGGACCGGGCGGATCCAGGACAGCGTCACCGTAGCGCCATCCCGGCCGACGGGAAGGCGGTTTGACAATATTCCGGTGGCGGCTCGCGCGTCAGTTCAGTCTTGCGCGCAAAATCTATTGCGCCGCAATGTCTTCAGAGCCAGCCGGTACGGGCGGCGGCGACCTGCTCGGCGGGGGCAGGGGCCAGATCGCCATCTCGCACGCCGTCGAGCATCCGCTTGACCGCCGCGACGATCTCTGGGGCTGCCGCAGCGAGTCCCGCCTTGTCGGCCTCGGGGACCTCGTCCGCATTCACCCCGGCTCGGGTCAGCACCGCCGCGGGGTCGGCCAGCTCACCGGCGAGCCAGGAGACCGGGTCGGCGGACAGCTCCGGGACGAAGTTGCGGTGGCTGGGCTCCCAACCCTTGAACCTGGGATGGTGATGGGCCCGATCCAGCGTGCCGGCCGGACTCTCGGTCGATCCGAACAGGTCCACCCGCCACACCGGGCGACCAAAGTTGATCGGGACGCCGGCATAGATCGAACCCGCGGGCGCGCCGCGCTCGACAACGCGCAGTTCGAGTCGGACTCCACGTTCCGGAGTCTCCTGGCCTTCGAGCGGGTCCGGGTCGACGAAAAACATGTCGCCGACCACCACACCCAGGGATTCGAATCCGAACGCTGCGAGCATCGCAAATCTCTCCTCACGCCCGTGGCATTTCCTTGAAGTCTATGCGCCGACGAGCGTGAGGAGAGCGAAGCCTCAGCTCGACGCGCTTGACCGGAACTCTTCCTCGATCTTCTTGCCGAGATCCGAATCGACATTGCGCCAGTATTCGAAGGCCCGCGACAGTACAGGCTCCTTGACGCCCTTGGACAGGTGCCCAACGACGTTGTGCACCAGCCGATCTCGTGCGTCATCGTCTAGTACCTCGCGCACCAAGGTACCGGCCTGACCCCAGTCGTCGTCCTCTGCGCGCAATGTGTAGGCGGCGCGGATCATCTCGCCGTCAGCCTGCCAGCGCACCTCGGCGGCACGTGCCGGGTCGGCGTGCGGGCCGCCGTAGGAGTTCGGCGCGTACACCGGATCGGTGACGTTCTTGATCCGCATCGCCCCGTCCTTGGAGTAGCTGTTGACCTCCACGTGCGGCGAGTTGACCGGGATCTGCTTGTAGTTGGTACCCAGCCTGGCGCGGTGCGCGTCGGCATAGGAGAAACCGCGGGCCAGCAGCATCTTGTCCGGACTCAGACCGGTGCCCGGGACCATGTTGTTCGGCTCGAACGCGGCCTGCTCGATCTCGGTGTGATAGTCGGTGACGTTGCGGTCCAGCGTCAGCCTGCCGACGTCGATCAGCGGATAGTCGCTGTGCGGCCACACCTTCGTCAGATCGAACGGGTTGAATCGGTAGGTCTTGGCCTCCTCGAACGGCATGATCTGCATCTTCAACGTCCAGCTCGGGAAGTTGCCGCCCTCGATGGCTTCGTAGAGGTCGCGCTGGTGGTAGTCGCCGTCCTCGCCGGCCAGCTGGTCGCCCTCGTCCTGGGTCAGGAATTCGATGCCCTGATCGCTGATGAAGTGATACTTCACCCAGAAAATCTCGTCATTCGCGTTGATCCAGCTGTAGGTGTGACTGCTGTAGCCGTTCATGTGTCGCCAGCTCTTGGGAATCCCGCGATCGCCCATCAGCCAGGTCACCTGGTGGGCCGACTCGGGTGTCAGCGTCCAGAAGTCCCACTGCATGTTGTTGTCCCGCAGATTCGTTGCCTGCATGCGCTTTTGTGAGCGGATGAAGTGCTGGAACTTCATGGGATCGCGCATGAAGAAGACCGGCGTGTTGTTGCCGACCATGTCGAAGTTGCCCTCCGACGTGTAGAACTTCAGCGAAAATCCGCGCGGATCCCGCCAGGTGTCTGGGCTGCCGCGCTCGCCGGCGACGGTGGAGAACCGAATCAACGTGTCCGTCTTGGTGCCGGGCTGGAACACGGCGGCTCGGGTGAACTTGCTGACGTCGCTGGTCACCTCGAAGTGGCCGAACGCGCCCCCGCCCTTGGCGTGCGGTTGGCGCTCCGGGATGCGTTCCCGGTTGAACTGGGCCATCTGCTCGATCAGGTAGTGGTCCTGCAGCAGGATCGGGCCGTCGGGGCCGACGGTGAGCGATCGCTTGTCGCTCGGTGCCGGCGCACCCCCGTCTGTGGTGGTGAAAGGTTCGGTCATGTCTGTGTCTCCTCATATTGCAGCGGCGCCGGATGGGTTACAGCGCAGCTGTCCGGTAGAGGTACCCGTAAACGGACCGGATTATCGTGCGGTCAGCCAAGAAACAGGCCGAGTAGTCAGTCGTTGGCTCAAGAAGGCGGGTCTACGGTGGAAAGCATGGCTAGCCCCGACGGTTTCCATCCCGACTTCTCCAACGATTGCTCGACGAGCGCCATTCGCAATCGTGTGCGCCACATCAAGTCATCCGAACTCGATGCGAACACGGCTCAGACCGATGGTATGCAGCGGTTCGCTGCCCTGAGCAGAACTACCGTGGGCAGCGAGAAATTGTAGATGGGTGAAACGCTGGCCGCACCGGGCAGCGTCTCAGCGAACCACCACCACGGTGACTCGGAGACCATGATCTACATCCGCAGCGGGCATCCCGAATTCGTATTCTTTGACGGAACAAGCGAAATTCGCGTTCGGACCGAGCCGGGCGACTACGTCTTCGTCCCTCCGCACCTGCCGCACCGAGAGGAAAATCCCGACCCGGTGACACCGGCGGAACTGGTAATCGCGCGAAGCAGCCAAGAAGCGATAGTCGTCAACCTGCCGGCTTTGTACGCGCTGTAGATCTCACGTTGACTCCCCCGCTTCGGCAGACAGCAACGCCACCAGCGTCTCGCGTAGCTCTCCGAATCGTTTCTCGCCCAACATATCTCGCCATTTCTTCTCTATGTCGAGCGCATTGGAGCGCATGACGCGCAGTGCGTGACGGCCCCGGGGCGTGAGCTCGACGATCCGCGCCCGGGCGTCCGACGGGTGAGGATTCCGCACGACGTAGTCGTGCCGTTCCAGTGCGGCCACCGCCTGCGCCACCGCCTGCCGGCTGACGTTGAGGCGGTCAGCCAGCTCCGATGCATGCAAGCCGCCGGCCGCCAGCGGCACCAAGGCGACTGCTTGCGCTGGCCGGATCCCGTCCAGGCCGGCGGCCGCGAATGCCGTCCGCAAGCGCGGCGCTCCCGACGCCGCCACCAGATTCAGCAGCGCCGGCACCGTCGGCTCCCACTTCGCGTCGGCACCTCCCATGGGCCATCAGTGTGCCACTGTCGTGAATTTTGACAAGATACTTGTCAATCTGTGTCGCGCCTGCCACGATGGCCGCATGCGATCCGGACACTTTCGAGCACTCCTTGCCGTGCTCTTCGGAGCCTCGGTTGGGCTGCTCGGCGGATGCCTCGGTGGCGGCCACGCACTCGGAACACCGGGCGCGCAGTCGATCCCGGTCGGACAGTCCACCCAGACCATCGATGTCGGCGGGGTCAGCCGAACCTTCCATCTGTACCGGCCACAGGGTCTGAGCGATGGCGCGCCACTGGTGGTGATGCTGCACGGCGGCTTCGGAACCGGGACGCAGGCCGAACGCGCCTATCACTGGGACAGCGAAGCGGACGCCCGCCATTTCCTGGTCGCCTACCCCGACGGAATCATGCGCGCGTGGAATGCGGGGAGCTGCTGTGGCGAGCCGCAACGCACCAACGCCGACGACGTCGGCTTCATCACCGCGATGGTCGGCGCCATCGGGCAGGAAATCCCGATCGATCGGGCCCGGGTCTACGCCACGGGCATGTCGAACGGGGCGATGATGGCGCTTCGATTAGGTTGTCAGACAGACACTTTCGCGGCAATCGCGCCCGTGGCGGGCACGCTGCTGACCGACTGCTCACGGGCACGGCCGACATCGGTGCTGCAGATCCACGGCACCGCCGACGACCGAGTTCCCTACCACGGCGGGCCGGGCAAGGCATTCTCCGCCGACGGGACAGCACGCGTCGACGGCCCCTCGGTGGAGTCCGTCAACGCGACCTGGCGCGGCATCGACGGGTGCGGACAACCCGACTCGACGACCACCGGCGACGTGACGACCCAGACGGCCGGCTGCGCCGACGGCCGCACCGTCGAATTGATCTCGGTGGCCGGAGCGGGCCACCAGTGGCCGGGGGGTGAACCGAGCCCGCTTGCCCAACGCCTCGGCAATATCCCGGCGCCGTCAACGGCGCTCAACGCAACCGACACCATCTGGCAGTTTTTCGCCCCGAACCACCGGTAGCAGGACGCCGCAGCTTCGGCGATTGGCGCTCGGGGTTCGGGAGCACTACTTTTCCAGAGGTGACCTTCTCAGCTGCTGGTGCAGTCACACGGTGGATCGTTCCCTTCCTGACATTTGTGGCCGTTGCCGGCACGGGTCTTGTCGCCGACCCTGCGGTGCGCCTGGTGGACAATGCCAACCCGTTGGCCGGCGCGCCCTTCTATGTCAACCCGACCTCGGCGGCGATGCGCGCAGCTCAGAAGGCCGATCCGCCGAGTCCTGAGTTGACCGCCGTCGCCAACACTCCGCAGGCGTACTGGATCGTCCCCGGGTCGTCGGCCGCGACGGTGGCGAAGTACACCGGCGACGCGCAGGCCGCCGGTGCCATCCCGGTTCTGACGATCTACGGAATCCCGCACCGCGACTGCGGCAGCTTTGCGGCGGGCGGCATGGGATCGGGCGACGCCTACCGCGGGTGGATCGACGGCATCGCATCCCAGATCGGCGCTTCCCGGGCAGCGGTCATCGTCGAACCCGACGCGCTCGCGATGGCCGACTGCTTGTCCGGTGACCAGCGCCAGGAACGCTACGACTTGATTCGCTACGCCGTCGACACGCTGACGCGCAATCCAGCGACCGCCGTGTACGTCGATGGTGGTCACATCCGCTGGCACAGCGCCGAGGACATGGCCGACAGGCTCAACAAGGCCGGCGTCGGCCACGCGCGGGGTTTCAGCCTGAACGTTGCGAACTTCTACACCACCGAGGACGAAATCGGGTACGGCGAAGCGATTTCTGCGCACACCAACGGTTCGCACTACGTCATCGACACATCGCGCAATGGCGCCGGACCGGCGCCCGCGTCCAGGCTCGACTGGTGCAACCCGAGCGGCCGAGCCCTGGGCACTCCGCCTACCACGGCGACCGCGGGCGCGCACGCAGACGCCTATCTGTGGATCAAGCGTCCTGGTGAGTCCGACGGATCGTGCGACAAAGGTGATCCGCCGGCCGGGACCTTCGTGAATCAGTACGTGATCGACCTGGCCCACAATGGGGGCCCTGTCGATCTGGCGCGCAGCACGGGCCATTAGTTTGCCTCGATGAACCACGCGCCCGACGACAAGATCGATGCCAGCATCCTGACCGGCGTCTCCGAAACGGCTCTGATGACGCTGAACGGCCGGGCCCATCAGGCAAGCCTGCCGGACGCGATCATCGATGACCCGATGGCGATCAGGCTCGTCGACTCCATCAACTTTGACTTCGACAAGTTCGGCCGCAAAGGCCAAGAGATGGCAGTGCGCTCACTGGCTTATGATCGGTGCGCGATCGAATATCTGACCAAGCATCCACAGGCCACCGTCGTCGCGCTGGCGGAAGGCCTGCAGACCAGCTTCTGGCGGCTGAGCAGCGCGCTGCCCGATGCTCAATTCCGTTGGTTGTCAATCGACTTGCCCCCCATCATCGAATTGCGCCAGCAACTGCTGCCGTCATCGCCGCAGATCACCTACCTCGCGCAGTCCGCGCTGGACCGCAGCTGGATGGATGCGGTGGACAGCAGCAATGGTGTGTTCATCACCGCTGAGGGCCTGATGATGTATCTGCAGCCCGACGACGCGATGGAACTGATCACCCAGTGCGCCAAGCGGTTTCCGGGTGGACAGATGATCTTCGACCTGCCGCCGGTGCTCGTCAAGAAGCTCGCGCCGAAAGGCATGCGGGCAACGCGTCGGTACCGCGTTCCACCGATGCCGTTCAGCCTCCGGTTGTCTCAACTGGCGGACCTGGTGCACACCGTGCCCGGCATACGGGCGGTGCATGACCTGCCGATGCCGAAAGGCCGAGGTTTGTTCTTCGGCACGATATTTCCGGCCTTCTGGCAGCTGCCGGTGATCAAGCAGTTCCGCGGTGCCTACACCTTGCTGGAATTCGGCTGACCCTCCGACTCAGCCGGCGTCAGGGCAGCACCGTGTGCATCAACATCACGCTGTACGCCGACCACAGGGACAACGTGAAGTAGAGGTCTCTGCCCGATGACCAGGGGTGGATGAACGGCGCATAGATTCCGCCCGGGATCTGGGTCGACGTGACCAGCACTTGCGCAGCGCTCCATGGTCCCTGCGGCGCCGGAGCCGTCCTGATGACGACGTTGTTGGAACCGTTGCAGTACAGCACCACGTACTTCTGGAGATACGGGTTGTACTGGGCCGACATTTCGCTGACCGGCGCCGGGATCACCGCCGAGGCGGCCCACGGCTTGTTGCGTACCCATGATCCGTTGCTGAAGAAGGGTTTGTTCCAGTACTCGTACTGAGTCAGGTCCAGCACCGAACCCTCGGGCACTCGCGCGACATACGCCGCACCACCGCGGCCGGACGGGGTTCCGAACGAATAGACGTAACCGTCGCCGGGCCGCATGAACGCCCCCTGCTGGAAATTCTGGTTCCCCGAGACGAACGGTGCTCCCGGTACGCGGCCCCACCCGGCCGGACGAATCGTCGCGGGGTCGACGGCCCAGTTTTGGCCATTGTCAGTGGACGCCGCGATTGCCGAGAAGTTCGTCGTCCACCGGCCGGGATTGCCCCATTGCTTGACGGACATGAAGTTGACGTATTGGGTCGTCCCGACGGCGATTCCGGCGGTTGGAATGACGGACGGCTCGCTTGCCACCAGGTTGAGACTGTCGATGATCTCCTTGGAGAAACTCGGTTGATTCTCCGGTGAGCCGGAGTTCTGGTCGCCGATCACGCCGTCCGGCACAGCGATTCCGTCCGCGAGCGAGCGGTCCGAGCTGCGGAACAAGGTGTTCCTCCGCCATTGCTGGCCCGGGACGCTGCAATCGCCGTAGGTGTCCCCGAATGCGAGGAGCACCTGGTCGTTGCTGGGATTACCGTTGTCCCAGACGATTCCGAGGTCGGCGCCGGAGATGCCGAACCGTTGGTAGGTGTTGTTCGGGCTTGCGGGTCCGTCCAACCAGCCGGCGATCGATGTGGTCGGCGTGGCCACCGCGGCAGCAGGGGCCGGAGCCGTATTCGGATTCTGCTGCATGGCATTCGGGCCCGGTTGATTGCCCATGTCGGGCGGATTGGGCCACGGTATGACCCCCGCCTGGTCTTGTATCGGCGCCGAGTTGAGCGAACCCGGATTAGGCGACAGCGGACCCAGCCTCGGCAACGGGGCCGCGTCGTCCGCATCAGCCGGCTTGCGCCCTATCGGTAGGTGATCGACCGACCGCGGGAAGGGCAGGGTCGGCACGACGCTGGCTCCCGGCGCAGGAGTTGTTTGCGCGCACGGTGCGGCGGTCGCACGTGGTGCCACGCCCACCGGAGCGATCAGTCCGATGGCCACCGCCGACGCCGCCGATACCGATGCGATTCGTCGAAGCGCCGACATGTCGCACTCATTTCACGTCAGGGGCGTCGCCGTCGACTCCCGCAACTAGTTGACGTGACAATAGTGATTTGTGTGCACTCTGCGAAAGGTGATGCGCTAACAGGTACGCGTCCGTGACGAATTCGCAACCGACACGGCGCTGGTCAGCGTTGGTCAAGCCAGGATGCCAGCGACCGGCCGGCTTCCAGTACATGGCTTTCGGCGACCGAGCGAGCCCGTGCGTCGTCGTGATCGGCGATCGCCTCGATCAGTTCGTCGTGCTCATCGAGGGAGTGCTTCTCGTGTTCGGGGAAGAGGGTCAGGAAGTTGGTGGGGACCATGCGGGCGGCCAGCGTGAGTTGGGCGAGTAGCCGTCGGGAATGGGCCGCGCGGTGAATCTCTTGGTGGAAGCGCCAATTGGCTTCGCCGATGCTGTCGTCACCCGACCGCGCGGCGACCTCGGCGGCGAGCTCGCGTAATGAAGCGAGCTCCTGTGGAGTCGCGCGCTGCGCTGCCCAGGCAGCGGCCTGTCCGGTCAGGACGCCCAGAATGGTGAAGCTGTCCATCACGTCGGTGGAGCTGACGCCGATAACGGTGATTCCGCTGCGCGGCGCAACATGCACGAGGCCTTCGAAGGACAGTTCCAGGAGGGCCTCACGCACCGGCGTGCGACTCGTGGCGAACTCCTCAGTGATGGCATCGAGGTCAACGCGCGTGCCGGCGGGCAGTGCTCCGGTCAAGATGCGGTCGCGCAACTCGCGCACGGCGCGTTCTCGCACGGTGCCCGAAATATTGACATCCCTTGGCATGAGGGAACGGTAGCTGGCGGACGCATGCCACATTTGAAATCTGATATAAACGACTCCTAGCAGGCGAAACGGCATGCGCCCACCTTGATGGAGAACGCGAGTGGTTGATCTAGAGCTCGATCAAGGGTTGGCGGTCATCACGATCAACCGCCCTCACGCTCGTAACGCGATCGCGCCCGAAACCATGGACCAGCTTGGCCAGGCCATAGCCGGTGCTAAGGGCGCGCTGTGCCTGGTCATTCGGGGCGAGGGAGACAAGGCGTTCGTTTCCGGCGGCGACCTCAAAGAGCTCAGTACGTTGCGCACCGAAGAGCAGGCGGCAGCCATGGCGTGGCGGATGCGGTCGCTCTGTGACGACCTCGCGAACTTCCCCGCCCCCGTCGTCGCCGCGTTGAACGGCCACGCGTTCGGGGGCGGAGCGGAGGTCGCGGTCGCCGCCGACATACGGGTGGCCGCCGACGACATCAAGATCGGGTTCAACCAGGTGTCACTCGAGATCATGCCCGCTTGGGGTGGCGCGGAGCGGCTCGCGGCCATCGTCGGCCGCGGCCGCGCGCTGATGCTCGCGGGCTCTGGAGCCGTTCTCACCGCCGATCAAGCCGAAAAGGTCGGGCTGGTGGATCGCGTGCTGCCGAGGGCAACGTTCGAAACCGAATGGCGCTCCTTTGCGCGGGCGCTGGCGAATCGGCCTGCCGGCCACATCAAGCGCGTCATGTCGGGCGTGCCGGCCAGTGACGCCGTCGCCGCTTTCGCCTCGCTATGGGTATCTGATGAGCATTGGGCCGCGGCGGACCGGGTGATGAATCGCAGCCGATGAGCTAGTCGGGTTTATCGGTGGTGGCCGACTGGATCAGCAGCTGACCGGCGGCGGTATACGGATCGCATCGACCGTCAGCGACGGCAGCGGCCAAACCGGCGAGTTCCGGGTGCGAGTGGAGGCGGGTTTGAGCCAGCGAGAGGATCTGCGCCCGGGCGCGCGATGCCCGTCGGGCCGGCGTGTCAGCGCGGTGGTGGGCGTCGATCGCGTCCATCAACTCGGTAACGCCCTCGGAGCGCGCTGCGACGAGAGTGAGGACCGGGGCCGACGTCTCGGCCTGCAGATCGCGAGCGGTTTGCTTCGCGCCTTCTCGGTCGGCCTTGTTGACGACCACGATGTCAGCGACTTCGAGCAGGCCTGCCTTGGCGGCTTGTACTGCGTCACCCGCACCGGGATTGAGGATGACGATGGTGGGATCGGCGACGGCGGCGATCTCGATCTCCGACTGACCGACACCGACCGTTTCCAACACGATCAGGTCGTAGGACAGCGCTGCGAGCAATCGGATGGCTGCGGGCACCGCGGCGGCGAGACCGCCGAGGTGACCGCGGGTTGCGATCGAGCGGATGAACACATCGGGGTCGTCGATGTGGGCGGCCATCCGGATGCGATCGCCGAGGATGGCACCGCCGCTGTAAGGCGATGAGGGGTCCACCGCGAGGACCGCGACCCGCATCCCTCGTTCCCGGTAGGCGCCAACCAGCGCGGCTATCGTCGTCGACTTTCCCGCGCCCGGAGGACCGGTAATGCCGACAACGCTGGCAGAGGCTGGTTCCAGGGCTGCCAGCACCTCGTCGCGACGATCGCCCTCGATCAGGCTCAGTAGGCGACCCGTCGCTCGGGTAGAGCCGCTCTGAGATGCCTGGATCAGATCCGCGACATTCATAGGACTCCGAGATTAGCTCCGCCGTGCTCGTCGAGACGCGGTGGTGCGCCGTAATCGGGTTCATACCCGGCGATCTGAATTGGGCTTCGGATCAACCGAAATGCGCCCGCGTCGACAATCACCTCCGGGTTGGCGGCGAGTGCTTCGGGCAGCGTTCGAACCGCAGCGACGGGTACGCCCAATGGACGCAGCCGCGATTCCCAACTGGCGGCGGTGTCGGTAGCCAGAGCGCCGACGACCAACGCGAGCACCTCGTCGCGCCGTTCGGCCCGCTCCTTCATTGTCGCCGGCCCCACGATGTCGGCCTCCGCGGCAAATAGCCGCCAGAACTTGTCGTGCGTGATGAACAGCGCCAGGTATCCGTCTGCAGTTGGAAAGAGTTGCGCCGGAACATAATACGAGTGGGCACCCATCGGTAACCGTCGCGGCTCGACGCCGTCGTTGAGGTAGGAGGACGCGCGATAGTTCAGCTGGGAAAGCATCACATCGCGCAGTGATACCTCGACCTGGCCCCCGCGGCCGGAGACTATCTGGGCCAGCAGCCCAAGGGCAGCAGTAAGTCCGGCGGAATTGTCGGCCGCGGAGTATCCCGGCAAGGTCGGTGGTCCGAGCGGATCGCCGGTCAGCGCGGCGACGCCGGTGGTCGCCTGGATGACGTAGTCGAATGCCGGATCGTCACCCGCTTCCAAACCAAAACCGGTGAGCGCCAAGCACACAATCCGGTCGTTCCACCGCCGCAGCGCGTCGTAGGTGAGGCCGTATCGGTGGATGGCGGATGGCTTCAAATTCGCCAGCAGCGCATGGGATTCGGCAACGAGTTCACCGAGTTCGCGCTGGCCGGCCTCGGATGTCAGGTCGACGCAGATGCTGCGCTTGCCGCGGTTGAGGCTGGCGAAATACGAATCCCCGACCTGCCGCGAGATGTCGCCATCCGGCGGTTCGATCTTGATGACCTCGGCGCCGAGATCGGCCAGCATCATGGTGGCGTACGGCCCCGCCAGCATGTGGCCGATCTCGAGGATCCGGATGCCGGCGAGAGGACCCATCAGTCGTCTCCCCCGCCGTCCGTCAGGGCGTGTACGTCGCGGACGAGGGTATCCAGTGGCGTACCCGTCGGAAACACCGCTGCCGCACCGGCATCCAGCAACTTCTGCACGTCGGCTTGCGGGATGGTACCGCCGACGACCACCGCGATGTCGCCGGCATCCGCGGCTCGCAGCGCGTCGACGGTGCGGGCGGTCAGGGCCACATGGGCACCCGACAGGATCGACAGCCCGACCAGCTTGACGTCCTCCTGCAGAGCGATCGAAACGATGTCCTCGATGCGCTGGCGAATACCGGTGTAGATCACCTCGAATCCGGCGTCGCGCAGTGTGCGCGCGACGATTTTCGCGCCGCGGTCGTGTCCGTCCAAACCGGGTTTCGCCACCAGGACGCGAGCCCCCATCAGAACACCACCGGCTGCTGGAATTCGCCCCACACCGCTTTGAGCGTGGTCACCAATTCTCCGACGGAGCAGTACGCATTGGCACAGTCGATGAGTCGTGGCATCAGGTTGTCGGTTCCCTCGGCCGAACGCGAAAGTGCGGCAAGGGTTTCCTTGACGGCGATCGGGTCACGCTCGGCTTTGATCTTCGCCAGCCGCTTCAGTTGCAGATCGCGGCCTTCGGCGTTCAGCTCGTAGGTGTCGATGTCAGGCGCCGGCTCGTCGGTGACGAACTTGTTGACGCCGACCACGGGGCGTTCGCCCGACTCGACCTCTTGGTGAATCTTGAAGGCTTCGTCGGCGATCAGCCCCTGCAGGTAACCGTCCTCGATGCAACGCACCATGCCGCCGTGCTTTTCGAGGTCGTCCATGATTTCGATGATCTTGGCCTCGGTGGCATCGGTCAGTGCCTCGACGAAGTAGGAGCCGCCGAGCGGATCGGCGACCTTGGCCACTCCGGTTTCGTAGGCGAGGATCTGCTGAGTGCGCAGCGCCAGCGTCGCGGATTCTTCGCTGGGCAGGGCGAACGGCTCGTCCCACGCCGCGGTGAACATCGACTGGACGCCGCCGAGCACGGCGGCCAGCGCCTCATAGGCGACGCGCACCAGGTTGTTCTGCGCCTGAGGCGCATACAGCGACGCACCGCCCGCGACGCAGCCGAAGCGGAACATCGACGCCTTGTCGGTGGTGGCGCCGTAGCGCTCGCGCACGATGGTCGCCCAGCGGCGGCGGCCTGCCCGGTACTTCGCGATTTCCTCGAAGAAGTCGCCGTGGGTATAGAAGAAGAACGAAATCTGCGGCGCGAACTTGTCGATGGTCATCCGACCGCGTTCGACGACGGTGTCGCAGTAGGTGACGCCGTCGGCCAGGGTGAAGGCCATCTCCTGGACGGCGTTGGCGCCGGCGTCGCGAAAATGGGCGCCCGCCACCGAGATTGCGTTGAACCTCGGCACCTCGGCTGCGCAGAACTCGATGGTGTCCGCGATCAGCCGCAGTGACGGCTCCGGCGGCCAGATCCAGGTACCGCGCGACGCGTATTCCTTGAGGATGTCGTTTTGGATTGTGCCGGTGAGCTTTTCGCGGGGCACGCCCGTCTTCTCCGCAGCGGCGACGTAGAACGCCAGCAGGATGGCCGCGGTGCCGTTGATGGTGAAGCTGGTGCTGATCTTGTCCAGCGGGATGCCGTCGAAAAGTAACTCGGCGTCGGCGAGCGTGTCGATGGCGACACCGACGCGGCCGACCTCCTCGCCGTACTCCGCGTCATCAGAGTCGTAGCCGCACTGGGTCGGCAGATCCAGCGCGACCGAGAGCCCGGTGCCGCCCTGGCCCAACAGGTAGCGGTACCGCTTGTTTGACTCCTCGGCGGTGCCGAATCCCGAGTACTGGCGGAACGTCCATGTTTTGCCCCGGTAGCCGGACGCGAAGTTGCCGCGGGTGAACGGGTACTCCCCGGGCGGCGGCGGATCCGTCGCGCAGTCACCGGGTCCGTACACGGTTGCCAACGGAATGCCCGACGGGGTCTGCACGTCGTCGCTCATCGGGGCTGGCCGCGCTGGTAGACGTCTGTTTCTGGATTGCACCGCAGGTTAGAGTCGCGGCCACACTCAAGCGTCATGATCCTCGATCAACTTCGTCAAAGTTGGATGCTGCCGATACAAAATTCGGTCGGTTTGTAATTGTAAGTTACCGCGACGGCAGGGACGCGTACGGCCGCGTGAGTTGCTATGGAAACGGAATCGGCTCGAGCGGGTTGCCTGGTGCGATCGACGAACAGTTCTGAGGCGCAGGCAGTCCCTCGAAGCGCTGCCGGATCCAGGCGATCGCGTTCGGCAACCAGGGCACGAGGCTCGCGATGTGGCCGAGCAAGTCGTACTGCTCGTAGTGGACCTTCGTGCCCTTGGCGCAGTATTCGCGGGCCAGCGTGCGCACATCGCCGGCGATCATCACGCCGTCGCCGGCGCCGATGCCCGCCTTGTTTCCCGGCGTGCCCTCAAGCACACCGTTGGCGCCCTGGCCGATGAACAACGGGATGCTCGGCGTACCGCGCGTGCCCATGATCAGCTGGTTGGCGTGCTTGACGTATAGCGGCAGACTCTCAGGAGTCGGGTACCCGGGGATGATTAGCTTCTGCCAGGTCAGACCCCGGTAGCGGCCCAGGACATCGACGATGGATGTGGTCTGCAATTCGTTGAAGACCGTGACGCCGACGGGAGTCAGATACGGCGTGAAATCGACTCCGAACGCGCGGCCGATGCCGATGAGTGCCATCGGCATGACGCCGGCCCAAAACCAGGTGCCCTCGATGTAGTGCAGGTTATGTGCCGGGTCGACGAGCACCCCGCCCATCGCCGCGCCGACCATGCGCGCGTTGACGTCAGGCGCATACGCTGGGGCGAGTTCAGCGGCCCACTCGGTGGCGATCGCACCACCGGAATATCCGAGCAGCGCAACCTTGGCATCGTCCGGGAGCCCCACCGTCGACAACGGTGAAAACACGGCGCGGATCGAGTCGAGCGTGTTCATTCCGTACTCGGGTCCGGCGGCGAAGTCGGCCCGCTGACCCTCGGTGTCGGGAACGACGACCGTGTACCCGTCGGCCAGGAACGGAGCGAAGACCGCCAGCTCGACGTTGGGGACGAGTCCGCCTAGCGTGAGTCCGCCCGAGATCGCATACGACGGCTCGTCATTGCGGTTCAGCGAGTCATAGGCGGACTGGTACGAGATCACCTTGGTCTTGTCGTCCTGGTCAGGCGGCTGAATGGCCGACGTGACGTTGGCGGTCGGTCTGCCGGTCTGGCTGGTAGACCGGTAGAGCAGCTGTGTGGCCCTGAGCCATGTCGGCACGCCGAAAGCGCGGTAGGCAAAGCTGCGTGTCTTCAACACCGTTCCGGGCAGGATTTTCTCCAGGCTGCCGGTGTACTCGTAGAACGGATCATCCTTCGGCTGCGGCACCGTGATGCCGGGCTCGCGGCCCGGCTCGGGATGCCAGCCTGCTGGCTGCGGTGGTTCAGTCATCACTCCCCCTTGATCGGTGGGCACCATGTTGCCCTCCGCTGGGACCCACCAACAACGACTTCGACATTCCACCCCCTGGATCGCCATAATTCCGACCAGGCGCTCCCAAAAGTCGGCACCCATCAGCCTGAAAATATGCAGCTCTTGTGGGGCGGGCGGGGCGCGAACCCGCCACCAACGGATTACCAATCCTCAGATCCTGAGAGCTCTTGTTATTGCCCGTTTCTATTGTGCGACAACCGGATTAACTGTCTCGAATACCTGATAGAAACCGAGCAATTCCAGGTTGTCTCCAGGTCATTGACGGTGAATGAACGGTGGCCGCAGGTGACGAGGTGCGCGCCGCCACGCGCCGCGGATTCACCAACCACATAAGCGAAACGCTCCGACGCCGCGAGATCGCGATGTCACACATGGCCGCCTTCACTGCGAAACCACCGAGATGGCGCCCGGTGACGGCGTAAATTCGGTCGCCATGGAAGACGACACCGGGCGTGTCGACGAGACGAGACCGGAAAGGCGCCACATGTCCTCACCTAGCTGGCTGGCCGCACTCACCATCCCGATAATCGCTAGCGCCGCCCTGGTTTCCAGTGCTGCGGTTGCAAGTGCCAATCCGACTGATGACGCATACCTCAATCAACTACGGGGCGCCGGTCTCACGTGGCCGGCCGGCGACGAGGATGCGCTCATCGGGATGGCGTACCTCATCTGCAACGATCTCGAATCGAATTGGACGCCACAACATATTGCCACCAGCATCCACGCCAACATGGACCCGGACAACATACGTGTGCACGATGTCGGAGCCATGGTCAATATCGCGCATGCGACCTATTGCCCCAACGCTGGGTACAACGCCGGCGCCGGCGGCGGCGGCGGTGGCGGCGGCGGCTAGACCAAGTGGGCAGATACTCGGCGCGTCGGCCGGTATCTTCGCCGTCGATGCCGTCGTCTCGCCCAGAACGCCATGGTACGGATCGCTACCAGCGCAGCCCAGAAGTCAGCCACCGGGCCGCGCATTCGCAGGACGAAGCGCTAAAGGCTGCTGCGAGTAGTTTCGGTCGAGTTGTGACATTCGGTGACATCGAGACACCCACCGTCGCGATACCGGCTGAAACGATGCGGCCGGCCGGCGCGGACTGCCACGATATAATCCGTGCGCGCGTTCGCCTGCCCCGCCTGCCATGGCTTCGTCCCATTCGAGTCTCGGCGCTGTCCGAATTGCTTGGCAGAATTTGGATTGCATGTTCCTAGCCGCACTATGGTCGCCACCTCGTCGGGCGCCGCGGTTATCGACGGCGAGATCTGGATTGCATGCACAAAGGCGGCCAGCCTCGGCTGCAACTGGTTGGTGCCTCAAGAACAGGAACTGGGCGGCCAGCAGGGACGCTGTCTGGCTGATTCCTTGATCCGCCGTGAGCCCGATGCCGACGACACCGTCGCGGTGGAAAAGCTGGTGTCCACCGGGATCGCTTTGCGACGGTTGATTTGTCAGCTCATTGATATCGGCTTGCCGGTCGACCCGTTCTGGCAGAAAGACGGAGGGCTCGCCTTTGATTTGCTGTCCAGTTACAGCGGCGGCGGACGTGTGGTGATTGGGCACGCCGGCGGAGTAATCACGATCGATCTGGTCGAATCGCTGGACGCCTATCGTGAGTCGCTTCGGGTTCACCTCGGGGAGCCCTACCGCACGATGCTGGGCCATTTCCGCCACGAGGTCGGCCATTATTACCAGAACATTCTCGTAGAAAGCGATCCCGGAGCGACGCGCTATCTTGACGAGTGCCGCGAGATCTTCGGCGATGAGCGCGCCGATTATCAAGGCGAGATCGCGCGACATTACAAATTCGGTGCGCCGGCGAACTGGGATGATTTCTACATCTCCGAGTACGCGACGATGCACCCCTGGGAGGACTTTGCGGAGTGCTTCGCCCACTATCTGCACATCACCGGCACTATCGACACCGCTCGAGAGTCTGGACTGATCTTGCATGCCGACAGAGTCCGTTTCTCGGTCCACGGGGACGTCGTTCCGCTCCTGAGCTACGAGGACGCCCCGATCGAGCAGCTGCTCGAGGACTGGAAGTGGTTGTCGCTCTGCTTCAATCGGGTGAACACAGCGATGGGCAAGAATCCGCTTTACCCATTCGACATCCCGCAGGCGGTAGTCCGAAAGCTGGCGTTCGTACACAAAGTGATCCGCGAAACGGCTCGCACAGCGACCGCTGTTCACTAATACCCGGTCTAGCAAGGCGTGCCGTTTTTCAGGTTGTGGGGCGGGCGGGGCTCGAACCCGCGACCAACGGATTATGAGTCCCTACCGGAAGCCCTCAGCGACAGGTGGCGGGTAGCAGAACTCCGATGAAAGCGATCTACAGGAGCCACAGCACACAAATTGATCGGCGACCACATGCGACAGCTTCTGCACACCGGCTGAAGCTATGGGGTTCGAGCCTCCTTGGCTCGGTAGTCGTACCGCAGCCGCAGGGGCGCGGCGAGGGGCGAGGCGTACGCGCGAAACCTCCGACGGTTCGCGGTTAGTGTTCTGTCGGCGCGCCATATCGCATCGTCCAGACGGGTGCCTGGCCGGGCGTGTACTCATTGCCCGCCCAGGGCGTGCCGCTGACATGCAGATATGCATAGGGCGTGCCGTCGAACATCACCCAGGCGCCGGCATCACGCACGTTGTTCGGGAGGCCATCATGCGCCGCGCTGTAGGGCCAAAGGATCATCCAGTGCGGGCCGATCGGAATGGCGGGGCTGGTCTTGTCGAACGGGTCGGTATTGCTGTGTTGTGTTGCACCGCAGAGCATGTAGATGATTCCGGGGGCAGTGTTGGTCGGAGCCGGCTTGCTCGCCATGATGTCTAGCATCCATTGCAGCCCCATGGGATCCGCGCACATGGGCACGTCGCCGATCTTGTTCTCATCACCGGGGAAACACACCCACTGGTTGGTTCCCTGGCGTAGCACAACAGGATTGCCGTGCCCATCCATCTCTGCGATCGTGGCGTCGCGGGTGATGTGCAGTGGACCCGACGACATCGCGCGCGATATTTTGGCGGCGAGTATCTGTTCGTCCCTGGATGCCGCGTGGAGTTCTCCGGCGTGCAACGCCGTGATCGCGCTGTTGCTATAGCTTCCCGATGCTCCATGCGGTTCGATGTGGGCCATGATGCGCTCCTCTCAAATGTTGTTTCGGCGCAGGGTGATCTGACTCATGTCGATCGCGATCAGCAGCGGCTCCGGGACCAGCTGGTAGTCGCCCTCCCAGCCGTAGACCCGCCGCTTGGTGGGGATGATGATCCCGTCGACGTCGCGATAGTCGCTGGCGTAGTTCAACCCGGCTGCGCCACCCAGGATGTCGACCGTGTAGTCCTGACGGCGCAGCAGCCCGTCCGGGCCAAAGCAGAAGATCTGTTCGCGGGTATGGCTTTTGATGTGATCGGGAAACATCACCCTTAGCCGCCGGCACGGTTCACCGTCGACCTCGATGGGGCTGATCTCGTCGGTGACGAATCCGGGCCAGGTGAAGACGAATGGCGTGTTCAGATACGTCCAGAGCGCCTCCCCGCTGAAGTAGGCGACGTGCAGGTCGTCCCACGGGGTGGCGAGCACGTGCCCGTCAAACGACCGCTCCGGGTCCGCACGTGACTGCACGGTCATGCCGTCAGCGCGTTGCATCGCGACGCGGGAGGGCTCGAAGATCGAGCGCTTGTCTTGACCGACGAAGTCCATCGTCAGCAGCTCGCGCGTGGTGTCGACCTGGAAGCGGACGTCCTTGAGCTCATCGCCTTTGCCCTTGACGAACCAGGTCGCCCCGGTGATCGACGCGGCGACGTTGACCGATGTGACACTGTTCCACCGGTCCATGCCGCCGTGCGCCGCGACCACCTCGGCGAGCAGATCGCCCATTACCTATGAGAACAGGTCTGGATGTTCGGCGACGTATTCGCCAACCGTGGAAGCCTGCTGCCCCGTGAGCTTTTCGACGTCATCGGTGGCTCGGTCGTAGCGTCCGGCCCGGTGCAGGAGCGCCATCGTGGTGAGGTGCTGCTGCAGGTGCTCGGGCAGGCCGAGCGGTTTGAGGACTTCCTGGACCCAGGTCTCATGCGGAATGTCGGAACCTTGTATCGGCCGGTGCAGTCCCCGTGCGTATTCGGCTGCCAGCCGGTCGATGTCCAGGCTGGTGGGCCCGGTCAACTCGTAGATGTTCCCGATACGGTCGGCGGGGTCGACGAGCACTGCCGCGACCGCGCGGGCCACGTCGCTGGCGGCAATCGGCGAGGTTCGGCCGGTTCCGAAGGGCAGCACCAACAGGTTTCGATCCCGCAGCGACGGCGCGGCGAACCAGGTAAAGATCGGATTGTCCAAAAACGCCGTCGGTCTGATGTGCACCACCGGTATTCCCGACCAGTTCAAGACGTGCTCGGCGAGGTAGTGCAGCCGATGTTGGTGCGACTCCCCCTCGCTGGTCAGCGTCATCTGCGACACCGTCATCTGAGACATGTTCGCGACCACCTCCAGGTGGCCGTATTCCAGTGCGGCATCGCAGATTACGGCTGTCGCCGTCAGGTAGTCCGGCGAAACGCTCATCGAAAAGAACATGCGATCGACGCGGGCCATGGCGTTGACGACATCTCGCGGTTCGGTCAAGTCCCCGACGACCACTTCAGCGCCGAGTTCGCGCAGCGGATCGGCACGAGCATCGTCGTGATGGACCAACGCGCGCACGCGGTTTCCACCCGCGCGCAGTTGCTCGATCACTTGTCTGCTGACCCCACCGGTGCCCCCACCCGCGCCGGTGATCAGATACAAGGGCGTACTCATGCTCGCTCCTTAGGGTGTGCCTTCCCAGTGTTTGGCAAGAGGGGTGCCGGCGAATCTCTCGAGCATCGCGCGGGACATCTCCAGCACAGAACTGCGCGGCCGGTGATTGACCACTAGTCGCTGGGCCTTCCCGTCGGCATTGAAGACAACCAGAACGATGACGCGCAGCGGCACACCGCGAACCGATGACGTGTAGTCCTCAAGGAAGCTGTTGTCCCCGCATCGCCCGGCGTAGTGGAACTCTTGAAACTCGTAGATCTCTTTGGCGGCGACCACGACTTCATGGACGGCCGCAGCGCCCTGGATGGCGCCGTCCCACGCCGGCCCCTCCCCCGTCACGTCGTCGGCCAGATTGCCCAACCACGCCGGGTAATAAGGCGTTCCCAGATATGTCGATGCCATTACGGGGTGCCTTTCCAATGCTTGGCGTGCGGGGTGTCGGCGAAGGTTTCGAGCATCACGCGGGAAAAGTTCAACATCGCGCTGCGGGGCCGGTGGTTCACCACCACGTGCTGGGTCTGCCCGTCGGTGTTGAAGGTGACCAGCACGACGACGTAGGTCGGCACCCCGCGAACCGAGCTCGAATAGTCCTCGACGTAACCGCTTTCGCCGCAGGGACCGGCGTAGGTGAACTCTTGGTGCTCGTACTGTTCGCGAGCTTTGCCCAAGATGAAGCGGACAGCCTCGGCGCCGTGCGCGGTGCCGTCCATCGCCGCGGCCTCGAGGGTGACGTCGTCGGCCAGGTTGTCCAACCAGATTGGGTAGTAAGGCTTTCCCATGTACGTCATACGACGCCTCCGTCAACCGACGTCGTCACCGGATCAGTGAGTAACATCGCGCTCTCCTGAGGGTCAGGCACGATAGACGATCCTGGAAACCGTCGATGGATGTAGGCACTGGGCGTGTGATCGATGAGGAGACTTAGCAATTCGGGCCGGCTGTAGTGTCCGACGGAGTCCATGAAGGCCTTGCGTTTGTCGATCAACGTAAAGTCCAGATCCCCGATCACCTCGCCTTGACCAGAACGCAGGGGCTCACCGAGCGGCTCACCTTGCGGTGTGATGATCGCGGTGAAGCAGCCACCCGAGATCGGCCCTATCGGGCAACCCGTGTCCGCCATGAGCTGCGCCTGCTGATCGGGATCGAGCCAGGCGGTTGCCACGACCACGAAGACACCCGATTCGAGCGCATGGTTGCGTACCTGGACTTCGGCCTGCCGGGCAAACAGGTCGCCGAAAATGGATCCCGGGAACATCGCCGAATGAATTTGCTCGCCGTCGGCGATCAGCGCGTAGCGGGCCAGCGGGTTGTAGTGCTCCCAACAGGCCAGCTGGCCGATGCGACCCACGGCGCTGTCGACGGCTCGAAGTCCGCTGCCATCGCCTTGGCCCCAGATGATGCGTTCGTGATAGGTCGGAGTGATCTTTCGGCGACGCTGGATCAGCGCTCCGTCCGCATCGAAAAGCAGCTGGGTGTTGAACAGTGAGCCGCCGTCGCGCTCGTTCACGCCGATGGAGACCACCATTCCGGCGCGGCTTGCGGCGTCGGCGATTGCCTGTGTCGCCGGCGATGGCACGGTGACGGCCTCTTGCATGAGCCGTATTTGCTCGGGCAGCATTTGGTACGGGGGCTGCACAAACGAAAAATACGGATAATTGGGAACGACAGTCTCCGGAAAAGTCGCGAATTGCACGCCACGCGTTGCCAGTTCGTCGATCTTCGCAACGACGCGCTCGATGGTCCCGTCACGGCTGTACAGCTCAGGACGCAGCTGGACTGCCGCTGCCCGGATTGTGGTCACCGCGCCCATCCTCTCCTCGAATTGCGTTCTACTGGCAGGCAGGACGGCGTGCCTTCAGCGGCGTTCTGCGGGTTGGGTCGATCGCGACGACGGCCGAGGCTGGGTCGTCGGCAAGCAAATTCGGAGTTGATATGGCTACTGAAGCGGTGACCGATATCAACCCAGTTGATTGCGGGTGTCCAGATGGGCTCAGCGTACTGGTTGAACGACCACGGCAAAAGGAGAATTATTTGCTGAGTGGCGGGCGCGCGTTTTGCCTCGCGCTTTTACGTTCTGAACACCAGCAGCGGTTTGCCCCCGTGCGCGGGCGCTTCGGCCAAATAAACCGCCTCACTGAACTTTTCGACAGGGATCGGCTGCCCCTCAGCCACCCGTAGCGCACCGCTGTCGACGAGCTGAAGTGTCCGGTCGATCGTTGCGGCCATCCGATCCTTTGGGGTCTGGTTGAACCAGCGGAACAGCCAGAACCCCCGAACGGTCTTGGTTTCGTAGATCAGCGAGCGGGCGAAGATGGGGATGGTGAGTTTGTTGGGTTCGGTTTGCCGATGCGTGGACAACGCACCGAAGACCACCAACTCACCATCCGGTGCCAATGCGCGCGACACATCCGCGCCGACCTGACCGCTAACGCAGTCGATCGCCTTGGAGACTCCATCGGCGCCGGCGATCTCGGCCACCCGTTCGCGCAGGTCCTCGTCTTCGGTGCAGATCACCGCGGTGCCGCCCAGCGCGAGGATTTCCTCGACAGCCGAGCGACGACGGACCACGTTGAGAGTTTTGAAGCCGACGTGGGTTCCTAGTTGGATGACCGATTGGCCCACGATTGAGCCGGCTGCGGTCTGCAAAAGCCATTCACCCGGCCGAACATCGAGCTTTTCACTGGTCAAGATGACGGCGGTGAGCGGATTGCTGAGAATCTGGGCGGCGGTGGAATCGCTCATGCCCGCGGGTACAGGCAGCACTCGGTCGGCATCGGCAACGACGTGTTCCTGCCAGGTGCCCGTGACTCCGATTGTGATGACGCGCTGCCCGATGGTCAATCCCTGTGCACTGCTCCCGATTTCGTCGATCACACCAACGGATTCGATTCCGGGCACGGAGGGAAACTCCGGGGTAAATCCGTATCTGCCGCGGACGGTGTGTAGATCGCTGGCCTCAACCGGTGCAGCTGTTACCCGGATCCGGACCTGGCCGATGCCAGGCTCCGGAATTGGGCGGGCCTGTAGCTGCAGGACCTCGGACGGTTCGCCTACCTTCTCGGCAACGACAGACCGCATGGTTGCCATCCTGGCCCCTCCTTCGGGTCCACTGGATCGGAGCGGCCAGCTCCAATGCCATCACGGCGGCCGTGTTGAGATCTTCTGATTTGAGCACTCAGCAGGCGGCTGGCCTCAGGCGTTGAGCGTAATAGGCCGGCTCCAGCGCGGCCGGTGGGGCGTCAGGCAGTTCGCGCTCGAACTCCGAGTCCAGGCCATCTTAGTCCGAGGTCACCACCAGTTCGTAGCCACCCTCCTCGAGAAACTTCCGCAACCCCAGCGCCCCAGGGGTTATGAGGCTGCGAGTGCCTCGAGTGCTTTTGCCGAATCACTGCCCGGCTCGGGATAGTAAATGAATACCTGAGTGTCGGAGTCGGGAACGCTGAGCCTCGTGCGGCGAAGGTAGAGATCACCCGCCACCGGATGTCGCATGTGGAGGATGCCGGTGCGGTATCCAACATCTGCGCGTGCCCAGAGTTCGCGGAATCGGTCGCTGGCTGCCGAGAGTTCGTCGACCAGGGCGCGTAAGCGAGGATCACCCATATCGCCGGCCGCGGATTCCCGTAAGCCACTCACTGCGACCTCAGTTGCCTCGTCCCAGTCGACGAAAAAATCGCGAGCAACCGGTGCCAGCATCCGCCACCGCAAGAAGTTCTCGCCGGGGGCGAACCCTGGTGACAACGCGCGGGCGATCGCATTGGCGGCCAACACATCCTGGTATCGGTTGGTGACGATTGCTGGAAGCGAGATCTGGTCAATCAATTGGTCCAGACCGTCAGCCGCGGTCTCTGCAACAGGTCGAGGGCTATGCGCCGCCCGCAAGCCCGCAAGCCGATGCAGATGTTCGGTGGCTTTGATATCCAGTCGCAGCGCCCGGGCGAGCGCATCGAGCACCTGTATGGACGGGTGCTGGTCACGGCCTTGCTCGAGTCGCAGGTAGTAGTCGACGCTAATCCCGGCGAGCATCGCCAATTCCTCGCGGCGCAGTCCCGGGACGCGCCGGCGAGATCCGGAATCCAACCCGACATCCTCGGGGCGGATTTGTTCCCGGCGTGCGCGCAGAAAGTCACCCAGTGCGCTGGCAGTTGCCGACATTGCCCGATCTTAAGGCTGTCCCTCGTACTACCAGGATCAATAGGGCTTGCCTAGCGGGTTGCACGCAGGAATTCACGTTAGCGAGGAGGCGCTTCCCGTTGATGAAAACATCAACTTTAGCGAGCAAGGAGGACACAATGTCCACGCTTCACTTCCACCGGTCGACAATATCTACCCCGGGTGAGTTCATCGCCGGGCTCACTGACTTCGGACCGGGCCGTTCGGAGCTGTTTCCGAATAGCGCCGACGCCGACCTCCGGGTGCACTACAAGGGCGCGCGTGGCGCCGATGTCACCGAAGGCTCAGGCGGCATCTGGGAACGCCTGCACTACGACTGGTCCGATCCCCACCGAGTCACGCTGACGACCACCGACTCGAACACCTGGGGAGGCGCGTCGGGTTACGTCTACACCCTCAGCCCGCGGCCCGACGGCACCACGAATGTGGACGTTGTCATTGTCCGCGAAGGCAAGAACTTCAAAGGGCGCGTCCTGGCGGCCGTCGTCGGAACGATCGGCAAGGGCGTGTTGAGGAAGGCGTTCGTTCACAGCGTCGAGGCCATCGAGACGCGCAGCGACGCCGAAATTCAGCGATAACTGCGGTCAAGATCACCCAGGCGAGCGAGAGGAATTGATATGCGCGCCATCCAGATTGAACAGTTCGGCGACCCCGCAGAGGTGCTGCGCGTCGTCGACATCGACGAGCCGCCGCCACCGGGACCGCATGAGGTGCTCGTGAGCGTTGAGTTCTCGCCGTTGAACAAACACGACCTGCTGGTTGTCACCGGCATGCTGGCGCGACCACCCCTGCCCCACATACCCGGCGCAGAGGGTGTCGCCCGCGTGCTTGCCACTGGCGCCGGGGTCGATGGACTTCAAGTCGGCGATCTGGTCGTGCTACCCCTGTATGCGGGTGCGTGGCGCGAGCGGCTCGTCGTGCCCGCCGACGGCCTGTTTGCACTCCCCTCCAGCGGCGACATCGAGCAGTACTCGATGCTGGGCAGCAACCCGCCGACAGCCGGGTTGATGCTCAGTGAATGCACCGCCCTAACGCCCGGTGACTGGGTGGTGCAAAACGCCGCGAATTCCGGTGTGGGACGGTCATTGATCGCGCTAGCCAAACTTCGTGGACTGAAGACGATCAACCTGGCGCGGGACGACGCAACGTTCGCCGAACTCACAGCAGCTGGGGCCGACGTGGTCCACGCTGATGACCCCGATGCGGTCAGCGACGTTCGAGCAGTGATCGGTGACGCCCGAGTGGCGCTGGCAGTTGATGCCGTCGGTGGTCCGGGCGTGGCGCGGCTGCTCGAATTGCTCTCGGACGGTGGATCGTTGGTCAGCTATTCCTGGGCCAGGGACGAACCCATGTGGATCGACACCTCGATGCTGGTCGCCAAGCACCTCAGCGTCCGCGGATTCTTTGTCGGCGACTTCGACTACCGCGACAAGGTGGTGCCCGTCATCCGTGAGGCGGCACCGCTTGTGGCCGACGGCACCCTCGTTGTCCCCGTGGCGGCCGTGTACCCCGTGGAGCACATCCAGGACGCGGTGCAACATCTCCTCCGCGGCGGCAAGATCCTGCTGAACGTCGCGGGGTGACGGTTAGCTAGCGCGCGGACCTTTCCACCGCGATCCCGCCGCGCGCCGCGACGACGCCGCGACGGGAGGCCCGATCGAACCGATCCGGCGGCCTAGAATAAGCCTTCTACCAGCACTTATGTGTGGGGCGGGCGGGGCTCGAACCCGCGACCAACGGATTATGAGTCCGCGGCTCTAACCAACTGAGCTACCGCCCCTTGCTGAACCAGCTGCAGATACACGCCACAGGTGCTTGTAAAGATCCAGGCTCATGGCTGCTGTCGCGCGATCTAGCGTGCGCTGCACGACCTTGACATTAGCGCCAGCCATCATGCAGACCTCGGCGCATCCCCCTGTCGCACAGCGGAGAAGCCGTTGCTCAAAGTCACCAGACGCCTAACCGGGGCTCGCGGTGCCCGGGCGCTGCAGGTTAGCCCGAACCCATCAAAGCTGCGAGACCGTCCCGGATCCCGTTCTTGATTTCGTCCGACACAGCAGGTCCGCCAATTACGGGCGTGGGTCGACCTCCGCAGGTGCAGCTAAGGACACCGAACGTGCTGGGGTCGGCGGTGACCGGTATGGCTCCCCCTACCGCGACGCCGAGCGCAACAGCGGCGCTGATCAAGACTTTCGCGACCAACAGACGCCGCGCCTTTGGTTGCAGTGCATGCGTCACGAACTGATCGTTGCCTTGCGGCGGTGCCGTGTCGCCCATGCCAGCGGCACATCGGTCTACCTGCGACCTCCAAACTCCGCGCAATGTAGGGCCATTTTCGGCACCCGGGATGAGTTCGCGGTCACCCATCCGTTTCGACCGTCAGGGAGCTGTGGACATCCACACGCTGCCCGGTCAGGACACCAACTGGACGGCCGTCGTCGGCCAAACGGCACATTCAAGAGAGGCTCATCATGAAAATCGTCGTAATCGGAGGAACTGGCCTGATCGGGTCAAAAGTGGTGCAGGACTTGACCGAACAGGGTCACGAAGCCGTTGCGGCGGCGCCCTCGACTGGTGTGAACGCCGTGACCGGTGAGGGTCTGTCGGACGTGCTCACCGGCGCCTCGGTGGTGGCCGACGTGTCGAACTCGCCATCGTTCGAAGACGGCCCCGCCATGGACTTCTTTACGAAGTCGACCACGAACTTACTGGCCGCCGAGGCCGAAGCCGGCGTTCGGCATCATGTCGCGCTATCCGTCGTGGGCACTGATTTTCTCGCTCCACAGAGCGGTTACTTCCTTGCCAAGCAGAAGCAGGAAGATCTGATCAGCGCAGGCCCGATTCCCTACTCGATTGTGCACGCGACCCAGTTCTTCGAGTTCCTCAATTTCATCGCCGATTCGGCGACCGAGGGGAACACGGTGCGCCTGCCGTCGGCGCTCATTCAGCCGATGGCGGCTGCCGACGTCGGTAAGGCGGTAGCTTTAGCAGCGCTCCACGACCCGGTGAACGGCATCGTTGAGGTAGGCGGACCCCAGGCTTATCGCCTTCCCGATCTCATTCGCACCGTGCTGACGGCGCACGGCGATGCCCGCGAGGTGATCGCCGACCCCACCGCAAAATATTGGTACGCCGACATCGAGGAGCGCACTCTCGTTCCCGACGATGGCGCGGCCCTGTCCGACACGAGGTTCGAGGATTGGGTTCTCGAAACGGCGGCCAAGGCGTAGCCGAACCGATTCCACGCCAACCTGATTCATGCACGTTGGCCCTATGGCGAGATGGGAGGGGCGGGCTGGTGGACGTCTACGAAGCGGTAACGAGCCGACGAGCAGTTCGCGGATTCACCGGCCAGCCCGTCCCGAAAGATGTGCTGGAACGCGTACTTTCGGCTGCGGCTTGGTCCCCGTCGGGATCCAATCTGCAACCCTGGCATATCTACGTGCTGACCGGTACGCCACTGGTGCATCTCAAAATGCTCGCCGTACAGCGGGTGGGAGCAGGTGATCCTTGGGACGAAAGGGAATTCGAGATGTACCCGCCCGAACTGAAGTCCCCTTACCGCGAGCGCCGAGCAGCCTTTGCCAAGCAGCGTTACGGTGCGCTCGGCATTGCACGGGAGGACTTGGAGGCACGGCAGCGGGCAGCGATCTCGAACTGGGACTGCTTCGGCGCGCCCGCCGCCTTGTTTTGCTACATCGACCGCGACATGGGCCTGCCCCAGTGGGCCGACCTCGGCATGTACCTGCAAACCGTGATGCTTCTGCTGCGCGCCGAGGGCTTGCACAGTTGCCCGCAGATGGCGTGGTCGCAAACTCGCAAGTCCGTGGCGGAGATCGTGTCGCCCCCGGACGGCCGCATCCTTTTCTGTGGCATGTCGATCGGATACCAGGACCCGGCAGTCGATTACGCCCGCACTGAGCGGGCGCCGCTCGAGGAGACCGTCACATTCATTCAGCGTTAGGACAAAATTTGCCGATACGCGCACGGCGAGAGCACGCAGCAACCTAGACCCGGCCGAGACAGCTCACTACCATCAGGTCCGGACCAACAGACGCGGTGGTGCTTATGTCGAGGCAGGGCCGGGCGGAACGTATGCGCGGTCGCGCCGCCGAATGCGAAGCCCTGCGCAGTTTGATCGCGACGGTCCAATCGGGTAGCCACCAGGTGTTGGTTGTCCGCGGGGAAGCGGGCGTCGGAAAGACCGCCCTGCTGGATTACGTGTCAGAGCTGACGTCTGATTTCCGGTGTGTGCGAGTGGCGGGCGTGGAATCGGATATGGAGCTCGCCTTCGCGGGCCTGCAGCAGCTGTGCGCGCCTTTGATGGAACGATTCGACGAATTGCCTCAGCCGCAGCGCGAGGCGTTGAATGTCGCCTTCGGCCGGGGCGTTGGGCCGACACCCGACCGTTTCCTGGTCGGATTGGCAGTGCTGAGCCTGATGGCCGCCGCCGCCAATGACCAACCGCTGCTCTGCATCATCGACGATGCGCAATGGCTCGATCAGGTATCCGTGCAAACACTTGCCTTTGTCGCCCGGCGGCTCCTGGCCGAACCGGTAGCCCTGGTCTTCGCGGCCCGCGACGGCAACGCACCGACGTTGACCGGGCTCCCAGAACTCACGATCAGCGGCCTGTCGGACAGCGATGCTCGGGAGCTATTGAACTCCGTGATTCCCGGGCGGATCGATGAGCGGGTGCGCGACCGTATCGTCGCTGAGACGCGCGGCATCCCGCTGGCACTGCTCGAGGTTCCGCGAAACCTCTCTGCCGCGGAGCTTGCCGGCGGCTTCGGGAATCTGGCAGCAAGCCGCTCCGCGGGACAGCTGGAAGAATCCTTCGTGCGCCGCATCAGGTCTCTTCCTGCCGACACTCAACGGTTGCTGCTGGTCGCGGCCGCCGAGCCAGTTGGCGACGCGGCATTGTTTCTGCGCGCCGCAGCCAATCTGGGCATTCCGGTCGACGCGCTCGCGCCTGCAGAGGCCGCAGGAGTGATCGAGTTCGGGCCGCGCATGCGTTTTCAACATCCCTTGGTGCGCTCAGCCACCTACAGCAACGCAGATCTGGCTGACCGCAGGGTGATCCATCGGGCGTTGGCCGACGCGACGGATCCGGGGTTGGACCCTGACCGTCGGGCGTGGCACGCCGCCAATGCGGCAGCGGGACCAAATGAGGCGGTCGCCGCGGAGTTGGAAACCTCGGCCGCCCGCGCGCAGAGCAGGCGGCATCGCCGCGGCGGCGGCATTCTTGGAGCGCGCAGCAACTTTGACATCGGACCCGGCCCGCCGCGGCTCCAGGGCGATCGCCGCCGCACGAGCCAAGGGCGATGCAGCAGCCCCCGAAGCTGCATATGACCTGCTGGCAGTGGCCGAACTGAGCCCACTATCCGACCTGCAACGCGCCCAAGTCGCTCGGCTACGCGCCCAGATGGACTTCGCCCGTAACCGCGGGGGTGATACCGGCGCACCTCCGCTCACCGAGCCCGCGTCGCGACTGCTCGACTCCGCTACCCGGCTGGAGACTCTCGACAACGACCTGGCCCGGGAGACATACCTGGAGGCGCTCGCCGCCACCATGTACGCCGGGCGACTCGGCGACCCCGGAGCACTGGCGACAGCGGCCGAGGCCGCCCGCGCTGCGGTCGTCCGCGTACCGCAACTGCATCAGCCGATGGACATGTTATTGAGCGGCATCAGCCACCGAATCGCCGGCGATGTGGACGGAAATCGCGATGACCTTCGGGCAACACTCGAGCTCATCTGTACCGGGACGAATAGCCAAGTCCTGCGCTGGATGTCGCTCGCATTCCCAATAATCCAGGAAACCGCCGCCGCCGAACTGTGGGACGATGAAATCTACCGTCAGCTGGCCACCGACATCGTCCAGCATGCCCGCGAAGCCGGTGCATTGGCCATCATTCCGCGAGCGCTCGCCTATCGCGCGCGGGCTCACGTACTCGCAGGCGAATTCGCCACGGCGGCAACGCTTATCGAAGAAGCAGCTTCGATAACCTCGGCGACGGGCCACGCGCCACTGAAATACGACGCATTGCTTCTGGCTGCCTGGCGCGGGATCCCAGATGACGCTGTCGGTCTGATCGAAGCAGCGACCACGGAGGGAACCACCCGAGGCGAAGGGCGACTGCTCGGCCTGGCGGGGTATGCCGCCGGTGTGCTCTACAACGGACTCGGCCGATACGAAGAAGCTTTCGCTGCCGCTCGTCAGGCGTGCGAACACGAGGACCTCGGATTCTACGGGTGGTGCCTGATCGAACTCGTCGAGGCTGCGGCCCGCACCGGCGAGCAGGAGGCGGCCGCCTTCGCCATAAGCCAGCTCGATCAACGCGCCGGCGCCAGCGAAACCGATTGGGGCCTCGGTGTTTTAGCAAGTATGCGTGCCATGCTGTCCGACGATCGTCTCGCCGATAACTTGTTCAGCGAAGGCATCGAACGCTTGCAACGCACCACCATCGTCGTACATTTGGCTCGCGCCCATCTGGGCTACGGGGAATGGCTGCGCCGGGCCAACCGGCGGCTCGACGCACGTCGGCACCTCACCGAAGCCCACGCGATGTTCACCCGAATGGGTGCGAAGGCGTTCGCGGAGCGGGCCCGCCGCGAACTCGTGGCCATCGGCGAGAAGGTGCGCAAACAACCGGTCGGTTCCGGTGATGAACTGACTGCCCAGGAGGCACAGATCGCACGACTGGCCGCCGAGGGGCTGACGAATCAAGAGATCGGCGCGCATCTGTTCATCAGCACGCACACGGTCGAATGGCACCTCCGCAAGGTCTTCGTCAAGCTCGATATCACGTCGCGCAGGCAGCTACGCACGGTGTCGTGGGCCAGTTAGGCAGCGGTCACCTGAAGCACCGGCCCAGGACTACGGATTTCCAAGGGTTCGCTTCGCCTTCGCAACCCTGACTCTGATCTGGACCGCCCATTGTGGGACTTTCTGACCAGAAATCGGAGCTTGATCATGAGGATCGCTGCCGTGCTCGGCACAGCCGAACCCGACGGGACTCCTGCCGCGCGCTTCGCCGATGAAGCCAGACCCTTATTTGACGTCCTATCCCTCAGAGCTCGAAAGCTGACCTGCTGTGACGCCGATGCCGAGGACCTGCTGCAGGACACTTTGCTGGACGCCTACCGGGGTTTCCATACGTTCCAGGAGGGCACGAACGTCAAGGCGTGGCTCTTCCGGATCCTCTACAACCGCTGGGTCAGCACGTATCGCGGTAAACAGCGCCGCCCGGCGGAGGTTTCGGTAGAGGAAATGACGGAGCGAGATCTGGCCTACAGCGCCGCGCGTGTCCCCGCCGGACTACGTTCCGCCGAGACAGAGGTCCTCGAGGCGTTGCCCGACAGCCAGATTCGAGCCGCGATGGAAAGTTTGCCGGAGGACTTCCGGGCAGCGGTGTACTACGCCGACATCCACTGTTACACCTATGCGGAGACCGCCGCGTTGCTGAACATTCCGCCGGGCACCGCGATGTCGCGAGCGTCCCGTGCGCGTCAACGGCTGCGCACCGCACTGGCTCACCTTGACCACAACCGAAGCGACGTCGCTGCGCTCGAACAGCAGATCGCATAGCCCGTCGCCCACGGAGACCGCGATCGCGACACGCCAAGGCTTCCCTTACTTGTGTGTTACTGGGGTGCACAGATACATTACCTGCAACCGTCGTACACACATACATCGGAGGCACCGTGGCGACCCTGACCCAACAGCAGATGCTTCGTGAGCTCGAGCCCACAGCGGAGCGGCTCACAAACCGCCACATCTCCATGTTCAAGGACTGGAATCCGCACGACTTCATCCCGTGGTCGGAGGGCAAGAACTTCAAGACGCTGGGCGGTCAGGACTGGGCGCCCGAGCAGTGCGAGCTCTCCGACGTCGCCCGGGTAGCGATGGTGCAGAATCTGCTGACCGAGGACAACCTGCCGGCGTATCACCGCGAAATCGCGATGAACTTCAGCATGGACGGCGCCTGGGGCGAATGGGTCAGGCGGTGGACCGCCGAAGAAAACCGGCACAGCAATGCCCTGCGCGACTACCTGGTGGTGACTCGCTCCGTCGACCCGTTCGCGTTGGAGAAACTCCGCATGGAGCAGGTCACCCGCGGCTTCAGCCCGGGCCAGAACGGCCAGGGCGACCTCTTCGCCGAGAGCCTGTTCGACTCCGTCGTCTACGTGTCGTTCCAGGAGCTGGCCACCCGCGTCTCACACCGGAACACCGGCAAGGCCTGCAACGACACCATCGCCGACCAACTGACGGCCAGGTTGTCGCATGACGAGAACCTGCACATGATCTTCTACCGCGACGTCACCGCCGCCGGCTTGGACCTGGCGCCCAACCAGGCGATGACATCGATCCATCGGGTGCTGCGCAACTTCCAGATGCCCGGATTCACGGTCCCCGAATTCCGCCGCAAAGCGGTGATCATCGCGGTCGGCGGCGTCTACGACCCGCGCATCCACCTCGACGAGGTGGTCATGCCGGTCCTGAAGAAGTGGCGGATCTTCGAGCGCGACGACTTCACCGGCGAAGCCGCCCGGCAGCGCGACGACCTCGCGGTTCTGGTCAAAGAACTCGAGCAGGCGTGCGACAAATTCGACGTGTCCAAGCAGCGCTATCTGGAGCGAGAGGCCCGCAAGGCCGAGAGCATCACCGCCGCCAAGGCCCTCAAGCCCGAAGGGACACTCACCCACAGCCGACACTGACGGCGAACGCCATGGCCGATCTTGGGGACGAATGGCCCTAGGGTCGCGCGGGGGGGCTCGAAAGACTTGGGCGAGCTGACAAATCTCGACCCGGTCCAGATCCCGTGGAGGTACTGCATGACCGCCGAAGCCCCACCCGCCGATGAGCTCGAAGCACATCGACCGTATCCGCCTCGGATGGGGCCCAAGGGCAGCTTGATCTACAAGGTCATCAGCACCACCGACCACAAGATGATCGGCATCATGTACATGGTCGCCTGCTTCATCTTCTTCTTCATCGCCGGCCTGATGGCGTTGTTGATGCGCGTCGAGCTGGCCAAGCCCGGGCTGCAGTTCTTGTCGAACGAGCAGTACAACCAGCTGTTCACCATGCACGGCACAGCCATGTTGCTGTTCTATGCGACGCCGGTCGTCTTCGGTTTCGCGAATCTCGTTCTGCCACTGCAGATCGGCGCGCCGGACGTGGCGTTCCCGCGGCTGAACGCGCTGTCGTTCTGGCTGTTCGTCTTCGGCGCGCTCATCGCGCTCAGCGGCTTCATCTCCCCCGGCGGCGCAGCCGATTTCGGGTGGACCGCCTACACCCCGCTCTCGGACGCGGTGCACAGTCCCGGTGTGGGGTGCGACCTGTGGATCCTAGGCCTGGCCGTCGGTGGGTTGGGCACCATTCTCGGCGGGGTCAACATGATCACCACCGTGGTCTGCATGCGCGCCCCGGGCATGACGATGTTCCGGATGCCGATCTTCACCTGGAACATCATGGTCACGAGTGTGCTTGTGCTGATGATCTTTCCGCTGCTGACCGCGGCATTGTTCGGTCTTGCCGCCGACCGTCGCCTCGGCGCGCACATCTACGACCCGGCCAACGGCGGGCCGATTCTGTTCCAGCATCTGTTCTGGTTCTTCGGCCACCCCGAGGTGTACGTCATCGCGCTGCCGTTCTTCGGCATCATCTCCGAGATCATCCCCGTGTTCTCGCGCAAGCCGATCTTCGGCTACACCACGCTGGTGTACGCGACGCTGTCGATTGCCGCCCTGTCGGTCGCGGTGTGGGCGCACCACATGTTCGCCACCGGTGCGGTGCTGCTGCCGTTCTTCTCGTTCATGACCTATCTGATCGCGGTGCCGACCGGGATCAAATTCTTCAACTGGATCGGGACCATGTGGCGAGGGCAATTGACGTTCGAAACACCGATGCTGTTCGCGATGGGCTTCATGGTCACCTTCCTGTTGGGCGGTTTGACCGGTGTGCTGTTGGCCAGCCCGCCGCTGGACTTCCACGTCACCGACAGCTATTTCGTCGTCGCACACTTCCACTACGTGCTCTTCGGCACCATCGTGTTCGCCACCTATGCAGGCATCTACTTCTGGTTCCCGAAGATGACCGGCCGCCTGCTCGACGAGCGACTGGGCAAGCTGCACTTCTGGCTGACCTTTATCGGCTTTCACTTGACGTTCCTCGTGCAGCACTGGCTGGGCGACTCCGGCATGCCGCGTCGCTACGCCGATTACCTGCCCACCGACGGATTCGAGACGCTCAACATCATCTCGACGGTCGGGTCATTCGTCCTCGGTGTCTCGATGCTGCCGTTCGTGTGGAATGTGTTCAAGAGCTGGCGCTACGGCGAAGTGGTCACCGTCGACGACCCATGGGGCCACGGCAACTCACTAGAGTGGGCCACCAGTTGCCCGCCGCCGCGGCACAACTTCACCGAACTACCCCGGATACGTTCGGAGCGACCGGCTTTCGAGCTGCACTACCCGCAGATGAGCGAACGGATGCGCGCCGAAGCCCACGTCGGCCGCCATAACCACGAGGCACTTGCTCAGGTGAACACCGTCTGACCGTCGACGTCGAGCAGGTACTGCTCGGTGCCGTGTTCAACCCGGGGTGCGTCACCACCCAGCGCCACCGCGATCTTGTTGCTGGCATTGCGCATCACGTCGAACGTCAGCTCGATCGCCTGGGCGTCGGAGAAGTGTGCCCGCACTCCGGCGGCGACACCGCGATCGATCTGGGCGGGCGACCAGACCAGGGCGTCCACGTAGCGCAACGCCGCCTTGTGGCGATCGGTCAGCTGGGTTGACGCTTCGAACTGCTCGATGTCGCCGTACAACGTCTCGGAGCCGCCGGCGTCCAGCGCCGTGGTCTCACGCAGCGACTTGCACAACCGGCAGTTGTGTTGGGTTGCGCCGCGCAGCCGGACCACCTCGGCGGTCAACGCATCGAGTTCCCGCAGCCGGGCCACGGTCGGCAAGAAGCCGTTGAAGACCACGTCGGACGGGTCGCTGGTGTGATCCCACACGATCGGCCCGGTGACCCAGCCGAGGTAGTCTGCGCCGACACCGAGCGCCTCGAGCCCCGCGCGCACCCGCGGCACGAAGTCGGCGATGTACATCTGCGTGACGACACCAAAGGTGCTGTCGCCCAGCACCTTCCACAGTCTGGTGCGCTGATCGACGCTGATTTCTGTGACGTCGGTGCTGAATTGTTCGGCGAACTCGGCGACGACGGCGTAGCCGTCCCTTCCGTCGTGCTCGGCGGGAAGGGCGGGCAGGCCGAGGGTCCGCGCGCACACTCGCCGCACCAGCGCGGTTGTGAGACCGTCACCGGGCGACAACGCCACCAGCCGAGTCAGTTCGTCGTGTGACACCACACCTGGATTATGTCGCCTGACTCACCGAGGACATGTGAAAGTCCGGAATCCGCAGCGACGGCATCGCGCAGCGGGTGACATAGTCACCCCACTCGCGCGGCAACGTCGGCTCGCTGACACCGGCCTGGGTGGCCCGTCGCAGCAGGTCCAACGGACTCTCGTTGAACCGGAAGTTGTTGACCGCGGCCGTCACTTCGCCGTCTTCGACCAGGTAGACACCGTCGCGGGTCAGCCCGGTGAGTAGCAGCGTGGTCGGGTCGACCTCGCGGATGTACCACAGCGTGGTCAACAGCAACCCGTGCTCCGTCTCGGCGATCATGTCGGCGAGCTCGGTGCCGCCACCGGTCATCAACACATTGTCGGCGGCGACGGCAACCGGAGCGCCGAACTCGTCGGCAGCGGCGCGCGGATAGGCCAACGCGTTGATCACGCCGTCGCGAATCCAGTCCACCCGGCCGATGTCCAAGCCGTTGTCGAAGACTGACACCGTCTCCGATGAGCTGGCCGCAGCGACGAACGGGGTGCAGCCCAGCCCTGCCGCCCACGGGTCGGAATACAGCGTCAGCGGAAGGTCGGTCAGCTTCTCCCCCACCCGGGTGCCGCCGTCGAGTGTGGACAGCGCGGTGCGGCCCTCCTGCGCGCCGCGACCGGTCATCGACCAGCCGAGGTAGACCATCATGTCGGCCACCGCCGACGGCGGGAGGATCGTCTCGTAGCGCCCCGCGGGCAGCTCGACGGTGCGCTCGGCCCAACCAAGTCGCATGGACAGCTGCTCGAGCAGCGAATCCGTTGGCAAATCGGCGAAGTCGGGCGTGCCGACCGCGACCCAGGCGCTGGCGCCGTCGCGTTTGCCGTTGATCTCCACCGAGCCGGTCGGCTGCGTGTAGCGGCGACGCAGCCCGGTCGAGGTCGCCAGAAACGTCGTCTCCAGCGCATGCCGGGCGAACCCGAACAACTGGTCGCTGCCACGGAAACCACGAGCGAGCGGGCCGGCGATGCTCGAGAACACTTCGGGGCCGGTCGCCGGGATCGGCGCATCCCAGTCCGCGGGCACCGTATTGCCATTCAGCAGCGGCGCGGCATCGCGGGCCTCGGGGGCCGACGCCGCCGCCGCCTGGGACGCGGCGACCAGGTCCTCGATCACCGACGGGTCCACCTCGGCCGAGGTCAGCGAGCCGACATGTGCGCTATTGCCCTGTCGGACAATCGAAATGACGGTGATGTGCCGGGCGGTCGACACGCCGTTGGTGGTCATCGAGTTGTTCGCCCACCGCAACGACGTGGCGATGCGGTCGTTGACCAACACGATCGTCTGGTCGGCGCGGCCGAGCCGCGCCGCGGTGTCCAACGCGATGTCGATGACCTGTTGTGCGGGGATCATGTGCGCCGCTCCTCCGCATCGCTTCGCTCTGAATCGTCGCCGGCGCGGATCACAGGCCCGCCTCAGCCCTGGTGTTGAGCACGTTGACCCCACGAAACAGCGCCGACGGGCAACCGTGGCTGACGGCGGCCACCTGGCCAGGCTGGGCCTTACCGCAGTTGTAAGCCCCGCCCAGTCGCCAGGTGGATGGGCCGCCGACGGCTTCCATCGAATTCCAGAACTCGGTCGTGGTGGCCTGATAGGCGATGTCGCGCAGCTGGCCGTCCAACCGCCCGTCCCGGATACGGTAGAACCGCTGCCCGGTGAATTGGAAGTTGTAGCGCTGCATGTCGATTGACCACGACCGGTCGCCGACGATGTAGATGCCGTCGTCGACCCGGGCGATCAGGTCGTCGGTGCTGAGGTCCTCGGCGCCGGGTTGCAGCGACACGTTGGCCATCCTCTGGATCGGAACGTGGTGCGGCGAATCGGCGTAGGAGCACCCGTTGGATCGGGCGTGGCCCAGCCGCGGGGCGAACACCCGGTCCAGTTGATAGCCGACGAAGATGCCGTCGCGCACCAGGTCCCAGCTCTGCGCGGCCACCCCCTCGTCGTCGTAACCGATGCTGGCCAAACCGAATTCGACGGTGCGGTCGGCGGTCACGTTCATCACCGGCGAGCCGTAGTGCAGTGTGCCGAGCTTGTCGGGGGTGGCGAAGGACGTGCCCGCATAAGCCGACTCGTAGCCGATGGCACGGTCGTATTCGGTTGCGTGGCCGATGGATTCGTGGATGGTCAGCCACAGGTTGGTGGGGTCGATCACCAGGTCGGTCGGGCCGGGCGTCACGCTGGGCGCCTTGACTTTCTCGGCCAGCTGCGACGGCAGCTGCGCAAGCTCGTCGGTCCAGTTCCACACGTCGTCGCCGGCGACCACTTCCCAGCCGCGCCCCATCGGCGGCGCGAGCGTGCGCATCGAATCGAAGCCGCAACCGGTGTCCACCGTGACGGCCTCCAGCACCGGCATCAGCCGCACTCGCTGCTGGGTGATCGACGAGCCGAACGTGTCGGCGTAGAAAGACTGTTCCTTGACGACGTTCAGGCCCGCCGACACGTGGTCGACACCGTCGGCGGCCAGCAGCCTGCCGGAGTATTCGTCGAGCAAGGCGATCTTGTCGGCGGTGGGCACGGTGAACGGGTCGATGTCATATCGCGACACCCAGGTGGCGTCGCTGTACACCGGCTCGGCCGCCAGCATCACGGGGTCGGTGTTCAGCGGGGCCAGCGTGGTGGCCACCGAGACCGCGCGGCGCGCCGTCTGCGCCGCGACGTCCGGCGAGAGTTCGGCGTGCGAGGCGAATCCCCAGGTGCCGTTGACGACCACCCGAACCGCCAGGCCGATATCGCGGTTGACCACCGCGGTCTCCAGTTCGCCGTCGCGCAACTGGATGATCTCGGTGACGAGGCGTTGAATGCGCAGGTCGGCGTGGGTGGCTCCGGCTGCCTTGGCCGCCGACAGCGCCGCATCGGCCAGTTCGTGGCGGGGCAGGCTGAGGAAGTCGGCATCGATCCCCCGGTTCGGTGTCACATCCTCCACCGTAATGATTGGCTTTAATACCTTCATGGGCACACCGCGGCGATCGACCGCGCTGGGATATGCGCTGCTCGCGCCCAGCCTGTTCGGGGTCGTCGCGTTCTTGCTGCTGCCGATCCTGGTGGTGGTGTGGCTGAGCCTGCACCGATGGGATCTGCTGGGGCCGATCGAGTATGTCGGAGGCCAGAATTGGCGCTCGGTCCTCAGCGACTCGGCGTTCGGCAACTCACTGCTGGTGACGCTGACTTTCGTGGCGATCGTCGTCCCGGCCCAGACGGTGCTCGGGTTGGCGGTCGCGGCGTTGCTGGCGCGCGACCTGCCGGGCAGCGGTCTGTTCCGCACCCTGTACGTGCTGCCGTGGATCTGCGTGCCGTTGGCGATCGCGGTGCTGTGGCGCTGGATCCTGTCACCCACCAACGGCGCCGTCAGCACCCTGCTGGGGCATCGCATCGAATGGCTCACCGATCCCGGCCTCGCGCTGCCGGTGGTGTCCGCGGTCGTGGTCTGGACCAACGTCGGCTACGTCGCGCTGTTCTTTCTCGCCGGCATTCTCGCGATCCCCGACGAGATCCATGCTGCGGCACGCACCGACGGCGCGACGTCATGGCAGCGGTTCCGGCGCATCACGCTGCCGATGCTGCGGCCGACGCTGTTCTTCGTGTTGGTCACCGGAGTCATCAGTGCCGCACAGGTTTTCGACACGGTCTATGCGCTCACCGGCGGCGGACCCCAGGACCACACCGACCTGGTCGCGCATCGCATCTACGCGGAGGCGTTCGGGGCGGCCGCGATCGGTCGCGCCTCGGTGATGGCGGTGGTGTTGTTCGTCATCCTGGTCGGCATCACCGTCGTGCAGCACCTGTACTTCCGTCGGCGGATCAGCTATGACCTCACCTAGGAAACCGGCCGCGGTGCTGGTGTATGCGGGCCTGCTGGTGGGGGCGCTGCTCACGCTGGCGCCGTTCGCACTCGGTCTGCTGACCTCGTTCACGTCGGCGCACCAGTTCGCGACGGGCACACCGCTGGCGTGGCCGCGGCCACCGACCCTCGCAAACTACGCGGATCTGGGCGGCGCCGGGTTCGGCCGGGCACTCGCTGTGACGACGTTGATGACCGCGGTGATACTGCTCGGCCAGGTGAGTTCGTCGGTGCTGGCCGCGTACGCCTTTGCGCGGTTGCGGTTTCCGGGCCGCGACGCGCTGTTCTGGCTGTACCTCGCGACGTTGATGGTGCCGGGCAGCGTGACGGTGGTGCCGCTCTATCTGATGATGGCGCAACTGGGACTGCGTAATACGTTCTGGGCCTTGGTGTTGCCGTTCGTCTTCGGCTCCCCCTATGCGATCTTCTTGCTGCGCCAGTATTTCCGCGCGATCCCCGACGACCTGATCAACGCCGCGTATCTGGACGGTGCCAACACGCTGGATGTGATCGTGCACGTCGTGCTGCCCGCCAGCCGGCCGGTGCTGGTCACACTGATGCTCATCACCGTCGTGTCGCAATGGCATCACTTCATGTGGCCGTTGGTGATCACCAGCGGCGCCAAGTGGCAGGTGCTGACGGTGGCGACCGCGGCGCTGCAGTCGCGCTACAACGCGCAGTGGACGTTGGTGATGGCCGCGACGGTGGTTGCGATCGTGCCGCTGCTGGTGTTGTTCGTGATCTTCCAGCGACACATTGTGCGCTCGATCGTCGTCACGGGGCTCAAATGAGCCGGCCCCGCTTTTCCACCCTGTTCGCAACGGGTTTCGTGCTGCTCGCCGCGCTGCTGGTGGCCGCGGCAGTGCTGCTCGACGTCACGGCACGGCCGCCCGGCGGCAAGACGGTGGTGACCGTCCGGTTGTGGGACGAGCAGGTCGCCAGGGCCTACCGGGAATCGTTTGCGGCGTTCGGCCGCACGCATCCCGGCATCGAGGTGCACACCAACGTCGTCTCGTACGCCAACTACTTCACCACGCTGCGCACCGACGTCGCGGGCGGCAGTGCCGACGACATCTTCTGGGTGTCCGATGCCTACCTCGCCGGCTACGCCGACAGTGGTCGACTGGTCGACATCGGCAAAACCCTTGGGCCGAAAGCCTCCTCAGCGTGGGAGCGGTCGGTGGTCGAGCAGTTCACCCGCAACCACACCCTATGGGGGGTGCCCCAACTCACCGACGCCGGGATCGCGCTGTACTACAACGCGGACCTGCTCGCCGCCGCCGGAGTCGACGTTGCCGACCTGGCGGCGCTGCGCTGGAGCCCCGACACCGGCGACACGCTGCGCCCACTGCTGTCCCGGCTCACCGTCGACGCCGACGGACGACGTGCGGCCACACCGGGTTTCGACCCCGGGCGGGTGCGGCAATGGGGATACAACGCGGCCAACGACGCCCAAGGCATCTACCTGAACTACATCGGCTCGGCCGGTGGGCAGTACCAGGACGGCGATCGCTTCGCGTTCGACAACCCCGGCGCGGTCGAGGCATTCCGCTACCTGGTCACGCTGATCAACGACGACCACCTCTCGCCGCCTGCCTCGGAGACCAACGACAACGGTGACTTCTCCCGTAACCAATTCCTGGCCGGCAAGATGGCGCTCTTCCAGTCCGGCACTTACAACTTGGCGAGCGTATCCGCGCAGGCCGCCTTCCGGTGGGGTGTGGCGATGTTGCCTGCCGGCCCCAGGGGCCGGGTCAGCGTCACCAACGGTATTGCCGCTGCCGGTAATTCGGCGTCCGCGCACCCCGACGCCGTGCGCCAGGTGCTGGCCTGGCTGGGCAGCGCCGACGGCAATCGCTACATCGGGCGACGCGGCAGTGCGATCCCGGCGGTGACGTCGGCGCAGCAGGTGTACTTCGACTACTGGGCCGGCAAGGGCGTCGACGTCACACCGTTCTTCGCCGTGCTCGAGGGCCCGCGCATCGCGGCGCCCGGCGGCGCGGGATTCGCTGCGGGCAACCAGGTGATCAAGCCGTATTTCGACGAGATGTTCCTGGGCCGCGGCGACATTCCCACGACGCTGCGCAAGGCACAGGCCGCCGCCAACGCTGCCGCGCGGCGCTAGGCGACTAGGGCCGGACCGGCGGGACGTCGAACACGATAGCGGCGATGCACACGGCCACGGTGATCGAGAGCGCCAGCCAGTCCGCCGGTTTCGGCCGCGACGGCGTCGCCGAGATCTGGCCGATGCCGCCCCGCGCGGTAATGGCGTCACCCATCTCGTCGGCCCGCCGCAACGTCACCGTGAGGGCCGCAGTCAGCAGATCGACGACTTCCATCGCCCGGCGCCGGCGACGTGCACGGCGACTGTCCGCGACGCGCTTGGGCCGCAACCGCCGCGCGGCGTACAGCACCCGGAATTCGTCGATCAGCATCGGAAACGCGCGCAGCGCAAGCGCGACCGTGACGGCCCATTCGTCGATCGGGATCCGCACCAGCCGCAACGGGCGACCCAAACTGGCCACCGCAGGCGCTATTTCGGCGACATTGGTGGTCCAGGACACCATCGCGCCCAGTCCAAGCAAGACGATCGACAGCGCGGTGATCCGCAGAAAATTCAACAAACCGCCGAGTCCGATCGAGGTGCCGGCCACCCCGATCACCGGATGGCCGCCCGCCAGCGCCGCCGAGACGCCACCCAAGGCCAAAAGCAGCCACAGCCAACGCGGCACATTGGGAAGCGCACCACGCGGTATGTGCGCAAGGCGAGCCGCCGTCAGCACCAGAGCCGCGACCAGCCCGATGGTGATCCAGCCTGGACTGAAGGTCAGCAATACCGAAATGGCTAACACCGCAAGCAGTTTGGTGCCGGCCCACAGGTCGTGAATCGTCGAGGTGCCCGGTACCGGGCGCAGCAGCACAACCCCTCGGGGCGGCTTACGGGTCGGGCTCTCGTCCGGCGGGGCGGTGGTCACGTCAGCCCCCCGGTCGCCGTCGCCACCGGCTCGAGCACACCGCCGCTGAGGTCCACAGTGTTCGGGCACAGCTCGTGCATGCCGGTGTCGTCGTGGGACATCACCACGACGGTCAGCCCCTGCTCACGTCGAAGGTCTTCGAGTAGTCGCAGTAAGCCACTTTGGGTGACGGCGTCCAGCCCTGCCAGCGGCTCGTCGAGGATCAGCGCCCGCGGTGAACGGGCCAGCAGGCCCGCCAGCACGACCCGGCGCATCTGACCGCCGCTGAGCTGATCGATGCGCCGGTTCGCCAATGCGCTGTCCAGTCCCACCACGGCCAGCGCGGTAGCCACCCGGTCGCGGTCTTTGGGCGAAAAGCCGGCCGCCGAGGCGACTTCCGAGTCGACCCGGCTTCGCATCAGCTGCAGTCGCGCCGCCTGGAACGACAGCGCAACCGCGCCGACCTGTTCGTAGGTCGGTCGGCCGTCGAGCAGGCAGGTGCCCGTCGTCGGCACCGTCAGGCCGGCCAGGATCCACGCCAGCGTCGACTTGCCTGAGCCGTTGCCGCCCTGGATCAACAAGCCATCGCCTTGCTGCACCGTGAAGCTGACCTCGCGCAGCGCGGTCTTGGCCCACGGTGTGCCGCTGTCGTATTCGTGACCGACCCCGGCAACTTCGAGGACCGGCGGACCGGATTCGTGGGCCGGCAGCGGGTTCGTCACCGGGGCGGCCGTCGTCTCGACCATGCCGGTGTTGTCCCCGGATTCGCTGAGATTGATCGTGCTGTCGGCGGATTCGGCCTCGTCGCTGTAGTGCGTGATGTGGATCAGCGCCGCGCGGTGCCGGTTCTTCAGCCCGGACAGCACACCGAGTAGCGCGTCGCGCCCCTGTCGGTCGACCATGCTGGTGACCTCGTCGGCGATGAGCAGCGCGGGCTCGCGGGCCAGCGCTGCGGCGACCGCCAGCCGCTGCAGCTCACCGCCCGACAGACTGCCGGTGTCGCGGTCGGCGAGCGCATCCAGCCCGACTTCGCCGAGCAACCGGTGCACGTCGACCTTTGTTCCCGGCGGCAGACCCCAGACCACGTCGTCGGCCACCCGGGTGCCCAGGACCTGACTTTCCGGATGCTGCATGACCACGGCGGTCCCACCCAGGCGGCCCAACCCCACCGCGCCGGGACGCTCGATTGTTCCCGATGTCGGCTCCCGGCCGGCCAGCAGGAGCATCAGCGTTGTCTTGCCAGAGCCATTGGCCCCGGTGATCGCAAGATGTTCGCCGGGCGCAACGTTCAGGTTGACCGGGCGCAGCGCATCGCGGTCGGCGTGCGGGTAGCGGAAGCTGACCTGGTCCAACCGCACGGGCACCGGCCCGACCGGTGCATTGTCGAGCGGCGCGTCCAGCTTGTGCACGTCGGGGATTCCGCTCATCCGGTCCAGCACCCGCGACAATGCCCACCACCCGATCAGCGACACGATCATCAGGGAGGCGACGCCGTTGGCGAACAACAGCACCGGCCAGTAGTGCAGAGCCCGGCCGACGAACCACTGAAGTCCGCGGGCGGTCGACTCCAGACCCGGACCGATTCGCGTGCTGAGCGGGAATGGGTGGGTCACCGCGAAACGACCGAGCGAGGTCATTACCGCCGCAATCCCGTCGACGTTGGCGGTAATCGTGTCGAAGATGAGGTGCCGCAACCGCGACAGCACCGCTAACGCGCCGACCGCTGCCAGGTTGAATACCGCTCCGGCGATACAGGAGACGACCAGCACCGTCGGGGTGCCACGGCCGCGGCGTTTGACGACACCGGTCAGACCGCCGACGTAGGCGTTGTGCGCCACCGTCATCAGGCCGCCGAGTCCGGCGATCAAAAAAGCGATCAGCCCGGCAGCGACCGTCGCGGTGACCAACGCGCGGACGCGGTAACGGTAAGCCAGCAACCCCATCGGCACGGTGCCCAGCAGCGCCAGCGCACCGGCGAACGGCACGACGATCGAGATGATTGCGGTTGCCGCGCACAGGGCGGCCATGACCGATGCCTGCGCGAGCTCGCCGGGACGCAACGATCCGGAACGTCGAGTCCCGGACTCGGAGCGAGTCGCGTTCATCTGATCGATTCTGCCAGCTGTCGCGGGGTGCTTCCGCGAGCGAACCGTGGCGGGTTATGAGAATTAGCGGCAACGAAATTGCTCGATAAGTAGTCTATATAGCCTAGCTATGCAACTATATACGGATGATCTCATCCGCAACCACCGAGCCCGACGCGGCGGAGGCGGCTGTCGCCGGCCTGGGCGCGGATCTTCTCGCCGTCGTTGCGCGGCTGAACCGCTTTGCGACCCAACGAATCCAGATGCAGTTGCCGGCCGCCCAGGCCCGACTGCTGTCGACCATCGATGCCCACGGTGAAGCGCGGATCTGTGATCTGGCCGCGGTGGACCACTGCTCGCAGCCGACGATGACCACCCAGGTGCGACGGCTCGAAGACGCCGGCCTGGTCACCCGTACGGTCGACCCCGGCGACGCCCGCGCGGTCCGCATTCAGATCACTGCACAAGGTTTGCAAACTCTTAACCGAGTCCGCGCCGACCGGGCCCGCGCGATCGAGCCGCAACTGGCCAGGCTGAAGGCCGCAGACCGGCAGACGCTGGTCAACGCGGTGACCGTGCTGCGCGGCGTGCTCGACGATTCGGCACCCGCCCCGCGCCCAAGCGCGTCTCGCTAGCCGCTTCGCGGCGGCACACAGCCGGCACCGACGTCCCTCGATCGGTGCTCGGCGCATCATGGCGAGTGGACAAGCGTCGTGCGACTCCAAGATGATGGGCGCGAAAGGGGGTGACCATGCCGACCGATGGGTCGTTCGGTCCACCCCTCATCGTTTGGCTCGGCCCTCGTCGATATGTCTTCCCCGCCGGCCGGGACGTCACCGTCGGTCATGACGACGCTGCCGACATCCGCCTCGACGGCGCATTCGCGTCGACGCAGGTCGTGCTTCACCACAGCGGCGGTCAGTGGCTCGCCGTCGACCGCGGCGAAGCCGGGATCTACGTCAACGGGGTGCGGATGTCGACGGTCTTCATCCACGACGGCCGCCGGATCACCCTCGGCGATCCCCAGCACGGGCCGCTGTTGATCTTCCAACTCGGCGTTCCGCCGCCTCCACCACGACCCGCGCCGCCGCCACGCCCAGTCACGTTCGCGCCGCCACCAGCGCCGCCGCCCCCGCCGCGGCCGGTCCGACACCCGTGGCCGCCCGTCCCTGCTCCACCGCCGGGCCCCCCACCCTGGGCACCCCCACCGCCTCCGCCACCGCTCGCGTCGCCACCGCCTGCGCCGGCCTCGCCGGCCGCTCCGCACACCCGGACCGCAGCCGTCCAGCGGCTCACCGGTGCAGCACGAAAACTGTTGCCACAGAAGCCCGAAGCTCGTTCTCACGAAGTCGCACCCACGGCGTCACTTCCACAAGCGGATCACCAGGACACGATCATCCAGCGGTTCGCCGATACAACGCGAAAGCTGTTGCTGGAGAAGGCGAAAGACCAGCCTGGCGAGGCCGCGCCCACCGCGCCGCCGCCGCAACCGGCCAGCGAGGCCCCCAAGCCCGCCGCCATCGACGGTCCGCTGGAAGTGCGCCGGGTGCGATTCAGTGTCGACGGCGACCAGGCGCTGGCCGACGTCTCCTTTACCACGGCGCCCGGCACCCTCACCGCGGTCATCGGCCTCTCCGAGGCGAGCACCGCCGCGCTGGCCGACGTGCTGGGCGGCGCGGCGCAACCAAGCGTCGGCACAGTCGAATTCGGCGGTCACCAGGTCTCAGCCGATAACGTGCGACCCCGCGTCGCCGTGGTGCCGCGTCACGACCTATTGCACCCGCAACTGACCGTGGAACAGGCGTTGCGCTACGCCGCCGAATTACGTTTCACACCAAGCACTTCCACCGAACGCCGCAACGAGGTGGTGCGCTCCGCGCTGGACGACATGGACCTTAGTTCGCTGCGCACCGTCCAGCTGAAGAAACTCCCCGCCGAGCAGCGCAAGCGAGCATCGCTGGCGGTGGAATTGCTGACCAGTCCGACGTTGCTAGTCCTCGACGAGCCCACCGCCGGACTGGAACCGGAAGCGCAGCAACAGTTACGGGCGACGTTGCGACGGCTCGCCGACGACGGGCGTGTCGTCGTGGTCGCCACCAGCTCGCCGGCCGACCTCGACGGGTGCGATCAAGTGCTGATCCTCACGCCGACGGGCATTCCGGTGTTCGCCGGACCGCCGTCTCAGATCGACACGGAGTTGGGGACCAGCGACTGGACCGAGATCGTCGCGCGCGTCAGCGCCGATCCGTATGGCGCACATGACGAGTACCTCGCTCGTCAGCAAGGGGAGCCGGAAGCACAGCCCACGACGCAGGCCGCCGGGGGGCCGAACCCACCGATCTATCCGAATCTGTGGCAACAGATCCGGATCGCCACCCGTCGGCAGCTGTGGCTGTTGATCGCCGACCAGCGATACCTGATTTTCCTGGCGATCCTGCCGTTGCTCTTCGGCGCGGTCGCGCTCCTGGTGCCCGGAGACGCCGGTCTGGGCCCGGCCAGCCCGTACGGCAACAGCCCCGACGAGGCCGTGGAGATTCTCGCCGTGCTCAATATCGGTGCGGTAGTGATGGGAACGGCGCTCGGCATCCGCGACCTCTTCGGTGAGCGCCGCATCTTCCGCCGCGAACAGGCCCACGGCCTGTCGGCGTCAGCGTTCGTGACCGCCAAGGCCGCCGTCTACGGCCTGGTCGCCGTCGCGCAGGCCGGCATCATCACCGTCGCCGCCGCCGTCGGCAAGGGCGCGCCGACGCAGGGCGCGGTGCTACTCGGCAACGCGACGTTCGAATTGTTTGTGATACTGGCCGTCACCACGATCGTCTCGGCGATGGTCGCGCTCGCGCTCTCGGCGGCGGCGTCCTATGCCGAGCAGATCCTGCTGACCGCCGTGCTTATCGTGTTGGCCTCGCTGGTGTTCGCCGGGGCGCTGTTCCCGGTCGGCGGCCGGTTCGGCCTGGAGCAGCTCGCGTGGTTTGTGCCGGCCCGGTGGAGTTTCGCCGCGCTGGCCTCGACCGTCGATGTGCACGCCGTCAATCTGCTTGCCGCCGGCGATGATTCGTGGCGACACGCATCCGGCGCGTGGCTGCTCGACATGGGCATGCTGATCGGGTTGGGCGTAGTCGCCACCGCAGCACTGCGCTGGTGGTTGCGGCGGCCGTCCCGTCGCTCAGCGGCAGCGGAGATCAGCCAGAGGCCGTGACCTCATTCCAGAGCGCTTTGTAGCACAGCGCCGCGGCGCTGTCCGGCGCGAAAGCCGTTACCGGCGCCCGTCGTTCGGCCATCTGCTCGATGATCGACAGCGCAGGGATTGCGGAGGCCAGGATCCCGGACCGCTCGGCGGACAGCTGCTGTACGAGTTCACGGTGCAGCCGCTTGCGTTGGTCGACCATCGAGAAGAACGCGCGGACTTGCGGACGGCGGCCCTCGAAATCGCTGACGAAGTCTGTCAATTGGTCGAAGGTGCGAACCGACAACGTCGCCGGGATCATCGGCACCAGCAGCGTGTCGACGGCATGCAGCACGTTTTCCGACAGCAACGAGATGCTCGGCGGGCAATCGAGGAACACCACGTCGTACTGCCCGTCGAGCGGTCGCAGCAACTGACGCACCCGTCGCGTCGGCCGCTTCGTCTCGTCGAGCTGCAGATCGAGGTTGCGGTAGCGGAAGTCGGCCGGCACCAGGTCCAGCCCGTCGAAGTCGGTGGCTTTGATCGCGTCGTCGAGTGATCGCGTGCCGTCGACCAGTGCCCGTCCGCCACCCTTCACCCGGGGCCGCACCCGGAAGAAGTACGTGGCGGCGCCCTGCGGGTCGAGGTCCCACAGCAGCACGTTGTAGCCGCTGGTCGCCGCCAGGTGCGCCAGGTTGACCGCGGCCGACGTCTTGCCGACACCGCCCTTGATGTTGTACGTCGCATACACCTTCATCAGCGCACCAGAGCCTTCACCAGGGAACGGGTCGCGTCAGCCAGGAACGGCTCCAACCGGCCGGCCAGCGCGGCCCGCGCAGTGCGCTGATGCACGTCGAGTTGGGCGGCCAACTCCCCCATCGCCAAAACCGTCGCCGGCGGCGCCGCCTGCTGTTCCATCATCGCCGCGGCGAATTCGTGAATGGCCTCGCGCTGCACCTCGCCGTCCTGGAAATCGCCCAGCACGTCCTGCAACGCTTTGAGTTCTTTGAGCAGCCGGCGGTGCGGGGCGCGGGCGCATACCGGCCGGAACACCTCGAGCAGGTAGCGCAGTTCCTTGCAGCGCTTGCGCAGTGCGTGCACGTCGTCGCTGGGCGAGTCGGCGTTGATGCGCTTTCCACGCCGGGCCGCGTTGCGGTAGGCCCGCCCGATCCGTTGGCGAGCCAACGCCGAAACCGTCGGGTCGGCATCGGCGTCGGCGGCCACCTGCGCCAGCGCGCCACGCCACTCGGACATCAGCTCGTGAAAGCGCCGCGACCGCAGCCCGCGCACCAGACGACGACGTTCGGCCGCGCGGTGCCGCACCAGAAACGACCGGAACGGATCGAGCTGACTCGGGTCGGCCGAGGTCAGCCGGCCCGCCATGGTGTCCAGTTCGAGCAGGTACACATCCAGATCGCGGACGGGCGTGGTCAGATCTCCCAGCCACTTGAATTCCGGGCTGAACCGCTCGGCCAGACCTCCCGGCAGCACGTCGCCGGCCAGCTTGAGAATCGAGCGGGTGCGTCGCACCGCGACTCGTAGGTCGTGCAGGAACTCGGTGTCGATCGCCGCGATCGTGCCCGGCACGTTGTCTTCGATGGCCACCGCGAACCGATCGAGCATTTCGGCAATCGCCACTGCCGCAGACATTTCCGGACGCAGCGACTCCGCGTCGTCGGCCTGCCTCGCCGGCCTGCGAGTCGCACTGGACAGGGCCAGGTCATACGGCGTCGTCGTGACCGCGGTGAAGCCGTCCACGCCCGCCAACAACTGGGCGATGCGATCACCGGCGTCGTCGTAGCCACGTAGCGGCTGGATCCGCAGCTGGCCGGCGCCGTCCTCGACGCTCTCGCTCACCAGTCGGGCGACGGTTTTCTCATCGGAGTTGAGCACCCGGCTCTCCCGGGTCAGGCACCGCACCGTGACGACGGGCAGCAGCGCGCGCAGCGCGACGATCGGAGTGAGCGCATCGCGCAGCCGCCCGTCGGGCAGCGTGTGGCAATGAGCCGGCCACTTCACCCCCGCGCGCGGGGCCTGCAGCCGCGTCCCGTCCGGAAACTCCAAGATCAACGGCCCGTCGTCGACGAATTCCAAGGAGAAGCCGGCGGAGTGCAGCCGCCAATCGAATGTGTCCAACCAGGTGTGCGTCGTCTCACTTTGCGGTCCGGAGGCCAGGCTGAAGGTGGGCTGCAAAGCCGATTCGACGACATCCCATTCGACCGCGCCCTGCTTGCCGAAAGCACGGGGACGCTTACCCATCACTCACCTTCCACTGGCCGCATGGCCGCGACCGCGCGACAGATGCGGACAGATGATAGCCGTAACGGATGAACAGCCCGCGGTTTCACAAGCGCCACGGCAACACGATCACTATCGGTTACCGTCGGGTATGACCACCACTGCGGAACACTTGCGCAACTCTCTCGACGGACGTTGGCGCGACGTGAAGAACCAGATGCGGCAGCGGCTGACCGACGAGATCTTCCGCCCGCACTACACCCCGAACACCGTGATCGCCCGCACCAAGGTCGCCGAGCAGATGAGCATCATGGCCGCCGCGGGTGCCGCCGACGACGGTTTCCGCAAAGAGCACGGTGGCAATGGCAACGTCGGGGCCGCGGTCACGATGATCGAGATGCTGGCGATGTCGGACCTGTCACTGATGGTCAAGGCCGGCGTGCAGTGGGGCCTGTTCGGCGGGGCCGTGGAGAACCTCGGCACCGAGCGCCACCACGAGGCGTACGTACCCAAGATCATCAACCTCGAACTGCGCGGCTGTTTCGCGATGACAGAGACCGGACACGGCAGCGATGTCCAGTCGCTGGAGACGACCGCGACCTACGACGCGGCCACCGAGGAGTTCGTGATCCACTCGGAGACGCCGAACGCGCGCAAGGACTACATCGGCGGCGCCGCCGAGACCGCCACCGTCGCAGCGGTATTCGCGCAACTGATCACAACCGAGAACGGCGAGCAGGTCAACCACGGGGTGCACTGCTTCCTGGTCCCGATCCGGGACGATGAGGGCAACGACCTGCCCGGTGTGACGACTTCGGACTGTCAGTACAAGGGCGGCCTGCCGGGTGTCGACAACGGTCGCCTGGTGTTCGACCACGTCCGCGTTCCGCGGGTCAACCTGCTCAACAAATACGGTGACGTGGCGGCCGACGGCACCTACAGCTCGCCGATCGAGAACGCCAACCGCCGCTTCTTCACGATGATCGGCACCCTGATCCGCGGGCGGGTCACCGTCGGCGGGAGTGCGGGTAACGCCGCGCGGGTGGCCCTGGACATCGCGACCCGGTATGCCTTGCAGCGCAAGCAGTTCACCGCACCGGACGACGACGGCGAAGTGCTGATCATGGACTATCTGGTGCATCAGCGACGGCTGTTCCCGTTGATCGCCAAGTCGTATGCGTTGCAGTTCGCCCAGAACGAGCTGGTGTCCAAGTGCCACGACCTACAGACCGCCGACTCACCCGACGCCGAGGAGCAGCGTGAGTTGGAGTCTCGGGCGGCCGGCCTGAAAGCCGCGAACACCTGGCACGCGTCCACCGCCATCCAAGAGGCCCGTGAAGCATGCGGCGGCGCCGGCTATTTGGCGGACAACCGGTTGATCGCGCTGCGCGCCGACACCGACGTGTTCACCACCTTCGAGGGTGACAACCATGTGTTGACCCAGCTGGTGGCCAAGGAACTGCTGACCGCGTACGCCGACGACATCAAAGGCATGAGCCCCGTGGAGTGGGTACGGTTCGCGGCGAACTTCGCCGGCGAGCGGGTGCTCAAACGCACTGCGGCCGAGACGATCATCCAAACGATCATCGACGCGCGACAGGACAACGAAGAAGAGGGCAGCCTGTTCAACCGCGGCACCCAGGTGCAGATGCTCGAGGACCGCGAGCAGTACATCATCGCCTCAGTCGCGCGCCGGCTGCAGGCCAAGTCGAAAGAGATGTCCGCGTTCGACGCGTTCAACTCCGTGCAGGATCACGTGCTGCACGCCGCCAGGGCACACATCGACCGAGTTGTGTTGGAGGCGTTCGTCGCCGGCATCGACGCCTGCGAGGACGACGAGGCCCGCGAGATCCTCGGTCTGGTCTGCGACCTCTATGCGCTGACGGTGATCGAGGACGACAAGGCGTGGTACGTCGAGCATCGTTTCCTGTCCACCGAGCGCGCCAAGGCGGTCACCCGCGGCATCAACGACCGGTGCCGGTTGCTGCGGCCGTACGCCGAAACCCTGGTGGACGGCTTCGGGATTCCCGAGCCGCTGCGCTACGCCGACATGCTGCATCCGGAGAAGCTGCCCGAGCCCGGCGCCGCCGGTGACGGATCTACTGATTCGGCACTTGTCCACGGGTGACGAATTTCCCGCCGGGGCCAATCACAGCGAGATTCACGACGATTCAAAGGCCCGCAGCAACGCGATGACGGGGTATGCGAACCAGAACCTGTTCGCTATCACCGGAGTTGATCATGACCGCCGCCATCACCTCGACCGAGTTGCGCGACCGCCTCGCCTCGCAGAAGCCGCCATGGATTCTCGACGTGCGCACCCCCGCCGAGTTCGAGACCGCGCACATCGACGGGTCCTACAACGTGCCGCTCGATGTGCTCAACGACCACGGCTCTCAGGTCGCCGAACACCTCGACCAGAGCCAGGACATCGTGCTGGTCTGCCGGTCAGGTCAACGCGCCGGCCAGGCCGCCGAGCTTCTGCAGAGCGCCGGCGTGTTCGGCGGGACGGTCCTGGAAAACGGGATCGCCGATTGGGAAGGCCGGGGGTTCGACGTCAACCGTGGCGTCCAGCGATGGGAGCTGGAGCGGCAGGTTCGCCTCGTCGCCGGCTCGATTGTGCTGTCGTCGGTGCTCGGCAGCGTCGCATTCCCGCGACTCAAATGGCTGGCCGCGGCGATCGGCGGCGGTCTGACCTACGCCGCCATCTCCAACACCTGCGCGATGGGCACCGCATTGTCGAAGCTGCCGTACAACCGCGGGGCGACCTCGGACGCTCAGACGGTCCTGTCGCGGCTCGCGGCGCCCTCGAGCGGCGGCCGTTAAAATCACCGCAAGTCTTGCCCGGACCTCCCCTGCGGCAGGATCGACGGGTAGTCGATGCCCTGACGAGATAGGCTTTAGCCCATGAATCCGAACCCGGACTACGACGCCAGCGACGAGCTGGAGTACGGCATCGCGTCCTACGCGTGGCTGCTCCGGGGCGTCTACCCGCCGCCGTCCTACGCGCCCGACCTCGGTAACGCCGGCGGATAGCTACTGCGGGGGCGGCACGTAGCTGCCCGCCGAGTTGCGCAACTGCCAGAGCTGGGCGGGGCAATAGATGTTCACCGCGTTCGAGATCAGATAGTTGGCTGAGTACTCGTCGTTGGGTTGGACATCCCTTTTCACATCACCGATAACTTGCGCGTAGCTGATGCCGCCGGTGATCTTGCCGCAGATCCCGTGCGCGTAGCTGATGGCGTCGGCCGTGTTCGCGAAGCTGTATTGCTTGCGCACCGTGGTGTCGTAGATGAACTCGATGTCGGGCGCCGGCACGGCGTGCGCCGCCGGCGCCGGGCCGCCGAGCAGGACCGCGACAATCAGGGGCGCCAGCCATATTCCGCGCTTCATGACGGCTGCCCGTAAACGGCGACCAGCACGCTGCGGTCGACGCTGTTCTCCGACCACACCCCGATCTGGGTGTTGGCGCAGTTCGACATGATCGCCATGTAGTCGGGGCGGTAATACCAATTACCCATCACGTCAAGGTCATTGATCGCCAATGAGTTGTTGATCGCCACGGTCTCGGCCACCGTGCCGCGGTAGCCCGCGTCGCGGGCCCGGTCCTGCACGGTCGACCCGTCCGACCCGTTGTCGGCGTCGAGACTTCGGTTGTTGAGCACGTCGACGGTGTGGCGCTGAGCGGCGGCCTCCAGTTGCGGGTTTTTCTTCAGCTTGGTGGTGCAGCCGTGCTGCGCCTTGATGGTGTCGACGTTGACCACGATGCCGTTGTTGAGCCGGTCGTTGTTCCCGGGAACCCCGGGGGCGGCCGATGCGATCACGCCGGGTGCGACGAGCCCGCCCACCAGCGGTATCGACACGGTCTGTACGAGGCGGCGAACGTGCTTGTCAGTCATGGCATCTCATCCTGCGGCTAGCGAATGTTCGCGGCCAGATCGGCGGACATGGCTGCCAGTTGCCGTCCCCACGTCGGCCAGTCGTTGCCGCCGCCTCGGCCCAGATCGAAGTGGCCGTTGGTGCCACCGACATCGCGGTAGTGCGAATAGAACTGCGCGTTGGTCCCTTGCGAGATGTCGCCGAAACCGGCCATCGCGCCCTGATCGGTCGGCGCGCCGCTGCCCGGACTATAAACCCAGAGTCGGGCATCGTTGTCCACCAACTGCTGGATGTTCTGGTTTGGTGAATGCCATTTCCAGCGCCCCAATTGCGGTGCGCCCCACATGCGATCGCTGTCCGCGCCGCCTTGTCGGAGTGCGGCGGTGATCGTCCCGTCCACGCCGGCGCGTTCGGGCGTCAGAAATCCCGACAGCGATCCGGCGTAGTGGAAGCGGTCAGGGTGAAAAGTCACCAGCGCCGCCGCCGCGTATCCGCCTTGGGAGACTCCAACGACGCCATGTCGGCCGGGTGCCAGACCCTTGTTGGCGGCCAGCCAGTCCGGCAACTCGGTGGACAGGAAGGTCTCCCACTGCTTGCTGCCGTCCTGCTCCCAGTTGGTGTACATGCTGTAGGCGCCACCGGCTGGGGCGACGATCGAAATCCCTTTGCCTGCAAGGGCGTTGAATCCGTTACCCGCCGTCACCCAATTGCTGACGTCGGGGGCGGCGTTGAACCCGTCCAACAAGTACGCCGCATGCGGGCCACCGGCCAGGAAGGCCACCGGAATGTCGCGACCCATCGACGGCGACGGCACCATCAGGCTCTCGAAGCCGGCGGCCTTCGTGATGCCCGTCGAACCCGAGATCGCCGTCGCCGCACACCATCCGACCGTCAGCGCGATGGCGGACAGCCGCCGGAATATCGTCAGGACACTCGTCATCTCCGCCTCACTTGCCTATACCGGGTCGAACTGCGAAATGAGCCATCGGCCGTCGATCTTCTCGAGACTGACGCGCACACTGGACGTGCTCTGAGTCGGCGCGTCGTTGCCGATGGTGGTGGTCTGGTCGACGAAAACCAATACCACCGCGTGCTTTCCGGTGGCCGACACCGACGCCGCCGCGGGCACGGTCGCCACCGCCGAAATGTGCTGTTGTTTGGCCCCAGGCGCAACGACGTCGTTGACCAGCTGCGTGTACTGCTGACGGAACGGCTCGGCGAGCCGATCCGCGGCGGCCTTCAAATCTTTGTCAACGGTCTCCGGCTTGTACGACAGGATCGCGATCGTGCTGTCGCTGGCGGCGCGTATCGACTGGTCTGCCGCCGCCGCGGATGCCCGCGCCGTGCCGTCGAGCCATTTCAGGTAGCCGACGCCAAGAGCCAGGATCAACGCCAACGCGGCAATGACCGCCACCAGCACACCGCGCCGCGAGGACCGCGCACCGCTTTCGGCCGGCGCCTCGTCGGCCTCCTCGGCTTCCTCGGCGTCGGGCAGATCGGCCTCGTCGGCGACCGGGTCATTGTCATCGGACAACGCGGTGTCCTCCTCCACGGTGAGGGCGGTTCGTCTGCTCACGGGACGAACTCGACATTCGACACCTTCGCGCTGTCCCCTGTCTTGTCGACAGTAAGTCGCATCCGCCAGTGGCGCGGCTCCTGGTCTGCCGGTGCCGCACCCATCGACGTTTTGACCGATACCGCGACGAGTACCTGCGCTTGGCCATGGGTGTAGGAGAGCAGCCCCGCCTCGGCGATGGTGCCTTCGGATTTCGACTGCACCTTCTTGACGACCTCGACGAACGGCTGCGAACGGTTCTGGAACTCGTCGTGAAAGGCGCCGGTGGCCGAATCCAGCACCCGTTTGATGTCGGCGTCGACCTCCGTGTAGCTGATCGTGGTCAGGTTGATCGCGGTCTGCCGTGCGACTTGCACGTAGAGGCTGCGCTGAGCCTGCACCTGGCGGTCCTGGTGCACGCGGTACCCCAGCCATCCTCCCAAGCCGACCAGCGCCAGGATGATGGCGACTCCGACAGCGACCGGCATGTGAATGCGCGAAATCCAAGCCGGCACACGCTTTTTCGTCCCCGGTTTCGCGCCGGGCTCGGCGTCGAGTTCATCGGCGCCTTCGGCTTCAGGGTCTACTGGTTCGACTTCTTCGGAACCATCATGTCCTGCCATGTCTTGCCTTTCGGTGCTAAAGCCAGGTCGGAATCGCTGTAGTGGCGGCCGTCCGGCCCGACGTAATTGCCGGTCAAAGGATCGTAGGGAACCGCAACCGGCGGCTTCGCCGGCGCTTCCGGGGGCGGGTGCCAGTGCTCGCCCGGCGAATACGGTGGCCCGCCCTTCGGGAACTGCGGCACACTCTGGCCGCTCAACGTCGCGTTCGGATCGCCCTTCCAGAACAAGCCGTCGTTGAGCGGGACGTACTCCTCGTCGCTTTCGCACATCTCGACGGTCGGTGCGCGCTTGCCCGGCTTGGTCTCGCACGGAACGTTACGGACTCCTCGGACGTTCATGTCGGAGTTCTGCGGGATACGGCAGTACAACTCGCCGTTCGTCCGGTCGGGATAGTCCTGGCTTACCGGTATGCGCTGCTGCTGCACCGGTAGGAACCCGGCGTTGCACGGCGGCGGCGAGTTCAGGTTCAGATTGAAGTCGAGATAGATGCCCTTGTAGTCCATCTTGGCAACCCGGTCCGGCACGATGATCGACGACATCACCGCGGTACCCTGCGGGAACATGACCAACAGCTGCTCGAGGTCGTTGCGGTAATTCACCGCGATGGTGCCCAGACTGACCAGATTCGACAGCAGCACCGGCAACGTCGGCGCCAGCCGGTCGAACAACGCGGTGCCTTCGTCGAGCGCCGGGCCGGCATTGTTGAGCAAGTCCGCCAGCCTGCCGTCCTGTGCCTTCACCTGACTGGTGATGGCGTTCACCCGCTGCGCCCACGTCGCGATCGAATCCGAGGTTCGCAGCTGCGAACTGGCAACCGGTGGGAACTCGTCGATCAGTCGGGAGAACGAGTCGGTGGTCTTGCCGGCATCGATCGCCAACGCCGTGCCGCCGTCGACCAGCCGGGACAGTTCCGGCCCTAGGCCCGCAACGGCTTTGGCGGCTTCATCGACGACGGTGCGCAGGTTGTCCTGCGGGATCACTGCGAGTGCCTTGTTGGTGGTGTCCAGCAGGGAGCCGATGTCGACCGGGACCTGCGTCTTGCCGACCGGGATCACGTCGCCGTCGCGCAATTTCGGGCCGGTGTCCTGCACTGTGCCGGAATGCGGTGTCAGCTCGAGGAATTGCTCGCCGATCGCCGAGCGGCTGTGCACCGCGGCAGTCACGTCCGACGGAATCGCGATGTCGGATTTCAGCGAGAGGACGGCGCGCACGCCGTTCTGGGTGACGTCGACCGTCTTGACACTGCCGACCTCGCTGCCGCGATAGGTGACCACCGAGGTCGGATACAACCCGCCGGAGGCGGGCAGGTCAACCTTGACGACGTAACGGCCAACGCCAAGCAGCGCAGGGACTTTGATGAAGCCGAATGCCATCACGCCGATGGACAGAACGGTGATCGACGCCAGGATGGCCAACTGTGTCCACACCCGTCGGGACAGGCGCAGCGAACTCGAAAGAGCCATGCTAATAACCCCCCCAGTGGTACGGCGCGATCAACGGATTGACCGCGGTGTACGGGCTGGGCATCTGGCCGATCGTGCGGCCCCACTGCATCTCGAGTTCGGTGAGATTTCCCTCCCATTTCGATCCCGTGAAGAAACCGCTGTCCAGCCGGCTCAGAGTCAGGTCGACGATCAGCGAGATGTTGGCGAAGTCACCCCGAAACCAGTTTGGGACAGTGCTTTTCACCCACGGCAGCGTCGACAGGAAATCCAGGCCTCTGGTCAGCGCGGGCCCGGCGTTGGCGAGCTCGCGCAGCGCCGGCGCCAGATTGCGGAAGTTGTCGACAAGCGATTTCTTGCTCTGCTGGATCGTCGATGCGGCGACGGCGCTGAACTGGCCCACCTTGTCGATCGCGTCGACCAACGTCTTGCGGGTGTCTGACAAGACGCCCAGCGCCTGCGGGATCGTGGTCAGCGCCTTGTCGACCACCGGGTCTTTATCCGCCACCTGGCCGACCAGTGAGTTGACGCTGTCGATGGCAGTGATGATGTCGTCGGTCTGCTTCTTCGTCTCGGTGACGAAGATGTCCAGTTGAGTCAACAGGCTGCGCATCTCTTTTTCGCGTCCGGTCAGCGCCGTCGCGAAAGTCCGGGTGATCTCTTGGAGATGGCCCAGTCCACCGCCGTTGAGCAGAATCGCGACCGACGCCAGGGTCTGCTCGGTGGTCGGATACGTCGCTGCTCTGGACAGCGGAATGACCGACCCGTTGGTGAGCTGTCCGCGCGGCGCCTCGTCGGTCGGCGGTGCCAGCTCGATGTGCATGGAACCCAGCAGGCTGGTCTGGCCGACCTTGGCGGTGCTGTTCGCGGGCAGGTGGATATTGCCGTTGATCCGCATGGTCACCAGGGCATGCCAGTCCTGCACCTCGATTTTGGTGACGTTGCCGATGTTGACGTCGGCGACCCGCACCCGGGTATTCGGCTGGATCACAACGACATCGGGCAGTTGGGCCGCAATGGTGTAGGCACCGTCGCCCTTGCCCTGAGTTCCCGGCAGCGGCAGCGAGTTGAGACCCCGCCACCCTCCACAACTCGTCAGCAAGCACAAGCACGAGATGGCAAGTGCCGCAGCCACTGCGCGCCTCACGGTGTGCCCTTCGGCGGCACCGGTGCGGCCGCGGGCACCATCAAGCCAGGTAGGCCCTCGCGAGGATCGGTGGAATGGACCGCGACCGGCGCGGGTGGCACCGCGCCGCCCGGCAACGCTTGCGGTGACACCGGCGGCGGACCCGCGTCGGCGGGAGGCGGGCCACCCGGGCCTCCCGGCGCTCCCGGCGGCGGGATGTGCGGGTTGAGTTTGTCTTCGCTGTAGGTGATTTCGTTGGGACGTGCCGATGCACCCACGAACGGGTTGAGCCCGATCGGCAGGTAGTTGTACTGACGGTTCTTGATGATCGGAGCCAGATACTGCTCGCACAGTCGCGCCGACTGCTTTGCCCCGATACGAGCCGCGGATTCGATTGAACCGCAGACGGATTGGACGGTGTCGGCAAAGTTGGACAGGGCCAGAATCCCGGTGACCGCGCTCTGCGCCGGTTGATAGATGTTGAGGAAGTTCTGAAACACGTTCGGCGCGACGTGCAGGGTCTGCTTGATGTCGCGGCGGCTGTCGTTCAATGCCGTGGTGATTTCGTTGAGGTGGTCGAAGGTCGTACCGATGGCCTCGCGGTTCTCGGCGACGAACGGACGCAGATCGTTGACGGCGCCGTCCAATCCAGCGATGGCCTGGCCCCACTCGTTCGGCGTATTCGTCATCACCGTGGTGATGTTGGCCAAGTTCTTGTTGAACGACGCCAGCAGGTCACTGCTCGAGGTCAGCGCGGAGACGAACAACTCGAGGTTGCGCAGCGTGCTGAAAATGTCTGTGCTGTGATCACCGAGCGCCGACACCGCCTGCGAGAGCTTGATGACGGTGTCGCGCGCGGTGTCGCCCTCGCCGCGCAGGTTCGCCGCCGAGGTGTTGACGAACTGCCCCAGCGCGCTGGTGCCCCCCTCGGTGGTGGGCTGCAGGGACTCGGTCAGCTTCTCCAACTGCTTACGCAGGTCGTCCCATTCGACGGGGACCGCGGTGCGCTCCTGCGGAATGGTCGCGCCGTCAGCCAGTTTCGGCCCGCCGGAGTAGACCGGCACCAGCTGGATCGCGCGCGAAGTGACAAGCGACGGCGACAGAATCGCCGCGCGCACATCGGCGGGAACCGGGTATTCCGACTCGACGGTGAACGTGACTTTCGCGGCGTTGGGCTGCGGCTCGATCTTCTCGATCGTTCCGACCGCGACCCCGAGAATGCGGACCTCGTCGCCGGTGTAGACACCGTTGGTGTTCGGAAAGTACGCGACGTAGGTGTTCCGGGTGACCTGTTTCCACCACGGCGTGACCATCATGCTGATCCCGCCGAACAGGATCAGCACCAGGCTGATCGCGACGCCGATCTTCGCAAGGCGTCGATGTTTCTCGATCCACTCACCGACGTTGTCGAGCCTGTTGCCGGCCTTGTCGCGGACATTCGCGAACGCCATCAGCGACCCCCGTTCGCAGGCACTTCGTTGGGCGCCGGCTGGTAGACCGGCGTTTGTTTGGGCGGCGGCTTGAGATCAGCCGGCGGCCCGGGCGGTGCGCCGCCCGGCGGCGGCGCCGGTGGCGGCGGCCGGTACGGATAGCAAGCGGGGCCAGGCAACGGCGCGCCGGCGGGGCCACACGACTGCTGATCCGGATTGCCGGTGATCGCATCGGGGATCGAGCGTCGCGGCTCGCCGCCCTGTCCGGTACGCGGGTACGGCATCGGCAATTGCGGCAGACCGGGCTGGCCGCTGCCCGGATCGACGAGTTGCGACGGCAGCAGCACGTTGGGATCGAGCCCCAGATCAGAGAACGCCGCGTCGGTGAACGGCTGCACGAATTGTCCCAGTGTGAGATTCGGTAGCGATGCTTTGAAGAATGGCCCCGACCCCAGCACTTCACCGAACGACATCGCGTACTTCGGGATGAGGTACAAGGTGCGCTGCAGTTCTTTCTTGCGGTCGTCCAAGACCGCAAGCACATTGTTGAGCTTGTCCAGCGCGGGCTTGAGTTGCGTGCGGTTGTCGCCGACGACAGCGGATATCTGCCGCGTCGCAGCACCGATATTGGTCATCAGCGCATCGACCGCGTTGCGTTGCGTCAGAAGCTCGGCCAGCAAGGCATTCGCGTTGATGACCAAGTTGGCGATCTGGTCGCTGCGCTTGCCCAGCACCCCCACGACCTTGTTCGCATTGGCCAACAGGCTGCGCAGTTTCGCGTCACGGTTGTCCAGCGTGCTGGAGAACTGCGCAACACCTTCCAGTGCGGCCTTCAAATCGGGTGGGGTGTCTTTGAAGGTGTTCGCCAACGTCGTCAGCGCCGACGACAGCTTCGCGGTGTCCAGCGCGCTGATGGTACTGGTCAAGTCGCCCAACGCATCCGGTAAGTCATACGGCGCGCGGGTGCGCTCAACCGGGATGGGGCCTTCGAGCTTGCCGTCGCCGCGCGGAGTGATCTCGAGCATCTTCGTGCCGAGCACGGTCTCGGTCTTGATCGCCGCCTCGGTGCGGTTGCCCAGTGCGACGCCGTCGTCGACGGTGAATTTGACCAGCACTTTGGTCCCGTCCAACTTGACGCTGGACACCCTGCCGACCGACAGGCCCGAGACCCGCACGTCGCTGTCTGGTTTGATGCCCCCCGCCTCGGTGAAATAGGCGGAATAGCCGGACTTTCCGGTGAGGAACGGAATCTTCTCGTAGGAGAAGACAGCGGTGACCAGGGCGACGACGATGCCGATGCCAACCAGACCGACGGTGACCCGGTTGCGGTCAGCGAGCGGTTTGATATCGCGTCGCTTGGTCTTGATCTTCTCTTTGAGACCGCTGAGACGGTTTTTGATCGAGGTCATTTTTTCGGCAAGCACCGCCCGGTTACCTGACTCACGAACTTGACGAACGTGGGTTGTCCGTTCCTGCCGTTGAGCTTGATGATCACGTCGCAGATGTAGAAGCCGAAGTAGTCGCCGTAGAGACCCTGACGGGACAGTTTTTGATAAACGTCGGGCAGGGTCTTGACGAGATCGTCGAAGTAGTCGTGGTCGGAGTCGATCTGCCCCGAGACGCGATCCGTTTGCACTATCACGTCTTTGATCGGTTGCCGCGCCTGCGTCAGCAAGTCGGCTACCGATCCCGTCGCGGCATTGATATAGGCCACGTCCTTGGCGATGTCGGTCTTGCGCTCGGACAGCGCGCCGACAAGCTGGGACAGCTTGTCCAAGCCGTCTGAGAACTGTTTGTCGCGGGTGCCGAAGGTGTGCAGCACGACGTTGAGGTTGGTGATGACATCGCCGATCAGCTTGTCGCGGTTGGCCAGCGTGGTGGTCAGCGCGGAGGTCTCGCCGAGCACCGACGAGATGGTGGCGCCCTCACCCTGGAACACTCGGAGCAGTTGGCCGGACAACGCATTGACCTGGTCGGGATCCAACGCGCGGAACAGCGGCCGGAAACCACCGATGAGCGCGTCGACGTCGAGGGCAGGAGAGGTACGGGCCAACGGAATCGTCGCGTTCTGCGGCAATCTCCTGGGCGGACCGGGCCCGTCCTCGAGAGCGAGATACCGGTCGCCGATGAGGTTTTCGTAGCGCACTGACGCTTTGGTGCCTTCGGTGAGCCTCAGATCCCGATCGATGGCGAAGTCGACGTGGACAGTGCCGTCTTTTTCCAGCTTGAGATCCTTGACCTTCCCGACTTCGACGCCGGCTATCCGGACGAAGTTCCCGCCCTTGAGCCCCGAGACATTCGAGAACACCGCGCTGTAGGAAGTGCGGGAGTCAAACCGGAACTGCCCGAAGACGGTCACCAGGACGAAGACGAAAGCAAGAGAGACAACGGTGAACGCCACCACACGCGCGATGGCGCCGGCGTCGGTTCTCATTGCAGCTCCTTGGTTTTCGACGGGTCGGGGTGAGTTACGGCGCCGGTGGCGCGGGAGGTGCCGGTGGCGTTGCGGCACCGGCGTAATCCGGTGCGCCGTAAGGGGGTTGCCCCGGATAGGCCGGCGCCGGGCCCGGTGCCGGACCGCCAGGGTAACGGATGAGCGGCGGTTGGGGCGTGCCCTTGGTGACCGGCAGGTAGTTGACGATGCCGGGGAAACCGATGCCGGAGTTGGGCCGGATGTCCAGGCCGGTACCGAATCCGGTGTCGGTCACCAGATACTTCACCGGGAAGTTCGCGCTGGCGTCGGGCAGCGAACCACAACTCGGCCGACCGCCGGGACCACCCTTGGCCTGCACGATCGGCAGGTTGGCGGGATAGCGGTACGGGTCGTCACCGAAAAGCAGTCCGCCGTCGATCATCAAAGATTTGCCGTTGCCCCCCATGTAGGCCCTGCCGCCGTTCTCCAGGTACCAGACAGCGCCCTCGAACGTGCACTTGTAGGTCGGTGAATACTTGTTGAGCAACTCAAAGGTCGGTGCCACCAGATTGATTGCGCTGACCAGGTTTTGCTCGTTACGGCCGATGGTGTTGATCCCCGCGTTGGAGAAGCCGATGGCATCGAGCAGCAGGCCGTCGAGCGCTTTTTTGTTCTTGGTGATCGTGACGCTCGTCGTCGAGAAAGAATCAAGTGTTGACAAAAGGTCCTGAGCCGCAGCCGAATAGGCCGCCGCGGTCTTGCCGAACAGCTGCCAGTCCTTGCGGATGGTGGCTTGTTTGGGGTTCACGGCAACCAGAAATTGGTTGCCACCGCTGATCGCCTCGCCGATGCGCTCGCCCTTACCGCGGAAGCCGTCGGACAGCGCGGACAGAACGCCGTTCAGCTTCGCCGGATCGATGGCGTGGACGATCGATTGCAAGTTCTCGAAGACGGTGTTGACCTCAACGGTCGTGTTGCGGCTATGTAGCACGGCACCTTTGGCCAGTTCCCGATGACTCGCGCCCGACGCGGGCACGATGAGGTCGACGTACTTGGCGCCGAATGCGGTGCTGGACTTGATTTCTGCTTCAATGTTGCTCGGCAGGTAGCGGAATTCGTTCGGATAGATCTTCAGCTTCAGCTTGGAGAGATTCGTGCCGGCCGAGTCGGCATAGGACTCGACTTTGGACACTTCACCGACCTGGACGCCGCGCAACTTCACCTTCGCGTCGTCTTCCATGACCAAACCGGCCCGGTCCGAGATGACGGTGAGCGGGACGGTGGTCTTCAGCGTGCCTTCGAACGCCATCGCCGTCAGCGTGCTGATCGCGACGATCACCAGGACGAGGACCGGTGCCCACCAAATAGGGTCAATTCCCCGCCGCTGCCTGTTCTCTTTGCTCATCTCACCCCCCCGACAGGTGGAAGTTGCCCGACTGTCCGTACACGGACAGCGTGATGGTCAGCAGAATGAAAACCCCAGCGGTGATCGAAGAACGAACCGCACGGCCGACCGCTTCGCCGACCCCGGCGGGTCCGCCCGTCGCGTTGTAGCCGTAGTACGTATGGATCGCCATCACCGCGGCCGCCATCGACAACGCTTCGGTGAACGACCAGATCAGATCGGTGGGGTGCAGAAACGACGAGAAGTAATGGTCGTACACGCCGCGGGATTGCCCGTAGACGATTGTCGTGCCGAATCGGGTCGCCAAGAACCCCATCAGCATTGCGGTGGTGTAGATCGGGATGACCGCGACAACTCCGGCCACGATGCGGGTGGACGCCAGGTAGGTGATGGGCCGGATGGCCATCGCCTCCAGCGCGTCGATTTCTTCATTGATGCGCATGGCCCCGAGTTGCGCGGTTGCGCCGGCACCGATGGTGGCCGCCAGCGCCACCCCGGCGGTGGCCGGCACGATGAAGCGGACGTTGAGAAACGCGCCGAGAAAGCCTGTGAGCGCTTCGATCCCGACGTTGGACAGGGTGTTGTAGCCCTGCACGGCGATCAGCGCGCCGGTGGTCAGTGTCAGGAATCCGACGATGACCACCGTGCCGCCGATGACGGCCAGAGCCCCGGTCCCCATGCCCAGCACAGCGATCAATCGCAGTACCTCACCGGGATAACGCCGAACCGCGTCGACGGTGGAGCCGAGCGAGTTGCCGATGAATGCCGTCTGCGCGCCCAGCGTCCGGATGGCCTCGACGACGCCGCTCAGGAATTGCCGGCCGGGGAAGTAGGTTTCGTCGTCCGGCTCCGGCGTACCCGATCCGAACCTCGCGACATACTTGCGTAGCGCCTCGCTCTCGGCCGTCATGGCGAGACCTTCACACCGAATGCGGTGGCCAAGATGTTGATCAAGAACAGCGCCATGAACGCGAACACGACGGTCTCGTTGACCGCGTTGCCCACCCCGGTCGCGCCGCCACCCACGGATAAGCCCTTGTAGCAAGCGATCAGACCTGCCGACAGCCCGAATAACAATGCCTTGACCAGAGACACGATCACCTGCGGAAGGCCGACCAGGATGGTCATTCCGAAGACGAACGCTCCCGGGGTGACGTGCTGGACGTACACCACGAAGAAGTAGCTGCCGGTCAGCCCGACAACGGCAACCGCCGAATAGAGCAGTAGCGCAACGAATGTCGCGGCAATCACCCGTGGCACCACCAAGGCCTGAATCGGGTTGACGCCGATGACTTTCATCGCGTCGATCTCCTCACGAATGGTCCGGGCGCCGAGATCTGCGCATATCGCGGTGGCACCTGCGCCGGAGACCACGATCGCCGTGACAACCGGGCCGACCTGGGTGATCGAGGCCAACGCGGCACCGGCGCCGGACAGGTCGCCGGCGCCGACTTCGATCAGCACGATGTTCAAGGTGAAGACGATGAGGACGGTGTAGGGAATCGACAGCACCAGCGTCGGCACGATCGATACCCGGGCGACGAACCAGATCTGATCGATCAGTTCGCGCATCGCGAACGGGCGGCGAAACGCGGCCGCGAACGTCTCGCCGGCCAGAACGACGAAATCGCCCACCGCAGTGGCGGGCTTCGACCACTCGACTCGAGACAGGGTCGAGCCACCAGATTTTTCAGCCACGCGCCAACCCGCTCGGCCCGCCGGCGTGTAACGAGGACCATGGATTTGACGCTTGACCAGTTTGCTGCGATGGCGCGTACCCGGTCCTCGGACGAAGCCTCCGGCGGCCCGGAATTATGCTGATGAGATGGGAAAAGTCCACTCTGCTATTCGACAGAGGTTCGAGAACAGCGATGCTCATTTGGTTTGCTCGCTGTACCGATCGCCGATGCGACTCATCGCGCTCCTCTGCGGAAGGGAAGGGCTTGGGGATTCAACCTACGTCTGCGGGTAAGCGTGCGCGCACCCACACGACCAGACGATCGCCGGTTCACTGCGCACACAGACCACGTCGGTAATTTACGGACGTGTTATCTGTCGCGGGAGGTTTGGAATCAACCAGAGATAATGTCGGCTGACACCGCGCATAGCGCGATGAACTGCGCAAACGCCGCCGCGCGACTATCGGCGCTGCGGCGTCCGGCGAGGGTCAGCCGACCCCTGCGCCGCCTTCGGCAATCCGCCGCACGGCCCTGAGGAAGACGTCGATTTCCTCATGAGTGTTGTAGAAGGCAAACGACGGACGCACCGTCGCCTCCAGCCCCAATCGCCGCAGCGTCGGTTGCGCGCAGTGATGACCGGCGCGCACCGCGATGCCTTCGGCATTGAGCGCCTTGCCCACCTCGAGCGGCTCGTGGCCGGCCAGCACGAACGACAGCACGCTGGCCTTCTCCGTCGCGGTGCCGACCAGACGAACGCCGGGGATGTCAGCCAGCCTGGGCGTCGCGTATTCGAGGAGTTCGTGCTCGTAGGCCGCGATGCGGTCGATTCCCAGCCGCTGCACGTAACGCAGCGCCTCGGTCAGCCCGACGGCGTCGGCGATGTTGCCGGTGCCGGCTTCGAACTTTGTCGGCGGGCCCTGATAGATCGACCGTTCCAGCGTGACGTCGGCGATCATGTGGCCACCGCCTTGCCACGGCGGCGTCTCGGTCAGCGCTTCCTCGGTGCCATACAACGCACCGATTCCGGTGGGGCCGTAGATCTTGTGACCAGAGAACACGAAGAAGTCGGCGCCGAGTTCGGCGACGTTGACCGGCATGTGCTGGATCGACTGAGCGCCGTCGATCAGGACCTTGGCGCCATAGCGATGACCCAGCTCGACGATTTTGTCCGCCGGCACCACGGTGCCCAACGCGTTGGAGACCTGGGTCGCCGCGACCAGCTTGGTGCGCGGGCCCAATAACTGCTCGAACTCGTTCAGCAGCAGATTGCCCGCATCGTCGATCGGGGCAACCTTGAGGATCGCTCCGGTTTTCTGCGAAATCAGCTGCCACGGAACGATATTCGCGTGGTGCTCCAAGTGGGTGATGACGATCTCGTCGCCGGGCTGCAGATGCTTGCCGCCCCACGCGTGCGCCACCAGGTTGATGGCCTCGGTGGTGCCGCGGACGAACACGATGTTGTCGGCCGACGGCGCGCCGATGAATTCGGCGACGGTGTCGCGAGCCTCCTCGTAGGCATCGGTGGCCCGGGCCGCCAACTCGTGCGCGGCGCGGTGGATGTTGGAGTTCTCGTGCGCGTAGAAGTGCGACAGCCGGTCGATCACCACTTGCGGCTTCTGGGTGGTCGCCGCATTGTCGAACCAGATCAGCGGCTTTCCGTGGACGACCTCTTTGAGGATCGGGAAATCCGCCCGCACCGCATTGACGTCGAACACCTCGTGGTCGTCCGGCAGCTGCGGGACCGGGTCGGCGACCGTCAGGAAGTGGTAGTCACCCTCGTCGCCGAGCGGCGCGTCCGGGGAGCCGGCGGGCACGCGTCCCGTCCATCCCAGATCGGGAACCGACGGCGCCCCCGACAACCAGGTGGGCGCCGAACCGCGCGGCGCCACCGGAACGGTGGCCGGTGATCCGGCCAGCACACCGGGAACCGTCGGCACGATGCCTTCGGTGGGCACCGCGAACGCGCTGAGGTCGGTCGGCGGCAGGTAGGGATCTGCGATCCCGCCGGTCGTCGCCGCGGCGGAGGGCGCTGCCGTGGTGTCCGGGACACTGCCCCGCGGTGCCACCGGCACCGCCTGTGGTGGCAGTTCCGGTTCCGGCGACGTCGGAGCCGGAAGGTAGACGTCGGAGACACCGAGCAACGGAATCGGTGCCGGGTACTGAGTCGCAGAGCCCGCCGTGGTCTGACCCGCCGAGGTCGCCGTCGTCACGTCCGGCACGTTGCCCCGGGGGGCAACCGGTGCCGACTGCGGCGGACTGTCGAATCCCGGCCGGATGCTGGCCGCGTACAACTGGCTGGCCATTGCCGCGAGTTCCGTTGCGCTGATAGGCAAGTCGCTTTCGGCGTCTACTGCTCGGTGCTCACTTGTACTCATGGAACTGGTCCACGGCTGCGCCATCGAGAACAGCGAGCGCGTCGTCGGTGAGCACGGCCAGCGACGTGTACAGCGTCACCAGGTAACGGGCGATCGCTGATGCGTTGATGCCGGTGAACCGCACCGACAGGCCCGGCGCTTGTTCGCCGACCAGGCCGGGCTGGAACAGGCCCACCACACCTTGGCGCTCCTCACCGGTGCGCACCAGGATGAATTTGGTCTTGCCGTCCTCGACGGGCACCTTGTCCGACGGGATCAGCGGGATGCCGCGCCAGGTGATGAACTGCGCCCCAAACAAACTCACCACGACTGGCGGCACGCCCCGGAAGGTGGCCTCTCGGCCGAACGCGGCGACGCCCAGCGGGTGGGTCAAGATGAAGCTCGGCGTCTTCCACACCTTGGTGATCAGTGCGTCGAGGTCGTCCGGCGTGGGAGCACCGCCGAGCGTCTGAATGGTCTGCTCGGGAGTCGCCTGGGCCAGCAAGCCGTACTCGAGGTTGTTGATCAACTCGGACTCTTGCCGCTCTTTGATCGTCTCGATGGTCAACCGCAGCTGCTGAGCGATCTGGTCGTGCGGGCTGGAGTAGAGATCGGACACCCGGGTGTGGACGTCGAGCAGCGTGGAGATGGTGCGCAGCGTGTATTCGCGCGGGCTGGTCTCGTAGTCGACGTAGGTCTCGGGCAACGGGTCGTCCGTGCCGGCGCCCTCGTCGGAGTGGATGGCCACCTGCTCCGGGTTGACCACGCGGTTCACTCGGTAGAGCCCGGCTTCCACCGGCACCCAGCTGAGCAGGTGCAGCAGCCAGCGTGGCGTGATCGTGGAGAGCTGGGGAACCGTCTTGGTCGCGTTAGCGAGTTGGCGGGCACCGAGATCACCAAGCGTCTGAGACTCGTTTTGGGCCGAGGTCATCGTGGTCCTTCCGTCTTGGTCTAAAGGTGAGCATGTCGGCAAAATCGGCCCACCAAGAGCGACGCGTTGAGCCTAGGCAAGCATAAAACTCACCGAGATTTTATCAACGCGGGGGAAAAAATCGTCGAGGAGGAGCCCGCAAAGAATCATGCCCTATAGTGAATTGCATGCAACAGGCCGCTCAACTGCGCTTCATTCCTTCGCGCTGCCTTGACGTGCGTTGCTGTTGTTGTTGTTGATTTCCTGACGCCCATCTGACGTTCAAATCCTCGCGCATTTATCCCGCAAGCCGGCGGCTCCGTCGGCTGTTGCGGTGAGGCGCAACCGCGCGGGGTTGCAACTCCTCAGGAAGATCAACCACTGCCATGACTCTGCTATCGATGCCTGCACCGACGCAGGTGACCACCGGCCGACGGCTCGTCGTCCGGCCGGCCCGCGAGTTGCCCCAGATGACGCGCTATCGCGGCGGGACCTACTCGCACACCGTCGACCGGATCGTGTTCGCCGATGGCAGCACCGCGCGCACCGACCTGATCAGGCTCAACCCCAACCTCGATGCGTACTCGCTGGATTTCACTGGCATCGCGCCGCGGCTGCCGTCCAGATATCAACTGGGGACCTGGTCGGCACTGCCGCACTTGCGTGCCCGCGGCCGTGAAGCGCAGATCGGCTGGATTCTGCGGCATTCCTTCCCGATCATCTCGATCGCCGAATTGAGCCGACAGCTGCGCGCTGCCGGATATCCGTTGGGAGCGGCCAACATCGCCGACCACGAAGCCATTGCGGCGACGCAAGCCGCGATCTGGTACTTCACCAACGGCCTGGCGCTGGACACCCAGCCGCTCAACGTTCCGGTCACCGTGCGGCGTGGCCCGGGGCCGGTCATCACCTACGAATTCGACGATGAACCCCAGCTCGGCGGCTATTCGGTGTGGACCACCACGGACGCGCCGGTAAACCTGCGCCTGCAGAAGTCGGCCAACGGCGTTGACTGGCACGATGTTTCGGGTTCGCAGATGACCACCGGGCCGGCGAGAGCCCGCTACCAACGCGGACTGGGCGTCGGAAGCACCGTGTCGTCGAGCAGCCACGGCCGGCGCGGTCGTGGCTTCCGCTTCTACCGACTCATCACGACACCGCCCGCCGACGCACCCAATGTCGGTCACGTCAGCTTCTGGCTCACTGGCACAACGCATTACCGCAACGCGGACCGGGTCGTGCACCTCTACAACTATCTGCTCGCCGGAGCGATTGCCGCCCTGCGCGAAACCGTTGAGCCGCAACTGATCACGAGGCACGCGGTCGCCGAGGATGGCCTGGTGGGCCCGTTCTACGTCCGAACTCCGTTGGCACTCAACGTCACCGACGGACATGAGTTGGTCGACGCGGATGGTGTCGCGATCGAGGTGCCCGTCCAGCCGGGACACGACTTCTACATTCGACCTGCGGAGGGCTGCTCGAGGACGACCTTGATCGCTGCGACGCCGCGGCCGATTGCCGGCCGGGTGTTGACCGGAGTGGCCGCCGACAATGCGCCACAGCGATTCACCCCGGTCGCCCTGGCGGTGCCCACCGACGTTGCAATTCACTTCGATATCGACTGGGATTGAAGTCGTGACTATCGCTGACAACATCACCCAACTGATCGGGCACACGCCACTGGTCCGGCTGAATCGGGTCACCGACGGCGTCGGCGCGCAGGTTGTCGCCAAGCTGGAGTCCTTCAACCCGGCAGCCAGCGTCAAGGACCGCCTCGGCGTGGCCCTCATCGATGCGGCCGAAGAGGCGGGCCTGCTCAAGCCCGACACCATCATCCTCGAGCCGACGAGCGGGAACACCGGCATCGCGCTGGCGATGGTGGCCGCCGCCCGCGGCTACAAGCTCACGCTGACCATGCCGGAAACGATGAGCGTCGAACGACGCAAGCTGCTCCTCGCCTACGGCGCCGAACTCATCCTGACCCCGGGCGCCGAGGGCATGCCCGGTGCGATCGCCAAGGCCGAGGAACTGGCCAAGACCGACCAACGCTATTTCGTCCCTCAGCAGTTCGAGAACCCGGCCAACCCGGCGATCCACCGTAAGACCACCGCCGAAGAGGTGTGGAAGGACACCGACGGCAAGGTTGACATCTTCGTCGCGGGCGTGGGCACCGGCGGCACCATCACCGGCGTCGCGCAGGTCATCAAGGAACGCAAGCCCTCGGTGCAGATCGTCGCGGTCGAACCGGCCGCCTCACCGGTGCTGTCCGGCGGCAAGAAGGGCCCGCACCCGATCCAGGGCATCGGCGCCGGCTTCGTCCCGCAGATACTCGACATGGACCTGGTCGACGAGGTCATCGCCGTCGGCAACGACGACGCGATCAACGTGACCCGGCGGCTTGCCCGTGAGGAAGGACTGCTGGTCGGCATCTCCTCGGGCGCTGCGACGGTGGCTGCCCTGCAGGTCGCCCGGCGTCCCGAGAACGCCGGCAAGCTGATCGTCGTCGTGTTCCCGTCCTTCGGCGAGCGGTATCTGAGCACCCCACTGTTCGCGGACGCCGACTAGTCATGCTCGAGGCCTACCGGGACGACATACGGGCGGCTAAGGAGCGCGATCCGGCTGTTCCGAGCACGCTGCAGGTCGTCTTCGCCTATCCGGGCGTGCACGCCATCTGGGGGCATCGCGCCAGCCGATGGCTGTGGAAGCGCGGCGCAAAGGTGGCCGCACGCACGCTGGGCGAGATCACCCGGATCCTGACCGGAGTCGACATCCATCCGGGGGCCACTCTCGGCAGAAGGCTGTTCATCGACCACGCGACCGGCGTGGTGATCGGCGAGACCGCCGAAGTCGGCGACGATGTGATGATCTATCACGGCGTCACGCTCGGCGGCACCGGCGGAGACACCGGCAAGCGCCATCCCACCATCGGGGACCGCGTCGTGATCGGCGCTGGGGCAAAGGTTCTCGGGCCGATCAAAGTCGGCGACGACAGCCGAATCGGCGCCAACGCCGTGGTGGTCAAAGAGGTGCCGAGCAGCGCCGTGGTCGTCGGTGTGCCCGGGCAGGCCATCAGCCGGCACGGTGGAGACCGCGGCGACGCCTCCCTGCCCGACCTTGTCGGCATCAGCTTGCAGTCGCTGCTGACCAGAGTCGCCAAGCTGGAAGGCCAGACCAACGGCGAGTCACGAAGCGGCCGCGTCATCCGGCCACCCGAGGCCGGGGTATGGCACGGCGAGGACTTCTCTATCTGAGGGCCAGATCGGCTTTCTGCCACGCACCAAATCCGCCGAACAGGTCCGACACATTCCCGAACCCCGCTGCCCGCAGCAGGCTGGCCGCCACCAGCGACCGGTAGCCGCTGGCGCAGTACGTGACGACCGGGGCCGTCCTGTCCAGGCTTCCCAGCGAATCGGTGAGCGACGCGAGTGGAATCTCTTGCGCGCCGGGGATTATCCCTTTTTCGGTCTCCCCCGGGTTTCGCACGTCTACCAATTGCAGGCCTGGTCGTGCCCTGAGCAATTCGGCGAGCTGCTCGGCGGTGTAACGCGACGCGGTCACCACCACATCGGGACGTTCTGCGAGAACACTTGGCAGGTCTCGTAATTGACCCACGACCCGGTCGAAGCCCACACGGGAGAGGCGGGTCTTGGATTCCTCCGCGAGTTCGGCGTCACCGACCAGGACGATATCGCGATCGGGCGGGATAACCTGACCGGCACCTTCGGCGAAGCGTCCCTTCAGGCCGATGTTGACCGCGCCGCGCAGGTGACCGGACGCATACGCGTCCGCCTCCCGGGTGTCGAGCAGGATCGCTCCGGAATCGGCGCGCTCGTAGACCTCGAACACATTGAGCAGCGGCGGCGGGTTGTCGTCCAGCAGCGGACGCAGCTCCCGGTTGCGCAGCGAGTCGAACTCGAAGTAGTGCGGCCGCGGCGACTGGCCTGCGGTGACGGCGGCGACGAAGTCGTCGACGTCGGTGAATTGCAGCGCGTAATTGTCCCGGCGCTGCTCCCCGATCGTCGAACTCGTCTCGCTGGACATCTGCTTACCGCATGCCGATCCCGCGCCATGCGCGGGGAAGACGCGCGTCGCATCGGGCAACTTCAGCAGCTTGTCGTGCAGCGAGTCATAGAGCCTGCGCGCCAATGTTTCCGAGGACAGTCCGGTGCCGGCGAGCAGATCCGGGCGGCCCACATCACCGACGAACAAGGTGTCGCCGGTGAGGACGCCGTAGGGCACCTCGTCGTCGGAGTGCTCGTACACCACGATGGAAATCGACTCCGGCGTGTGCCCGGGCGTCGCGAGAATCTCCAGTGTCACCTCGCCGAGCGAGATCCGCTGGCCATCCCGCAACGGCACAAACGGGAACTCGATGTCGGCTTCTTCGCTGTAGCAGATCTGGGCCCCGGTGGCGGCCGCCAGTTCCAGATGACCGGTGAGGAAGTCGGCGTGGATATGGGTCTCGATGACGCGCTCGATATGCAAACCGTGCTCGTCGGCTTCGGCCACGTAGGCCTCGACGTCACGGCGAGGATCGACCACTACCGCTCGTCGGGTGCTCTCGTCCCCGATGAGATACGAGCCTTGCGACAAGCAGTCCAGGTAGTGCTGCGTGAAAATCATCTACGTCGCCTCCCTGGGTCGTTCAGACCCTTTTCCTACACGATCGAGCGGCCTGATTAAGAGTTTCCCGTCGATGACGGTCTACGGCGAGTTGAAATCACCCTGAGTTTGAGAATCGCCTGGGCGGTCAGCTGATCGGCAGGTCGGCGTCGGTGAAAGTTTCGATCCACTGGTGCGGCGGCCGCGGGGAATTCGGTTCACCCGGCCGGTGCACACCGAGCACCGACCAACCGGCGGCAGCCGCGGCGTCGAGCTCGTCGGGATGGTCGGACAGAAAGAGAATCTCGTCGCCCGCCGCGCCGATCGCCTCGGAAATTGTTCTATACGAAGAGCTTTCCCGCTTGGGCCCGGCGATGGTCAGATCGAACCAACCGCTGATCAACGACGCCAGTTCACCGCCTCGAGCGTAAGCGAACCAATCCTGTTGATTACGAACCGAACCCGACGAGAAGACGTGCAGCACCACTCCGGCGCGATGCCAGGCCTGCAACGCCGCCGGCACGTCGTCGAAGAATTCGCCGTGCAACTCGCCGCTGCGGAAGCCCTCGGCGCAGATCAACCCTTGGGCGGCCTTCAACGGCTCGGCCTTGACGTCGGAGTTCAGCCAATCGCAGAGGATTTTCGCCACGTCGGCCGGACCCGCGTCAGGCCGGCCAGCCAGCGCGCGCGTTTCAGCGATGACCGGATCCGCGTCGCCGCCGACGTTGTCGGCCAGCCACTGCGCCAGATGCGCACGGGTGTAGTCGTACAGGCCCTCGCGTACCGAACTGGTCGGGCTGGTGGTGCCCTCGATGTCGACGACGATCGCGGCGATCACGTCGTGACGAGCTGATCGAGCGTCGGAAAGCGTTGTCCGATAACGTCACCGGTGAAGTAGCCGATCCAACCGTCCTCGCGCTCGAAGAATCGGATCGCCGCGAAATCGGGCCGCGAACCCATGTCGAACCAGTGCCGGGTGCCCGCGGGCACCGACAGCACATCGCCGCTCTCACACACCACCGCAAGCACTTCCGGCTCGAGGTGCAGGTAGAAACAGCCGCGGCCCGCGACGAAGAATCGCACCTCGTCCTCGGCGTGCCGGTGTTCGGCGAGGAACTTCGAGCGGGCGGTGCTCGCCGTCGCCTGCCAGTCCGGGTCGCGGTCATCGGGGCGCAGCCCGGTGACGTCGACGTGCCGGTACCGGCCGTCGCGGTTGATGGCCGCGATCGGCTGAGCGCACTCGGCCAGGATCTGCTCGGCAGGACGGTCGGCATCGAGGTCGGCGGCGACCGGCCAGTGGTCGAAAGCGATTCCGCGCGCGACGAGTTCGTCAGCGATCAGGTCTGCCTTGTCAGTACGCAGCCGCACATCGGCGGCATCGACATCGGCCATCACCTGCAACAGCGTCATCTACGTTCCTATCTCGCGGCGACCGGTCAGCGTCGCCAGCTCGCACATCGCCTCCAGACACTCCGTTCGGTCGCGGGCCTGCGCGAGATCGGCTCCCCATGCGGTGATTCCGTGACCGGCGATGAACAGAATCGGCGGAGCGTCCGGGTGTTCGGTGAGGTGCTGCTCGATGTCCGCACCGATGTGCGCGACGTCGGCGTGGTTGACGAAGACCGGGACGCTGATGGTCTGTGTTGCTCCCAATCCCTTGATCAGCTCGTAACCGATGAATGTCAAAGCCCCCGCCGCGCCGACGGATTGGGAGGTCGCGTGCGGGGCATGCACGTGGATCACAGCGTCGGCGTCGGTGGCGCGGTAGATGGCGGTGTGGATCGCGGTCTCCGCGGATGGCCGGCGGCTTCCCGAGACCCGTTGCGAGTCAATGATGTTCACCGTCACCATGTCGTCGGCGGCAAGGTCACCCTTGGACAGTCCGCTGCCGGTGATCGTCGCGGTCTGCCCGGCGCGCACCGAGATGTTGCCCGCCGTGCCCGGCATCCACCCGCGGGCGTAGAGGCTGCGTGCCATCTCGGCGATCTGCTGTCCCACAGCTGTTTTCGGCCCGACCCGGCCGTTCTCGGTGACGATAGCCGTGACCAGCTCGGGCGGCGTCACATCGAAGGCGGGATTGAACACCTCGGTGCGTTCGGGTGCGGTGGCGATACCGCCGACGTGGGTGATCTCGGCCGCGGCGCGCTGTTCGACGACGATCTCGTGTCCGGTGGCCGTCGCGGCGTCGCGGGTCGATTCGGGAGCCACCACGACGAACGGGATGCCGTGCCGGTGTGCGGCCACGGCCAGCGCATACGTGCCGATCTTGTTGGCGACCGAGCCGTCCGCGGCGATGCGGTCCGCACCGACGACGACGCAGTCGACCTGACCGGTGGCCATCGCCCACGCCGCGGCGGAGTCGATCGTCAGCCGGTGCGGGATGCCGGCCTCGGCTAGCTCCCACGCGGTGAGCCTGGCGCCCTGCAACAGCGGCCGGGTTTCGTCGACCAAGACGTCGGCAACCTTGCCGCGGGCGTGCAGCACGCGCAGCGCGCCCAGCGCGGTGCCGAACGCGGTGGTGGCCAGGCGGCCGGTGTTGCAGTGGGTGAGCACGCGCAGCGGCCGATCGGGACACAGCCGCTGCATCAGGTCGGCCGCATGCGTGGCGCACGCCCGGTTGACCTCGGCGTCCTCGGCCAGCATCTGCCGGGCTTCGGCGAGCACGGCGTCCGGACCCGCGGGCAGTGCCGCCAACGCGCGCCGCACACCCCACGCCAGATTCACCGCCGTGGGCCGGGCCGAGGCGATGCGCTGGGCTTCCAAAGTCGTCTTGTCGACGTCGCCGACGTGCGCGTACGCGGCCAGGGCCACACCGAACCCGCCAGCGACCCCGAGCGCCGGCGCACCCCTGATGGCCAGGGTCTTGATCGCGTCGATGACGTAGTCGACGGTCGTGATGCGCAACCAGCGCAGATCGTGGGGCAGCGCGCGCTGGTCGATGGCCAGCAGGGTGCCGTCATTCCAGGCGATGGAACTGTCCGCGACCGTTGTCACAGGCTCCATCCAACCCTCACTTCAGCCCCGCTTCCAGCCCTTGATTCGACCCGACCTGCAGGTACGACGAATTCGACAGGACAACCTCGCCGATTTGGACGATGATGGACCGATGCGTTTGCTTCTTGCCTCAGCCAGCTTTGCCGTGATGGTGGGCGTGGCCGCGCCGGCGATGGCCGACCCGCCCCCGCCGAGCGTGCCGGACAATCCGGCCGCGGACACAACCTTCCTCGACTCGCTCAAGACCGCGGGAATGACGTACACCAGTCAATCCAGCGTCATCGCGGCCGGCAAGATGGCCTGCGACATGATGAACGCGGGTACGTCGGAGAAGGACGTCGTCGACAAGTTGAGCATGCTCAACCCCGGCTTGAACTCCGGCGGTGCCATGAAATTCGCGGCGCTGGCGTCGAGCGCCTACTGCCCGGATTACCTGAACAAGTCGAGCGCGCCGACCAAGAGCAATTCACCGTTCGGCGGCTTCGGCGGGATGGGCCGCTAGCAAGAACAGTGTCCACGCCGCGAGCGACTGGGCATCGGTGATTTCGCCATCGATAATCATCTGCTCCAGCTCGGCGCGGGAGAACCAGGCGCTGTGCATGTCCTGCTCCTCGTGCTCCCGTTCGTGCTGACCCTCGGTGATCCCTGTCGCCAGGAACACCCGGCCGCGCTGGCTACTGATTCCGGCCGCGACATCGAGCAGACCGAGAAAAGCAAGCGACTCCGCGCGCAGTCCAGTCTCCTCGCGTAGTTCCCGCTCGGCCAGCGCGGCAGGTTCGACGTCGACGAGGTCCGGTGCAGTCCCCTGCGGGAACTCCCACCGCCGCAGCCCCAGCGGATAGCGGAACTGCTCGACCAGGCAAAACCGGTCGCCATCTTGCGCGATCACCAACGCGTAGTCCGGTTTGTCGATCACGGCGTAGGTCCCGGAGCTGCCGTCGAGGCGGCGGATCTGGTCCTCCCGAATCGTCACCCAGCGGCTTCGGTACACCTCACGCGACGCAACGCGAACAATGTGCTGCATCGGCCCAGTATCACGGTGACGAGCCGACGGATGGAAAGGTAGCTGCTCCCCCGGGTGGACTCGAACCACCAACCCTTCGGTTAACAGCCGAATGCTCTGCCAATTGAGCTACAGGGGACTGGCGCGGAACGCTCGATGACTCTAGCGTACCGACGTCCGCACCCCCAACCAGACCGATGGCCCGCCGCAGGGCGGCCGGTCGCGGGTATGGGGCAGGATGGATGGATCAGCACCAATCTGGGAAGGGACCGCTTTGATCCGCTACGTCGTCATGCTGGGACTGGGCTACGTGTTGGGCGCCAAGGCCGGACGTCGTCGCTATGAGCAGATCGTCGGCACCTATCGCGCCCTGACCGGCAGCCCTGCCACCAAGTCGATGATCGAGGCGGGACGGCGCAAGGTGGCGAATCGGGTGTCACCCGACGCGCGGATGGTGACGCTGACCGAGATCGACGACGAGACCACCGTGGTCGAGCCGCAACGGCCGAGCGCCGGGCGTTAAGCGGTCAGATCGTCGCCGCTGGCCTGCTGCAGCAGACTGCGCCGGTAGGCCTCCATCGCGACCAGATCGCCGAACAGCGCGTGATACTCGTCGCCCTGCTCCACCGGCGACATCCGCTGCAGCTTGGACTTGACCTCCGCGATCTGCCTGCCGACCCACACCTCCTGCAGACGGGCCAGGACGCCGGCGATGTAGCGCGGTAGCTTCTCGTCGTCGTCGACCTTGACGGCCTCGACGCCGAGCTCGTTGACCAGCCCGGCGGCCGCGGGCGACAGCGCCTTCTGACGCACGGCATCGAGCCATTCGGCCCCACCGACGCCGGTTCCGGTGCCGCCGGCCGCATCGATCGCCGTGCGTACCGCGGCGTACCCGGGATGGGTGAAGCTGTCCACGGTCAGGGCGTCGAACACCGGCCCGGCCAGCGCGGGGTACTGCAGCGCAGACTTGAGCGCCTCGCGCTGTGGCCACAGGGTGGGGTCGTTGGGGTTCGGCCGTGGCGCGGCGGCGTACTGCGCACTGGCGTCCGCGGCGGCCGCGCGACGGGGACTGGGGCGGCCCTGCGCCGTCGGGTGTTTGGCTTCTTCCCGCACCCGGCCGATGACCTGAGCGACATCCGACCAGCCGACCCAGCCCGCCAGCTGTCGCGCGTACTCGTCCCGCAGGGTCGGGTCCTTGATCTGGGAAACGATCGGCACGCACCGCCGCAGCGCGGACACCCGGCCTTCGGCGCTGTCCAAGTCCAGGTCGTTCAGGGTGGCACGAATCGCGAACTCGAACAACGGAGTTCGTCGTGCCACCAGGTCGCGCAGTGCACCGTCGCCGGACGCCAGCCGCAGATCGCACGGGTCCATCCCGTCGGCCGCGACCGCGACGAACGACTGGCCGGCCAGCTGCTGTTCGCCGCCGAACGCCTTGAGCGCCGCCGCCTTGCCCGCCTCGTCGCCGTCGAACACGTAGATAAGCTCGCCGCGAAAGAAGTTGTCGTCCATCATGAGTCGACGCAGCATCGCCAGGTGCTCGTCGCCGAACGCGGTGCCGCACGATGCGACCGCGGTCGTCACGCCGGCCACATGCATCGCCATCACGTCGGTATAGCCCTCGACGACGACGGCCTGATGGCCCTTGGCGATGTCGCGTTTGGCCAGGTCGATGCCGAACAGCACCGCAGATTTCTTGTACAGCAACGTCTCCGGAGTGTTGACGTACTTGGCTTCCATCGGGTCGTCGTCGAACAGTCGGCGCGCACCGAACCCGATCACCTCGCCGGCCGACGAGCGAATCGGCCAGAGCAACCTGCGGTGGAACCGGTCCATCGGACCGCGGCGGCCCTCCCGCGACAAGCCGGCGGCCTCGAGCTCTTTGAACTCAAAACCCTTGCGCAGCAGATGCTTTGTCAGCGAATCCCAGCCCGACGGCGCGAAGCCGCAGCCGAAGCGATGGGCGGTGTCGCCGTCGAAATTCCGCTCGGTCAGGTACTTCCGGGCCGGCTGCGCCTCCGGGGATTCCAGCGCGGCCGCATAGAAAGCCTGGGCCTCGGCGTTGGCCGCGATCAGCCGGCTGCGACTGCCGCGGTCGCGCTGCACACTGCTGGTTGCCCCGGTGTAGGTGATGGTGTGGCCGACCCGGTCGGCCAGCACTTCGACGGCCTCGACGAAGCTGATGTGTTCGATCTTCTGCACGAAGGCATAGACGTCGCCGCCTTCGCCGCAGCCGAAGCAGTGGAAGTGGCCGTGGTTGGGCCGCACGTGAAATGACGGCGACTTCTCGTCGTGAAACGGGCAGAGGCCCTTCAGCGAATCCGCGCCAGCCCGCCGCAGCTGGACATAGTCGCCGACGACGTCCTCGATGCTGACTCGTTCACGGATGGCGGCGATATCGCGATCGGAGATGCGGCCGGCCATCGGCACAGTCTAGAGCCGCTTCAGGACTGAGTGGCCTCGATGCGCTCCAAGCGTCCCTCGGTGTAGGACGCAATCTGATCGACGATGACGCGCAGGCGCGCGCCGTCGTCGGACGCGGCGTTGAACGCCGGCACGAAGATCGGGTCGAGGCTGTTGGGTGCCGCGGCCAGTAGCGCGTTCGCGACCCGGTGGATGCGTTCGCGTTGGCCGGCCTGGATGTTCTGGTGTCGCGGGTCGGACATGATGAACTGCAGCGCGAGAGTCTTGAGCACCGCGACCTCGGCGCGCACCACCGCCGGCACCGACAGCTCGGCCTGGTAGCGGGCCAGCGGTCCGGGGCCGGCGACCGCCTGGGTGGCCGCGATCGCCGCCGAGGCGAACCGGCCGACCAGCTCACTGGTCAGCCGCTTGAGCGCGACCGCCGCCGTCAGCGTCGCGTCGTACTTGCCGACTGCGACGACCGCCGGGAGCCCCGACAGCCGATGCGCGGCCGCGGCCAGGTCGTCGGCCCGCATCCCGGCGAAGTCGCGTTCACCGAGCTTGGCCAGCGCGGCGGCATCGTCGTCGTCGGCGAGCACGCGCAGGTCGATCCGCCCGGAGACGACGCCGTCGTCCACGTCGTGCACCGAGTAGGCGACGTCGTCGGCCCAGTCCATCACTTGAGCCTCCAGGCAGGGCCGATCTGCCGGTGCGCGGTCCCGGACCCAGCTCGCGGCCGCACTGTCGATGTCGTAGAAGCCGAACTTGCGGCGATGCCGGTCGCGGGTCCACGGGTATTTCGTGACCGCATCCAGCGCCGCCCGGGTCAGGTTCAAACCGACGCTACGTCCTTGACCGTCAAGGACTTTGGGCTCCAGCACGGTGAGTATCCGGAAGTTCTGCGCGTTGCCCTCGAAGCCACCGTGCGCCGCCGCGAACTCGTCGAGAGCCTGCTCGCCGTTGTGCCCGTACGGCGGGTGGCCGATGTCGTGGGCCAGCCCGGCCATGTCGACCAGGTCGGGGTCGCAGCCCAACCCGATCGCCATCCCCCGCCCGATCTGGGCGACCTCCAGCGAATGGGTCAGCCGCGTGCGGGGGGTATCGCCTTCGCGCGGCCCGACGACCTGCGTCTTGTCGGCCAGGCGGCGCAGCGCGGCACTGTGCAGGACCCTGGCGCGGTCACGGGTGAAGTCGCTGCGATGCTGACCTTCGGTCCCCGGCAGGCCCGCCGTCTTCGGCGGTTCGGCCACCACCCGTTGGCGGTCGAAATCGTCGTAGGGGTCGCGCGCAGTCATCGACGCCTAGTCTGCCAGGACTGTTCGTGACCGCCATGCAGTGGATGAGCCGGATTGTCCGGCCTGTCCTTCGGCCCTAGGGCCGGGATCGTCGCCGGGACTACATTGTCGAGCATGCGCACTGTCCGCTCGGTCGCCGTGTTCGTCGCAATGCTGATCACCGCGTTACTGGTGGCACCGTCGGCGGCAGCACAGCCGCCGTTCCGGCTGTCCACCTACATCACCGACGACGCCGGAGCGCTGAACGGCGCCGGCCGTGCCGCCATCGCTTCGGCCACCGGCAAGCTCTACTCCGATCGCCGCGTCCAGTTGTGGGTGGTCTTCGTCGACGACTTCTCCGGACAGCCGGCAGTCAGCTGGGCACAGAACACCCGCAGCGCCAGCGACTTGGGCGACTTCGACGCCGTGCTCGCGGTGGCGACGGTCGACCACTCCTATGCATTCCTGGTGCCGAACCGGGTGAAGACGATCAGCGCCGGGCAGGTGGACGACCTGCGGCGCAACCAGATCGAACCCGCGCTGCGACGCGGTGACTGGAGCGGAGCGGCGGTGGCGGCGGCCAACGGGCTCGACCGGGGTCCGGCGCCGACGAGCTCGGCGCCGCTGCTGATCGGGTTGGGCGTGATCCTGGCCGCGGTGATCGCCTTGTACGTGGTCATGCGCTACCGGCACCGTCGGCGACGGGCGGCCGAGCTGGCCGCGGCCAAACGGGTCGACGCCACCGACGCCGACGCGCTGGCGGCGCTGTCGCTGGGCGCTCTCGACGACCTGTCCCGCTGGAAAGTCGTCGATGTCGACAATGCGGTGCGCACCAGCGCCAACGAGCTGGCGCTGGCGGTCGAGGAGTTCGGCCAGCAGCGCACCCAGCCGTTCAGCAGCGCCGTTGACAGCGCCAAAGCTGCGCTGGCGCAGGCTTTCACCGTCCGTCAGCAACTCGACGACGCGATACCGGAGACGCGGGAGCAGCGCCGTGAACTGCTGACCGAGGTCATCGTCTCCGCGGCGCGGGCCGATCGCGAACTCGAGTCGCAGCGTGAGGCATTCGAGGAGATGCGCGACCTGGTGGTCAACGCACCGTCGCGTCTCGACGCCCTGACCCAGCAGATTGTCGACCTGACCGCGCGTATCGAGCCCTCGGAACAGCGAATGACCGAGCTGCACAACGAATTCGACTCCGCCGCGCTGGCCTCGGTCGCCACCAACGTCACGACCGCCAAAGATCGCCTGGCGTTCGCGGACCAAAACCTCAGCCGCGCACGCGATCTGGCGGCCAAGCCGGTCGGCGGTGAGCAGAGCGCCCTGGTCGACGCGGTGCATGCCGCAGAATCGGCGCTGGGGCAGGCCCGCTCGCTGCTCGACGCGGTTGACGGCGCCGCCAACGACATTCGGCACGCGGTGGCCACGCTGCCGACACTGATCGCCGACATCCACGCCGGCCTCGGCCACGCCGACGCCACGTTGCAGGACGGGAAGAAGACGAAGACACCGAATCTGCGTGACCTGGTCGCCGCCCGCGACGCGGCGGCCCGTGCCCTCGACACCGCACGTAGCAGCGGCTCGGCCGATCCGCTCGGCTCGTTCACCGCGTTGACCAACGCCAACGCCGAATTGAATCGGCTGCTCGCCATAGTCGCCGAGGAGCAGGCCACCGCCGAGCGCCTCAACCGGACACTGGAGCAGGCGTTGTTCACCGCGCAGTCGCGGGTGCATGCGGTGTCGGAGTACATCGACAACCGCCGCGGCAGCATCGGACCCGAAGCCCGCACCCGTCTGGCCGAAGCGAATCGACAACTGGAAGCCGCGCAGGACAAGCGATCCGATGCGGTGAGCGAAGCGATCACCCACGCCAACAACGCCGCCAGGCTGGCCGCGCAGGCCCAGTCACTGGCCGAGGGCGATGTGCAGTCCGCCCAGCGCGCGTACGCCGGGCGCTACGGCGGAGGCGACAACATGGGCGCGATGATGGGCGGGATCATCATCGGCGACATGCTCAGTGGTGGCATGCGAGGCGGGTTCGGCGGCGGCTGGGGTCCGACGTCGTTCGGCGGCTCGTCGGGTTCCTTCGACGGCGGCTTCATGGGTGGTGGCGGGCGGTTCTGAAGCCGGACAGAGAACGGCGCGGCAGCTCACCACGCCCTAGTGTGCTGCCGCGCCAAGTCTCGATAGGTTAACCGCGTTCACCGATAGTATTGGTCGCGTGCCGAATAGTGAAGAAGATCGCGAAAATTCTTCAAAACTTTGATGCTTGACGCGACCAGCGGCTAGCAACCGCGCAGTCGGGCACCCAGATAATCGGTCACCGCGTCGATACCGACCCGCTCCTGCGTCATCGCGTCCCGCTCCCGGATCGTGACGGCGTGGTCGTCGAGCGAGTCGAAATCCACCGTCACGCAATACGGGGTGCCGATTTCGTCCTGACGGCGGTAGCGCCGGCCGATGGCGCCGGCGTCGTCGAAGTCGACGCTCCAGTACTTGCGCAATTCGGCGGCCAGATCGCGGGCCTTGGGGCTCAGGTCGGCGTGCCGGGACAACGGCAGCACCGCGGCTTTGACCGGCGCCAGCCGCGGGTCGAGCCGCAACACGGTCCGTTTGTCAACGCCGCCTTTGGCGTTGGGCGCTTCGTCCTCGTGATAGGCGTCGATCAGGAACGCCATGAACGAGCGTGTCAGACCGGCCGCGGGTTCGATGACATAGGGCGTGTAGCGGGTGTCGTTGACTTGGTCGTAGTACGACAGGTCGACGCCGGAATGCTTTGAATGCGTGGACAAGTCGAAGTCGGTGCGGTTCGCGACCCCCTCGAGCTCACCCCACGGGTTGCCCGAGAAGCCGAACTTGTACTCGATGTCGACGGTGCGGTCGGAGTAGTGCGACAGCTTGTCCTTCGGGTGCTCGTAGAGCCGCAGGTTCTCCGCATCGATGCCGAGTTCGACGTACCAGGCCAGCCGGGTGTCGATCCAGTATTGATGCCACTCGCGGGCGGTGGACGGCTCGACGAAGAACTCCATCTCCATCTGCTCGAATTCGCGGGTGCGGAAAATGAAGTTGCCCGGCGTGATTTCGTTGCGGAAGCTCTTGCCGATCTGACCGATGCCGAACGGCGGCTTGCGGCGTGACGTCGTCACCACGTTGGCGAAGTTGACGAAGATGCCCTGAGCGGTTTCGGGCCGGAGATAGTGCAGGCCCTCCTCGGTCTCGATCGGGCCCAGATAGGTCTTGAGCATCATGTTGAACTCGCGCGGCTCGGTCCACTCGCCCTTGGTGCCGCAGTCCGGGCACACGATCTCCGACATCGGCACCGAGTCTGGATCTCCACCCTTTTTGAGGGCGTAGGCCTCCTGCATGTGGTCCTGGCGATGCCGGTGGTGGCAGTTCAAACACTCCACCAGCGGGTCGTTGAACACTTCGACGTGCCCGGAGGCGACCCACACTTCGCGCGGCAGGATGATCGAGGAGTCCAGGCCGACGACGTCGTCGCGGCCGGTGACCACCGAGCGCCACCACTGCCGCTTGATGTTCTCCTTGAGCTCCACGCCCAGCGGCCCGTAATCCCACGCCGATTTGGTGCCGCCGTAGATTTCGCCGGCGGGATAGACCAGGCCGCGCCGTTTGGCGAGGTTGACGACGGTGTCGATGACGGACGCCACGAGGTGCTGACTCCTGATGTTGTGAAATGCGGACGATCCGTCATCGTAGCGATCAACCGCGCGCTTTTTGACATGCGTGATTATGCATGTGACAGTGGATGCAGTATGTCTCCCTCAATTCCGGCCGCAGCTGACAGCGACGAGCTGGTCGGCGAGCACCAGCACAGCGCTGCCGCAGAGCTGCCGGCGCCGCCGCCGCGGGAAATCCTCGAGGCCGCCGGCGAACTGCTGCGCGCGCTGGCCGCGCCGGTGCGGATCGCGATCGTCCTGCAGCTGCACGAGTCGCAACGCTGCGTGCACGAGCTGGTCGACGCGCTGGGCGTGCCGCAGCCGCTGGTCAGCCAGCACCTGAAGATCCTGAAGGCCGCGGGCGTGGTCGCCGGAGAGCGGTCCGGACGCGAGGTGCTGTACCGGCTGGCCGATCACCACCTGGCGCACATCGTGGTCGACGCCGTCGCGCACGCCGGCGAGGAAAAGCCGTGACGTCTCAGGCCCAGGCCGGCGTCCGGGCCACCCGGCAACGGGCGGCCATCGCGGGCCTGCTGGACACCCTCGACGAATTCCGTTCCGCCCAGGAGCTGCACGACGAGCTGCGCCAGCGCGGCGAGAACATCGGCCTGACCACCGTTTACCGGACGCTGCAATCGATGGCCTCGGCCGGCATGCTCGACACGCTGCGCAACGACACCGGCGAATCGGTCTATCGGCGTTGCTCTGACCACCATCACCACCACCTGGTGTGCCGAGTGTGCGGGTCGACCGTCGAAGTCGGCGACCACGAAGTCGAGACGTGGGCGGCGGAGGTCGCAGCCAAGCACGGATACTCCGACGTCAGCCACACCATCGAGATCTCCGGCACCTGCTCGAACTGCCGCAGCTGAGCTAACCGGTCAACGCCCGGCGGATGTCCGCGCCCTTGTCGAGCACCATCAGAATCAGCGTTTGCAGCGCGTCATCACTGAGGCCGCCGCCGGGAAAGTTGTAGCGCAACAACACATCTGCGGACTTGCTCGAATTGCGTTTGGTGGCGGGGTCGGTCGGCTTCTCCACCAGCGAGATCGATCCCAGCAGGATACCGCGCGACTGTTCGGCCGCGATGTCGCGAATCTTCTTGGTCAGCAACAGATCCCACGCCACGATTTGCGTCAGCGACACCAGGTCCAGGCCGTCGGTGATCGACACCACCCGCAGCGACGCGATGGTGCCGCCTTGATGCACCGTCAAGGCGCCGTCGGATTCTTCGTCGACGGGCAACACCTCGGAGAGCACCGTGAGCAACTGCTCCTGCAACGACGGCATCAGCGTTGATCCCCCATCAGGCCGTCCCGAACCGTCGGTTACGCGATGCGTATTCTTCGCACGCGGCCCAAAGATGCCGACGGTCGTAGTCCGGCCACAGCGTGTCCTGGAAGATGAATTCGGCATATGCCGCTTGCCACAGCATGAAGTTGCTGGTCCGCTGCTCACCTGAGGTCCGCAGCAGCAGGTCGACGTCGGGGATGTCGGGGCGATGCAGGTGCCGGGCCACGGTCGCCTCGGTGACGCGCTCAGGGTCAAGCCTGCCCGCGGCCGCTTCGCGCGCGATATCCTTTGCGGCTTCGGCGATTTCAGTCCGGCCGCCGTAGTTCACGCAGTAGTTGACGGTGATCACCTCATTGTTCCTGGTCAATTCCTCGGCCACCGCCAGTTCGTTGATGACGCTGCGCCACAGCCGTGGCCGCGAGCCCACCCAGCGGATCTTGACACCCATCTCGTTGAGGTTCACCCGCCGTCGACGCACGACATCGCGGTTGAACCCCATCAGGAAACGGACCTCGTCGGCGGAACGCTTCCAGTTCTCCGTGGAGAACGCGTACAGGCTCAGCCATTTGATACCGATTTCTATTGCACCGCAGACGATGTCGATGACGACCGCCTCGCCCATCTTGTGGCCCTCGACGCGGGGCAGCCCGCGCTGGGTGGCCCAGCGGCCGTTGCCGTCCATCACGATCGCGATGTGATTGGGCAATTGGTCGGCCACGATGCGCGGAGCGGACGCCTTGGAGATGTGTTGCGGTGGGCGGCGCGGCCCGCCGTCCGGCGACGGCGGCAATGCCGGGAAAACCACCGGCCACGTCGACGTGTCGGGGAAGACCGGATAATCGTCTGGCGCCGGGGCGAGCTGCGGGAAGTCGAGCTTCCGCTTGCGCTCAGCCCTCCGCTCTGAGCGGCTCACCCGGCTCGTCCCCATGCGCCACATCCTGCCTGACCAACGCTATGCGGCGGTCCAGCAGGCTCTGATCCAGCACATCCACCCGTCGCATCCGCTCGACGAGCGGCAGTGTTCTCAGCTGCCGCTCCAAGTGCCATTGCAGGTGAGCGGCCACCAATCCGCTGACGTGACTGCGGGCCGATTGCGGGATGGCTTCGGCACCTTCCCAGTCGCCGTCGCGCAGCGCCGACATCAGATCCAGCACGCCCATCGGTGGCGTCGTCGCACCGGCGGGGCGGCAGTAGCCGCAGACGCTGCCGCCCGCGGCGACGTGAAACGCCCGGTGCGGGCCCGGTGTGGCGCAGCGTGCGCATTCGGTCAGCGCCGGGGCCCACCCGGCGATGCTCATCGCGCGCAGCAGGTAGGCGTCCAACACCAGCTCGCGGGGCCGGCTGCCGTCGGCCACCGCCCGCAGCGCGCCCACCGTGAGCCGGTGCAGTTCCGGCGCCGGCGCCCGCTCCTCGCCGGCGAGTCGCTCGGCGGTTTCCAGCATGGCGCACGCCGAGGTGTACCGGCCGTAGTCGCTGACGATGTCGGTGGCGAACGCGTCCAGCGAGACGACCTGCGTGACGATGTCGAGGTTGCGGCCCGGGTGCAGTTGCACATCGATGTGTGCGAACGGCTCCAGCCGCGCGCCGAACTTGCTGCGGGTACGACGGACGCCCTTGGCCACCGCGCGGACCAGCCCGTGGTCGCGGGTGAGCAGGGTGACGATCCGGTCGGCTTCGCCGAGCTTGTGCTGGCGCAGCACCACCGCTCGATCTCGGTACAGCCGCATGGATATCAGTTTGTCACCGCACTGCGACGGCGCCTTGTACCCGCGCCGATAATGTCTGTACCGATGAGTAACTCGCAGCTATCCCGCTTCCCCACGCTGACCGACCAGCTTTATCAACTGGCCAGCGGAGAAGTGACCTCGGACGAGCTGGTTCGCCGCTCGCTGCGCGCCATCGGCCACAGCCAGTCCACGCTCAACGCCTTTCGCGTCGTGCTCACCGAGTCGGCGCTGGCCGACGCCGCCGCGGCGGACCGGCGACGCGCCGCCGGGGACCTCGCCCCGCTGCTCGGTGTGCCGATCGCGGTCAAAGACGACGTCGACGTCGCCGGGTCGCCGACCTGGTTCGGCACCACCGGTAACGTCCGGCCGGCCACCGAGGACGCCGAAGTGGTCCGCCGGCTGAAGGCGGCCGGTGCGGTGATCGTCGGCAAGACCAACACCTGCGAGCTGGGCCAGTGGCCGTTCACCAGCGGACCCGGATTCGGCCACACCCGCAATCCGTGGTCGCGCAAGCACACCCCGGGCGGATCGTCGGGTGGTAGCGCGGCCGCAGTGGCCGCCGGGCTGGTAACCGCCGCGATCGGCTCTGACGGGGCGGGCAGCGTGCGCATCCCGGCGGCGTGGACCCACCTGGTCGGCATCAAGCCGCAGCGTGGACGCATCTCGACGTGGCCGCTGCGCGAAGCGTTCAACGGCATCACCGTCAACGGTGTGCTGGCCCGCACGGTCGCCGACGCGGCGCTGGTGCTCGACGCGGCGTCCGGCAACGTCGACGGCGACCTGCACAAGCCGCGGCCGGTCACGGTGTCCGAACACGTCGGCATCGCACCGGGCCCGCTGCGGATCGCGTTGTCGACGCGGTTCCCGTTCACCTTTTTCGGCGCCCGGCTGCATCCGGAGATCAAGGCCGCACTGGAGTCCGTCGGCGACCAGCTGCGGCTGCTGGGCCACAGCGTGGTGTCGGGCAACCCCGATTACGGCCTGCGGTTGTCGTGGAACTTCTTGTCCCGGTCCACCTCCGGGCTGCTGGACTGGGCTGACCGGCTGGGCGACGGTGTGGAGTGGGATTCCCGGACGCAGGCGAACATGCGCGTCGGCCGGGTGCTCTCGCAGTCGATTCTGCGCAAGGCCCGCGCGCAGGAGGCGGCCGATCAACGCCGGGTCGGCTCGATCTTCCGCATCGTGGACGTCGTGCTCGCGCCGACCACCGCGCAGCCGCCACCGCCGGCGCACGCCTTCGACAAGTTGAGCGGTCTGGGCACCGACCGGACCATGATCGCCGCCTGCCCGGTGACCTGGCCGTGGAATGTGCTGGGCTGGCCGTCGATCAACGTCCCGGCCGGCTTCACCTCCGACGGTTTGCCGATCGGCGTGCAGTTGATGGGCCCGGCCAACAGCGAGCCGTTGCTGATCTCGCTGGCCGCCGAGCTGGAGGCGGTGTGCGGCTGGTCGGCCAAGCAGCCGACGGCCTGGTGGAACACCGGCTACGACATCCCGCCCGTTACGGCGTCAAAAACCTAGTCTGCCAAGCTGTTTGGGGTCACGCTGCCAATTCTTGGCTACTTTGACACGCAGATCCAGAAAGACCTTGGTGCCCAACAATTTCTCGATCTGACTGCGCGCTGCGGTGCCCACCTCGCGCAGCCGTGCCCCGCCTTTGCCGATCACGATGCCCTTCTGGCTTTCCCGCTCGACATACAGCAGTGCGTACACGTCGATCAGGTCGTCACGACCCTCACGCGGAGTGACCTCGTCGATCACCACCGCCAGCGAATGCGGCAACTCGTCCCGCACGCCTTCCAAGGCAGCCTCCCGGATGAACTCGGCCATCAGGACCTCCTCGGGTTCGTCGGTCAGCTCGCCGTCGGGGTAATAGGGTGGTCCGACCGGCAGCGCGGCGGCCAAAACATTTGTCAGCAGGTCGATCTGCTCACCGGCAACTGCCGACACCGGCACGATCTCGGCATCACCGAGGAGTTCGCTCACCGCGACGAGCTGGGCAGCGACCTTGTCCTTGGCTATCTTGTCGATCTTGGTGACGACGCCGATCAATGTCGTTCTGGGCGCGGTCGAACGGATCTGCTCGACGATCCACCTGTCCCCCGGTCCGATCGCCTCGTCGGCGGGAATGCACAAGCCGATCGCGTCGACTTCGCTGTAGGTGTCGCGCACCAAGTCGTTCAGCCGCTTGCCCAGCAAGGTGCGCGGCCGGTGCAGCCCAGGGGTGTCGACGAGGATGATCTGGAAGTCGTCGCGGTGCACGATCCCGCGGATCGTGTGCCGGGTGGTCTGCGGACGGCTCGATGTGATCGCCACCTTCGAGCCGACCAGCGCGTTCGTCAGCGTCGATTTTCCGGTGTTCGGCCGGCCGACGAAACATACGAAACCGGAACGGAATTCAGTCATGGTCCGCAGTCACCACTTCCGCCCGGCGCAGCAAAACAGTACCGATTCTGATTCGCCCGCGGTGGTCGGGTCCACCCTCGGCATGCAGCAACAGCCCATGCGAGATCACCTCTGAGCCGGGTAGCGGCACACGGCCCAACTCCAGGGCCAGCAGCCCGCCGACCGTATCGACGTCGAGGTCCTCTTCGAATTCCACATCGAACAGCTCACCGACATCTTCGATCGGCAGTCGCGCCGATACCCGGAACTGGTTGTCGCCCAGGTCTTCTACCGGCGCGACCTCGCCTGCGTCGTACTCGTCGGCGATCTCACCGACGATCTCCTCCAGCACGTCCTCGATTGTCACCAGCCCGGCGATCGCCCCGTATTCGTCGACCAGCAACGCCATGTGGTTGCGGTCGCGCTGCATTTCTCGCAGCAGCGCATCCAGGGGCTTGGAGTCCGGCACGAACACCGCCTGGCGCATCACCTTCGCGACGGGTGTGTCACGCCCACCGGCGGATGAGTAATACGCTTGCTGGACACAGTCTTTCAGGTACACGACGCCGACGATGTCGTCGACGTTCTCACCGATCACGGGAATGCGGGAGTGCCCGCTGCGCACCGCGACCGACGTCGCCTGGTCGGCGGATTTGTCGCTCTCGATCCAGATCATCTCGGTGCGCGGCACCATCACCTCGCGGGCCGGCGTATCGCCGAGTTCGAACACGGACTGGATCATTCGGCGCTCATCGGCGGCCACCACGCCGCGCTGCTGTGCCAGGTCGACGACCTCGCGGAGTTCGATTTCCGACGCGAACGGCCCGTTGCGGAAGCCGCGACCCGGCGTCAGCATGTTTCCCAGCACCACCAGGAGCCGAGTGAGGGGGGCCAGCAGCACCGAGATCGCTTGCAGCGGTAGTGCTGACACCAGTGAGATCGAGTAGGCGTTCTGCCGCCCGAGCGTTCTCGGGCCGACACCGATCACGACGAAGCTGGTCACCACCATGATCGCCGCGGTGGCGAACAGCGCCCAATCGCGGCTCACGTTGCGGTAGAAGTAGGCCGCCAGCAGCACGGTCGCAGTGACCTCGCAGACGATCCGCAACAACACGACCAGATTGACGTAGCGAGGACGGTCGGTCATCACCTTGGCCAGCCGTACCGCACCTGGGCGATCGTCGCGGACCAGCTCCTGCACCCGCGCCATCGACACCGTGGCGAGCGCGGCGTCGATGGCGGCGAACAGGCTGCCCAGACAGATCAGCACGATCGCGCCGAGCAGTGGAGCGGGGCTGTTCAATTGTCGAAATGCCTTGACTTGTCGAGTAATCGCCGATCGCGTTCGATCTGGCGTTCCTTGCGGTAGAACTCGACCTGGTCGGCGACCCACTCCTCGAGCAGCCGCCGCTGCAAGGTGAACATCTCTTTCTCTTCGTCCGGCTCGGCGTGGTCGTAGCCGAGCAGGTGCAGCACGCCGTGGATCGTCAGCAACGCCAACTCGTGGCCCAGCGTGTGACCGGCGGCAGCGGCCTGCTCGGCGGCGAACTCGGGGCAGAGCACGATGTCGCCGAGCATCGCCGGTCCGGGTTCGGGAGCATCGGGGCGGCCGCCCGGTTCGAGCTCGTCCATCGGAAAGCTCATCACGTCGGTCGGGCCGGGTAGGTCCATCCAGCGCATGTGCAGGTCGGCCATCGCCGCGGTGTCCAGCAGCACCATCGACAGCTCAGCGGCCGGATTGACGTCCATCTGGGCGATGACAAACCTTGCGACGCTGACCAATTCGGATTCGGAAACGTCGATGCCCGACTCGTTCGCAACCTCGATAGTCAATGGCGCCGCTCCTCCCCATCGCTTCGCTCTGCATCGTCGCCGGCGCGAGTCAATGGCGCTCCGTCACCGGCGGCGAGCGCTCGAGGCCCGCCGCGCTGCCCGGTTCATCGCCAAGCCGGGCTCTTCGTACCGCGCGTAGGCGTCCACGATTTCCGAGACCAGCCGATGCCGGACCACGTCGGCACTGGTCAACTCCGCGATGTGAATGTCGTCGATGCCGTCGAGAATGTCGACCGCCGCGCGTAGACCCGACCTGGCTACACCGGGCAGGTCGATCTGCGTAACATCGCCGGTGACAACGACTTTCGAGCCGAAGCCGAGCCGGGTGAGAAACATCTTCATCTGCTCGGCGGTGGTGTTCTGAGCTTCGTCGAGGATGATGAACGCGTCATTGAGGGTCCGGCCCCGCATGTACGCCAGCGGCGCCACCTCGATCACCCCGGACGCCATCAGCTTCGGGATCAGCTCGGGATCCATCATGTCGTGCAACGCGTCATATAGCGGGCGAAGATACGGGTCGATCTTCTCGCTCAGCGTTCCGGGCAGAAAGCCAAGGCGCTCACCCGCTTCCACGGCGGGCCGGGTCAAGATGATCCGCGAGACCTGTTTGCTCTGCAGCGCTCTGACCGCCTTGGCCATTGCCAGGTAGGTCTTTCCGGTCCCGGCCGGCCCGATCCCGAACACGATGGTGTGGGCGTCGATCGCGTCGACGTAGCGCTTCTGGTTCAGCGTTTTGGGCCGAATCGTCTTGCCACGGCGCGCCAGGATGTCGAGGCTGAGCACCTCGGCCGGCGATTCGTTGCCCGTGCCGGTGAGCATGGCGACGCTGTGGCGTACCGCCTCGGGGGTCAGCGACTGGCCGCCGGCGACGATCGCGACGAGTTCAGAGAGCACTCTTTCGGCGAGCGCGACGTCGGCGGGCTCGCCGGTCAGCGTCACCGAGTTGCCGCGCACATGCATGTCTGCGGCCAGAATGCGCTCGAGTGCACGCAGGTTTTCGTCAGCGGAGCCGAGCAGGCCCATGACGAGGTCGGGCGGAACGTCGATGCTGCTGCGGACTTGAGATGTCGACGTATCAGCAGCGTTGGTCTCGCGGGGCGTCACGTGGGTACTACTGCCTGCTTTCTGCGATGTGGCGTGGTGGGCTCGGACGACTCAGTCTACCGCCGGGCAGTTGGCAAACCCAATGGTTAGCCGCCGTCGGGCAGCTCCCACCGCGGCGTCAGCACCCCCAGGGCGCCCAACGCGACGGCCGCCGCCGTCGACGTGCGCAGCACGGTCGGGCCCAGCCGGACGGCGACGGCGCCGGCATCGGCCAGCGCGGCAAGCTCGTCGCGGGCAATTCCGCCTTCGGGGCCCACGACCAGCACCAGTGACTTTGCCTGCGCCAGGGACAGATCCGCGAGCCGCTCGCCGGCCGACTCGTGCAAAACCAACACCGTCGCGCCTGATGCCACCGCGTCGCTGACCCGCTGGGTCAGCGCCTCGGTCGACAGCACGCCCTCCACCGATGGAATGTGCGCGCGGCGGGACTGCTGCGCGGCGGCCCTGGCGACCGCACGCCAGCGTCGCAAACCCTTCTCGGCGCGGGGCCCTTCCCAGCGGGCCACGCAACGCGCAGCCCGCCACGCCACGAAAGAATCCGCGCCGGCCTCGGTGGCCAACTCGATCGCCAGCTCGGAACGCTCGGTCTTCGGCAGCGCCTGAACCACCGTCACCGGCGGCTGAACCGACGGGATGTGCCAACGGTCCAGCACCCGGGCGTGCAGCCCGTCGCGGTCGGTGTCCTCGACCGCACAGCGGGCCAGACCACCGGTGCCATCGCCCAGGATCAACGTCTCGCCGCGGCGGATGCGTCGGACGGTGGCGGCGTGGAATCCGGCGTCGCCGTCGACGACGGCCAGCTCACCGGTCTCGGGGAGCGCGTCGATGTAGAACAGTCCAGCCATGCCTGGCGGCTAGCGCCCCGTGAAGGTTTCACGCAGCCGGCTGAACAGCCCGCCGTTGGATGCGTGGCTGTGGGTCGACCGAACCTCGGCGACATCGCGCACGCGTCGGCTCTTGAACTCGCGCAGCAGGTCGGCGTCCTGGTGGTCGAGCCGCTCCGGCACGACAACCTCGACGTGCACAAGCAGGTCACCGCGCGCACCGGACCGCAGGTGCGGCATCCCGTGACCACGCCGGGTGGTCACCGAGCCGGGCTGGGTCCCCGCGGGAATGGTGATCTCGGTCAGGCCGTCGATGATCGCGTCGACGGTCACCGTGGTGCCCAGCGCGGCGTCGACCATCGGCACCGAAATCGTGCAGTGCAGGTTGTCGCCGTCGCGCACGAAGATGTCGTGGGGTTGTTCGTGGATCTCGACGTAGAGGTCGCCGGCCGGTCCTCCCCCGGGTCCGACCTCACCCTGGGCCGCCAGCCGGACCCGCATGCCGTCGCCGACACCGGCGGGGATCTTGACAGTGATGTCGCGACGGGCCTGTACCCGGCCGTCGCCGCCGCACTGGTTGCACGGGTCGGGAATCACTTCGCCGACGCCGCGGCAGGTCGGGCACGGCCGGGCCGTCATGACCTGTCCCAGCAACGAACGCTGCACGGTTTGCACCTCGCCGTGACCGCCACAGGTGTCACAGGTCATCGGCGACGAGTTCCCATTGGTGCCGCGACCTTGGCAGCGGTCGCACAGCACCGCAGTGTCCACGGTGACCTGTTTGCTCACGCCGGTCGCGCATTCGGTGAGGTCCAGCCGCATCCGCAGCAGCGAGTCCGAGCCGGGCCGGACGCGTCCGATCGGGCCGCGCGACGTCGCTCCGCCACCGAAGAACGCTTCGAACACGTCACCCAGACCGCCGAATCCGCCGAATCCGTTTCCAGCTGACGCAGCGCTTTCCAGCGGGTCGCCGCCCAAGTCGACAATGCGCCGCTTCTCCGGGTCCGACAGCACCTCGTAGGCGGCGCTGATCTCTTTGAACTTCGCCTGGGCGCCCTCGTCGGGGTTCACGTCGGGGTGCAGCTCGCGCGCCAGCTTGCGATACGCGCGCTTGATCTCCGAATCGCTCGCGTTCTTACCCACGCCGAGCAGACCGTAATAGTCGCGTGCCACGCTTGACCTTCCTTAGACCCTCAGGCCTTGTTCAGCAACTGATGAGCGGCCATCAATAGATTGTGCATGCATTGCGGGTTCATCGCGTACCCAGCACTTCGCCGATGTACATAGCAACCGCGGCGACACTGGCGATAGTTCCCGGATAGTCCATTCGGGTGGGACCGAGCACACCCATCCCGCCGTAGACGGTGTCGAGGGTGCCATACGTGGTGGACACCACCGAGGTGCCTGCCATCTGCTCGGCCTCGGTTTCGTGCCCGATGCGGACGGTGATCTTGCCGGCTTCCTGTTGGGCGGCCAGCAATCGCAGCACCACGACCTGCTCCTCGAGCGCTTCCAGGATCGACCGCAGTGAGCCACCGAAGTCGGCGGTATTGCGCGTCAGGTTGGCGGTGCCGCCTAACAACAGCCGCTCCTCGCTGTGCTCGACCAACGACTCGAGCAGCACCGTCGCCGAGCGACCGACCGCGTCGCTCAGGCTTTTCGACTGTCCGCCCCGACCGTCGAGTTGAGCGGCAAGCTCAGCGACGGCGATCGATGCCGCGGAGAGTTTTTTGCCGTCCAGCGCCTGGCCGAGCATCTCGCGAAGCTGCGAGAGCTGATGGTCGTCGATGACGTCGCCGAGTTCGACGACGCGCTGGTCCACCCGGCCGGTGTCGGTGATCACGACCATCAGCAGGCGCGCCGGGGTCAGCGCGATGACTTCGAGGTGCCGCACGGTCGACGTCGACAGCGTCGGGTACTGCACGACGGCCACCTGGCGGGTCAGCTGGGCCAGTAGCCGCACCGCGCGGCGAAGCACGTCGTCGAGGTCGACCCCGGACTCCAGGAAACCCTGAATGGCGCGCCGCTCGGCCGAGGACAGCGGCTTGACGTCGTCGAGCCGGTCGACGAATTCGCGGTAGCCCTTCTCGGTGGGCACCCGACCGGAACTGGTGTGCGGCTGGGTGATGTAACCCTCGGCTTCCAGCACCGCCATGTCGTTACGCACCGTCGCGGAGGAAACCCCAAGGTTATGCCGCTCCACCAGCGACTTCGACCCGATCGGTTCCTGGGTGGCGACGAAGTCGGCGACGATCGCGCGCAGCACCTCGAAGCGGCGCTCGTCGGCAGTCCCCATCGGTATTCGCCCTCCTAACCCGGTCCAGTTTACGGGGATCACCAGCAACTACGGTTTCGTCGCCGCATCGTCGCCGCGCTAGCTGATGGCGCGGCTCCTTCTCCGTCCGCGCCGGACGGCATCGTCGCCGCGCTAGCTGATGGCGCGGCTCCTTCTCCGTCCGCGCCGGACGGCATCGTCGCCGCGCTAGCCTGTCTCAATGGCCACGTCGGGCACGGCTACGCCGAAGACCAGCCGCGGATGATCTTCAAAGGTGTGCGCGAAGGCAAGCCGTACCCGGAGCACGGCCTCTCCTACCGGGACTGGTCGCGGATTCCGCCGTGTCAGCTGCGCCTCGACGAAATCGTCACCACCACCACAGTGCTGGCGCTGGATCGCCTGTTATCCGAAGACTCCACCTTCTACGGCGATCTGTTCCCGCACGCGGTCAAGTGGAAGGGCGTCGTCTATCTGGAAGACGGCCTGCACCGCGCGGTGCGGGCGGCACTGCGAAATCGCACCGTCCTGCACGCGCGGCTACTCGATCTGGACGCGGTGACCCAGCAGGCTTAGCGGGGTGTCAGTTGACCGCGCTGGCCGCCTGGATCAGCGCAATCGCGGCCTCGTGTTGCAGCACCCAGGTGCCACCTTGATCGACGAACGCCAGCTTCTTCTCCACCGGCCCGGCGAACTTCGGCCCCGTGATGGAGACGTCGGCGCTGGCTCCATTCGGGCCGATCGGCGCGATATTGCTGAAGGCGAACTGTTCCGGGAAGTTCCCGTTGCGATACGCCTTACGCAGATCATGGTCGGCGACGTGGCCCTCCTCTGCGCTGATGCCGTTCTCGACCAGACCGAACTTGGTCTCGTACGACACGCCCGGGTCGGTGACGCGGTTCGCCAGGTCGGTGAGCGTCTGGGGGCTGGGCAGCGCGGGCTGGCCCGGCGCGGGCGGCGGGTCGAGTGGTGCGCTGAGCACGACGGGCCGCACCTGCAGCGCGGAGGTGTCGCCGCTGGCCAGTGACGTCACGCCGGCTGCGGCGGCTCCTATGGTGGCCACGGCCGCCACCCCGGTGGCGAGCAATTTCACGGTCATCGTTGTCCCTTCGATTTACACCAGAACACGGGGTGTCGTACCCCCTGTTGTCGTACATCAAGCCACTTGCGAGTGGCGCTGGCAAGCAACGCGCCCTAGCCGGCGTGTATCCGCCACTGCGCCGCATCGCGTTGCTGGCTCCAGAATTCGTCGAAACGTCCACCGGCGGTGAGCAACTCGTCGATCGCACCGTCTTCGACGATGTTTCCGGCATCGAGGAACAAAACTCGGTCGGCGTGCCGGATGCTGGCCAGCCGGTGCGCGACGATCACCCGGGTCCGCGGCCGCGGGTCCGCGGTGAGGGCGTCGACCACGGCGGCCTCGTTCTCGGTGTCCAGAGCGCTCGTCGCCTCGTCGACCAGCAATATCGGTGCCGGTTTGAGTAGCGCACGCGCGATGCTGACCCGCTGGCGCTCACCCCCGGACAGCGCCGAACCGGCTTCGCCGACGACGGTCTCGACGCCGGCGGGCAGCCTGCCGGTGAGCTCGTCGACCCTGGCCAGCGCCACCGCGCGGGCGAACTGATCGTCGCCGGCGGCGGGGTCACCGGCGGCCACGTTCTCCCGGATCGTCCCGTGGAACAGGTAGGGATGCTGGAACACCACGCTGGTCGCGGCGCGGCGCGCCTCGGCATCCAGCGACGCGACGTCGACGCCGTCCACCAGGACACGCCCCCGGGTGGGCTGATACAGCCCGGCGATCAACGCCAGGATGGTGCTCTTGCCCGAGCCGGACGGCCCGACGATCGCTGTCGTGGTTCCGGGGTCGAGAGCAAAACTCACCCGGTCCAGCACCGGCGCGCTTGCGCCGTCATAGCCGAACGTCACGTCGTCGAACTCGATGCGTGGCGCGTCGTGACGAGGGCCTGTCGCGGTACCGGTCGCCATGATCGGCGCATTGAGCACCGAGCGGATTCCGTCGAGTGTGGCGCGGGTGCTCTCCAACGCGGGCGCCAGTTCGCTGATCGAGGTGAACGGTTCGAGGTAGCGGGCGATCACGACGATCAGGGCGATCGACTCGGGGACAGTCAACGTGCCGGACAGCGTCAGCGCGGTGGTCGCACCCGCGAACAGGATCAGCGCCAGCTGGCTCGCCAGACTGAACAGCAGCTGGCCGGGAACCTGCATGCCCAGCAACCGCATCGTCGCGCCGTGCTGCGCGGCCAACGCATCACCCACCAGGCTTCTGGCCGGCTCGACGCGGCGCGCGGCGCGCAACGCCTGCTGGGTGCGGGCGAATTCGATGATCCGCTCGGTAAGCGCGGTATTAGCTTGGGCCGCAACCTGATCGGCGCGCCGGGCGAGCCGGGCCGACGCCCACAGCGCACCCAACATCACCGGCACACCACCCAGCGCGGCCAACCCGAGCTGCCAGGACACCGGCAGCAGCGCCACGCCGATCGCGGCGGGTAACAGCACCGCAGTCAGCAGTGGCGTCAACAGGTTGACCGCGAGGCCGACCAGTTCGGGTCCGGTCGCGGCGATGGCCTGCCGCGCCGTCGCGGTGTTGTCCGAAGTGAACCATTCCATCCGCACATCCGGCAGCCGGTCGGCGACGTCGTGCTGGGTGTGGTCAAGGACGGCGAACCCGAGATCGAAACCGATTCGCGCCGTGATGAAGTCGATCACCCATCCGGCCGCTGTCGCGACGGTAAGCCAGCCCAGCCATCCGAGCGCCCGATGCGGCGCGTCGCTGAACAACGCTCCGACCAACGGAACCAGCAGCACGGTGCCGACCGCGCGAACCGCCACCGAGACGATCGCGAGCACGGCGTAGGCAACGACGTTGCGGCGACGGTCCGCGGGGACCAGGCTTATCCAGGTGCGGATCATCGGACGGCCTCGGTCGCGGTGACCGGGTCGCGGTGGCCGCTGTCCCACAGTCGTCGATACCGTCCGCCGGCGGCCAGCAACTCGTCGTGGGTGCCCTGTTCGGCGATCCGCCCGTGGTCGAGCACCACGATCTGGTCCGCTCCGGCGATGGTGTGCAGTCGATGTGCGATCACCAGCACCGTCCGCTCCCGGGTCAACCGGTTCAACGCCTGCTGCACAAGGTATTCCGACTCGGGGTCGGCGAACGCCGTGGCCTCGTCGAGGATGAGAACGCCGGTGTCGGCGAGGATGGCGCGGGCAATCGACAGTCGCTGGCGTTCCCCGCCGGACAGGCCGCTGGCCGCGCCGAGCATGGTGTCGTAGCAGTGCGGCAGTCGCATGATCCGATCGTGGATCTGTGCCTCGCGGGCCGCGGCCTCGACCTGTCCTGGTGTGGCATCGGGCACCGCGAGCGCGATGTTCTGGCTGACCGTCCCGCGCACGAGCTGGGTCTCCTGCAGGACGAATCCGACGCGGGTGTAGAGCTCGTCGGCCGTCATCGAGCGGATGTCTTGGCCGGCAACGCGAATCGCGCCCTGCTGCACGTCGTAGAAGCGGGCCAGCAGCGCGGCCAGTGTCGACTTGCCGGATCCGGACGGCCCGACCAGCGCGGTGACCGTGCCGGGCCGCAGCGTGAGCGACACATCCTGGATCACCGGGACGTCGGGGCGGTAGCCGAAGCTGATCTTGTCGAACACCACGGTGGCCTTGTCCGATGCCCGGTCCGGATCGTCACGCACCGCGAGATCCGGCTCGTCGAGCGTGACCTGAAGGCGCCGGGCGGCCAGCAGACCGGCACGGATACCGCCGAGCCCGTAGGCGATGTTGAGCAGTCGGGCGCCGAAGGTGGTGCCCAGCAGCAGGAACGGCAGCAGGTCGACCGGATTCATCTGCCCGCCGACCACCAGTAGTGTGCCCGATGCGGCGATCAGCCAGAGGAAAGTCGTTGGCCGCGTGGCCAAATCCATCATCGTCTTCTTGCCGGCCAGCGGACGCTGCCAGTCGACGAGGAAGCCGACGTACTCCTCGAGGCGACGGCGGAAACTCGACGCAGCGGCACCACCGAAGACGCGGATCACCGGCTGACCCTCGAGGTAGGCGCCGGCCTCGCCGCTCATCCGCTCCGCCCAGCGTTGCGACTGCGGGATTTTCGGGCCGGACTGGATCGTCATCGACGAGGTCAGCACCAGATAGAACAGCACCGGCAGGAACAACACCAGCGCCACCCGCCAGTCGACGACGAACAGGTAGACCAACACGGCGAGCGGCGCGATGATCGCAGCGACGGCATCGGGAATCGCGTGGGTCACCAAGTAGTGCAGCGACAATGTGTCGTCGGCGATGAGCTGCTTGATCGAACCCGACCCGCGGGCGGTGAACCAGCCCAACGGCAACCGCGACAGCTTGCGCAGCAACCGCGAGCGCAGCTCGCTGGCGAACCGCGCGTCGACGACGTGCAGCCACAGCGTCAGCCCGGCACCGAGCACGGTGCCGAAGCCGAGTAGCGCCACCGCCGCGAACCCGACCTCGCGGAGGCGGGCCGAATCGACACCGGACAGCAGCAGCCGAGCCAGCTCGACGAGCAGGACGAACGGCGCCAGCTGCACCAACGTGATCACCGCCTGCAGCACCCCGGAGGCGATCAGCGCCGAGCGCAGCGGTGCCAGCAGGCGGCCAGAGGCCTGCGCGCGCCAGCTTCCGCGCGGCGTCGTTAATTCCTGTTGCACCACAGCTTGTTCCGGTTGGACGACGGTAACGGCATCAGCCGGCGGTTCGTCACCGCGGCGGGTGCCCATCGCACGTCCGGCGCTCCAATACGCCTGCGCGTGGATTTCGGACTTGGGGAACCCGAAGTCGTCGCGCAGCCGGCTCCGAACATGTTTGAGCGCGGTCGCTTCCGGTGTCGCCCAGGCGTACCAGTCCGACCAGTCGCGGTTCTCGATCGCCGCCGCCAACGATTTCTCGTCGCGTCGGGTCACCCAGTGCACCCGCAATCGCGGATGCCGGGTGAGCGGGATCAGCGTGTCGTTGTCGTCGTGCTGCTCGAGATACACCTCGATCGGAACCTCTTCGGGTACAACGCCGATGATCCCGTTGATCCCCGGGATCGACGCCGAGTCACCGATCAGCAGATAGCCCGCGGGCGGTTCGGCAGGTGTGTCGAAACGCGACGAACCCATCAGCGACATCACGGCGATCGTCGCGCCGGGCTCGACGGTGCGGGCCCACAACGACGCCGGACCGGCCGGGTCGTGCAGCACCACGTCGACGGCGAAGCGGCCGGCGGGCACGTCGGCTTCGGAAATGGTGTACGCGCGCTGGAATTCGGTGCTCGAGCCTTCGGGGTCAGGGAACCAGAACCGCAGCCAGGCCGCCGGCTCGGCCTGAGCGTCCTCGAACAGGGTCGGCGACTCCATCCGAATCCGCACGAAATGTGGTGCAATCCAGATGGTTTCGAGGACGGACGCGGTGTGGTCGCGGGCACCGAAGCCCCGCAGCATGGCACCCTGGAACCCGCGTGCCATCAGCGATCCATCGCCTCGCGCAGGCTCTTCGGCCGTATGTCGGTCCAGCTCTCCTCGACGTAGGCCAGACACTGTTCACGGCTGGCTTCGCCGAAGACCTTGTGCCAGCCGGCGGGAACGTCGGCGAAGGTCGGCCACAAGCTGTGCTGGTCCTCGTCGTTGACCAGCACGACGAACGTGCCGGCCTCGTCGTCAAAGGGGTTGGTGCTCATCATCTCTCCTGGTCAAAGAATCGGTACCGGTGCTCAACTCGGCGCCCAGCACCCGGTCGGACAGCAGCCCGAGACAGCTGAGGTTGGGGAAGCCGGGACCCTGATTGAGCCCGGCGAGGTTGGGCAAGAACAACTTCGGTGCGACGTCGATGACCGCGAGGTCGTGTCCGATCGCTTCCTGGACGCGGTCGCCGCTCAGCGGACCGCCCAGCCCCAGCTCGAGCAGGTCGAGCGCGTCCTGACTGAACAGCGTGGTGAACCACAGCGGGTCGGCGCCCGATCCGTCGATGACCAGGTCGAAACCATGGACCGTTTCCAGGTTTTCACTGCCGCGGTTGGTCGACAGCGTGAGCCGGATCTGCTCGTCGCGGCCCACCGCGTGCGCCACCCGTCCGCGTAGGTGGCGGATGCGATCGTCGGCCAGCAGCGCATCCTGGACATTGGACGAGAACACCCCGCGGTCGGTCCGGGCGATCGCATCGCGCCGCTCGTCTACCGTCAGCGCCGTCCAGTCGCTGGGGTCGGAGAACAGCGCGTTTTCGAAGAAGCTCTCACCGCGGGTGAACAACGTCACCTGCGGCGAGATGACCGTGATCGTCGAAACCCGGTGCCGGAACAGCTCGTTGAGCATCGCAGCGGCTGTCTCGCCGCCGCCGATCACCGCCACCCGCTCCGCGCTGATCCGTTCGTGCTGACCGGCGCGATGCCAGAACTGTGCGATCGACAACACCCGCGGATTGCCCGGCAGCAGTGACCGCTCGGCTTGTCCGGGCCCGGTGATCATCAAACCGTCTGCGTGAACTGTGGTTTCATCGGTGTGCAGCGCCCACTGCTCACCGTCCACCGCGAGCTTCTCGACGTCACCGTAGATCACGGTCATGCCGATCTGGTCGGCGACCCAGCGCAGGTACTGGCTCCACCGCCGGTGTGTGGGCGCGGGTCTGCCGCGGTCGATCCACTGCGCGAACTCGCTGGTGGCAATCAGATACGACTGCCAGCTGTAGCGCATCATCCGCTCGTCGAGTTCGGCGTTGCGACGCGGCACCAACGACGAGCGGTACGGAAAGCCGACGTCTTTCTCCGGGCTGGTTCCCAGTCGTTGCGCGCCGTCGGTCCAGCCGCCGCTGGCCTGCCAGTTGGCACCGACTCCGATCCGCTCGACGGCGACGACGTGCGGCGCGTCGACGCCCATCTCGGCCAGCACGTGCGCCTTGGCAGCAACGGCCACCGCTTTCACTCCGCCGCCGAGCACGCCCAGTGTGCTCATGTCACCATCTCCTCGAGCGCCTGCCGCCAAAGTCCTTGCAATTCGGTGATATCCGACTGCCCGAGAATGTCGGGAAGCGAACGCCACTGCGTCACCAACACCTGATGCTCGCCACTGCCCAGCACGGTTGCGACCAGGCTCAGCTCATAGCGCACCGCCAGATCCGGCTCGGGCAGCGGCGACACTCCGTTCAGCAGGCTACGGTCCAGCCACAGCCCGTTGGTACCACTGACGTCGGCGTGACCGAGGTAGTTCAGCAGCAGCTGCGGCCCGTCGAACTCAGCGAGCCGATTCGCGGTGTCCCGGCGAAGGTAGCGCAGCAACCCGTAATCGACACCGTCGCCGGGGATTGCGGTCAACAGTTCGTGCACCCGTCGCGGGTCCTCGGTGTCCACTCGCAGCGGGTAGATCGCGCTGAGCAGTCCCACGGTCTCGGTGCTGTCGATGCCGCCGTCGAACAGGGCATCGGCGCGGCCGTGGGTCTCCAGCGCGAGCAACGGCGGCGGCGTCGGCTGGCCGCGACTCTGCCGCCATCGGGTGATCACCTGCGCCGCCGCCGCGACGAGCACCTCGAACACCGGCAGGCCCGACCGCATCAGCCGGGCGGTGGTCGCGGTGTCGAGCATCGCGGTCGACACCAGCAGATCGCGCGCACGGTCGGTGGCCGGCCGCAGCCGTCGCTGTCCGAGGTCTGGGTCGTCGCCGGCGAGCTGCGCGGCCCAATACGGCTCGCTGTCAAGGGTTTCGGCGCGCCCGGCCATCGCCCGAACCCAACGCCGGTAGCTGGTGTGCTCACGCACCGGCGCGGGTGTCATGCCGGCGAGCAGGGCGTGCAGGGTGGCGTCGAGTTCGCCGAGCACCACTTGCCAGGACACCGGGTCCATGGCCAGCACATGGGCGGCCAGCACCAGCACACTCTGCCCGGTCGGGGGCCGCAGCCATGTCGCCGCGACGAGCTTTCCACGCTCGGGGTCCAGGCCGTCGATCGCGCGCGCGGTGTGTTCGCGGACGGCGGCCTGCAGGTCGTCGGCCACCGATACCTCGGTCAGGAACTCGCCGGCCGAACCGGCGTGCAACGTCATGGTGGCGCGGTCCAGCCGACTGCGCAGCACTTCGTGTCCGTCGACGATGATCGCCAGCGCCGCGCGCAACTGGTCCCCGGTCACGCCGTCGGGCAGCCGGATCGCCTCGGCCTGCGCCAATCTGCGCGGCTCGCCGAACTCGTAGAGCCAGTGAGCGTTGGGCAGCAACGGTATTGGCCCGGTCGCGTCGTCGGCTTCGAGCGAGGTGTCATGCCCGTAGAGGGCCTCGGCGTCTATGGCGGCGGCGAGTTCGCGAACGCTGCCGCATTCCAGCACCAGCCGAGCCCGCAGCGCGAGGCCGCGGCGACGGGCCGACTGGACGACCGACAGTGCCACGATGCTGTCCAGGCCCAGTTCCAGGAAGCCGGCGTCGGGCTCAATCCTGTTGACCTGAAGTATCTCGGCGAGCACGTCGAGCAGCGTCGACTCGGTGGCGGTCTGCGGCTCGCCTCCGGCGGGCTCCGCCGTGTCGGCCGACTCGATTGCCGCCAAGGCGGCTTCGTCCAATTTGCCGTTCGCGGTCAGCGGAATCTCGTCGACGATGACGATGCGCTGCGGAACCATGTAGCGGGGCAGCCGACCGACCAGCATGCGGCGAAGCTCCGGTAACGAGGTCGAATCACCCACCGCCACATAGGCAGTCAACCGCGGAACACCGCGGTGCTCGTGTACCACCACGCAGGCCTGCCGCACGCCGGGGTGTGATTCGAGGACGACGGCAATCTCCGCGGGTTCGACGCGGTGGCCGCGGATCTTCACCTGAGCGTCAGCCCGGCCGACGTAGTGCAGCGATCCGTCGGGCTGCCGTCGGACCAGATCGCCGGTCCGGTACATCCGTTCGCCGGTGCCGAACGGATCGGCCACAAACCGCTGGACGGTCTCGGGTGCACGGCCCAGGTAGCCGCGGGCCAACTGCGCGCCGCCGAGATACAACTCCCCCGCCACCCCGTACGCCACCGGCCGCAGCGCGGAGTCCAGCACGTAGCCGCGGGTGGATGTCGTCGGACGCCCGATCGACGGTTCGTCGTAGTCGTCGATCGCGGCCACCACCGCTTCCACCGTGGTTTCGGTTGGGCCGTAACAATTGAAGGCGGTCATCCCGGTGCGACGGCACGCCGCGCGAATGAACGACCAGGAAGCGCCGCCCAAGGCTTCGCCACCCAGCGCCAGCACCGCCAGCGGGACGCGGGTCAGCAGGCCGGCCGACCGCAGTTGGGCGAACATCGACGGGGTGGTGTCGATCATGTCGACGCCGTGCTCGGCGATGGCCGCGACCAACGCTTCGGCGTCGGTCTGCGTGCGCTCGTCGACGACATGGACGGCGTGACCGTCGAGCAGCGCGACCAGCGGCTGCCAGGCCGCATCGAACGCGAAGGACCACGCGTGCGCGATGCACAGCGGGCGGCCCAGCCGCTTCGCCGCCGGCCGGAGCACATGGTCGACGTGGTCATCGGCGTATGCGCCGACGGCGGCGTGAGTTCCGATGACGCCCTTCGGTTCTCCCGTCGTCCCCGAGGTGAACACCACATACGCGGCCTGGTCCGGGCTGACGTCGACGGGCCGGAAATCGTCGGAGCCGTCGACGTCACGGACGACGTCGTCGTCGATCACGATGGCCGCGCCGCTTTGCCGCAGGATCGAGTTCACCCGTTCTGCGGGCATTGCCGGTTCCAGCGGGACGTACATCGCGCCGGTCTTGAGCACCGCCAGGATCGCGACGATGTAGTCCGGTCCGCGGGGCAGCGTGATCGCGACTGGGCTTTCGGCACATGCACCGCGGGCGGACAGCGCGCCCGCCAGCCGGTTGGCCGCCGTATCGAGTTCGCGGTAGCTCAGGGCGCCACCCGCCCAGGTGATCGCCGAGCTGTCCGGCGTCCGTGCGGCGGCCGCTGCGAACCGCGTGTGAATCCCCTGCTTCGTAGCGGATTTCGTTGGTGAACCAACCAGCGGCGCCGACTCGTCGGCAGTCAGGATGCTGACGTCGCGCAGCGGGCGGTCCCAGCTGTCCAGCAGCCGCTCGGCGGTGCTCAGCAACCGGTCGCCCAGCATCTGCGCGGTGGTGTTGCCCAGCGCGCTGTCGATCACCTCGACCATCAGAACCAGCCCATCGTCGGCCATGTGCGCCGCGAGCACGATCGGGAAATGGGTCAGGCTTTCCACTGCGGCCGGCCGGAATGTCACTCCGGTGCCGACCAATTCGTCGCCTGCGGCCAAGCCGCCGGTCGGAAAGTTCTCGTAGACCAGCAGCGAGTCGTACATTTCGCCGACACTGCCCAGCGCGCGCAGCTGCGCGTGCCCGAGGTAGCTGTGCTCACGCAGCATCGCCGAGTCACGTTGCACCGCCAGGCATTGCTCACCGGCAGGGGTGCCGGGATCGAGCTGCACGCGTAACGGGACGGTGTTGATGAACAGGCCGACCATGGTCTCGACGCCGGTCAACTCGGCCGGCCGGCCGGACACGGTGACCCCGAAGACCACGTCGGTGCGGTCGGTCAGCCGCGACACGATCAATGCCCATGCCGTCTGCAGCACGGTGTTCAGCGTGACTCCGCGCGAGCGGGCGCCGTCGACCAGTCGCTTGGTCGCCTGGGCGCCGAGCTGCAGTTCGGTGCGCCGCGGCAGACCGGCGGCCTTGCGCGCGGCGTCGGAGCCGCCGAACGCGGCCGCCAGCATTGTCGGGCCCGGCATGCCGGCCAGATGCTCGCGCCACACCCGTTGGCTGGCTTGCTGATCGCGGCCCGCGAGCCAGCCGATGTAGTCCCGGTATGGCCGTGGCGCCACCGGCAACGCGGCGGGATCCCCGCCGGCCCGGTAGAGAATCATCATCTCGGTCACGAACACCGGCAGCGACCAGCCGTCGATGACGATATGGTGTGCGGTGATCACCAACCGCCAACGCGCATCGGGCAATTCGATGAGCAGGAAGCGGATTGCCGGTCGCCGTTCGAGGTCGAACGGGCGTCGCCGCTCGTCGGCTTCCAATTCCCCGAGGTCCGCCGCGGCGGCGGTGACGTCCCGCCAGGGCAACTCGACCCGGGACGGGACGATCTGCACCGGCCGCGGGATGCCCCGGCTGAAGAAGCTGGCCCGCAAGTTGGGGTGGCGGATCAGCATCGTCGACGCGCAGTCGCGAAGCAACGCGACGTCCAGTGCGCCGAAGATGTCGGCGGCCATGCCGATCACGTACGGATCGTCGGCGGGTTGGCCTTCGCTGAATTCCGCCAGTGCAGTCAGCGAATACAGCCCCTCCTGCAGCGGGCTCAGCGCCATCACGTCCTCGATGTCGGAGGTGACGTCAGCCTGAGTGTCGGCGGCTGTCATGATGTTCCGTCGCGCGATGCCGACCACAGTTGGGTCACCGCGGCCAGGTCGGCCGGTGAGAGTCCCGAGGTGCTCATCGGCTCGAATCGGGTCTCGATCGGCTCACCCGCGTCACCCGCTTCGAATGCGTCGACGGCGGCGGCCAGTTGCTCGACCGTGGGGTTTTCGAACACCATGCGGGGGTTGACGTTCAAGCCGACCGCCCTTGCGCGAGAGGCCAACTGGACCGACAGGATGCTGTCGCCACCGAGTGCGAAGAAGTCGTCGGACCGCCCGACGTCGGCGGTCGACAACAGGTCGGCGAACACCGCGGCCAGCGCGCGCTCGGTCGCGGTGCGCGCCGGATCGGTCCGGCCGCCGGTGCTGACCGCCGGCCGCGGCAGCCCCGGCCGGTTCAGCTTGCCCGACTCGGTCTTGGGCAACGCGTCCAGCACGGTCAGCGACGACGGCACCATGTATCCCGGCAATGCGTTGCTGACCGCGGCCCGCACCGTGGCCGCGAACGACGCCTTAACCGCCTCGTCCGCGATCGGCCGTTGCGGCACAACGTATCCGGCCAGGCTGGTGCCGTCGTGCAGGTCCCAGGTGCGGGCGGCGGCGGCCGCCACCCCGTCGGCCGCTGTCAGCGCGGCCTCGACTTCGGCGAGCTCGACCCGGAATCCGCGCACCTGCACCTGATGGTCGGCGCGACCGGCGAACTCGAGTTGACCGTCCTCGGTCCATCTCGCGAGATCGCCACTGCGGTACAACCGGCTACCGGGGTCGCCGCCGAAAGGATTGGCCACAAATCGTGTCACGGTCAGCGCGGGACGCTTCCAGTAGCCGCGAGCCAACTGGTCACCGGCGTAATACAACTCGCCGACAACACCGACCGGCACCGGCCGCATGCCGTCGTCGAGCAGATACGCCGACGCTCCGGCCACCGGCGAACCGACGAGCGGCTTGGGTGGTCCCAGCCGACCCCGGGACACGGCGCCGGATGTCTCGGTCGAGCCGATGTTGTTCAACAGTTCGGGGCCGCCCGCGCACGCGGCTGTCAGCCGTTGCAACAGCGAACTGCTCACCGGCTCTCCGCCGCACACCAGCCTCGCGAGCGAGCCGACCGCATCCGGAGAGCTGTCGACGAGTGCGGACACCAGGCTGGGCACTGCGGTGATCTGTGCGACCGATTCGCGTTTCATCAGCGCCGCAAGGGCTTCGGCGTCGCGGTGCTCGGCGTCGTCGGCCAGGATCATGGTGGCGCCCGCGGCCAGACCGGCGAGCAGTTCCATGCCGCCCTCCAGGAACGTCATCGAGGCCTGCGACAGGCGGATGTCATCGGCGGTCCGCGGCGGGTAATTCCGCAGCTGCCAGTCCAGGCGGGCCGCCATCGCACGTTGAGTACCTACGGCGCCCTTGGGTTTTCCGGTCGATCCGGAGGTGAAGACCAGGTACATCGGATCGTCGGGATGCGGCAACCGGTATGCGGCAGCGCGGTCGGGGCCGTCCACAGCGGCACGCACCGCCGCGTCGTCCAGCGAAAGCACGACGCCCGCATAGTCTTCCGGCATGGTGTCGACCGCTTCGATCGTCGCCACCACGACCGGTGGCCGCACGTCGTCGAGCATGAACTGCTTGCGTGCCAGCGGGTAGTTGGGGTCTATCGGGAAGTATGCGCCGCCGGCCTTCACGATGGCCACCAGTGCCACGACCATGTCGATGCTCCGTCGCATCGACAGCCCGACGAATGAGCCAGGCCGCACGCCATAATCGGTGAGAAGCGCCGCGAGGTTGTCCGAACGGCGATGCAGGGCAACGTAGTCGAGTTCCTCGCCGGCGCAACGAACAGCGATTCGCCCGGCCGGTAGCGCCCGGCTCGGCTCGAGGAGCTCCGGTACCGTGCGGGGCCGATCGGATGGCGGCTGTTCGCCTCGGCTCCAGTCGGTCAGGATGCGCTGCTGCTCGTCGACATCGGTCAGCACCACATCACGCACGCTCTGGTCGATGTCATCGGCGAATTCGGTCACCACCCGGGTCAGCCAACCGGCCACCCGTTCGATCGTGCTCCGCTCGTACAGTTCGGTGCGAAATACGAGATGGCCGTTGTACCCGATCCCGTCGGACCCGTCGGTGCCGAAGAAGTTGACGCTCAGGTCCGCGTGGGCCATGTCGAACGCCGGGTCCAGCGATTCGCAGATGGTGTCCTGCTCGATGATGCGCGTGGCCGGCAGGTGATCCCGCACATGCACGACGACCTGGAACAGCGGATTACGCGACAGCGATCGCACCGGGCTGACACTGTCGACCACCCGGTCGAACGGCAGGTCTTGGTGTGCGTAAGCGGCCAGCGCCGTTTCCCGCGCCCGAGCCAACACCTCCCGCAGTGTCGGGTTGCCGCTCACGTCGTTGCGCAGCACCAGGATGTTCACGAAAAAGCCGATCAATTGGTCCAATTCGGCCTCGGTGCGGCCGGCCACCGGCGTGCCCAGCGGGATGTCGGTGCCGCCGCCCGCTTTGTGCAACACGACAGCGACGGCGGCCTGCAGCGCCATGAATTCGGTGACGCCCAATTCGCGGCACCGGTCGGCGAGCTTCGCACGCGTCGCCGCGTCGATGCTGAACGTCACCGATTCGCCGTCGCCGCTGGGCAGCGGCGGGCGCGGGAAGTCGGGTCGCAGCCCACTGTCCTCGGGCAGGCCGGATAGCCGGCGTGTCCAGTAGTCCCGTTCCGCGGCGGCGACCGGGGTTTCCTGTCCGCCCGGCTCGCCCAGGAAAGTTCGTTGCCAGGCAGCGTAATCGGCGTATTGCACGCGTAGCGGCGCCCACGACGGGGCATCACCGGCACGGCGTGCCCGGTATGCCGTGATCACGTCGGCGAACAGCACGCCGGCGGACCAATGGTCGGATGCGATGTGATGAACCACCAGTGACAGCACGTGTTCCGCGCCGGCCCGCAACACGGCGACTCGGATCGGCCACTCCCGGTCGAGCTCGAAGCAGTGTCGCCGTTCGGCTTCCAGCCGCTCATGTAGCCAGGCCTCACCGTCGCCGTCGGCGCGGTGCACCGTCGGCTCGGCGGCGTCGTTGATCACCTGATAGGGCACGCCGTCGGCGTCGATGTAGGTGGTGCGCAGGATTTCGTGACGGGTGATGACGTCGCCGACCGCGGCGACCAACGCGTCGATGTCCCAAGGTCCGGTCAGCCGGGCCGCGAACGGGATGTTGTTGACCGGGCTCGGCCCGTCGACGCGGTAGGCGAACCAGCTGCGCAGCTGCGAGGCCGACAGCGGTAACGGCTCGTCGTGGGCGGTCGCGATCAGCTTGGGCCGTGATGGCGCCCGCTCGCCCGAGCGCAGCTCGTCGACCCGCTGCGCGAGCAGGCCGACGGTGCCCAACTCGAAAATGTCGCGGATGCCCAGTTCCACATCGCATTCCGAGCGGATCGCGGTGACGAGCTTGGTGGCGACCAGGGAATGGCCGCCCAGGTCGAAGAACGAGTCGTCGACGCCGACCCGGTCGTGGCCGAGCAGCCCGGAAAACATTGTCGCGATACGGCGTTCGGTCGCGGTGGCGGGGTCGCGATATTCCGCTTTCGCCTGGATCGCCGGCTGCGGCAGCGACGTGCGATCGATCTTTCCGTGCGCGGTGATCGGGATCTCGTCTAGCACGACGTATGCCGCCGGGGTCATGTACTCCGGCAGCGCAGCGGCCACCCTGGCGCGGATCCGGCCGAGGTCGACGGTCTCGTGGCCGGCGCCGCCGAGCGGAGTTATGTAGCCCACCAGGCTTTTACCCAGTTGCGGCAGGTCCGAGGCCACCACGACGGCCTGCCCGACGCTGGGGTCGACCGAGATCGCGGCCGCGACCTCGCCGAGTTCGATGCGGAAACCGCGGATCTTGACCTGCTCGTCGGCGCGGCCGACGAACTCGATGTCCCCGTCGGCGTTTCGCCGCGCCAGGTCACCGGAACGGTACAGCCGCCCGCCCGGGGTGAACGGGTCGGCGACGAAACGCTCCGCGGTCAGAGCCGGCCTTCGGTGGTAGCCGCGTGCGACATGCGTTCCACCGATGTAGATCTCGCCGATGACGCCGACCGGAACCGGTTGCAGCGCATCGTCGAGCAGGTGGACCTGGGTGTTGATCTTGGGCCGGCCGATCGGCACCACCCGAGTACCTTGGGCGCCCTCCACCGGATAGCTGGTGGCGTTGACGACGGTCTCGGTGGGCCCGTAGAAGTTGTACAGCAGCGCGTCGAAGGTGGCGTGGAACTTGTCGGCGATCTCGCCGGGCAGCGGCTCACCACCGATGGGCACCCGGCGAAGTGTGCGCCACTGGTTGACGCCGGGCAACGACAAGAACAGTCCGAGCAGCGCCGGGACGAAGTGCATCGAGGTGATGCCCTCATGACGTAGCAGCTCGGTCAGGTATGCGATGTCGCGCAGCCCGTCCGGTCGCGGAATCACCAGCCGGGCACCGCAGATCAGCGTCCCGAAGATCTCGCCGATGGACACGTCGAAGCTCGGCGAGGCGACCTGCAGCAGCCGGTCGGTTTCGTCGACTCGGTACTCGTCGCCGAACCAGACGAAGTATTCGGCGATCGGCGCGTGCGGCACCGGGACACCTTTGGGTAGCCCGGTCGAACCTGAGGTGTAGATCAGGTACGCCGTGTTCTCCGGGCCCAGCGGACGGACCAACTCGTCGGCGGCCGGGTCGGTCTCCGGATAATCCGCGAGACCCGTAACAGGCTCGTGCAGAACCAGTTTCGCGTCGGCGTCCCCGAGGATGAAGGTCAACCGGTCTTCCGGATAGGTCGGGTCGACAGGCAGGTAGACCGCCCCGGCTTTGAGGATGCCCAGCGCCGTCGTGACCAGTTCGGGCGACTTGTCGATCAGCACCGCGACGCGGTCCTCGGTGCCGATACCTCGCTCGATCAGCCAGTGCGCGAGCCGGTTTGCTGCGGCGTTGATCTCGCGATAGCTGTACTGGCGGCCTTCGTACACGACGGCGACGGCATCCGGGGTGAGTTCCGCGCGCCGAGCCACCAGGCCCGGCAGCGTGCTGGCCGGGGTGGCGAAGTCCGCACCGGTCGAGACCCGGCGCAGCCAGTCGGCATCCGCGTCGCTGAGCAGTCCGCAGGCGGACAGGCTGGTGTCCGGGTCGGTGAGCGCGTTGTCCAGCAGGACGCCGTAGTGCCGCAGCAGCTGATCCACCAGCGGTCGATCCAAGACCTCGACCAGGTATTCGGCCTCGACGAGCGCACTACCGTCGGAAGCTGACTCAATCATCAGCCCCAGCGGCAGTTGATTGAGGTGGCTGCGCAACTCAGCGCGCGCGCAGTGCACTCCCGGCGGGCTGAACCCACCGCCGTCGGGCTCACGCAGCCCGAAGCTGACCCGGGTCATCCGCTCGGCGCCGTGCCGTCGGTCCGGATTGGAGGTCCGTACCAACCACTCCAGGTCGACGTGGGAGTGCGCCATCGCGCCCACGGCGCTGTCACGGGTCTGTATCAGCAATTCGCGGAACGTCATTCGTGGCTGCGGGCCCATCCGCATCACCAGGGTATTGCCGTAGTAGCCGATCGCACCCTCGGTGCCGGGGCCGCGGTTCAGCACCGGTGTGGCGACCAGGAAGTCGGAGGCGTGGGTATAGCGGTGAATCAGCGCGCCGAACGCGGCCATCAGCACCATGTACGGGGTGGCACCGGTTTGCCTGGCGAGCAGCGCAACCCGGTCCATCGTCTGCGCCGACAACCGCGCCGTCGCGCGCTGCGCACGCCAGCTGCTCGGCACCACCGAGCCGTTTGCACCGGGAAGCTCCAGCGGTTCGGGCAGCTTCGTCATCAACGAGCGCCAGTAGTCCAAGTCCTCATCGACGTTTGGCACCGCATCCGTCACGATCGGCAGCGGCCGCCCGGCGATGCTGTCCGGGTCGGCGTAAGCGGCGGTGAGGTCGGTGAAGAACGGCGCCCACGACCCGTCGTCCCAGGCGATGTGATGCGCGGTCAGGATCAGGATCAGCTCGTCGGCGCTCACCCGCGCGGCCGCGACCCGCAGCGGCGAATCACTGGTCAGGTCGAACGGCTGCTGAAACTGGCGCTGCGCCAACACTTCCAGCCGCAGCCTACGGGCCTGCTCGGCGAGTCCGGTCAGGTCGTACTCGGCCCACTCGGGTCGCAGCTCGTCGACGATCACCGGGTACGGAACGCCGTCACCGTCGGTCTGATAGGTGGTGCGCAGCATCGGATGCCGCAGCGCGACGGCGTCCACCGCACGATGCAGCTGCGACACGTCGACAGTGCCGGTCACACGATAGGAGGTGCAGACGTTGAGCAGCGCGCTGTCCGGGTCGACCGACTGCACGAACCACATCCGGCGCTGGCCGTCGGACATCGCCGGCACCTGAATGTCGGCAGCCTCGTCTGCTACCGGTCGAGCCAGGCCACGCTCGGTGATCCTGCGGCGCAACAACTCCAGGCGTTGCGCGTCAAGTGTGCCTATGCCGGTGGTGTCAGTCACCCGTGCACTCCAAACTTCCCACGATGTCGACCAATTCGTTGACGGAGATGCCCGCCAGCATCTGCGCCACCGGAGCCGCATGTCCGACGGCTCGGCGTAGCCGCTTGCGCAGGTCGAGTGCCAACAGCGAATCCAGACCGAGGTCGATGAGCGAGGCGGTCGGATCCATCGGCACCGACCCGTCCAAGTGCAGGGTCGCGGCGAGTTCGGTGCGCACCACATCGGCAAGCGGGCGACCGTCGAAGTGGTTGTGCCGCCGATCATTACCGGCTGCCGAAGGAGCACCGAACGACGCGGCAATTCCCTGGCTTTCGACGAAGACCCGGAGCCGGTCGAAGTCCGCCTCGAAGATCAGCGGGTCGTCACCATAGCGACTCAGGCTGGCCGCCACCGCTGCGTCAGGTCGCATCGCCGACAGACCGGAGCGCTCGGTGCGGGCGATCTCGGCTCCTTCGACGACTCCGGCGTCCTGCCACAGCCCCCAGCGGATCGCCGTGCAGTCCACTCCACGAGATCGAAGCTGGGCGGCCAGCACGTCGAGCATCCGGTTCGACGCGGCGTAGGCGGCGTGGCCGTGACCGCCCCACACCCCGAACACCGACGAGCACGCCAGGATTCGACATTCGGGCCGCAGCGGCCACACGTCGGCCATCGCCGTCAGCCCCGCCACCTTCGCCCCGCTCACTGCGGCCACGTCCGCTCCGGTGAGATCGGCATGCATCCGAACCGTCGCAATGCCCGCGGTGTGGATCAGCAGCGTTGCCCCGTCACCGGCGTAATCGGCGGCGAGGTCCGCCAGTGCGGCTCGGTCGGTGATATCGCATTGCGGCGCAGACACTTCGACCGGGTGTTGTCCGGCGAGCTTCTTTAGCGTCTCCGCGTCGACGCCGTTGCGGCTCAACAACACGATCCTGCGGGCACCACGCTCGATGCAGTACTGCGCGTAGCGCAGGCCGATGGCCCCGCTGCCACCGGTGATCACCACATTGTCCAGCGCGCCGCGGGCCGGCGAATCAACGACGCGGGCATCTCGCAGGGTCCGGACGTAACGTCGCGGCGTTGCGTCGATCGCGTTGGTGCGCAGCGCCATCACGCCGGGCTCACCGAGCAGTACGTCGACGATGGCGGTCGCGTTCCGCTCGTCGACTTCGCCGGAGCGGATGTCGAGGCTGCCGAAGGTCTGGTCGGGGAACTCGAAGCCGACGCTGCGGTGCATCGCGGCCAGAGCGGCGTGCGCGGGCGTGACGGTGTCGTCGGGCCCGACCCGCTCGCCGTCGGTGGTCAGCAGCCAGACCGTCCGGCATCGTGGGCCGATGATCGCGGCGTAGTCCGGCAGCCCCGCCCCGACCCGGCCGGCAAGCGCATCGACGGCCGCGGTGACGTCAAGCGTGTCGATCGGAGGGGCGATCACCGCGACGATCTCCGCGTCCTCCGGCGACACCTCGTCACAACCGGCGTGTTTGAGCAGCCGGGCCAATGCGCCGTCGGTATCGCCCACGATCGCGACACTGCAACGCGTTTCGGTGATCGAGGACCGCGACGCGACCTGCTGCCAATCTTCGACGGCCACGGTCAGCGAGGTCGCCGTGGTCGGTAGCTGCGGCGCGAGCCACAGGTGCACCGCACGCATGGGCGCATTCGGGAAACCGCGCAACGGGAGTCGGGCACCCCGGGAAAGCGTCTCCGCCCAGTGATAGCCCGGGTCGGCTGCCGCGACGGCCGCGACGTTCGCCGCCAACGTGTCCACGATCGATTGATCGCGACGACCCGAGCCCACGATCACCACTGACTCGTCATCGACGGATTCGACCAGCGGGTACAGCAGCGCGGGGTGCGCGGACATCTCGACAAAGGTATCGGCGCCGCATTTCTGGGCTGCGATCACGGCTTCGTCGAACCGCACTGTGCTGCAGAGGCTTTCATACCAGTACCGGGAAAAATCCGTGTCGGCGGTCACTTCGGCACCGGTCGCGGAGCCGATGAAAGCGTCCGGCCCGTCGCGGAACGTCGACTCGGGCAGCAACTCAGCCCATTGCGCGGCCGGCGGTCGCAGCGCGCTGGTGTGACCCGGATAGTCCACCGTGAGGAGGTGAGTGAACACGCCGCGTCGCTGCGCCGACTCGGTCAGCGCGACGACGGCGTCGCGGTCGCCCGACACCACCGTCGACGACGGCCCGTTGACCGCGGAGACCTCCAACCAGCCCGGCGCCTCGTCGACCAGGATGCGGGCGTCGTCAATGCCGACGCCGAGCGCCGCCATCGCGTATCGACCGGTCAGCCGGTCGACGACCGCGACGCGCGCACCCACCAGGGCGACCGCGTCGCACAGCGAGATCCTTTCGGCGACATAGGCCGCGGCGATCTCCCCGAGGCTGTGCCCGACGGTGATGTCTGGACGCACGCCGCACAGGCGCCACTGCTGAGCCAGGCTGACCGCGTGGACGAACTGGGCGCCCTGAATCTCGGTTCTCGCCCAGTCCCGGTCGCCGTCGCCGCACAGGTACGGCAGCGGTGACGGCAACCCGGCCACGACGAACGCCTCCGCGCAGCGGTCGGCCTCGGCGCGGTACCCGGCCAGCCGTTGGTACGCCGCCACACCCATCGCTTGCCACTGATTGCCCTGCCCGGGGAAGACGAACGCGATCGTCGGCGCACCACTTTTCGACGACCGGGTTACCAGCGGATGGTCTTCGCCGCGGACCAATGCGGACAGGCCGGCTACCAGTTCGGTCCGATCCGCGGCTCGCACCACCGCGCGGTGCCGCCGCACCCGGCGCAGCCGCAACAGCGTAAAGGCGACGTCGGCGGTCGGATCGTGCTGATCAGCGAGCCGATCCAGAAACTGCAGGATCGCCTGCGCATCTTGGCCGATCAGTTTCTCGTCATAGGCCGAAAGCAGCACCGGAATCCGGCCGTCGGGCAGTGGTTGGGCCAGCATCACGCGACCTCGGGAAGTGCGACGATGACGTGCGCATTGGTGCCGGCGATACCGAACGCCGAGGTGGCCGCGACCCGTCGCCCGTCGAGCGCGGGCCACGGCGTCAGGACCGTCGCGAGGCGCAAACCCTGCTTGTCCCAGTCGATCTCGGGGCTGGGGTCGGTGGCGTGCAGCGTCGCGGGTATTGCACCGTGTTCGGCGGCGACCAGAATTTTCGCGAGCCCCAGCGCGCCGCTGGCGGCCAACGCATGTCCCAGGTTGGATTTCACCGAGCCCAGCAGCGCTCCGCCCCCGGGTCCCGTGTCGCCGTAGGTCTGTGCCAGCGACTGCAATTCGGTGCGGTCACCGAGCCGGGTTCCGGTGCCGTGCCCCTCGACCATGCCGACATCGGCGGGCTGGATTCCGGCCTGGCTCATTGCTCTTCGGAACAATCTCACCTGGGCGTCGCCGCTGGGTGCGCTCAGCCCCGCGCTGCGGCCATCGTGGTTGACGGCGCTGCCGAGCACCTCGGCGAGAATTTGCCGGTCGTCGCGTAGTGCCGCCGACTTTCGTTGCAGCACAAAGACCGCCGCCCCCTCGGCCCAGACGGTGCCGCTGGCCTGCGCGCTGTAGGCGCGGCAGTGCCCGTCATCGGACAGGGCGTGCTGTTTGGAGAATTCCACGAAGAAGCCGGGCGAGCCCAGCACGTTGACGCCACCGGCCAGCGCCACGTCGCAGTCCCCGTCCTGCACGGCGCGCACGGCGGCGTGGAAGGCGACCAGCGCCGACGCGCAGGACGAGTCGACGGTCACCGCCGGCCCCATCGACCCGAGGGTGTAGGCGATCCGGCCGGAGATCACACTCAGGGCGGTCCCGGCGAGCAGATGTCCGCTGTATTGCGAGAACTCGGCCATCGACGGCCCGTATCCGGTCGCAGACGCGCCCAGATAGCAGCCCATGTCATGGCCGGCCATGTCGTCGGGGTTGATGCCACTGTTTTCCAGGGCCCGCCAGCACACCCGAAGTGCAACGCGCTGCTGGGGATCCATCGCGATGGCTTCCCGCGGCGAGATCCCGAAGAATTCCGGGTCGAACGTCGTCGCGCCGGTGAGGAAGCCCCCTCGGTCGTGAATCTCTTTGAAGCCGTTACGCCGTGACCCAGCGAACAGCTCGTGAACCGCCCAGCCGCGGTCGTCAGGAAACGGGCTCAGCGCCTCGCGGCCAGCAGACAACAACTCCCAATATGCCTCGGCGGTGTCGATGCCGCCGGGCGCTTCGATCGCCATTCCGACGATGACGATCGGATCGACGTCGGATGTGTTGTCAACCACCGGCATTCACCCGTGCGGCAATCGCATCGATGTGGTCGTCGAGGTAAAAGTGCCCGCCGTCATACCAGGACAGGTCGAATGAGCCCGCGGTGTGCTCACCCCACAACTCCAGATTGGCAGCGCTCACCCGGTGATCGCCGCGGGCGCCGAGCGCGGAGATATCGGCGCGGATGCGGACGTCGGCGTCGCAGTTGTACCGGTTGATCGCCTGGTAGTCGGACCGGATCGCGGTCACCAGCAACTCGGCGAATTCGGGGTCGGCAAGCAGATCGGCGTCGGTGCCACCGAGTTCGGCGACGTCGAGGAGGAGGTCGTCGTGGCTGGTGGGCAGCTCGGGCATCTCGGCGACCGCCGATGGCGCCGGGGCCGCCGACGCCCACAGCCGCTCCACTGCGGCACCGCGTGATTCGGCGATTCGGGCGAACTCGAACGCGACGACGGCGCCCATGCTGTGGCCGAAGAGCCGAAGCGGCGCCACCCGACGCCACGGAGCGGACACGAACAATCCGCGAGCCAGATCGTGGACGGTGCCCGGGGCAGGGTCAGCGAGCCGGTCGGCGCGCTGCGGGTACTGCACGATGTACGTGTCGCCGCCCGCGGCCAGCGCGGTCGCGAATTTCCGGTAGCCCACAGCGGCTCCACCCGCGTGCGGGAACACCACCGTGGCGCCGACCCGTCCCCCGCCGTCTCGACCGGGTACCCGTTTGATCCAGGCCGGGAATTCCTGCTTGGCCACCGTCGTGAGATTATTGAAAATCATTGCACCGCTTCGGTTTCAGCAATAGCCGCCGCGACGTTGCCGGCCTCCATCTGGATGACTTCGAGGTAGAGCTCGGCGACCTGATCGAGCCGACAGGGGTCGCCCTCGCGGCGGCTGAGCAGATCGGCAAGCGCGCAAACCGTTCGAGTCGCGAAAATGTCGGCGACCATCGCGCCGGGGGTGTCCAGCCAGGCCCTGATGCGGGCAATGGTCTGCGTTGCCAGCACGGAGTCCCCGCCGAGTACGAAGAAGTCGTCGTCGACACCGACCGACTCCCCGAGCACGTCGCCGACGATCGCCACCAGAGCGGATTCCAGTGGAGTCGACGGGGCGCGCCGATCCGGCTCGGCCGACTCGGCGACGCCGGCCGCCAGTTCGCGTGCGACGGCACGCCGGTCGATCTTGCCGCCGACCGTGAACGGAATCTGGTCGACCAGTGCCACCCGACGCGGGATCATGTGCTCTGGAACCGATTCGGCCATCGCTTCCCGCACGCCGGCGGCGGTCAGCTCGCGGTTGTCCGCCTGGACGGCTGCGGCCAGCATCTCGGCACCGCCCGGCGTCGGCACAAGGGCCGCGACACCCATTGCCACACCGGGTATCTGACGCAGCGCGGCTTCAACCTCACCGAGCTCGACACGGTAGCCACTGAGTTTGACGCGGTGGTCGGCGCGTCCGGCGAACTCCAGCGTGCCGTCCGGCCAATACCGGGCCAAATCGCCGGTGCGATACCAAGTACGGCCATCGTGCTCGACAAAACGCTGGGCCGTCAGATCCGGACGTCCACGGTAGCCCCGGGCGATACCGCGTCCAGAAATCCACAACTCGCCGACGACCCAGTCGGGACAATCGCCGCCCATGTCGTCGACCACCCGGCAGGCGTTGTTGGGAAACGGTGTGCCGTACGGCACGGCGGTCCAGTCTGACGGCAACTCGGTCGGCTCGCAGATCGTCGCGTGAACGGCGGTCTCGGTGGCACCACCGAGACCGGCGAAACGCAGTTGCGGCGCTTGGGCTTTGAGCAGGCTGGCCAGTTGCGGTCGTACCCAGTCGCCGCCGGTGGGTACCACGCGCAGCGACGACAGCCGGTCGGCGCCCACCTCGACGAGCATCTCGAGCCAGCCCGGCAGGAAGTTCAGCACCGTCACCGCGTGGGTCTCGATCAGCCGTGCCCAGACGTCTGGGTCGCGACGGTGGGCCTCGTCCACGACAACGATCGCCCCGCCGGCCCGCAGCGTGGCGAAGATGTCCAGCACTGACATGTCGCACTCCAGCGTCGACAACGCCAGGCACCGGTCGCGAGCACCGATCTCGAAGTGCCGGGTGAGAAATTCCACCGTGTTCATCGCGGCGTCGTGGGTGACTTCGACACCCTTCGGTTCACCGGTGGAGCCCGACGTGAACAGCACGTAGGCCAGCTCGCCGGGATGTGTTGTCGCGGGCCGAATCTCGGCATCGATGGGCGCATCGCGCAGCACGTCCGCGATGGCCAGCGCCGGCACCGGTAACGCGAGCGGCTGCCCGCCGCCCACCAGGGCCAGACCTACCTGGCCGGTCTGGAGGATGCGCTCGGCGCGGTCATCGGGCTGGTCGACACCGATCGGCAGGTAGACGCCGCCGACCGCCAGGATGGCGAGCAGCGCCGGGATTTGCTCGGCACACTTGGGTCCCATCACCGCGACCGTGTCGCCGGCGCCGACACCGTTGTCACGCAACGCCGCCGCCACCGCACATACCTGATCACGCAGCTGCCGGTAGCTGAGATCGCCCGAGCTGGCATAGACCGCGGGCGCGTCGGGCCGCGCCTCGGCGCAGCGGAAGAACCCGTCGTGCAACGCCTCTCCGCCCGGCTCGGCGCTGCGGCCGTTGACCCCATCCCGCACCGCCCGCTGGGCCGCGGGCAGCGGAGCAACGCTCCGCCGGTCCCAGCCGTCGTCGCCGGCGGCCAGCCGCAGCAATTCGTCGACGCAGTGCGCGAACATGGCGTCGATGACGCCGGGAGCAAACGCGTCTTCGCGGACATCCCAGTTCACCAGGACGCCACCATCGAATTCGGTGATCTGCGCGTCGAGCGCAACCTGCGGTCCTTGCGAGATGATCCAGCTTGGCGTGCCGAACGCTTCGGTGACCTGGTCACAGAACAGCTCGCCGAGTCCGAGCGCGCTGGTGAATACGACCGGTGCCAGCACCGGGGTGCCGCGGTGGCGGCCGAGGTCGCGAAGTACTGACAGGCCCGAATATTTCGAGTGCGCCGCCGCGGTCCGCATGGCGTCTTGGACCGCCCACGCCCGCGATGCGGCATCGGTGGTGCCGGACAGATCGATGTCGAGCAGCAGCGACGAGGTGAAATCACCGACGAGGCTGTCCACGTCGGGATGGAAGGCCTCGCGGCCGAACAGCGGCAGGTTGAGCAGGAATCGCGAGGTGCCCGACCAGCACGCCAGGGTGTGGGCGAACGCCGCGGCGAACATCATCGCGGGAGTGACACCTCGGACGCGGGCGTTGCCGAACAGCGCATCGCGGGTATCTGGGTCAAACCACTGCCAACGCCGAGTACTCTTGCGGGACATCATTTTTCGGTTGACATACGGCAGCTTGGGCGGGTCCGGCAATTCTGGGATGCGCCGCGACCACCAGTCCCGGTCGGCGTCGACAGCCGGTTGCGGTCCGGCTTCACGCCGCACAATCTCTCGGCGGTATTGCCGGTAGCTGTACCGCAATTCCGGAAGCGTCTCGCCGCGGTACAACTTCGCCAGATCGGTCATCAGCGTGCGATAGCTCATCGCGTCGGCGGCTTGCATGTCCAAATCGACGTGCAGGCGCGTGCGTTCGCCGGGCAGCATCGAGAGCGTCAGCTCCAGCACCTGGCCGTCGAGTTGTTGGTGCGATTTGGCTTCCCGAAGCTCGTTGAGGCGTTCGTCGACGGTGGATTCGGCGACATTCCGGAAGTCGTGAACCGTGACGGGGAAGTCCGATTGTTCTTGCGGAGAGTCGATCTGCTGGGTCCCGTCGGACAGGAACCGGACTCGCAGCATCGGGTGCCGCGCGGCCAGGTCCGTGGCCGCCCGCCGCAAACGCTCGGGATCGATTGCCCCGCCGTCGAATTCGACGTAGAGATGGCCGGCAACACCGCCGAGAGGTTGACTGTCGTGGCGCCCCACCCACATGGCGTGCTGCATCGGGGCGAGCGGAAAGGCATCGTCGGGCTCACTCGTCGACGCCGGCGCGTCATCGGAATGCGCAGCGCACGCTTCGCCCGCGGACACGAGCATCGACCACGCCTCGATCGTCGGGTCCGCGGCCAGTGCGGCGAAGTCGACGTCGATACCGCGGCGACGCCATCGCCCGGCCAGCGACATCATCCGTATCGAGTCGAGACCCTGGCTGATCAGGTTGCCGCCGGGGTCGACAGCGTCAGCGCTGACGCCGAGCAAGTCGGCAACCTCAGCGCGCACCGCACCCGGGCTGCCTGCAACGGAAGCCCCGACTCCACCGGTCAACACAACCCAACCCTCCTACTACTTAGTGGAGGCTAGCCTAAATTGCTGGCTACTTTAATTGCTGGGTACCCGGGACGCTACCGCGCTGCGGCTCCACGCCTTAATTAGGTTAGGCTTACCTATTGTCACTCAGTCAAATCTCAGGTAGCGTCCCGTCGCGCCTGGCGATGGCGCCACATTTCATCGACGGTCACACAAGGAGCAGCCGTGCAGTCAATCCCCCCGCCGCAGAACATCTTTCACAAGAACCGGCTGCTGTTCGCCGGCTTCTCAGCGATAGGCGTCGGCCTCTTGGCGCTCAACCCGGGCACCGGGATGTCCAACGTCGAGCACCGGACAGTCAGGCTGGTCGCCGGCGAAGAAACCTGGTCACAGGTCGTCGCGGCAGCGGAAGCCAACGTGCAGACCCTGGAAGCCAACGCGACAGCGTCGAGTTCCGACCTGTCGTCGGCGTTCAGCGCGCTGTCGACGGAGTTCGGCGGCCAGTTCAGCAGCGCGCTGACCGGCGTCGAGTCCGGCATCCAGAACTCGCTCGACGGCGGGTGGTACGGCAGCGACGACGGCTACGTCTTCGGGCTGTTCGGCGGATCGGTGTCGGGTCCGGACGGTATCGAGACCGGCAGCACGCTGCAGGAGATCTCGGCCGCGCTGGAACAAGGCAACCTGCTCAACGCCTTCAGCTACTTCGACGCGTGGTCGTTGGAGTCGGTGGACCACACGCTGAAACCACTGCTGAGCCCGCTTCTCGACGAGACCAGCAAGGGAGCGACCACGCTGTCGATCCCTGTCGAACTGTCGCAGATCCAGACGAATCTGCTCGAGACGTTCGGCAACTACAACGAGCTCAAAGCCCTCGGCGATGCGCTGCTCGCTCCGCAGATCGGCGTCGCCTTCGGCCTGTCCCAGGATGTGCAGGGCATCGCGGCCGACTTCTCCGCCGGGGATTTCAGCCAGGCGTTGACCGATCTGAACAACTTGCCGTCCGACCTGACCGGCGACCTGCTCAACGGCTATCCCCTGGCCGTGAGCGGCGAAACGTTCACCGGCCTGCTCAATACCGGCAGCGTCCTCGAAGAGCTGTTCGTGACGTGGCCGGAGCAACTGGCCACCGCACTGAGTGAGTCGTTTAGCTTCTAAACAACGAACGCGGTTGGGCGGGGAGCACAGGAGGCAGGCAATGTCGTCTTCCACTCTGGACGGCTTTGTGCCTTTTCCGCCGGACCGCGCGGCGCGCTACCGCTCCGCCGGCTACTGGACCGGCCGGACTCTCGACTCGTTGCTGTCCGACGCCGCTCGCCGCTGGCCCGCCCGCATCGGGGTGATCGATGCGGGCGGGCCGCAACGACTGACCTTCACCCAACTCGACGAACGAGCCGATCGCGCCGCCGCCGGGCTCGCGGCGTTGGGCATCACGCAAGGCGATCGGGTGCTGCTGCAACTGCCCAACGGCTGCGAGTTCGCGGTGGCGTTGTTCGGGCTGCTGCGCGCCGGCGCGATCCCGGTGATGTGTCTGACCGGCCATCGCGCCACCGAGTTGGGGCATTTCGCCGGCGTCAGCGACGCGACGGCGCTGATAATTCCCGACACCGCAGCCGGATTCGACTACCGCCCGATGGCACGGCAGCTCACGCAGGAGCATCGCGGGCTGCAGCACGTCATCGTCGACGGCGACCCCGAATCGTTCGTGCCGTGGTCGCAGGTGCGTGCCTGCCGGGACGAGCGGCACACGCGGAGCACCCCGGACCCGAGTTCGCCTGCGCTGCTGCTGGTTTCCGGCGGCACGACCGGCCTGCCGAAGCTCATCCCCCGCACCCACGACGACTACGTCTACAACGCCACCGCCAGCGCCGAGCTGTGCACGCTGACCTCCGATGACGTGTACCTCGCGGCGCTGCCGTCCGCCCACAACTTTCCGCTGGCCTGCCCGGGTCTGCTCGGCGCCATCGCGGTCGGCGCGACCACAGTGTTTCTCACCAACCCCAGCCCGGAGTCAGCCTTCGCTGCGATCGCGCGCCACGGCGTCACGGTCACTGCGCTGGTACCGGCGTTGGCCAACTTGTGGGCCGAGGCCACCGAGTGGGAGCCCGAGACGCCGACATCGCTGCGGCTCCTGCAGGTCGGCGGCGCGAAATTGGAGGCTGACGACGCCCGTCGGATCCGTGCGACGCTGACGCCCGGCCTGCAGCAGGTGTTCGGGATGGCCGAGGGTCTGTTGTGTTACACGCGGCCGGGCGACCCGCCGGAATTGGTCGACCACACCCAGGGCCGGCCGCTGTGCGACGACGACGAACTGCGCGTCGTCGACGACGCCGGCCAGCCGGCGCAGGCCGGTGCCGAAGGAGAACTGCTGGTGCGGGGGCCCTACACCATCAACGGGTATTTCAACGCCGAAGCCGACAACGCCCGCTCGTTCGACCCCGACGGCTTCTACCGCAGCGGCGACCTGGTCCGCACGCACCTCGATGGCTATCTGGAAGTCACCGGCCGGGTGAAAGACGTCATTCATCGCGGCGGCGAAACCGTCGCCGCGGGCGACATCGAAGAGCACCTGCGGGCGCACCCGTCGATCGGATCGGCCGCAGCCGTCGCGCTGAAGGATCCATATCTTGGCGAAAAAATCTGCGCGGCAGTCGTTTTCACCGGGGCCCCAGTGACGCTGTCGGAGTTGAACGATTTTCTCACCCAACGCGGCGTAGCCACCCACGCTCGACCCGATGTGCTGACCGAGATGACTGCGCTGCCCACCACACCGGTCGGCAAGGTCGACAAGAAGGCCATCGCCCAGCAGTTGCAGTCGGGATAACCGGAAATTAAACCTGCGCCTTAAGATTCAGACGAATTCATCGAGTTCGGACAGAGACGCCTTAGCTTTGGCCACTAGCCTCGAGTTCAATTGCCCGAGGAGGTGAAATGTTGAGATCAAGTCTTGTTAGCACGTCGGTCAGCGACGACAGCACGGCTCGGCGGCCGGTCTTGGCGGGCGTCCTCTCGGTACTCGCCTCCGCCGCCGCCATCCTCGGGTCGGGCGCCGCGATGGCGTCACCGCTGTCGACGGTGCCCCACAACGCCCATCTAGAGGGCTGAGCTCCTAAAACATCCGTCGAAGTGACCGTTCTCGATCCCGACGGTTTGCATGAACGAATGCGCGACGACGGGCCCGACGAGCCGAAAACCTTTTTCCCGCAACGCTGCCGAAAGAAGATGGGATTCCGGGCTGTCCATCCGGCCGTCAGCCCAGCTCCGCAACGGATAGTGACGCCGAGGCTGATGGTCCCACGCCAATTGCGCCAACGAGCACGACAACATGACGCGGGCGTTGTGCACCGTCGCTTCGATCTTGCGCCGGTTGCGAATGATGGAGCGGTCAGCCATCAATCGGTCGACATCCGCGGACGTCATCGCGGCCACTGCGGTTGGCTCGAATTCACTAAACGCTCTGCGGAAGTTGTCCCGCTTGTCGAAGACGGCCAGCCACGACAGGCCGTTCTCGAAGTACGTCAGCGCGAGCGTTTCGAAAAGCGCCGCCTCGTCGTGCGTCGGCGTACCCCACTCGGCATCGTGATAACCGGTCAGATCGCGGCCCGTCTCAGTGGCCCAGCGGCAGCGGGTGATTCCGTCGGCGGCGGTGACGACGGTGGGCAGCTGCGGCGGCATGCCGATGCCGGCCATGGCCTTCATACCCACGACAATAATCGGCAGCTCAGCTATGTTGAGTCCCGAGCGCCAGGAAAGAAGGACCTCGATGCGGGACGACGAAGTGCGGGCCGCCTTATCGCGGCATTGGACGGCATCGGATGCCAACGAATTTGAAGCTGAACACGAAATCTATTCCGAGGAAGCGGTTCTCGAGTATCCGCAATCGGGTGAGCGGATCCGCGGGCGGCGCAACATCCAGGCGTCGCGCACCGCACAACCGAATGCGAAGCGGTTCACCGTCCGGCGGACCCTGGGTGGCGGCGATCTGTGGGTCACCGAGTTGGTGATGACATACGACGACCACCCGTATTACGTCGTCAGCGTCATGGAATTCGACGGCGCCAAGGTCGTTCGTGAGACCCAGTATTTCGGCGATCCATTCGAGCCGGGGCCATCTCGCGCTCAGTGGGTCGAACCGATGTGAGACGGACTGAGCGGCGACTCGCCAGACCTTGCCATTGACTAATGTCACCATTTTGTGTTGACTCAGTCGCATGACGGACCCAGCGTCGGGCCGCGGATCACTGCGATCGCGTGGTGCAGCCCTCGTCAGCACGCTGACATTGCGCCAGATCAGCGCGGTTTTGCCGCCCGAACAGGCCTGGGGGCTCTGGCTGTCACGCCGGATCCTGGCCGGCGTCATGGACGCGTTCGGTCCCCCACTGGCCGGCGCCCGCGCTGAGAGGGTCGACGGCGTACTGCCCGACGGTCGTCGAGTGGTCGGCGAATGGGTCCGTGCGCCCGGCGTGCACAGCACCGACAATGCGATCTACTTCGTCCACGGCAGCGGCTATGCGCTGTGCTCCCCGCGAACACACCGTCGGCTGACCTCGTGGCTGTCGCGGTTGACCGGCTTACCGGTGTTCGCCGTCGACTATCGTCTGGCGCCGCGGCACCGCTTCCCCACCGCCGCCCATGACGTGCGGGCGGGATGGGACTGGCTGGTCGGTCACGTGCCGCCGGAACGTGTTGTCATTGCCGGGGATTCAGCCGGCGGCCATTTGACGGTGGACCTGCTGCTGCAATCGGAGGCCGAAGCCGCCAAAGCCGCTGCGCTGGTGCTGTTCTCGCCGCTGATCGATCTGACGCTCGGCCTGGCTCGCGTGCGCGAGGCGTTGCGTCGCGACCCAGCCATCCGGGTCTCCGACGCCGCCCGTCTGCTCGCCTTGTACACCCGCGACGTCGATCCCACGCACGAACGCCTGGCTCTCGACGTGGCCGGCGGGCCTGCGCTACCGCCGACGCTGATCCAGGCCGGTGGCGCCGAGATGCTGCTCAGCGATGCGAGGCGACTCGCCGCCGATATCCACGCCGGCGGAGGCCGCTGCGAGCTTCAGGTCTGGCCAGACCAAGTGCACGTCTTCCAGGCGCTGCCACGGTTGTCGCCCGAAGCCGCGAAAGCTATGAGGCACGCGGCGCACTTCATCACAACGTCATTGCGGGCCAGCGATTTTGACGCCATGGCAGGAAAGGCAGATTGACCATGATCGGACCGTTCGGCAAGTCGCCCAAGGTGAGCCACCACGCTCGTGCGGTGGTGACGGGTGCGGGCAGCGGTATCGGCGCGGCGTTCGCCGTCGAACTCGCCAAACGTGGCGGTCGGGTCGTGTGCAGCGACATCGACGAAGTCGCCGCGAAGAGGACGGTCAGCGCGATAACCGACCTCGGCGCCGACGCGGTCGCAATCGCCTGCGACGTAACCCAACTCGGCGACGTCCAGGAACTGGCCGTCCAGTCGCAGTCCTGGTTCGGAACCACGCCGACGCTGGTGATCAACAATGCCGGCGTCGGCTCGGGCGGCGCCCCGATCGGCGAACTTCCCATCGAAGATTGGCAGTGGGTGCTGGGCATCAACCTGTGGGGACCCATCCACGGCTGCCACGTCTTCGCGCCGATCCTGCGGTCCGCCGAACCCTCGAACACGCCGCGGGGCATCATCAACGTCGCCTCCGCCGCGGCGTTCGGCGCCGCGCCCAGCATGGCGGCCTACAACGTCAGCAAGGCCGGTGCGCTGTCGCTGTCGGAGACCTTGGCCGCCGAATTGTCCGGCAGCGGAGTGAAAGTCACCGCCCTGTGCCCCACCTTCGTCAAGACGAACATACTCGAAGCCGGCCGCATCTCGGCCGAGACGAACCAGTTCGCGCACAGGATCATGCGCTGGACTGGCGTGTCGGCGGAAAAAGTCGCGAAGACCTGTCTGGACGCCCACGACCGCGGCGACCTGTACTGCATGCCGCAGCTCGAAGCCAAAATCGGCTGGAGCATCAAGCGACTGGTTCCCGGAACGTACACCCGCGCCGTCGGCCTGGTGTCCCGGATCGCCCCGCTCTAAAGACCCATCCGAAGGAGGACTCCGATGAGTATCGACATGGACGCGATGCTGGTGAAGATCAAGGATCGCCAGTGGGCGCTTGCCGACATCGATTGGGACGCACCCGGTGCCGAGACGATCACCGACGAACAGCGGCCACAGCTCAAGGCGTTCATGGCCGACCTGTGCTGGATCGAGAACATCGGCGCGCGGGGGTTCGCGGCGCTGGCGAAAAAGGCGCCCACACCGACCATCGCCCAGATTTATCGCTACTTCCACGCCGAGGAGCAGCGGCACGCCAACGCCGAACTGGCGCTGATGAAGCGGTGGGGCATGCTCGAGGACGGCGAGGTTCCCGAGCCGAACGTGAACATCCGGCTGGCTATCGACTGGCTGGACCGCTGGGCTGACGACATGCCGCTGTCTCTGCTCGGCACCGTCATCCCGATGCTCGAAGTCGCGCTGGACGGCGCGCTGCTGAAGTTCCTGCTCGACGAGGTGCACGACCCGGTCTGTCACCAGGTGTTCGAGAAGATCAACAACGACGAATCACGGCATCTGGTCGTCGATTTCGAGGTTCTCGACATGATCGGCCACGCGAAGATCCGCCGTCTGCTGATCGACTTCGTCGGTCGCAACGCCACTCCGGGTCTGATCATCGGCGCGATCATGGGCGCACCGCTGATCAATCGGATCCGCAACGAGATCACCGACATGGGCATGGAGCCCGAGCGGCTTTATCGGGCCGTGAAACGATTCAAAGAGCTCGGTGATCGTGGCGAAAAGACCAGCCGGGTGCCGACTTATCGGTTCCTGAGGCGCTACGCCGGAGTGGTCACGAATCCGCGCCACCCCTACCACCTGCTGGCGAATTCGATGGTCTGGCTTTCTGATCGGTATCCGCGGCCCCTGCTGCCGTCAGTACCCAGCTGGGTCAAAGAAGTCACCCACGAGCCGGCGGCCTGATCGTGCCCAACACACACATCTACGACACGCTGATCGTCGGAGCCGGTTTCAGCGGACTCGGCGCCGCGATCAAATTGGTCGAAGCCGGCGTCGACGACATCGTGATCCTGGAACGCAGCGACCGGGTGGGCGGAACCTGGCGCGACACCAGCTATCCGGGCGCCAGCTGCGACATCCCGTCGCTGCTGTATTCGTATTCGTTCGTCAAGAACCCGACGTGGTCACGGACCTACTCGCCGGCCGGCGAAATCTGCGAACACATCGAAGACATGGCCGACCGGTTCGACATCCGCCGCCACATCCAGTTCGGCCAAGAGGTCACCGGGCTGTCGTTCGACGAGGACGCCGGCGTGTGACCGCAACCACGAAGAGCCGCAAACGCTTTCGGGCAAGGACCGTCATCCTGGCATCCGGGCCGCTGCCGGACTCCAGCTTCCCCGAGATCCGCGGCATCGACTCCTACACCGGGCACAGGATCCACAGCGCCCGGTGGGATCACGACTACGACTTCGCCGGAAAGCGGGTCGCGGTGATCGGCACCGGGGCCAGCGCCATCCAGATCATCCCCGAACTGGTCAAGCAGGCCGACTTCGTCAAGGTCTTCCAGCGAACCCCGGGTTGGGTGCTGCCCCGCGTGGATGTCGCAACACCCCCCGCAGTGCAGAAGGTGTTCGCCAAAGTTCCTGCCGTGCAACAGCTTGCCCGCCAGGCGTTGTACTGGGGCCACGAGGCCAGCGCCACCGCTCTGGTATGGAACACTCCGGCCACCTCGCTGGTGGCCCGGCTGGGTCGCCTGCATCTGCACCGGCAGGTCAAAGACCCGTGGCTACGCCGTCAGCTCACCCCCGACTTCACCCCGGGTTGCAAACGGATGCTGGTCTCCAGTGACTACTACCCCGCGCTGCAGCGCGACAACTGCAAGCTGATCGACTGGCCGATTGCGACCCTGAGCCCCGTCGGCATCCGCACCAGCGACGGCGTCGAACACCACGTGGACTGCATCGTCTTCGCCACCGGCTACGACGTGCACCTGGACGGTCCGCCGTTCCCGGTCACCGGGCTCGGTGGCCGCACGCTGGCTGCCGAATGGTCCGGCGGCGCACAGGCTTACAAGAGCGCCAGCGCGCATGGCTATCCGAACCTGTTCTTCACCACAGGTCCCAACTCCGGGCCCGGCCACAACTCGCTGCTGGTCTACGTCGAAGGCCAGCTCGACTACGCCGTCAGTGGTATCACCACCATCCTGCGCAACGACCTGCGTTACCTCGACGTCCGCCACGACGTCCAGCGCCGCTACAACGAGCGCCTCCAGCGGCGGCTCACCAAGACGACGTGGATGACGGGTTGCAACAGTTGGTATCTGACCAAGGACGGGTTCAACGCGTCGATGTACCCAGGTTTCGCGACGCAGTATCTTCGACAGATGCGCGACTTCCGCTACGCCGACTACGACGCGGTCGAACGAACTGCCGCCCGCGTCAGCTCGTCTGCCTGAACGATGGCCCCCGACCGACCACCCCGCACAGAGACCGGCACCATCGCCGGGATCTTGGCCAACTTGCGACGCGCGCCCAAACGCGTTCGGCGCCAGTCGCGGGAGGTCATCGAGAACGCCGTGTCGCAGCTGTTCGACGCGGCGGTCCGCCAGCCGCACGGTGCGCCGGGCTTCGGGGAATACCGCATCGACGACTTGGCCCGGCTGGCCGGCACCACCACCCGCAACGTCCGGGTGTACCGCGACCGCGGGCTGTTACCGCCACCGCTGCGGGTCGGGCGCATCGCGCTCTACAACGACACCCACCTGACCCGGCTGCGGCTCATCACCTCGATGCTCGACCGCGGCTACAACATCGCGCACGTCCGGGAGATGCTCAGCGCCTGGGAGGAAGGCAAGAACCTCGGCGACGTGCTCGGCTTGGAGACCGCGATCGTCGGCACCTGGACCACCGAGAAGTCCGAGACCATGCCGCTGACCGCGGCGCAGCGACTGATCAACGACGACAAGGCTTTTGACCGCCTGGAGCGGCTGCAGGTGATCCGTATCGACGGCGACCAGGCCACGCTCACCCGGCCGAAGCTGATCGAGGCGTTCAACGAGATCCGCGGCTACGGCGTGAGCATGGACAAACTCATCGACCTGCACGAGCAGATCGTCCCGTTGATCGACCAGATCAGCGAGCTGCTGGTGCGGGCGGGCGCCGAGCACGTCGCCCACCGGATTAAGCCTCGCGAAGCCCTGCCCGCCGACACCGAGATCGCCCAACTGATCACCATGCTGGTCCGGCTGCGCACCCAGGCCGTCGCGTCGGTGACCGCCACTCTCGCCTCGTCGATCGAATCGACGATCGAGTCGCTGGTCAGCAGCATCCTGGCCGACTACCTGGAGGGTGCCCCGGACGCCGACGCCGGCTAGGGCAGTAGGCGAAGCGCCACCAGGTGCGGCGCCAGCGTGGTCAGCTTCTCGCAGGTCTCTTCGAATTCCCGGTCGGGATCCGAGGCGCCGATGATGCCTGCCCCGGCCCTCAGCCAGGTACGGCCGTCGCGTTCGTAGGCCGCTCGCAGCGTGAGCGCAGCATCCAATCGGCCGTCGGCCGAAAACATCACCACCGCACCGGAATACAACTCACGGGGGGCCTCGTCGAGCCGCAGGATGGCGTCCACGCCGGCCGCCTTGGGAATGCCCGAAGCGGTAACCGCAGGGAACAGCGTCTCCAGCGCATCCATCCGGTCTTTGGACGCATCCAGTCGGCCGGTGACCGTCGAACCGAGATGCTGCACGCTGCCGCGCTCGCGCACTGTCATGAAGTCGACGACGGCGGCGGTGCCGGGTTCGGCGACCTCGGTGATCTCCTGCAATGAGCTGCGCACCGACATGGCGTGCTCGACGATTTCCTTGCTGTCGGACTCGAGCTCGTCGCGGGCCTGCCGGTCGCGCACCGCGCCGCGGCCCAAAGCCCGGGTGCCGGCCAGTGGTTCGGTCACCGCCACCCCGTCGTCGCGCACCGCGGCCACCAATTCGGGGCTGTATCCCAGCGCCCGGAATCCGCCGAACCGCAACAGGAACGAACGCGCGGGGGTGTTGTGACGCCGTCCCAGCCGGTAGGTCGACGGAAAGTCCAGGGGGAAAGGCACATTCACGCAGCGGGACAGAATCACCTTGTGGTAGGCCCCGGTGGCGATCTCACCGATCGCCGCGCCGACGCGGGCCCGGTAGTCCGAGGTGTCGGCGGCCACGTCTATTGCCGACGCGCTCGGCGTCGGGGGCGGACCCGCGCTCAGCAACCGGGCGACCACGTCGCGCTGGCGCTCGTCGGCGTCGATCAGGCTGACGGTCTCGCCGGTGACGACGATTCGGGTGCGGGGCCAGAGCACCCGGGCCAGTGGGGTGTGCGGCGCGAGACGCTCCTGCAGACCGAACCGATAGGCACCAAATTCGAAGGCGATCCAGCCGAACGCCTGGTCGGTCTCCAGCAGCAGCCGGTCGACCGCCTCGCCGAGCACCGGCCCCGGCCGGCCGGACCAGGCTTCTCGCTGCGTCACCCCGTCGCGGATGATGCGAAGCTCGTCGCAGTCCAGCTCGACGACGGCCAGCGCGCCGATCGCCAGCACCCATTGGCCGTCGTATTCGTAGAGCAGGTACTCCTCGCCGTCACGCTCGGGCAATGCCGACGCCAACTCGGCGGCCAGGTCGGCGGGTGCGATGTCAGCGGGCAGCCGAAGGGACAGTGACGCGGCGCTTGCCTGATTGGGTTCGACACCGAGATCGGTCACGGTTAGTAAATGTAGCCTAACCTATCAACGCGCGGGTATCCCTGTCCGCGCCCAGCCGATCACGACAACGTGATGGCGCCCTCCGGGCAGTTCCGCTGGGCGTCAACCGCCCGCGCCTCACGCTCACCCGAAACTTCGCCGACGAGCACTATCGAGTGACCGACCTCGTCGGCGTCGAAGATCTCAGGCGCCAAGCTGTAGCAGCGGCCATGACCGACGCAACGCTCGGCGTCCACATCGACGCGTATCACGTCGGCACCGGGAACGTCAGCGGCAGCGACTCCACCGATCGCAGCGCGGCCGTGTACGTCAACTGGGTACCGGGCTTGATCTCGTAATCCGGTATGCGGCGGTGGAATTCGCGCAATGCGACCCGCAATTCCATGCGGGCCAGGTGGGAGCCCAGACAGCGGTGCGGACCGCCGCCGAAGGCCCGGTGCCGGTTCGGGTTGCGGCAGAAGTCGACCAGTTCCGGGTCGGGGAACTCCGCGGGGTCGGTGTTCGCGGCACCCAGCAACGGGCTGACCCGCTCCCCCTTGCTGATCGGGCAGCCGCCGACCTCGACGTCGTCCATCGCGACGCGGACGACGCCGGGCACCGGTGTCTCCCAGCGCAGCAACTCCTCGATGGCGCTCGGCAAGATGTCCGGTTGCTCGACGAGCTGATGCCGGTGGTCGGGGTGGCGGGCCAGGTAGACGAAGAAGCAGTCGAGCGAGTCGGTCACCGTGTCCAGCCCGGCGATCAGGAACAGAAAGCAGATGTCGAGGATCTCCTCATGCGTCAGCGGTCTCCCCTCGACTTTCGCGTCAATCAGCGAGGACAGCACGTCGTCGCGCGGGCGGGCGATATGGTCCTCGATGGCGCGTTCAAAGTAGTCGTAAATCTGTTGTGCCGCAGGGGCCGTGGCCTCGTGGCGGCGGTCGTATCCGGATTCGCCCTCCGGGCGGATCACGCCGTCCTTCCACTCCAGAAATTGATCCAGGTCTTCCAGCGGCAGGCCGAGCAACTGCAGAAACACCGTGCAGGGCAGCGGGACGGCGAACTCTTCGTGAAAGTCGCATTCACCGCGATCGACGAAGCGGTCGATCATCTCGTTCACCAGCTCGGTGACGCGCGGTTCACGCTTGGCCATTTCGCGCGGGGTGAAAAGCGGGTCGAGGATACGGCGGTACTTCGCGTGCTCAGGCGGGTCGATCTGCAGTGGAATCAGCGGTCGCACGTTGCCCAGGTCGACGGCGTCCATGTTGGACGAGAACAGCTCGGTGTGCTTGAGTGCCATCTCGATGTCGGCCAGCCGGCTGAGCACAACCGCTTGCGGCGACCGGAACACCGGGGTCGACTCGCGCAGCGCCTTGTACATCGGCTGCGGCTCGGCAAGACCCGCCACCGCCTGGTCGACATACCCTTCGGTATCTGCCATCAGGCCAGCCTGACACCAACGGCCGATGCGGGCAGACGATTCAGCAGTTATTTCCGGGGGCCAAACGGCGGATTCATGCTGGCGAACTTCCTGTCGGTGGACCCCGCTATTATCGAATATATGTTCGATGCCGAGGGATCGCCGCAGCTCGTAGGCACCTTTTCGGGTGTTGACGATGCCGGCGTGGTGGACGTCATCAGCGATGCGGCGCGCCGCCAGAATGCGATGTGCGGGCGGGAGCTGGCGGCGATCGGTGAGTTGTATGCGCGTCGTGCACCCGCAGACGATGTCGATCGGGACAACTGGGCCATCGACGGCCATGAAAACGTCGTGGCCGAAGTCGCTGCGGCCTTGGGTATCAGCCGCGGCCGGGCCCGCGGGAGGTTGCGCTATGCGATCGCCCTACGTGAGCGCCTCCCTCGCGTCGCCGAGGTTTTCGCCCGCGGACTCATCGACTTCCGGGCGATGGCCGCGGTCGTATGTCGCACTGAGCTGGTTGAGAATCCGGCCTTGGTCGCCAAGCTGGATGCCGCCATCGCCACGCACGCGCCAAAGTGGATGCGGCTCTCCGGGCCAAGGCTTTTCGAGCGCATCGATATGTGGGTCATGCGATTCGATCCGGCCGGCAAACGAGTGCCGCGGGAGCACAGCGAGAATCGCTATGTCGAAATCGGGCCCACCGATGCAGGTTTGGCCGGGGTCTGGGCGCAGCTGCACATTGCCGACGGCGTGGCTATAGATCAGAAGCTCGACGCGCTCGCCCAAACGGTCTGCGCGGCAGATCCGCGCACCAAACAACAACGCCGGGCGGACGCGTTGGCCGCATTGGCCGGCGGCCTGACGGCGATGCGCTGCCAATGCAATACGCCGGACTGCTCTGCAACGCAACGGCGCCCGGCGTTCGACGTGGTGATTCATGTCTTGGCCGAGCAGGCGACGATCAGTGGTGACTCACAGTCGCCCGGATACCTGCAGACGTTCGGGCCGGTGGGCTCGAACACCCTGCGCGACATGGCCAAAAGCGCGAAGATCAAGCCGCTGAAGCTGCCGTCAGCCGATGCCGAGCCCGGTTACCGACCATCGACGGCGTTGGCCGAATTCGTGCGCTGCCGGGATTTGACGTGCCGGTTCCCGGGATGCGACCAACCAGCTGAAGTCTGCGATCTCGACCACACCGTGCCCTTCCCGATGGGTCCCACGCACGCATCGAATCTGAAACTATTGTGCCGCTACCATCACTTACTCAAGACGTTCTACTCGGGGTCCGGCGGCTGGAGAGATCGACAACTTGCCGACGGCACCGTCACGTGGACCGCGCCGAGCGGCCAGGTTTACTCGACGACACCCGGCGGCAGCTTCTTCTTCCCCGTGCTGGCCACCCCGACCGGAGAGCTGAAGATCACTCAGAGAGATGAAACATCCAGTAGCGCAGATGGATTGATGATGCCGCGACGGAAACGCACACGGGCAGAAGATCGCCGTTATCGCGTCGCCGCTGAGCGTCAGGACAACGAACAACGGCTCGCCGCAGAGCGACTTTGCGAACAGCGCCGAAGACGCGCAGCGGGTTACGACCCGCCGCCCTTCTGACCGGTGCTAGTCCAGCAGCATGCGGACGACTCCGTCGGCCAGCAACCTCCCCCGGTCGGTGAGCACCAGGCGTTCGCCCTCGGGGATCAACAAGCCGTCCTCGATCGCGGTATCGGCGCGTTGACGCTCGGCCTCATCCAGCAGTTCCACCGCCAGACCCTGGCGCAGCCGGATGCGCAGCAGCACCTCCTCGGTGTGTCGGCTATCGACATCCAACTGTTCGAAACCGGCGACCGGCAACGTCGCGCCAGCCAAGAGTTGGGCATAAGCGTTGGGATGCTTGACATTCCACCAGCGAGTCGCGCCGACGAAACTGTGCGCGCCGGGCCCGGCGCCCCACCACTGACCGCCGTCCCAATAGCCCAGATTGTGCCGGCATTGTCCGCCCGGGCGGCTCCAGTTCGACACCTCGTACCACTCGAACCCGGCCGCCGACAGCCGCTCGTCCGCCAATTCGTAGCGATGCGCCAGCACGTCGTCGTCGGGAGCGGCGAGCTCGCCGCTGCGGACCCGCCGCGCCAGCGCGGTGCCGTTCTCGACAACTAAGGCGTACGCGGACACGTGATCGACGCCGGTCTCGATGGCCGTGTCGACCGAGCGCAGCAGGTCGTCGTCGGACTCCCCCGGTGTGCCGTAGATCAGGTCGAGGCTGACGTGCTCGAATCCTTCAGCAAGCGCCTCGCGCGCAGCCGCGGCCGACCGGTTCGGCGTGTGAATCCGGTCGAGAACACCGAGCACCCGCGGTGACACCGATTGCATGCCCAGCGACACCCTGGTGAAGCCCGCCGCGCGGGCGGCCGCGAAGAAGTCCGGCCACGCCGACTCCGGGTTGGCTTCGGTGGTGACCTCGGCGTCCGGTGCCAGCTCGAAGTTGTCGCGCACCGCGTCCATGACCGAGGCGATCCGCGCCCCGCCCAGCAGTGACGGGGTCCCGCCGCCGACGAACACCGTCTGCACGGTCGGTGCGCCCAGCCGCGCCGCCGCCAGTTCGAGCTCCGACCGCAACACCTCGAGCCACGCGTCCGGGTTGACCCCGCCCAGTTCGGCGGGGGTATAGGTGTTGAAGTCGCAGTAGCCGCAGCGGGTGAAGCAGAACGGCACGTGAATGTAGATGCCGAACGGTCCGCCCGGGCTCAATCGCAATTCGGGCAGCTCGACCGCCACAGGGGATGCCGTCACGCCGTCCCAATATTCCTCAGTGCTGGCCGAACCTCCAGCGCTGGGCGGCGCGGCCCTGGTGCTTCGCATATTTTCGCTCATGCTGAGCCAAAGTCGCCCCTGGTTACAGCGGCCCGCGCCATCCATGGCACAATGGCCGAGTGACCGCCGCCCACCCCAATTTCCGTATCGCGTTGGTGGCGCGTCGCCATGTCGACTTCTTGCGTGTGTGCAGCTGTCGCTGTCTGGCTTGATGTCGTAGACCCGCCCACCAGTACTTTCAGCTGGCCCCCGGATCTGCGCCGCCGGGACAGCCAACCGGTGATGTGCGCGGTCCCAAGCCGGCTCCTCCATTAAGGAGATTGCCGAATGTCGTCGCCCCGCCCCACCAAAAGCCAAGGTCAGTGGGCGCTTGGTGAGCGCGAGCCGCTCAATCCCAACGAGCAGTTCAAGCAGGACGACGATGCGCTCAATGTGCGCGACCGAATCCTCAACCAGTACTCCAAAACCGGCTTCGACAGCATCGAGAAGAACGACCTGCGTGGCCGGATGCGCTGGGCCGGGCTCTACACCCAACGCGAACAGGGCTACGACGGCAGCTTCACCGGCGACGAGAACATCGACCTGCTCGAAGCCAAGTACTTCATGATGCGGGTGCGTTGCGACGGCGGCGCGATCTCGACGGCGGCGCTGCGCACGCTCGGTGAGATCTCCATCGAATACGCGCGCGACACCGCCGACATCTCCGACCGGGAAAACGTGCAATACCACTGGATCCGGATCGAAGACGTACCCGCGATCTGGGACCGGCTGGCCGAGGTGGGGCTGCAGACGACCGAGGCGTGCGGTGACTGCCCGCGTGTAGTCCTGGGCTCCCCGCTGGCCGGTGAGTCGGTCGACGAGGTTCTCGACCCGACGCCGGCGATCAACGAGATCGTCCGTCGCTACATCGGTAACCCAGAGTTCTCCAACCTGCCGCGCAAGTACAAGACCGCGATCTCCGGTCTGCAGGACGTCGCCCACGAGATCAACGACATCGCGTTCATCGGCGTCAACCATCCCGAGCACGGCCCCGGACTGGATTTGTGGGTGGGCGGTGGCCTGTCCACCAACCCGATGCTGGCCCAACGGGTCGGCGCGTGGGTGCCACTCGACGAGGTTCCCGACGTCTGGGAGGCCGTCACCTCACTGTTCCGTGACTACGGCTACCGACGACTGCGGGCCAAGGCCCGGCTGAAGTTCCTGATCAAGGACTGGGGCATCGAGAAGTTCCGCGAGGTCCTCGAAACCGAGTACCTGAAGCGCAAACTCATCGACGGCCCGGCGCCCGAGCCGCTCACCCGCCCGATCGACCACGTCGGCGTGCAGCGCCTCAAGAGCGGACTCAACGCGGTCGGGGTCGCCCCGATCGCCGGACGGGTATCGGGCACCATTCTGGCCGCGGTGGCCGACCTGGCCGAGCAGGCCGGATCGACCCGAGTCAGCTTCACCCCGTACCAGAAGCTGATCATCCTCGACGTCGCCGACGACAAACTGGACGAGTTGGTCGCCGGCCTGGACGCGCTGGGACTGCCCTCGCGGCCATCGCATTGGCGTCGAAACCTGATGGCCTGTACCGGTATCGAATACTGCAAGCTGTCCTTCGCCGAGACTCGGGTGCGTTCCCAGTCGCTGGTGCCCGAACTGGAACGCCGGCTCGACGACATCAACGCCGACCTCGACGTGCCGGTCACGGTGAACATCAACGGCTGTCCCAACTCCTGTGCCCGAATTCAGATCGCCGACATCGGATTCAAGGGCCAGATGGTCGACGACGGCGACGGGAATTCCGTCGAGGGTTTCCAGGTTCACCTAGGCGGCAGCCTGGGTCTTGACAGTGGTTTTGGCCGAAAACTGCGCCAGCACAAAGTGACCAGCGACGAACTCGGCGATTACATCGACCGGGTCGTCCGCAATTTCATCAAGCAGCGCGACACAGGGGAACGTTTCGCGACGTGGGCGCTGCGTGCCGAGGAGGCGGATCTGCGATGAGCAACTTGACCGAAGCCGAGCTACGCGAACTGGCCGAGAAAGGTGCGGCGGAGTTGGAGGGCGCCAGTGCCGCCGACCTACTGCGCTGGACCGACGAGAACTTCGGCGGCGTGCGAGGCCCCCGATCCACCGCGACCTGTAACTACGTGGTGGCGTCGAACATGCAGGACGCCGTCTTGGTCGACATGGCGGCCAAAGTCCGTCCCGGCGTGCCAGTGTTGTTCTTGGACACCGGATATCACTTTGTGGAGACGATTGGCACCCGCGATGCGGTCGAGGCCGTCTACGACGTTCGGGTGCTCAACGTCACGCCAGAGCACACGGTCGCCCAGCAGGACGACCTGCTGGGCAAGGATCTGTTCGCCCGCAAGCCCAGCGAATGCTGCCGGCTTCGCAAGGTCGCCCCGCTGTCCAAGGCGCTGCGCGGCTACTCCGCGTGGGTGACCGGCCTGCGGCGGGTCGAAGCGCCGACGCGCGCCAACGCCCCGCTGGTCAGCTTCGACGAGGCGTTCGGCCTGGTGAAGATCAATCCGTTGGCGACCTGGTCCGACGACGATATGCAGGACTACATCGACGAGCACGACGTGTTGGTCAATCCGCTTGTCTACGAAGGCTATCCGTCGATCGGCTGCGCGCCGTGCACGGCCAAGCCAGTCGAGGGTGCCGACCCGCGCAGTGGGCGTTGGCAGGGACTGTCCAAGACCGAATGCGGGCTGCACGCGTCGTGACGCTCGTGCTCACGGCGCATGGCAGCCGGGATCCGCGGTCGGCGGCCAATGCACAGGCTGTCGCAAGCCGGATTCGCCGTCTGCGCCCGGGGTTGGATGTGCGCGTCGCGTTCTGCGACCTGAACACTCCACGCCTGGTCGACGCCCTGACCCCGGGAGCGGTTGTCAGCCCGTTCCTGTTGGCCGACGCCTACCACGCCCGCACAGACATCCCGCGGCAGATCGCCGACTGCGGGGTCAGCGTGCGACAGGCGGCCGTGCTGGGCGAGGACGACCGGCTCGTCGCTGTGATGCATGAGCGCATCGCCGAATTAGGACTCAGCACAACCGATTCCGAGCTAGGTTTGGTGGTGGTCGCCATCGGCTCGACGCACGCCGCAGCCAATGCCCGTACCGCTGACGTGGCGGGCAAGCTGATCGCGGGCACTCGATGGGCCACCGCGACGACCGCGTTCGCCACCGGATCGGGCCCGTCACCGGCCGATGCCGTCGATCGGCTGCGCCGCAACGGCGCTCGGCGCATGGTGATCGCGCCGTGGTTCCTGGCGCCCGGCCAACTGACCGATCGGGTGCTCAAATATGCAGCGGGAGAAGGTATTCCGATGGCAGCACCGCTGGGCTCACACCAGCTCGTGGCCGAGACGGTGCTGGATCGCTTCGATACAGCGCTCGCCGAACCGATCGCCGCCTGATTACGGCGTCGACGTGAGTGCGTCGGCCGCGGCGTCGACGTTCGTAGACGGCTCGCCGAGCAGCGTCGGCACCCGCGTGGCGCGAACGTAGACGGTGTCTCCCGCTTTCAGACCCAGCGCCTCGGCATCACCGCGAGTGATCTGCGCGATGAACGGCTTGCCGGTGGCGGCGTTGGTCAATTCCACGCGCACTTCGAAGCCCAGCATGACCACGCGGTCGATGGTGGCCCGGACCACTCCGGCGGAATCGGCAGTGCCGTCGTCGGACGCGATCTTCATATCGGGACTGCGACCGACCCGGAGGTCATGCGGGCGGACCAGCGCACCGTTCAGCGTGGAGACCGCGCCGAGAAATGACATCACGAACGGGTTCACCGGTGTGTCGTAGACGTCCCGCGGGGATCCCACCTGTTCTATGCGGCCATCTTTGAGCACGGCGATCCGGTCAGCGACATCCAATGCCTCGGCCTGGTCGTGGGTGACCAGCACGGTCGTGACATGCACCTCGTCGTGCAAGCGGCGCAGCCATGTCCGCAAGTCCTCGCGGACCTTGGCGTCGAGCGCGCCGAAAGGCTCGTCGAGCAGCAGCACCTTGGGGTCGACGGCCAGCGCGCGCGCCAGTGCCATGCGCTGGCGCTGACCGCCGGAAAGCTGACTGGGGTAACGGGTTTGGAATCCGCTGAGCCCCACCACCTCGAGCAGATTGTCGACCTTCGCGGCGATCTCGGCCTTGGGCCGTTTGCGGATCTTCAGCCCGAAGGCCACATTGTCACGAACGGTCAGATGCTTGAAGGCCGCGTAATGCTGGAACACGAATCCGATGCCGCGCCGCTGCGGTGGGATACCGGTGACGTCTTGGCCGTTGATCGTGATCGTCCCGCTGTCCGGTTGGTCGAGTCCGGCGATGGCGCGTAACAGCGTCGACTTGCCCGAACCGCTGGGCCCCAGCAGCGCGGTGAGGGAGCCGTCGGGCACCTCGAAGTCGACGTTGTCCAGTGCGGCGAAATCGCCGTAGCGTTTGTTGGCGCCGCGTACGACAATCGCGTTAGTCACGAAGCCTCCTCCTCAAGCCTGCTTGGCAGCGCGCGCACGGCGCGCGTCGAGAATCACCTGAACGACCAGAACCACCACGGACACCGCCATCAGCAGCGTCGACAACGCGTAGGCCCCGTACTCGGTGCCGCGGTTGTAGCGGTCGGCCACCAGCAGCGTCAGCGTCTGCGACTCGCCCGGCAGGTTCGACGACACGATGAGCACCGCGCCGTATTCGCCGAGCGTGCGGGCGACCGTCAACACGATCCCGTAGGTCAGGCCCCACCGGATCGACGGCAGGGTGATCCGCCAAAACGTCTGCCACCAGCCGGAACCCAGCGTCGCCGCGGCCTGCTCCTGATCGGTGCCGATCTCATGCAGCACCGGCTCGACCTCACGGATGACGAACGGCAGCGTGGCGAACACGCTGGCGAGCACGATGCCGGGCAGCCCGAAGATGATCTTGAACCCGAAGTCCTTCTCGACGAAGCCCAGCAGACCCGCCGACCCCCACAACACGATCAACGCCACGCCCACTACGACCGGAGAGACCGCGAACGGCAGGTCGATGATTGCCTGCAGAATGCCTTTGCCGCGAAAACGGTTGCGCGCCAGCATCAGTGCGGTCGGGACGCCGAAGATCACATTGAGCGGCACCACGATCGCCACCACCAGCACGGACAGGTTCAGCGCGGAAATCGCTGCCGGCGTGCTGATCCAGTCGAAGAACTGACCCAGGCCCGGCGCGAACGTCCGCCACAGAATGAGTCCCACCGGAATGATCAGCAGCACGAGAACGTAACCCAGCGCGAGGAAGCGAAGCAGGTAGCGGACTTTCGGGGAGGTCTTCACGCCGACAGCTCCTCACGCTTGGCCGCGCGTGACCCCACGGTCCGCAGGACAAACAGCACGACAAACGAGATGAGCAGCAGCACAATCGATATCGCCGCGGCACCGACGCGGTCGTCGTTCTCGATCAGCGTCCGGATCCACTGCGAGGACACCTCGGTTTTGCCGGGTACCGCGCCGCCGATCAGCACGACCGATCCGAATTCGCCGATCGCGCGGGAAAACGTCAGCCCGGCGCCGGTCAACAACACCGGCGTCAGCGACGGCAGCACGACGGTGGTGAAGATCGTCGCGTTGTTGGCGCCCAGCGACGCGGCCGCTTCCTCGGTCTCATGGTCGATTTCGAGCAACACCGGCTGAACGGCGCGCACCACGAACGGCAGCGTGACGAACGCCAGTGCCACGCCCACGCCCCAACCGGTGTGCTGCAAGTGCAAGCCGACCGGGCTGTTCTTGCCGTAGAGCGCTAGTAGCACCAGACTCGCCACGATCGTGGGCAGCGCGAACGGCAGATCGATGATCGCGTCGACAATCCTCTTCCCCGGGAAGTCGTCGCGAACCAGAACCCAGGCGATGAGCAATCCGAAGAACATGTTGAGGACGGTGACGCCGGCGGAGATGGTCAGCGTCACCCGGAACGACTCGAGCGCGGCGTTCGAGGTGACCGCGAGCTCGAAAGCCCGCCAGCCGCCGCCGATCGACTGCCACGCGATGGCGGCCAACGGCAGCAGCACGATCACCGACAGCCACAGGATCGAAACACCGACCCGCAGTGACGTGCCATCGCTGCGTAACCTGTTGTGGGCCGGGGTGTTACCACCCCCAGTCACCTCGCGGGTGATCGTCGTCGTCATCCGGTGGCTTTCGTGTAGATCTTGGTGATGCTGCCCGAGCTCTTGTCGAACAGCTGCTTGTCCACGGTTGGCCACCCGCCGAGATCGGCGATCGTCCAGAGTTTCGCCGGAGCCGGGAACTTGTCGCGGACCTCGGCGGCGACGGCGGGATCGACCGGGCGGAATCCCGCGGCCGCCCATACCCTTTGGGCCTGCGCCGTGTACTGGAAGTTCTTGAATGCGGTGGCGGCGTTCAGGTGTGGGCTGCTTGTCACCACGGCCACCGGGTTCTCGATCTTGATGGTCTGCGGCGGGTTGACGTGGGTGACCGGCTTACCCAGCCGCTCGGTGGCGATCGCCTCGTTCTCGTAACTGATCAGCACGTCGCCGCTGCCCTGCACGAAGACGTCGGTGGCCTCGCGACCCGATCCGGGGCGGAGTTTGACGTGCTCGTTGACCAGCTTGTGAATGAAGTCCAGACCCGCTTGGGAGTCGTGGCCGCCGGCGCTCTTGACGACATAGGGCGCCAGCAGATTCCATTTCGCCGAGCCCGAACTCAGCGGGCTGGGCGTGATCACCTCCACGCCGGGGCGCAGCAGGTCATCCCAGTCCTTGATGTTCTTCGGGTTGCCCGGCCGCACCACCAACGTCACCACCGATCCGAACGGGATGCCCTTGGTGGCGTCTTTGTCCCAGTCCTTGGAGACCTTGCCGATCTTGACCAGCCGGGTGATGTCGGGCTCGACGGAGAAGTTGACGACATCGGCCGGTTTGCCGTCTGCGACCCCGCGCGACTGGTCCCCCGAGGCCCCGTACGAGGAGATCACCTGGATGCCTTTGCCCTCCGGCGAGGCGTTGAACGCCGGAATGACTTTGCTCCAGCCGGGTTCGGGGACCGAGTAGGCGACCAGCGTGATGTTGGTGTTGGCGTTGGACGGACCGCCGCCGCCGCCGACGACATCGCTGGGCCCGCCGTGGCACGCCGCGAGCATGCCGGCGGCCACAGTCATCGCGACGGCGTGCCGTAATCCGGCGACACTTCTGATGTCGTCGAACAATGGTCGACCTTTCGGATGGGGGCTTATCGGCTGACGAATCCCGTCGCGAAATAAAGCGAATTCAGCGCGGGGCGAAGGTCAGCGACAACAATGCACGTCGGCTACGGCGCAATCGCCCACGGCAATGAGCGCCAAGACATGGCACTCGGTGTTACCGGACGCAGCGTGCATGGCGGAAGCGTAACAGAGTTCGCCGGACCTGCAGGGCTGGTCAGCGCGTCAGCAGCCAGGCAACGATTACCAGCACCACCAATGCGACCAGCACCAACGTGACCTGCGATCGCGGCATCCCCGCTTTTCGATTCATCCGGGTTCTTCGTCGCTGTGCAGAATGCGGCGCATCAGGTGAATACCGCGACCGAGCAATGCGTCCAGCGTCACCGCGATGACGTAGGCCAATGCCAGCACCACCGGCATGACCACCACCGTCTGTAAGACGAAGCCCAGCCCGGACAGCCACAACTCGACGCCGTCCCACCAGCTGAGGAATCCGTTCATCGGCGTCAACCCTATTCCGCGCGACTGTGGAAGCCAACATGCCAGGATCGGAGCATGACCGCCGGCAACGAGTCGACCTGCGTCATCGCCGGCGGCGGGCCGGCCGGGATGATGCTCGGCTTGCTGCTGGCCCGCGCCGGCGTCGACGTCACGGTGATGGAGAAGCACGCCGACTTCCTGCGCGATTTCCGCGGCGACACCGTGCACGCCAGCACGCTGCGGCTGCTCGACGAACTCGGGCTGGGCCCGCGGTTCGACGAACTGCCCCATCGGCTGATCGACTCGGTTCGATTCCGGGTCGAGGGCGTCGAAGTCGACGTCGACTTCGGCAAACTCCCCGGAGCTCACAAGAACATCGCGCTGGTGCCGCAGTGGGATCTCCTGGAGATGCTGGCGACCGCCGCCGACGCCGAACCCAGCTTCCGGCTGCTGCGAAACACCGAAGTCGTCGGGGCGATCCGCGACGGTGACCGGGTGGTCGGGGTGACATACCGCGACGCCGACGGCCAGACCCGGGATATGAAGGCCGCGTTGACCGTTGCCTGCGACGGCCGCTCGTCGACGTTGCGCGAGGCGGCCGGACTGGTCCCCCGTGCGTTCGGCGCACCGATGGACGTCTGGTGGTTCCGGTTGCCACGCCACGACGGCGACCCGCCCGGGCTTGCCGGTGTGCTGAATGCCGGGCGGGCTGCCATCACCATCGACCGGGGTGACTACTACCAAATCGCCTACATCATCCCCAAGGGATCCGACGCGCAGCGCAGGGCGGCCGGAATAAGGGCGCTGCGCAGCAATCTGGCGAGCATGGTGCCGTCGCTGGCCGACCGAGTGGACCGACTGACCTCGTTCGACGACGTGAAACTGCTTGACGTGCAACTCAATCGGCTCAGCCGCTGGTACTGCGACGGGCTGTTGTGCATCGGCGACGCCGCGCATGCCATGTCACCGGTCGGCGGTGTGGGCATCAACCTCGCGGTGGCCGATGCGGTTGCCGCCGCCCGCATCCTGGCCCGGCACCTGCGTGCCGGGCGGGTCTCGCCGCGCCACCTGGCCCACGTGCAGGTGCGACGCTGGATTCCCACCGTGATTCTGCAAGCGATACAACGGACCATCCACGCCAACCTGATCGCGATCGCGGTGGGCGACGGCGACCAGACCCCCCACCCGCCGGCAGCGTTGAAGGTGGTCAAGAACGTTCCGCTGTTGCGACGCCTCGCCGGATACCTGGTGGCGATGGGCCCGCTGCCCGAGCACGCGCCGAAGTACGCCCGCCGCTAGCTGTACTGACCTGAGAGGTTAGGTACGCGGGTGGCGGGTGGTTGGCCGCCGAGTGCGGTGTGGCCGCGGTGGAAATTGTAGGTGTGCAGCCAGGTGGTGAATTCCTGGCAGCGTTCGGCGTCGCTGCGGTAGAGCCGGGCGTAGGCCCATTCGTCGGCCAGGGTGCGGTGAAACCGCTCTACTTTGCCGTTGGTCTGGGGTCGATAGGGTCGGGTCCGGCGATGTTCGATGTGACCCAGGGCGTCAGCAAAGGCGTGCGAGCGGTAGCAGGAGCCGTTGTCGGTCAACACTTTCCGTACGGTGATGCCGGATTCGGCGAACCATGCGTTAGCGCGCAGCCAAAACCTGCTGCGGTGTCTTTTCGCTCGTCGGCCAGCAGCTCGCTGTAGGCCAGTCGAGAGTGTGCATCCAGGGCGGTATGTAGGAAGTGATAGCCGCGCACAGGATTGCGGTACCCGTTGCGTTTCCCGCTGGACTTATCGGCCTGGGAGTGACGTTGGCCTACCGAGCGGCCCAACATGCGCCAACCACCGCCGGCGGGAATCTTGCCCAGCTTTTTGACGTCGACATGAACCAGATCCCCACAGTGCTCGGAGTGCATGCGGCGCACGACGCGCCCGGTCGGGCGATCCAGCCAGCGTAATTTGGCCAGCCGATATCGGGTCAGGACCCGATGCACCGTCGAGGATGAATTCCGAGCAGGTAACCGATACGTGCTGGTCCCCAGCGTCGAGTAACACGCACCCCGATGATGCGCCGCTCGGTGCGCGTCGGGGTCCGGTTGGGGCTGTGATGCGGGCGCGAGGACCGATCGGCCATGCCGGCCTCACCGAACGCGCGATACCGGCTTGCCCAGCGCGCCGCGGTGCTCACCGCAACCTGGAAGCGCTCTGCGGCCCGCCGCAGCGGCCAACCATCCTCGACAACACAACGCGCTAAACGCAGACGGCCCAGCTCCGACAAAGGGGCATTACGGTGAGACACGAAGACCTCCGGTGTGTGAGTGCTTTCCTAGACAGCTCGCACTTCACTCGGAGGTCTTCGCTTTGTCACCACACCACGCCGTCACCAACGTCCGTGGTCAGTACAGCTAGCTCAGCGTGTCAATCCGCTTCATCATCGCGTGCGCGATGTCGACCGCGCTGGTGTCCGGGTTGGCCGAACCCGGATCCGACGGGTGACGGTCACCGAAGAACACCACCTCGACCTCGACGATGCAGTTCAGTCGCACACCGACCGCGCGAGCCTGCGGCGTGGCCTGCAGCGCCTCTATGTTCGGCAGCTCGGCTGTCGCGGTATTGGTCGCCGCCACAACGGAATCGGCCACGCGGACGCTGTTGACGACGGTCGTCGTCTTGATCGGGCCGGTCTGTTCGGTCGTCGTCGCATCCTTGCACTGCTGCCATTGCTGCGGGAATTGCGCGAACAACGTCTGCGCCTGCGCCGCCGACGGCAGCGAGACCACTCCCTCGATCACGCTGATCACCTGGGCCGGATCGCCGTCGTTCCACCAGGTCTCCCACATGACGTCTCTGACATCGGCGGACTCGTAGGCGTTTCGCTGCAGCATGGTCGTCACCCCCAGGCATTCGGGCGATGACCCGGCACTGTCGGCGTCGCCGAGTTTGTCCGGGCCCCCGAAGACCGGTGGTTGCCGGTTCAGGAAAGGCTGTTCGAGCATCCGGGTCAGCGCGGTGTCATCGAGCGGGACCTGCCGCAGGACAGAGCCGAACAGCGGACGCGGTTTCAGATTCTTCGCCGGTTTCGCCGTCCCGGCGACGATCGGGCTGCAACCCACCGCTAACGCGGCGATCGCCGCGCACACCGTCACCGGTCCGACCATCCGCATGGGTTACTTCTTCCCTTTGTCTCCCGCGGCGTCCGTGGACAGCGCGGCGACAAACGCCTCCTGCGGCACGTCGACACGGCCGATCGTCTTCATCCGCTTCTTGCCTTCTTTTTGCTTCTCCAGCAGTTTGCGCTTGCGGGTGATGTCACCGCCGTAGCACTTCGACAGCACATCTTTCCGGATCGCGCGAATGTTCTCCCGCGCAATGATTTTGGATCCGATCGCGGCCTGCACCGGCACCTCGAACTGCTGTCGCGGAATGAGCTCCTTGAGCCGGGTCGTCATCTTGTTGCCGTAGGCGGCCGCGGCGTCCTTGTGCACGATGGCGCTGAACGCGTCGACGGCCTCGCCCTGCAGCAGGATGTCGACCTTGACCAGCGCGGCCTCCTGCTCACCGGCCTCTTCGTAGTCGAGGCTGGCGTAGCCGCGGGTGCGCGATTTCAGCGAGTCGAAGAAGTCGAAGATGATCTCCCCCAACGGCATCGTGTAGCGCAGTTCGACGCGTTCCGGCGAAAGGTAGTCCATGCCACCGAGATCGCCGCGCCGGGACTGGCAGAGTTCCATGATGGAGCCGATGAATTCGCTCGGCGTGATGATGGTGGTCTTGACGACGGGCTCATACACGGCGCGCACCTTGCCGTCGGGCCAGTCCGATGGGTTGGTGACGACGAGCTCGGAATTATCTTCCTTGACAACGCGATACACCACGTTCGGCGATGTCGAGATCAGGTCGAGGTCGAACTCCCGCTCCAGACGCTCACGGGTGATCTCCATGTGCAGCAGCCCGAGGAACCCGCACCGGAAGCCGAAGCCGAGCGCCACCGAGGTCTCGGGCTCGTAGGTCAGCGCCGCGTCGTTGAGTTGCAGCCTGTCCAGCGCGTCGCGCAGGACGGGGTAATCGGATCCGTCGACCGGATAGAGCCCGGAGTAGACCATCGGCTTGGGTTCGCGGTAGCCGGTCAGGGCCTGGGTCGCGCCGTGCCGCGCGCTGGTGACGGTGTCGCCGACTTTCGACTGGCGGACATCTTTCACACCGGTGATGAGGTAGCCCACCTCGCCGACGCCGAGGCCGGCAGACGGCTTCGGCTCGGGCGAGACGATGCCGACCTCGAGCAGTTCGTGGACCGCGCCGGTGGACATCATCGCGATGCGTTCGCGTGGGGTGATCTTGCCGTCGACGACGCGCACGTAGGTGACGACGCCGCGGTAGATGTCGTAGACGGAGTCGAAGATCATCGCCCGCGCGGGCGCGTTGGCATCGCCCGTCGGTGGAGGCACCTCGCGCACGACATGGTCGAGCAGATCGGCGACGCCCTCCCCCGTCTTGCCCGAGACCCGCAGCACGTCGGTCGGCTCGCAGCCGATGATGTGGGCGATCTCCCCCGCGTAGCGGTCGGGGTCGGCGGCGGGCAGGTCGATCTTGTTGAGCACCGGGATGATGTGCAGATCGCGGTCGAGCGCGAGGTACAGGTTGGCCAGCGTCTGGGCTTCGATGCCCTGCGCAGCGTCGACCAGCAGCACCGCGCCTTCGCAGGCCTCCAGCGCCCGGGACACCTCGTAGGTGAAGTCGACGTGGCCCGGGGTGTCGATCAGATGCAGGACGTAATCGGTGCCGTCGAGTCGCCAAGGCAGACGGACATTTTGGGCCTTGATGGTGATGCCACGCTCACGCTCGATGTCCATCCGGTCGAGGTACTGGGCGCGCATATCCCGCTCCGCGACGACGCCGGTGAGCTGCAGCATGCGGTCGGCCAACGTGGACTTGCCGTGGTCGATGTGGGCGATGATGCAGAAGTTCCGAATCTGCGCCGGCGCGGTGAAGGTCTGGTCGGCGAAACTGCTGATGGGAATCTCCTGGTGAAGCCGGGCTTAGGCGTTACCAGCGTATCCAGGGACCGGCGCTGCAGCACAATCGCGGATCGTGTCGGTCAAACGAAACCCCCGGAGTTTCCTCCGGGGGTTCGCTGTCGAGCGGAGGCTAGAGCGTGAACGGAACGCCGAAGAAGGTGGCCAGGTCGGCCAGACCGGTGTTGAAGAAGTCGCCGAAGAGCGCCGCGTCGGTGAGCGTGCCATCGTCGAGGGCTATATCTGCGGCCCCAATCAGGTCGGCGGTCGGAATGACGGCACCGCCGTCCAAAGTCAAGTACGCGAACGCGTTGTAGGCGTCGTAGAACTCGGTCAGCGTGCCGTTGAAGACGTCGTAGGCGCCCGGGGCAGAGTCGGGCGGAGCGATGGCCGGGAACAGGCCGTAAAGCTCGTAGTCGAGAGTCGTGAACGGCGCCGTGTCGGGAGCGTCCGCCAGCGGGATGGTGTCGGCGACGCCGGTGCCCCCCGTGACCAGGTCGCCAGTGTCACCCGCGAGAGCAACTTGACCCGCGAAGATGGCGTTGAGCGACGAAATCTCGGCGTCGACCGTCGTCGTCAGATCGTCCGCCGACGCCAGCGGCGCAAACGCCAGGGCCGCACCGGCTGCGAGGCCACCAACGGCGCCGATTGTGCGAATGTTCATAGTTCTGCCTTTCACGATCTCCCCCAGCGGCGGGGCTATGCACCCTTCGTCATCCCTCCAGCGCCATTGCTGGTCAAACCTGAGCGTATCCAAACAACTAGCTGAGTTCTTGTTGAGCCTGATGCCAAATGTGTTAAATCTCGGGCGATCCGGCCGAAACGAAACCCCCGGAGGATGATCCTCCGGGGGTCCGTTGTGGAGCGTGAATCGACCTAGGGTCAGAAGTAACCGAGCAGGTCCTGGAACCCAAGGTTCAGGTAGTCGCCGATAACGGTGGCCACCGAACCGGTGAAGTCGTGAGTTCCGAAGACGAGATCGGACGGCAACAGGTCGCCGCCGTTCAGCAGGGCGTAGAGCCCGACGTTGTCCGCGTTGAAGAACTCGGTCAGCGCCCCGTTGAGCACGTCGTACGAACCCGGGTCGGTGCTCGGGCCCGCTGCCCCGAACACGAGGTCGTTGAACGTCGTGTTCAGGTCACCGACCGGGATGGTGTCGAATCCCACGTTGGTACCCACGGCGGTGTGCGGCACGATGTCGGCGAACACGTTGGCAAGCTTGCCGTCGAGCTCAAAGAGATTGTTGAGTTGCACGATCTCATTGGCCTGGGTCGGCAGGATGTCGCCGATTCCGGTCGCGTTCGGCGCGAAGATCGCGTCGAATCCCTTCAGGTCGCCCTCGGCGAAGGTGAGGAAATACTGCGACGCTCCCGAGACGGAGCCGGTGTCCAGCGCGTGGCCGATCGTGGTGGCAGATCCGAGGTAGTCAGCGGGGTTGGCGTCCAGAGTGCCACCGTTGGCTGCCGCGAAGGCGTAGACGTTGTAGGCGTCGTAGAGCTGGGTCAGCGCACCGTTCAACTCGTTGTAGGGCCCGGTCTCGGAGGAGATGCCCGCGAGAATCGGGTTGGCCCCGTAGATTTCGGTCTCCAGCGGAGTGACCTGACCGTAGCTGGCGGTGTTGGCAATGAGGTGCGGGGCGTCATGTGACAGGTTGGTCAGCGAGTCGTACTGGCCCGGTGCCGTGGCCTTGGTGACTTCGGCTCCGGCGGAAGCGGCTTGCAGCTCGAAAATCGAGTTCTGCAACGCGATCTCGCTGTCCAGAGTGCTGGTGACGGTGGTGGTCAGGTCCGCCGACGCGAGCGGTGCAAGCGCCAGGGCCGAGCCGGTCGCCAGGGCAGCAGCGGCCGCAATTTTACGAATGTCCACGAAGGTATTGCCTTTCAGAATGATGTCCACCGACGGATCGGGCGTCTCGTCGGAGGTCCCCCCACATCGTTGTCACGGCTGCCGATCGCCTGACACCAAACCTGGAACCTGAGAAGAACGTAACAATGAGCTGGGTCCAGTTGAAGAGAAACACTCCACAAAAACTTAAATTCTTTTTTCCGTGCAGCCGATCCGGCGGGCGGCAGCGGAATCAGAACTTCAGCATTCGCGCGCGGTTCGATGCGGGCCCAAACGAAACCCCCGGAGTTGCCTCCGGGGGTTCGTTGTGGAGCGTGAACTATCCAAACAGTCCAAACAGTGAATTGGCTGTCGTGGCCGAGATGTCCAGGGCTGACAGGTTTTCCTGCAAGAAGCCGCCAAGGTCGCCGATGGCAAAGTTCCAGAAGTACTCGAACGCGCTGGCATCCGTTCCGCCGGCCAGTGCGTCAGCGATGTGGTTACCGAACAGATCGCCGGCAGGGATCAGGGCGTCCTTGTTCTCCGCCGCGTAGAGCAGCACGTTGAGGGCGTCGTCGAACTTGGTCACCGCGCCGTTGAAGATGTTGTAGGAACCTGGGTCGCCGGCCAGACCAGCTTGGCTCGGGTCAACCCCGTAGATCAAAAAGTCGAACGGAGTGGTGCCGGTGCCCTGCACCGTCGCGATGTCCGCCGCATTGATGGTGTCGAACCCGTCGACGACGGAGTAGTCGCTGCTGGGCACGCCCGCAAGCAGGGTGTCGAGTTGGAAGATGGAGTTCTCGCCCGCGATCTCGCTGTCGACGATGGAAGAGAAGGCGTCAGCGGAGGCGAGCGGCGCGAACGCCAGAGCTGCGCCGATCGCGAGGCCACTGGCCGCGGCGATTTTGCGAATATCCATGAATCATTGCCTTTCGAAGATGTCGTCCGGCGGTCCGGGCGTTCCGCCGGAGGTCCCCCACATCCACATCGAGCCTGGTGTGAAACCTGAGAGCACACTAACAATCTGATACTACTTCGGTAAGTATTCCGCGAAAACTTTTGGTGTCGGGTAGCCTCCCTGTCCGGATTTTCGGCGGTTATATCCGACAAGCAAGACAAAACCTCTCGACGGCCAAAGGCCGGGCGTGACCGGCGTCGCGCATCGGTTCCGTCTTATGCTGCGAAGATGGCGTCACAGTGGAGGCAGTTCCAGCGTCTCGCCGAACACCTTGTCTTCAGCGAAGCCCCGAAGTTGATTCGGCAGCTGCAGCATTCGCCCGCCGTGCAGCGGGGCATTCAGATCGGACTCGACGTGATCGCCGGCACCGCCGCCGAACCGCCGGCCGAGATCACCACAGGCAGGCCGGTGACCAGGACGAGCGTGCCCACTGCGCACCGGGCCCGCAAACTGGTTTACGCGCCCGACCTCGACGGTCGGGCCGATCCGGGCGAGATCGTGTGGACGTGGGTGACCTATGAGGAAGACCCGTCCCGCGGCAAGGACCGCCCGGTCCTGGTCGTTGGCCGCGACCGCGCCACCTTGCTCGGGCTGATGATGTCCAGCCAGGAACGGCACGCCGACGACCGTTCGTGGGTGAGCATCGGTACCGGCAGCTGGGATGGCGCCGGCCGACCCAGCTGGGTGCGACTCGATCGCGTGCTCGACGTGCCCGAAGAGGGCATCCGTCGCGAGGGGGCGATCCTGGACCGCGGCGTCTTCGACGTCGTCGCTGCCCGGCTGCGCCGCGACTACTCCTGGAGCTGAATCAGCCCTGGGTGATGTAGGACTGGAGCTGCTCGTGCTCGCTTTCCAGCTCCTGCATCCGCGTCTTCACGACGTCGCCGATGCTGACGATGCCGATCAGCTTGCCGTCCTCGAGCACCGGCACGTGCCGCACCCGGTTCTCGGTCATCAGCATCGTGAGGCTGTCGACGGTGTCGGACTTGGAGCATGTCGACACCACTGTCGTCATGATCTTCTCAACCGACTGAGACAGCACCGACGCTCCGTGGGCGTGCAGCTGGCGCACGACGTCACGCTCGGAGACGATGCCCAGCACGCCGTCGGGACCGGCCACCACCATGGCGCCGATGTTGTGATCGGCGAGCCCGGCGAGCAACTCCGCCACCGTCGCGTCGGGCTTGATCGTCACCACCGCGCCACCTTTGCCGCGCAACACATCTGCAATCCGCATAGAGCCTCCCGCCGAGTGTGATCAGGTTCACATCCAGGCTACGGCGATATCGGGCGCGATGTGAGTAGCTGGGCGAAATCAGACCAAGGCGTTCGCGCGATCCAGCCGCGCGCCCGCGACGACCAGCCACGTCAACGCCGCGACCCGGGCGACCGGCAACACTGGACCCAACATCGGCCAGGCCAATACCAGCGCTGCCGATTCGCACAGCACGGCGATCGCCACGCCGACCCGGGTCAGTGGCCGCGCCAAGACCCCGCCGGCCGCGATCCCTGCGATGAGCACCCCGAGCGCCACGATGTGCGCGGGCCCACCGATCAGAAACGCCATCAGATACAGCGACCGGACCAACGGGGTGTCGCCGGTGATCTCCGTCCTCGACAACGTCCAGCCCACCAACCCGGTCAGACCCAAGGCGCCCGCCGCTAGGATTCCGCCCGCCAAAGCGATTGCGGCGACCGGTTGACGCAGCCGGGCACTGGCGATCGCCGCGTAGACCGCCAGCGGCACCGACGCCGCGAACGTCGTCACCGCGATGACACGCAACGCCGACGACTGCGACAGCACGTAATGCTGGACAGCGGCGACCGACCCGTACGGCAGCGGCAGCATGCCGCCGAGCGCGACGCCGATCGCCAAGCCACCGAACAGCAGGGCGACACTCGTCGCCGCAATCAGAGTCAGCGACCAGGTTCCGTGCCGCGGCGACTCAGCCATGGCGACACGATAAGGCGGAAAGCTATGCCAGTCGGGTGATTTCGACGACCACGTCAAGATCGGTGGCGCCTTGCCCGTGGTAGATGCCCTTCAGCGGAGAGACGTCGGCGTAGTCGCGGCCGACCCCGACGGTGATGTACTGCTCGTTGATCTCGCTGTCGTTGGTGGGATCGTGGTCCCACCAACTTCCGGTCCAGGCCTGAATCCAGGCGTGGCTCTGCCCGTCGACAGTCTCTCCGATCACCGCGTCGGCGTCGGGATGGTGGTATCCCGACACGTAGCGCGCCGGAATTCCCATGCTGCGCAACACCATCAGCGACAAGTGAACGAAGTCCTGGCAGACACCCTTGCCTTCACGCAAGGCGTCCGAGCCCGATGTGTGAACCCCGGTGCTGCCCTTGACGTAATCCAGTTCGCTGCGCACCCAGGCCGCCGCCGCGAGCACGGCGTCGGCTGGTTCGTGCTCCTTGGCGATCCGCCGGCCCACGGCCGTGATGCGTTTGCTCGCCGGCGTGTAATCCGTGGGACGCAACACCTCGTCGTACCGGTCGATCACCGCCTCTTGCTGCAGATCCGACCAGGAGAGTTCCTCGGTCACCGGATCGGGCCGGTCGGTCTCCACGACGGACGCGGACGTCACCGTCAACTCGGTGTGCGGGGCGTGCAGGTCGAACGCCGTCACAGCGGTGCCCCAGTAATCGATGTAGCGGTACGACCTGGTCGCCGGAACGGTTTCCACCCGGTTGAGGACGACGTTTTGCCGCGAGTCCGATCTCGGCGTGAGTCGGGCTTCGTTGTAGGAGGCTGTCGCCGGCGACGGGTACGCGTAGCCGGTCGCGTGTAGAACGCGGTTGCGCCACATCACTTCTTCCCCTTCCCGGCTGGTAGCGGATCGCGGTGGCCGGCATCCGACCAGGCAACCCACGGCACGGCGTGGAAGTACTGCGTCGACAACGCTTCTCCGACGTCAAAACACGATTTCTGCAACCCGGCGAGCCGCATCTCCAATGATTCGAGCAGAACACCCGGCCGCACGAACTCGAGCTCGCTTCGCGCCCGTCCCAACAGCCGCTGAGCCTCGGATGTGGCGCCGACGCGACTGCCCCGACTGTGCAGCAGTTCATCGAGGCTGTGCTCGGCCAGCTTCAGTGAGTAGAAGATCGACCGCGGGAAAAGCCGGTCCAGCAAAATGAATTCGACGACCCGATTCGCATCCAGCACACCGCGGTAGGTGCGCAGGTAGGTGTCGTGTGCACCCGCGGATCGAAGCACCGTCACCCACGCCGGGGACACCGCGCTGTCCCCCACTCGTGACAGCAACATGCGCACCGTCATGTCGACCCGTTCGATCGCGCGACCCAGCACCATGAAGCGGTAACCGTCGTCCCGGGACAGCGTCGAGTCCGCCAGACCGGCAAACATCGCGGCGCGACCTTCGATGAACGACAGAAACTCGTGTGGCCCAAGCCTTTTGGCGGCGCGCTCGCGTTCACCCAGCGCGTTGAAGGTGGTGTTGAGGCACTCCCAGGTCTCGGTGGACGTCACCTCGCGGGCAGACCTCGCGTTCTCCCGCGCGGCGGTGATCGCGTCGACGATGGAGGTGCCACCGCCTTTTGTCTTACGCTGGAATGCCACCAGGTCGGTCAGCGACCAGACGTCCAGCTCCGTCTCGGGTGCATCAATTCCCAAGACCTGCAACAGGACTCGCGACGTATGGTCGGGGTCGACGCTGGAGTCCTCCAACAGCTGGTGGACCGTGACGTCGAGGATGCGCGCCGTGTCGTCGGCGCGCTCGACATAACGACCGATCCAGTACAGCGCTTCAGCGTTGCGGGCGAGCATCAGCGGATCACCTGCTGCTGTTGCTGCTGCTGGCCCGGCTGTTGTTCCGTGACCGGTTCCGACTTCGACTGTCTCTGTTGCTGCTGTTGCTTCTGCTGGGGCGGCTTTTCGGCATCCGAGTCCCCGTTGCTGGTGACCGTCTTGGGTAGCTTCTTCACAACCTCGGCGGCGCCGAGTTCACGGTCGGCCCCTGAGGTGCGTGACGCTAGCACCCAGGTGTCCTTGGATCCGCCGCCTTGGCTGGAGTTGACCACCCGCGACCCATCGACCAGCGCCACCCGGGTCAGACCGCCGGGCAGCACCCAGACGTCGTCGCCGTCGTTGACCGCGAACGGCCGCAGGTCGACGTAACGCGGCGTGAGTGTGTCGCCGATCTGCGTCGGCACGGTCGACAGCTGCATCATCGGCTGGGCGATCCAGCCCCGCGGGTCGTCGCGAATGCTTTTGCTGATCGCGTTGAGCTCTTTGGCGGACGCTTCCGGACCGAAGACGATGCCGTAACCACCCGATCCTTCAACGGGTTTGATCACCAGCTCGTCGACCCGGTCGAGCACCTCCTCGCGCTCGTCGTCCAGCCAGCACCGGTAGGTGTCGACGTTGGCCAGCAGCGGCTTCTCGCCGAGGTAGTACTCGATGATGGTCGGCACGTAGGTGTAGACGAGTTTGTCGTCGCCCACGCCGTTGCCGATGGCGCTGGAGATCACCACGTTGCCGGCACGGGCCGCGTTGAGCAGGCCGGCCACGCCGAGCACCGAATCGGGGCGGAATTGCATCGGGTCCAGATAGACGTCGTCGATGCGCCGATAGATGACGTCGACCTGCACCTCCCCTTCGGTGGTGCGCATGTAGACCTGGTTGTCCCGACAGAACAGGTCACGGCCCTCGACCAGCTCGACACCCATCTGACGGGCGAGCAGCGAATGCTCGAAGTACGCCGAGTTGTAGACGCCCGGCGTCAGCACCACGACGGTCGGGTCGGCTTCGTTGGTGGCCGCGGAATTGCGCAGCGCCCGCAACAGGTGGGCCGCATAGTCGTCGACGGCGCGCACCCGGTGGCTGGCGAACAGGTTGGGGAACACGCGCGCCATCGTGCGGCGGTTCTCCATCACGTAGGACACGCCCGACGGCGACCGCAGGTTGTCCTCGAGGACTCGCCAGGTGCCTTTCTCGTCGCGGATCATGTCGATGCCCGCGACATGGATCCGCACGCCGTTGGGCGGCATGATGCCGACGGCCTGGCGGTGAAAGTGCTCGCAGGAGGTGATCAGCCGGCGTGGGATCACACCGTCACGCAGGATCTCCTGGTCGCCGTAGATGTCGTCCAAGTAGGCCTCGAGGGCCTTCACGCGCTGGGTGATGCCGCGCTCAAGCCGCGTCCATTCGGCGGCCGAGATGACGCGCGGGACCTGGTCCAGCGGAAACGGCCGCTCCTGACCGGACAGCGAGAACGTGATGCCCTGGTCGACGAATGCGCGACTCAGCGCCTCGGCGCGGTCATCGAGGTCGGCGGCGTCCGACGGCGCCAACTCTTTGTAAATCCCCTTGTACGGTCCGCGAACGTTGCCCTGAGCGTCGAACATCTCGTCGAACGCCTCCGCGTAGCAACCGCCCGCAGAGTTGTACCCGTCGAAGATGTGATCGTAGGGCGGCGGCGACTGCGGCTTGCTGCGCTGATGCCGTTTGGTTTCTCCAGGCAAAGTTCGAAGGGCCACTGTGCCATGCTGCATCAGATCGTCCAGCTCCGCAGGTCCGGGGCCTTCGCTTTGGGGGAATGCATCGGGGACTGATACCCTAAGCAGTCGCCGCTCAAGCGTCTTCAGCGCTGCGGCCAACCGTGACACCACAAGCCTGCAAAAAATTACGTCGAAGGAATTACGCGTGGCCAACATCAAGTCGCAGCAAAAGCGCAACCGCACCAACGAGCGCGCCCGACTGCGCAACAAGTCGGTGAAGTCGTCGCTTCGCACGGCCGTGCGCGCATTCCGTGAGGCCGCCGAGGCGGGCGAGAAGGAAAAGGCCGCCGAACTGCTGGTCTCCACCAGTCGCAAGCTCGACAAGGCCGCCAGCAAGGGCGTGATCCACAAGAACCAGGCCGCGAACAAGAAGTCCGCGCTGGCCAGCGCATTGCACAAGCTGGGTAGCTAGTCAGCCACTAGCTCGGCGACCTTTCTTACCGCAGCTTCCAGGGCGTAGTTCGGATCCGCGGCTGCGCCCTTCACGTCGGCGTTCAGCGCCGCCACCAGCCTCATCGCAGTAGCCACCGAATCCCGCGACCAGCGCCGGGCCTGCTTCTGCGCCTTCTGCACACGCCACGGCGGCATGCCCAGTTCGGCGGCAAGACGGTACGGGTCACCGGACAGCGCTCCCACCCGGCCGATGCTGTGCACCGCCTCGGCCAGCGCGTCGGCCAACACCACGTGCGGTTCGCCACGCATCATCGCCCATCGCAACGCCTCGACGGCGCCCTTGACGTCGCCGACCACGGCACGGTCGGCGATGTCGAACCCCTTCACCTCAGCCCGGCCGCTGTGATAACGCCGGACCGCGGCGACGTCGACGCTCCCGCCGGTGTCCGCCACCAATTGTGAACAGGCCGAAGCGAGTTCGCGGATGTCGGAGCCGACCGCATCGAGCAGCGCGCTGACCGTGTCGTCGTCGACCTTGACTTTGAGTGCGCGAAACTCCTTGCGCACGAAGTCCGATCGTTCGCCGGGCTTGGTGATCCGAGCGCACGGATGGACCTGTGCGCCCAGCTTCTGCAGCTGATTGGCCAGCGCTTTGGCGCGCCCGCCACCGGAGTGCACGACCACCAGATCGGTGCCCATCGGCACGTCGGCGGCGGCGTTGGCGATCAATTCGGCGGCCTCTTTGCCGGCTTCCCCGGCCGCTTCCAGCACGACGATGCGCTCGTCGGCGAACAGCGACGGGCTCAGCAGTTCGGCCAGCTCGTAGACCCCGACGTCGCCGGCCCGCACCTGGTTCACCGGAACGTCGTCGGTGCCGGCGCGTTTCCGGGCCGCGCGCAGGATGTCGCCGACGGCACGCTCGACGAGCAGAGCCTCGTCGCCCAGTACCAGATGCAATGCCGAATCCTGCTGGCTCACCGGTTGATCGTGTCACGTCGTGCCGACAGGGCCGCCGGCCCCTGCCAGCAGACCGGACAGCGACCAGGCCAGCAGCGCGACGGCCGCCACCGCCATCCCCGCCCGGAACCACCGCCACCGCCACAGCAACACCGCCAGCAGTCCTGCGGCGCCGAGGGCCACCGCGCCGGGCAGCCCGGAGGGCACCGGAAGACTCGCGGCGGGAACGCTCGCGGCCCAGTGCGCGATCCGCAACAGCCACCACAGCTCGGGGCCGGTGAACCGGATCAGCAGCTGGGCCGCCGCGGGCCAGACCGGGCCCAGCGCAGCCGCCGCGGTGCCCAGCACGGTGATCGGTGCCACCAGCGCCGCGACGGCGAGGTTGGCCGCGGCGGCCACCAGACTCAACCGGCCCGAGATCGCGGCGATCAGCGGCGCCGTCACCAACTGCGCGGCGCACGCCACACAGACGGCGTCGGCCAGCCACTTGGGCCACCCCGCGTCCACCAGACGGCGCGACCACGCCGGCGCGATGACCACCAATGCGGCGGTCGCCACCACCGACAGCGCCAGACCCACATCGACGGCCAACTGCGGCGCGACCACCATCAACACCAGCACGGTCGCCGACAGCGCCGGGATCGCCTGTCTGCGCCGCGCCGACAACATGCTGAACAACGCGATCGCGCCCATCACCGCGGCGCGCAGCACGCTGGCGGTGGGCTGCACGACGATGACGAACAACAGCAGGGCGAGCCCGGCCAGCCCGACCGCGGCCCGAGGGCCGAGCAGCCGCGACGAGAACAGCACCGCACCGCACACGATCGTGACGTTGGCACCGGATACCGCGGTGAGATGCGTCAGCCCAGCCGTGCGGAATTCCTGGGCGGTGATCGGGCTGACCGTCGACATGTCGCCGAGGACCAGTGCCGGCAGCATCGCCGCCTGATCGGCAGGCAGCACGTGACGAGCCGAGGCGGCGAAGCCTGCCCGAACCCCGGACGCGGCGCGGTTCACCGGGCCGGCTCGGCCCGTCGTCGGTGTGCCGATCGCGGTCACGACGGCCACCGTCAGGTCACGGCGGGTGGGCCGGGTGACCCTGGCCCGGAACCGCAGCGGCTGGCCGACCATGACGGCATCGAAGTCGCGGGCCGGTGCGAAAACCACGACGCGGCCCGACATCTCGTTGTGCCCCAGCCCTCGCAGGGAACCCCGGAACATCACGTGGCCGCGGCCAACCGGTGCCGCGCTCTGGCTGGGCGTGACGGCCACCTCCACAGCTGAGCCGAAGGCCGCGGTGACGGGATGGCGGGCAACCGCGTTGGCGCGCAATGCGATCGCAAATCCGAAGCCCGCGCCGACGACACCGGTGGCGGTCAGGCCGATGCCGATGGCCCGCAATCGTGGCCTGCCAGACCCAGCGCGCCACAGCAGTACACCGCACGCGCCCGCCGCAGCGCAAAGCCACCCGACGACGTTGCCGATCGGCCACAAGATCCCCGCCGCGGTCACCACCCAACTGGTCGCCGCGGCCGGGACCAGACGGGCATCCAGCCGCTCGGCCACGGCCGTGTGCATCAGGCTCAGACACGGACCAGCGGGCGCAGCTTTTCCAGGCGCCCGGGACCGATGCCGTCGACCTCGCCGAGCTGGTCGACGCTGGTGAACTTGCCGTGAGAATCGCGCCAGGCCACGATTGCGGCTGCGGTGACCGGCCCGACCCCGGGCAGCGCGTCCAGCTGCTGCACGGTGGCGGTATTGAGGTTGATCACCTGAGACGGGGCCGTCCTGCCGGGACGTGACCCGGTGGTCGACGGTCCGGCGGTGGTCGCTCCCGAGCTCGTCGAGCTACCCAGCACGCTGGGCTGCCCGTTGACCGGCGCGATCCCCACCACGATCTGCTCGCCGTCGTCGACCTGGCGGGCCATGTTGAGCCCGGCGGTGTCGGCGCCGTTCATCGTTCCGCCCGCCGCCTTCAACGCGTCGGCGATCCGCGCGCCCGGCGTCAAGGTGACCAGGCCCGGCGTATGCACCAGGCCCACAACACTGACCACGACCGGTTGGTTGGCCCGCGCCGATGGACTCGCATCCGGGCTGCGGCCGGCCGATGCCGCCATGTCGACCGGCGGGAGCTTCGCCGAGACCACCGGCGCGGGCTGTTCACGCATCAGCGTGAAGATCGTCACCAGCACCGCGATGGCCGCGACCGCGGCCAAGGCGACAGCGCCCGCCCGCCCCGGATCGGCGCGCACCTTGGCCAGCCACCCGTCGTGCGTCGAGCCGTCCGGAAGCCAGCGCGGCACCAGCGAATTCGGGTCGGTGTCGTCTTCTCCGTCGTCGTCTGGTTCGGCGGCGGCGTCCGGTTGGGCACCGAGGCGGCGGTGCAGTCGCTCGGCGGGCAGTTCTGTGCGCATGCGACGACGGTAAGTACGGCAGCCGTCGTGACGGTGCCGTCGCCGACCCCGATACCGCCGCGCTGTGGACCGACTGTCAACTGTGCACAGGCCGCCTGACTGGTTGGTTGGGAAGACGGATAACGTGCATGCAAGACCGTCAGATCCAGCAGAGGAGACTGCCATGCAACTGGCGCTCACAAAGGACGAAGCCGCCTTCCGCGACGAGCTGCGCGAGTTTTACACGACGAAGATCCCTGCAGAGATCCGCGAGCGGACCCGTCAGGGCGAAGGAATCAACCACGAGGACATCGCCACCAGCCACAAGATCCTCAACGAGCACGGGCTCGCGGTGCCCAGCTGGCCCGTCGAGTGGGGCGGCAAAGACTGGACGCCGGCTCAGCACCAGATCTGGCTGGACGAGATGCAGCTCGCCTGTGTACCCGAGCCGCTGAACTTCAACGCCAAGATGGTCGGCCCGGTCATCGCCGAGTTCGGCTCGCAGGAAACCAAGCAGCGCTTCCTGCCGCCGACGGCGAACCTGGACATCTGGTGGTGCCAGGGATTCTCCGAGCCGGAGGCCGGCTCGGACCTGGCGTCGCTGCGCACCACCGCCCTGCGTGACGGCGACAGCTACGTCGTCAACGGGCAGAAGACATGGACGACGCTGGGCCAGTACGCCGACTGGATTTTCTGCCTGGTGCGCACCGACCCGCAGGCGCCGAAGAAGCAGGCCGGTATCTCGTTCCTGCTCATCGATTTGGACACGCCCGGTATCACGATGCGCCCGATCAAACTGATCGACGGCAGCGTCGAGGTCAACGAAGTGTTCTTCGAGGATGTCCGAGTACCCGCCGATCAGCTTGTCGGAGAAGAGAATCAGGGTTGGTCGTACGCGAAATTCCTGCTGGGTAACGAGCGGACGGGCATCGCGGGCGTCGGGCGCACCAAAGTGCGACTGGCCGACGTCAAGGAACGCGCCACCGAGACCGGACTGCTCAAGGATCCGCTGTTCGCCGCCCGGCTCGCCGAAGCCGAAAACGAGCTGCTGGCACTGGAACTCACCCAGATGCGGGTCGCGTCCGGCTCGGCCGACGGCAAGCCGAACCCGGCGTCGTCGGTGCTCAAACTGCGCGGCAGCCAGCTACAGCAGATCGCCACGGAGTTGCTCGTCGAGGTCGCGGGTCCGGACGCGCTGCCCTTCGACGCCGGCAGCGACATCGCCTCGCCGGAGTGGGCGCAGGGCAGCGCGCCGCACTACCTGAACTACCGCAAGACGTCGATCTACGGCGGCAGCAACGAAGTACAGCGCACCATCATCGCGTCGACCATTCTCGGCTTGTAAGGGAGTTAAGCCATGGACTTTCAGTTGAGCGACGAACAGGTTCTGTTGCGCGACACCACGAAAGAGTTGCTGTCCCGCAGCTACGACGCGGAGAGCCGCAACAAGGTCATCGCCTCCGAGTTGGGCTGGAGCAAAGAGGTGTGGACCCAGCTCGCCGAAACCGGCATCCTCGGGCTGGGATTCGACCCCGAAGAGGCCGGCCAGCTCGAGGTGACGGTCGTACTCACCGAAGTCGGGCGGCGGCTGGCACCCGAGCCCGTCGTGCATGCCGCGCTGGGACCCGGCGCGATCATCGCCGAGGTCGGCAGCAACGCGCAGAAAGAACTGCTCGGCGAGGTCGCCGAAGGTCAGCGGTTGTTAGCCTTCGCGCACCTGGAACCCGGCGCCCGCGGTGTGCTCACCGACGAGGTCTCGACAACTGCTGCCCAGCAAGGTGATTCGTGGGTGATCAGCGGTCGCAAGAACCCGGTGCTGGCCGGCGACTCAGCCGACACGCTGGTGGTCAGTGCGAAGCTGCCGGACGGCGGAGTCGGGTTGTTCCTCGTCGACGGCGAGGACATCACCCGCCACCCGTACCGCACGTTCGACGGCCAACGCGGCGCGCAGATCGATCTCGACAAGGCCGCCGGCGAGCCGCTGGGCACCGGCGGGGACGCCTCGGCGGCGCTCCGCAACGGCGTGGTCCGGATCCAGTCCGCGCTGTGCGCCGAGGCCGTCGGCGCGATGGAAGAGGCGCTGCGGCTGACGACCGATTACCTCAAGCAGCGCAAGCAGTTCGGCGTCACGCTCAACACCTTCCAGACGCTGACGCAACGCTCCGCCGACATGTACGTCTCGTTGGAACTGGCGCGCAGCATGAACCTCTACGCGGCGCTGTCGATCGCTGATGGCAATTTCGATCCCGTCATCGCTGCCCGCGCCAAGCTGCAGATCGGACGGTCGGGCCGGCACATCAGCCAAGAGGCGATCCAGTTGCACGGCGGCATCGGTATGACCGCGGAATACCCGGTGGGCCACTACGCGGCCCGGTTGACCGGAATCGACCACACCTTCGGGTCGTCACAGGACCAGTTGCACGTGCTGATCGACCAGGTCGGCGACTACGACGTCGTGACGCTGTAGCGGTGCCCGGTGCGGGTTCAGCACTGAACCCGCACCACCATCAGCTAATTCGGCTCGCCCGCTCCTGATTCCGCGTCACCCGACTCCGACACAGCCGGAACCGCAACTGGTTCCGCGTCGCCGCGCGCCTCGCCGTTGGCCGATGTCGCACCGTTGGTCGATGCCTCACCGTTGGTTGATGCCTCCGGTGCCGGAGCCTCGCCATCGGCGTCGGGCAGCTGGGCCGCCAGATACTCGCCCAGCCCACCGATCGTCGGGTAGTCGAAGACCGCCGTCGCATTGATGGTGAACTTGCCGCCGAACTGGCTGTGCAGCCGGTTCCGGAGTTCGACCGCCATCAGCGAATCCGTTCCGAGGTCGAGGAACCGGCTGGTCGCCGCGGGCGGCTGCGCAAGCCGCAGGAAGCCCTGCACTTCGCGCTGCAGGAATTCGGTGATGAACCCGGCTCGTTGCGACACCGGTATCTCCTGCAGCTGCTTGAGCAACTCGCTGTCACCGACAACCTCACCGGCTGCGCTGGGCAGCACCACGTCGAGGATCGGTGGACGCGAACTGCCCAACACCTTGGCTGCCCGCTGCCAGTTGGCCTTCAGGATGGTCGCCTGGCCGGTGCCGTTGGCGATCACCTCGGACAGTGCGCTGAGTGCGGCCGACGGCTCCAGCGGGACCAGGCCTTGCGCACTGATGTTGGCTGTCGCGGCCTCCGACGAGGCCATGCCGCCCTGTCCCCACGGACCGAAGTTGACCCCGGTGACCGGCAGGCCCTGCGCCTTTCGCTGCCCGACCAATCCGTCCAGTAGTGCATTGGCGGTCGAGTAGTTGGCCTGACCCGGTGATCCGAACAAGCTGGACACCGACGAGGACAGGATGAAGAAGTCCAGGTCGTCGTCCTTCGTCAGCCGGTCCAAGTACAGGGCACCGAAAGCCTTGGACGCCAACGTCGTCTGGAAACGCTCCAGCGTCTGCTGACCCAGCAGCGCGTCATCGAGCACACCGGCCAGATGAACCACACCTGCCAGCGGCCGCAACTCCGCGCGGATCTCCTCCAGCACCTTCACGACGTCGGCCTCGTTGCTGACGTCAGCCGAACGGACGTGGATGCGGCAGCGGTAGCGCTCGACGATCTCGTCGATCGCCTGCTGGGCGTCCTCGTCCGGCGCACGCCGGCTGGTCAACACGATGTCGCCGGCGCCGAGCTGGGCCAGATACGACGCCGTGTGCAGACCGATCGCACCCAGACCACCGGTGATCAGGTAGCTGCGATCGGCGCGCGGCTGCAACGGGTTCGGGATCTGGCACACGATCTTGCCGATGTGCCGCGCCGTCTGCATCCGCCGGAACGCGGCCCGGGCCTCGGTCAGCGGGTAGACCTCGGCGGGCAGTGGCGTCCACTCCCCATTGGCCAACCCGTCCGACACCTCGGTGAGCAAGTCGCGAATGCGATCGGGCTCGGTGAACATCACCGTGTCCAATGCGACGATCTCGTAGGCGATGTCGGGTCGAGCCTCGGCCATCTGCTCCGGGCTCCAGATGTCGCGCTTGGCAATCTCGGCGAAACGGCCGTTCTGGGCGGTGGCCCGCAAGGTCGCCTCGATGAACCCTTCGTTGGTCAGGCTGTTCAGCACCACGTCGACACCGGCGCCGTCGGTGTCGGCCAGGATCTGGTCGGCGAAATCGGTTGTGCGCGAGTCGTACACATACTGCACACCCAGCTTGCGCACCGTGTCGCGCTTGTACTTGCTGGCCGTCGCGAAGACGACCGCACCGTGCTGCTGCGCCATCTGGATCGCCGCCAGACCCACACCACCACTGGCCGCGTGTATCAGCACCTTGTCGCCGGGCTTGAGCTGTGCCCAGTCGAAGGCGAGCCTGGTCGTGAGCGCGGCCGCGGGAATCGTTGCCGCTTCGACCGCGCTGACACCGTCGGGAATGGGCGCCAGGAACTGGGCCGGCACGTTGAAGCGGCTGGCGAAGGCACCCTGCATGGAGCCGTAGACCCGCTGGCCGATCTCGAGTCCGGTGACGCCCTCACCCAATTGCGTGACGGTACCGGCGAAGTCACCACCGATCGGGCCGGGATCACCCGGGTAGAGGCCTAACACGTTGAGCACGTCGCGGAAGTTCAGGCCGGCGGCCTCAACCCGCACCTGCACGTAGCCCGCGTCCGGCGGCGGCACCTCTTTCTCGGTGATCCGCAGGTTGTCGATGGCACCACGCTCGGTCGGCAACAGAGCGTAGTCGGCCGACCGCGGCACCGTCAGGTGACCACTGCGCGCCCATGGCAGCAACCGCGATGCGAGGAACTTCCCTTGTCGCAGTGCAAGTTCGGGCTCGACGACCGGCGAGCCCAGCTGGCCGGCCAGCAATTGCGCGGCCTCCTCTGGCTCGTCGAAGTCGATCAGCCTGACCCGCAGCGCCGGCTCCTCGTTGATGATGGTGCGCCCGAGGCCCCACAGTGCTGCCTGAATTGGGTCGACCGGTTCGCTGGACTCGGTGGCAACCGCCTTCTCGGTGACGATCCACAGTCCGCCAGGCAGTTTCACCTCGCCGCCCTGCAGTGTGTGCACGGCGCCGAGCAGACCGGTGATCTCGGCCTCCAGCCGGGCGGCAGCGTCCGCGGTCGACTCTTGTGCACCGGGGCCGGCGCCGCGCCAGACGATGCCCGAGATCGGCATGCCCTTCTCGTGAGCCTGCGACAAAATCTGGCCCAGCAGCTCGGGATCGGTGATCCGGTCAAATGAGATGCAACCCGGCACCTGGGCGGCAAGCTCACCGAACCCGGCGATCAGCCATGTGCCACTGGCACTTTCAGCGTCGTTGCCCGACGGTGGCACCTCTTGCCAACCGACGGTGTACAGCAGCCGGGTGGTATCGCCGCCGAGCCCGCGCAGCAACGCTTCCCGGGGAGCGCGCTTGACGGTGAACTCGCGAATCCCGCCCAGCAGGCGGCCGTCCCGATCGACGAAATCGAGGTCAAAGACCTGGGTCTCGCCGTCGAGGGCGGCGTTGTGCCAGCGCGCACGGCAGTAGAACCGTCGCGGCATCTTCTCTTTGAGAAACACCGACCCGTACCGCAGCGGCAGGAACAGATCGCTGACGCCCTGTTCGGCGGCAAGCAGCGCGGGGAAAGCCGGGAACGCAACACCGGTGCACAGGTCCATCAGGACCGGGTGCATCGGTTCGGTGCCGAGCTGTTCGGAAAGTTCTTCGCCGACGGTGATATCGCCGATCGCCTCACCCTCGCCCAGCCACAACGACTTCAGCGAACCCGACCAGTTCGGGCCCCATGCCAGTTCCATGTCGGCAAAGGTCTCGAACAGCTCCTGCGGACGCATCCGCTCCATCCGCTCGATCGCCGCGTCGACGGGATCCGCCTCGTCGGGGTCCGGTTCGTCCACCGCACCAGTGACGACGGTGCCGTCGGCGTTCAGCGACCACTCGGCGTCACGAACCCCATACGGGCGACTGTGCACCTGGAAGGTGAAGTCGCCGTCGCCCTCGATCGGGTGCAGCGTCAGCTGCACCTCACGAGAAGCCTTCTCGGGCAGGATGATCGGCTCGTAGAAGAAGACTTCCTTGACCCGCGCCGGCGTACCGACGGCGGCCAGGGCCATCGCCGCATACGTTGCACCCGGCACCACGACGGTGCCGTAGATGACGTGGTCGGACAGCCACGGCTGCGACTTCACCGAGATGCGACTGGTGTAGACACTGTCGCCGGAGGCGAGATCCTTGGCGCTACCGAGGATTCCGGATACGGCCGGGCCGTCGACCGTGATCCCCGACGACTTGGGCCAGAACCGGCGACGCTGGAACGGATAGGTGGGCAGTTCGACCTTGTGCCGCGGCTGATGTTGCAGTGCAGCGAAATTGGGCCGGTGACCACTGACGTAGGCGGTGGCCAGCGCTTCGGCGATCTGACGCCGGTCCGGGACGCCCTTGCGCAGCGACACCAGCGCACGCGGCGCGGCCAGGTGTTCGGGCCAGACCTGCACCGCGGCGCCGGTCAGAACCGGTTGCGGGCCGATCTCCATCAGCACCGTGCATCCCAGCGCCGCCACGGTGCGCACGCTCTCGGCGAACTGCACCGGCTGACGGGAATGCCGCCGCCAATACTTGGCGTCCAGTGCTGTTTCGGCGGTGAGCACGGCGCCGGTGCGGTTGCAGACCAGCGGCAACGTCGGCACAGCGAACTGCATCTGCGCCGCGTACGCCTCGAACTCATCGAGCACCGGGTCAAGCAGTTCCGAGTGGAACGCGTGGCTGGTTTCCAGCCAGGTGCAGCGGATTGCGTCTTCGCTGAATTTGGCGACCACCTGTTCCAGATCCTCGCCGGGACCCGACAGCACCGTGTTCGTGCCGTTGTAGGCGCCGACGGACACCCGGGCGAATTCATTGGCGACCTGCTCGACCTGCTTGGGGTCGGCGAACACGGCGACCATCCGCCCGCCGGCGGGCAGGCTGCCGAACAGCCGGCCACGCTCGGCCATCAGGCGTGCGCCGTCCTCGATGCTTAAGACACCGGCCACGCATGCCGCCGCGTACTGGCCCACGCTGTGGCCGAGCACCACATCGGGCTCGATACCCCACGACTGCCACAGCCGGGCCAGGCCCATCTCGACGGCGAACAGCGCCGGCTGGGCAAACGAGGTGTGCTTCAACGTCTCTCCGGCTTTGCCGCCGGTTTCCCGGTCGGTGGCGAAGATCACCTCGAGCAACGGCTGCGGCAGGATGTCGGCGACGGCGTCCGCGCACTGTTTCACCGTCTCAGCGAAAACCGGCTCGGCGTAGAACAATTCGCGTGCCATTCCCGGGTATTGACTGCCTTGGCCGGTGAACAGCCACGCCGTTGTCGGCCGGTCGGTGCACTCACCGCGCACCACACCGGGTCGCAACCGGCCCTCGGCCAACTCGGCCAGCCCGTCGCCGGCGCTCTGCACCGAGTCGACGACCAACGCCGCCCGATGCTCGAAGTGCGAACGCCCGATCCCGGCGGTGAGGCACACGTCGGCGATGTCGGCCTCGGGGTGCGCGGTCAACCACGACCCATAACGCTGGGCCAGCGACACCAGCGCCTCCGGTGAGCGCGCCGACAGCGCCAGCACGTTCACCGACTCCTGGGCAGCGTCGGTCTCCGGCGGCGCGTCGACGCCGTCGGCCGGCTCCTGCTCGATGACCACCGGTGGCGCCGGCGCCTCTTCGATCAGCACGTGTGCATTGGTGCCGGTGAATCCGAACGAACTCACGCCGGCGCGTCGCGGCCTGCCGCTGCGCTCCCATGGCGTCGCCTTGTCGACGACCTTGACCGGCAACGAGTCCCACGGAATGTGCGGGTTCGGACTGTCGAAGTGCAGGCTCTGCGGCAGCACCTCGTGCTGCAGCGACAACACGACCTTGATCAGGCCCGCGGCTCCCGATGCCGACTCGAGGTGGCCGATGTTGGTCTTGACCGATCCCATCAGCAACGGCCGGTCCGCGTCGCGGCCTGCGCCGTAGACGGCGCCGGCGGCCTGGGCTTCGATCGGGTCACCCAGCGGGGTGCCGGTGCCGTGCGCCTCGAGGTAGTCGACGTCGCCACCGACCAGACCGGCGCGAACCAGTGCGGTGTCGATAAGCCGTTGCTGCGCACCACCATTGGGTACTGTCAAACCACTGGACGCACCGTCCTGGTTCACTGCGCTGCCCGGGATCACCGCGGCGATCCGGTCACCGTCGCGCTGCGCGTCACTGAGCCTCTTCAGCACCAGAATTCCGGCGCCTTCGCTACGCACGTAGCCGTCAGCCGAGGCGTCGAACGTCTTGCACTGCCCGACCGGCGACAGCATCCTGGCGCGGGATGCCGCGACGATCGTGATCGGGCTCAGCAGCACGTTCACCCCGCCGGCCAGGGCCAGATCGCAGTCGCCGGAGTGCAATGCCTGGCAGGCCTGATGCACCGCCACCAGCGACGAGCTGCACGCGGTGTCGAGCGCGACGGCCGGTCCCTCGAGCCCGAGTGCGAAGGACACCCGTCCGGAGATGGCGTTGAGCGCGTTGCCGGTGATGAAGTGCGGCATGATCTTGTCGATCGACTCGCCGGACAGCAGATGCGCGTACTCGTTGGCCGCGACACCGACGAACACGCCGGTTCGGCTGCCCCGCAACGAGGCCGGGGAGTACCCCGCCCTTTCCAAGCCCTCCCAGGCCATTTCGAGCATCAACCGCTGCTGCGGCTCGATCCACACCGCCTCGCGCGGGGAGATACCGAAGAACTCGGGATCGAATCCGTCGATCCCGTCCAGGAATCCGCCGAACCGGGTGTACATCTTGCCCGGGGCGTCGGGGTCCGGGTCGTAGAACTCGTCGACGTCGAACCGGTCGTCCGGGACTTCCCGGATCGCGTTGAGACCACCGGACAGCAACTCCCAGAACGCTTCCGGGTCGGGCGCGCCGGGGAAACGGCAGGCAACCGCGACGATCGCGATCGGGTCATCGGTGCGCGCCGTGGCCAGCGAGGCCAGCTGCGGACGCGCCTTGGCGGCGGACTGCTCGCTGAGCTCGAGCACGTCGCTGAGCAGATAGTCGACCACGTCGGACAGTCGCGGGTGATCCATCGCCAGGGTCGCGGGGATCTCCTTGCCCACCCCCTGTTCGATCCGGCGCCGCAATTCGACGGCCATCAGCGAATCCATGCCGAGGTCGAAGAACCCGGCGTCCTCGCGGATCTCCGACGGATCGACGCGCGTCACCTCGGCGACCGCGTCGCGCAGCCAATCCACCATGAGCTTGCGGCGCTGCTGCACAGGAGCGTTCGCGAGCCGCTCGACCAGCACGGTCTTCCCGGACGCCGTGGTGGGCACCGGCGCCACGTCGGGCACCTCGCGCTCCAGCTCCGCCATCAGGGAGCGCTTGCCCGCCTGCTGATACAGCGGCAGGAAGCGGGCCCAGTCGATCCGCGCCACCACACCCTGCGCTGCGCCCTGCTCGGACGACACGGCCATCAGGTCGGCCAGGCCGGCCAGCGCGTCGGCGGGCGACAGGGTCCGCACGCCACGCTTCTGCAGCTGGGCACGGGCTTCCTCGTCGGCCATCCCCGCGGCCCACGGCCCGAAGTTCACGCTGACACCGGAGACACCGTGGTCACGCAGCCGCCAGGACAGGCCGTCCAAGAACGCGTTGGCCGCGCCGTAAGCGGTCTGGCCGAAGCTGCCCCACACCGAGGCGATCGACGAGGTGCTGAGGAAGAAGTCCAACTTCAGATCGGCAGCTGCTTCGCTCAAATGCCAAGCGCCCCAGACTTTCCCAGCGAACACCCGGTCGACTTCGGCATCTTCGAGGGACCCGAGCGGGGTGGTGCCGATCTCGCCGGCAGCGTGCACGATACCGGCCAGCGGCGGCAGTTCGGCCTGCACGGTGGCCAGCAGGCGCGCGACCCCGTGGGCGTCGGCGACATCGGCCTCCACCACCCGGAACTCGGTGCCGTGCTGCGCGCTGAGTGCGTCGATACGCTGCTGCACGGCCTCACTGGGTGAGCGTCGACTGGTCAGCACCAGGTGCTTGGCACCGTGCGCGGCCAGATACCCGGCGATCTCCAGTCCGATCGATCCCAGACCACCGGTCACCAAATATGTTGCGTCGTCGCGAAGTTGCAGCGGTGCCCCACTCGGTGCCGCGACGCGTCGGATCAGCCGGGGAACGAAGACGGTCTGGTCGCGCAGCGCGATCTGGTCCTCGCCGGCCGGTGCGGTCACGACGTGGTCGACGAACCGCGACCATTCGTCGGCGCCGCCCTGGGAAAGGTCCGCCAGTCCGCCCCACAGCTGCGGAAGCTCGAGCGCGGCGGCCCGACCAAAGCCCCACAGCGCACTCTGCTCCGGCGACACGGTGTCGGCGTCGACCACTCGCTGCGCGCCGCGGGTCACCAACCAAATCGGTAGCCGGATCTCCGCAGCAGTCACGGCGCGGAACAGTCGCTTCGTTCCGGCAAGCACTCGGTGTTGCATCCGCAGCAGCGACTTCATCGATGATTCGGTGCCGGAATCGAGGGCCGCGACATGCACGATCCGCAGCGACGGGTCGGCTGCCGCCGCGGCGAGCAACACGCCTTCGAAGCGTTCCTGGTCTGCGTCGCTCGCCGGCAAGCCGATGATCTCGTACCGCTGGCCGCGCGCGGTCAGCGTGTCGGCCAGCGGCTGCACCGCGTCCGCGTTGTCCCCCACCAGAAGCCAGGTCGAAACCTGGCCGGCCTCCGCCGCAGTGGCGTCGGAAGTGTAGCTCTCCCAGCGGATCTCATAACGGTCATCCGCAATAGACTGGGTGTTCTTCTGTTGATTGTGCTGTGCGGCAAGCCTTGTCAGCACACCCAGGGTGTCGGTGTGCCCGTCACCGTTCGCACCGTCAAGCAGGGCCGCGAGCTCCTCGATGCGGCCGTCCTCCAACAGGCGGACGGCCTGGGTGCGCGGACCGCCGCCACCGGCGCCACGCTGTTGCTGATGGGGGCGCTCCCGGTTGTCCTTGAACCAGTACTGCCGATGCTCGAAGGGATAGGTGGGCAGGTCGAGCTTGCATGCCGGGCCCCGCAGGACAGCTCCGAAGTCGGGTAGATGCCCCAAAACGTAAGCGTCAGCGAGGGCTTCGGTGATCTGGCGATGGTCGGCGGTGTTCTTGCGCAACGACGCGATCGCCTTCGGCGTGGTGGCCGGGTCAGGCCACGCCCGCAGGGCTGCGGCGGTGAGCACGGGCTGCGGGCCGATCTCCACGAGCACTTTGCAACCGAGATCGGACAGCGTCTTGACACTCTTGGCGAATTCGACCGGCTGGCGGGCGTGCCGACGCCAGTAGTTGCCGTCGAGCTTGAGGCTCCTGCCGATCGTGGCGCCAGTGCGGTTGTCGATCAGAATCCGTTGCGGCGAACCAAACGTGAACTGGTTTGCATACGATTCGAACTCGTCCAGGATCGGGTCCAGCAGCGCCGAATGGAACGCGTGGCTGGTGTCCAGCCAGTCGCACCGGACGCCGTCGGCCGCCAAGCGGGCCACCGCTTGTTCCAAATCCGCTGCCGGGCCGGACAATACGGTGTTGGCGCCGTTGTAGGCGGCGACCGACAGGCTGGGGAACTCGTCGGTCAGCTTCTCGACGCGCTCAGCATCGGCGAACACCGCGGCCATCCGACCACCTGCGGGCAGACTGCCGAACAGGCGACCACGCTCGGCCATCAATCGCATGCCGTCTTCGAGGCTGAATACTCCGGCGACGCAGGCTGCCGAATACTGCCCGACACTGTGCCCGAGCACCACGTCGGGCTCGAAGCCCCACGATTGCCACAGGTGCGCCAAGCCCATCTCGATGGCGAACAAGGCGGGCTGGGCGTAGGACGTCTGCCGCAGCGTCTCTTCGCTTTCCGGGCTCTCCGAGGCGAAAATGACGTCCAGGAGCGGCTTTTCGAGGACATCGGCGGCGGCTGCGGCGCACCGGGTCAGCGTCTCGGCGAAAACCGGCTCGGTGTCGAACAATTCGCGGGCCATGCCGACGTACTGACTGCCCTGACCGGTGAACAGCCACGCCGTCTTCGGCTTGTCGTGTGTTTCCCCGCGGACCAGTCCGGGGGCCGGACGGTCGTCTGCGAGAGCGCCGAGCAACTCACTGGCAGCTTCTTTCGAATTAACCACCAATGCGGCGCGGTGCTCCAGGTGTGCCCGTCCCACTCCGGCGGTGAGGCACAGGTCCGCCAGCGTGGCCTCCGGGTGCGCCGTGAGCCAGTCGCGGTAGTCCTCGGCGATCCGCACCAACGCGGCGGGTGTGTGCGCCGACAGCGGAAGGAGGCTGAACCGTCCGTCGTCGGGCTGCTCGGCGGCCTCGACAGCGGGAGCAGCCAAGGGCGCTTCTTCGAGGATGACGTGCGCATTGGTCCCGGCGAAGCCGAACGAACTGACACCGGCGATGCGGGGCTTGCCGTCCCGCTTCCATGGCCTGGTCTCCTGCACCACCTCGACGGCCAGGCGGTCCCAGGGAATGTGCGGCGACGGGTTCTGGAAGTGCAGGTGCTTGGGCAGCTGCTCGTTCTCCAGCGACAGGATTACCTTGATGACGCCGGCGATGCCCGCTGCCGCTTCGAGGTGCCCGATGTTCGTCTTGGCCGATCCGATCAACAGCGGGTCATTGGCCTCGCGTCCGGCGCCGAGCGCCGCACCGGCGGCCTGAGCCTCGATCGGGTCGCCGAGCGAGGTTCCCGTGCCGTGTGCCTCCAGATAATTCACGTCGCTGGGCGCCAGGCCGGCGCGCTTGAGCGCGTCGGCGATAACCCGTTGCTGCGCACCACCATTGGGCACCGTCAAACCGCCGGATGCACCGTCCTGGTTGATCGCGCTACCACGGATGACGGCCCGAATCCGGTCACCGTCACGGATCGCGTCCTCGAGCCGCTTGATGACGATCACGCCGCAGCCCTCGCCACGCACGTAGCCGTCCGCGGCCGCGTCGAACGTCTTGCACTTGCCGTCGGGCGCGAGCATCTGCGCGCTGGAGAAGGTGATCATGGTCGCCGGGGTGAGCAGCACGTTGGCGCCGCCGGCCAGAGCGAGGTCGGTCTCCCCCAGCTGCAGCGCCTGGCAGGCCTGGTGGATCGCCACCAACGACGAGCTGCACGCAGTGTCGACGGCGACCGACGGACCCTGCAGGCCCAGCCGGTAACTGATCCGGCCGGCCGCTGCGGCGTTCGACGTCCCGATCGCCATGTAGGCCTCGATCTCGGGATACGTCAGCTCACCGGAGGCCATTCCCAAGTAGTCGTGGGTCGCCAGCCCGACGAAGACGCCGGTGTTGGTGTTCGCCAGCGCCGTCGGCGAGACGCCGTAATGCTCCACTGCACGCCACGCCGTCTCGAGCAACAGCCGATGCTGCGGGTCCATCAACCGGACCTCGCGCGTCGACATGCCGAAGAACGGTGCGTCGAACCCGGTCACGTCGTCGACGAAACCGGCGCGACGGGTCACAACCTTGCCGGGCGCGCCTGGCTCCGGGTCGAAGAACTCGTCGACGTCCCACCGGTCTTGGGGCACCTCCGATATCGCGTCGCGGCCCTCGCGCAGGACATCCCAGAACTCCTCCGCACTCGCGGCACCGGGAAAACGCGCCGCGTAGCCGACTACCGCAAATGCCGCTGGCGGATTCTGTTGTTCTCCGTTAGATGCCATGCGTTCGTCCTCTCTATGTGGGGACTGTGGAAGATATCGGCCGGCGCGTTCGGCCCGAGTGCGCAACAGAATTGCTGCCTTGGTCCAGTATTGCAAGTGTGACGCCATCGCGTTGCGCCTTACATTCGGCACCGTAACGCACGGCAGGGACGCCGCGCCGGGTTAGCGCCAAGCGCGCCCATCTGTCAAGACCGCTCGCCAGATCCGTCGTGGTGTGCGCGGCGCAACCGAACGACATTGGGCGACAGTCATAGCTGAGCGGGTTATCTTGGGTCACGCCGCCAGCGTGGTCGGTCGAAGCCGCTATTAGAGGAGGACAACCCCTTGCGCATCGGCAAAATCACGGTGGGCTCACTCGACGAATGGACGCTGGCCCCTGGCTCCGTCATCTCGTGGCACCCGACCGCCGCTGCGATCGAGAGGGTTCGCCACGCACCGGTCAGCTCCGTACCGGTCAGCTATATGCAGGGACAACACCTGCGTAACTACACCGAACGCACCGCCGCCGGGCTGAATTTCTCCCGGCAGATCATCGGCAGCTGCGACGCCGCCGGCCACTGCGACATCGCCGCGATGGATCAGGCCCTCAACGCCTACCTGCGTCGCCACGACACCTTCCGCAGCTGGTTCGAGCACGCCGGCGACGGCCAATTCATCAGGCATTCCATCACCGACCCCGCCGATATCGAGTTCGAGCCGATCGAGCACGGCTACATGACCGTCGAACAAATTCACCAACACGTCACCTCGATCCCGAACCCGCTGGAATGGGGATGTTTCACGTTCGGCGTCGTGCAGGGCGAGGAGCACTTCTCCTTCTTCGCCGCGATGGACCACGTGCACGGTGACGCGACGCTGATCGGCACGACGATGCTCGAGGCCAACGGCATGTATTCGTCGCTGAGCAGCGGCGGTGGGGTCATGCAGCTTCCCGATCCGGGCAGCTTCGACGACTTCTGCGTCCGCGAACGGGAATTCGCCTCGCAATTGACTGTGGATTCGCCGGGAGTCCGAACGTGGATCGATTTCGCCGAAAACAACAACGGCGGTTTTCCCGAATTTCCGCTTCCGCTGGGGGACCCGTCGGAGTCGGAGAAGAGCTACATGGCGTCCGAGTTGCTGATGGATCCGGCGCAGACGGACCGATTCGAAGCGGCCTGCCAGGCGGCCGGCGCACGCTTCGTCGGCGGCCTGTTCGCGTGCCTGGGTCTGGTGGAACACGAGTTCACCGGCGCGATGACCTACTACGGGCTGACTCCCCGGGACTCGCGCACCGCCGCGGACAACTTCATGACGCAGGGCTGGTTCACCGGCCTCATCCCGATCACCGTGCCCATCGCGGCATCCTCGTTCACCGAAGCTGCGGGAGCGGCGCAGACGGCTTTCGATTCCGGCCTCGACATGGCGAGAGTGCCTTATTACCGCGTGTTGGAGTTGGCGCCCTGGCTGAAATGGCCGGAGCCGAACTTCCCGGTGTCCAACTTCTTCCATGGCGGAGCAGCGCCGCTCAACGCCATTCTGGCCGCGGGCGAACTGGGTCTGGCGGACAATATCGGCATCTACCCGGACGGCCGGTTCTCCTATCAGCTGACCATCTACATTTTCCGGTACGGCGAGGGCACGGTCATGGCGATCATGTATCCCGACAATCCGGTCGCCCTGAAATCAGTCACCCGCTACATGGAGGCGATGAAGTCCGTGTGCGTGCGGGTTGCCGACAGCGGGAATTGGGGGCGAGTCGCATAGCGACGACAGCTTTAATGGGTAGAGCTTTTCTGATCGAACGCCGGCGACCGTCGCCGGCGACCGCACACAGCGGCGCCGACCGGGGGACGAGGACGATATGCGACGGCTAGCCGCTTTCGTGGTGCGGTGGCCTTGGGTTGTGATTGGGCTGTGGCTTGCGGTCGCGGCCGCTCTACCACTGACTTTCCCGTCGCTGAGCGAGATGGCACAGAAGCATCCGCTGGCGATCCTGCCCAGCGACGCGCCGTCGAACGTCACCGCGCGCAAGATGACCGAGGCTTTCCACGAATCAGGTTCAGAGGACCTGCTGCTGGTGGTTCTGACCGACGACAAGGGTCTCGGTCACGACGACGAGGCCGTGTACGGCAAATTGGTCGACGCGCTGCGCAAAGACACCAAGAACGTGGTGATGCTGCAGGACTTCATCGCCACGCCGCCACTGCGCTCCGTCGTGACCAGCAAAGACGACAAAGCCTGGGTGCTGCCCGTCGGCGTGGCAGGTGAATTGGGGACGCCGCGATCCTACGAAGCGTTCAACCAGATCAGTGACGTCATCACCCATACCGTGGCCGGCACGTCGCTGCGGGCGAACATCACCGGGCCGGCGGCAACGGTCGCCGACCTGACCGTCGCTGGCGAGAACGATCGCCTTCCGATCGAGCTGGCGATCGGCGTGCTGGTGCTCATCGTCTTACTGGTGGTGTATCGCAGCGTGATCACCATGCTGCTGCCGCTGATGACGATCGGCCTGTCCCTGGTGATCGCGCAGTCGCTGGTGGCCGCCTTCTCGCAAATCACCGGCACCGGCGTCTCGAACCAGTCGAACGTCTTCTTGAGTGCGATCATGGCCGGCGCCGGCACAGACTATGCGGTCTTCCTGATCAGCCGCTATCACGACTATCTGCGATCCGGCGAAACGTCCGACCAGGCCCTTAAGAGAGCACTGATCTCGATCGGAAAGGTCGTCGCCGCCTCCGCCACTACGGTCGGCATCACCTTCCTGCTGATCAGCTTCGCCCGCATGGGCGTGTTCCAGACCGTCGGCATCGCGTCGGCGATCGGGATCGGCGTCGCTTTCCTGGCCGCGGTGACGCTGCTACCGGCAATCCTGGCGCTCGCGGGCCCTCGCGGCTGGGTCAAGCCACGGCGCGAATTGACCGCCCGATTCTGGCGGCGTTCGGGCGTCCGCATCGTGCGTCGTCCCAGGACCCACCTGGTTGCCAGCCTGATCGTGCTGGCCATCCTGGCCAGCTGCTCGGCCTTCGTGCGCTACAACTACGACGATCGCAAGGCCCTTTCAGCGTCCACTCCCAGTTCGGTCGGCTACACCGAACTCGATCGCCATTTCCCGGTGAACCAGTCCATCCCGGAGTACATCCTCATCCAGTCGCCACACGACCTGCGCAACCCGCAGGCGCTGGCCGACCTGGAGCAGATGGCCGACCGCGTCAGCCAGCTGCCGAACGTCGCGGCGATCAGCGGCATCACCCGGCCGACCGGAAACGTGCCGGAGCAATTCCGGGCCACCTACCAGGCGGGCGCCATCGGATCGTTCCTGCAGGGCGGCTCGGAGCTGATCAGCGACCACACCAGCGACCTCAATCGGCTGTCCCAGGGCAGCGACACGCTGGCCGAGAATCTCGACAGCGTGCGCGGTCAGGTCAGCCAGCTCGCCGCCAGCGTGCAGGAACTGGAGAGCACGTTCACCTCGACAAAGGACCAGTACAGCGGCGAGACGCTGGTCAAAGAAGTCGACCTTGGCGCGCAACTGGTCGACCACATCGACAAGATCACCAACGACATGGGCTGGAACTTCACCGCCGGCAAGAACCTGTTCTCCTGGCTGGGCCCGGTGCTGATGTCCCTGCGCGCTAACCCCGTGTGCGACGCCGACGAATCCTGCACCAACACCCGTGACGCGTTCGAGCAGCTTGTGGGTGGGCGCGATCAAGAGGATCTGGACGCGATCAACGATCTGGCGCACCAGATGCAGGAGTATCCAGACAAGAACAAGCTGAAAGCGTCGTCGGACCGCCTACGTGCGGCGGTCACCAAGCTGAGCGACGTCATGCGTTCCCTCGGCATGGACCAGGCCGGTGGGCTGCAGTCGAACCTGAACAACCTGCAGAGCGGCGCAGACCAGTTCGCCGGTGGCAGCCGGCAGGTGGCCGACGCGGTCAATCAACTCGTCGATCAGGTCAAGCAGCTGGGAGCCGGACTGAGCGAATCGGCAACGTTCCTGTTGTCGCTGAAGCACGACGCGTCCCAGCCGACGATGGCCGGGTTCAACATCCCGGCACAGTTGCTGCACCTGGACGAATTCAAGAAGGCCGCGAGCATCTTCATGTCGCCGGACGGCCACTCGGTGCGCTACCTCGTCCAGACCAGGCTCAACCCGTTCAGCACCGACGCGATGGATCAGGTCAACACGATCATGGCGACGGCCAAAGGGGCCCAGCCGAATACCACCTTGTCGGACGCCAAGATCTCGATGGCGGGATTCACCGTGGGCCTCAAAGACACCCGCGACTACTACAACCACGACATCCGGTTCATCATCGCGATCACGCTGCTGGTGGTCCTGCTGACCCTGATGGTGCTGCTGCGCGCGATTGTCGCCCCGCTGTACCTGGTTGCCTCGGTGGTGATCTCGTATTTGTCGGCGGTCGGCATCGGCGTGGTGTTCTTCCAGTTCATCCTCGGCCAGCATCTGCATTGGAGCGTGCCGCCGCTGGCGTTCGTGGTGCTGGTCGCGGTGGGAGCCGACTACAACATGCTGCTGGTGTCGCGAATGCGCGACGAGTCTCCGCGCAGCATTCGCTACGGGATCGTTCGCACGCTGAGCTCGACGGGTGGCGTGATCACCGCGGCGGGCGTCATCTTCGCGGCCTCGATGGCCGGTTTGCTGTTCTCCAGCATCGGCACCGTCGTGCAGGGTGGGGTCGTCATCGGCGTCGGAATCCTGCTCGACACCTTCCTGGTTCGCACCATCACGGTGCCCGCGTTCGCGGCGCTGATCGGGCGGGCGAACTGGTGGCCCTCACGGGCGGCAAGGGTTCGCGCGCCCGAATGAACTGTGTGAAACTACGAGTCAAAATGAGTGGTCAGGAGTAGCGATGAAGAAACTACTCGCAGGAGTCAGTGCGCTGGTAACCATCAGCGCCACAGGGTGTTTCGGCGCCGGTACCGCGACGGCCGACAACGGGCCCATCACCGGGCCGCCGACTCCGGGCGCGCCGGGCGACCAGACCGCCTACGCCCTGGGTGGCGCGCACGTGCTCGGTGTTCCCTATGACCAGTACATCAAGATGGAGGGCGCGGACTGGTTCCCCGGCCAGCAACGCCAGATCGTTCGGTACCCCGCCGGACAGGTGCAGGGACATGTGCTCGCCAACCTCTTCCCGGGCCTCAAGGGCGAGATCGACAAGTTCGACCAGCAGTTCCCCGGAGTCGGCCTGGACGGTCCCAGCGTCGGCTGGTCGGTCGACGTGGGCGTCGACAACCTGGACCAGGCAATCCGCACCACCGGTCGTCCCGGCACGGCGATCGGCCTGTCTGAGGGCGGGTTCGTCGTCGACGGCGAGCAGGCTCGGCTGGCGACCGCCCCGGACGCTCCCCCGCCGGACAAACTGAACTTCGCCACCTTCGGCGACCCGATCGGGCATCACGCCTTCGGTCAGAGCTTCCTGACCGCGGTGTTCCCGGTCGGCAGCACCGTGCCCGCGCTGGACTATGTCATGCCGCCGCCGTACGAGAGCCAGTACGAGACCGACAGGTTCGTGGCCGCCTACGACTCGATCGCGGACTTCCCCGACCGTCCGGACAACTTGTTCGCCTTCGCCAACACGCTGATGGGCCTGGCCACCGGGCACACCGCGGTGGCGTTCACGAATGCGAGCATGGTGCCGCCGCAGAACATCAGGACCACGATCAACTCCAGGGGCGCGAAAGACGTCACGATCATGGTCCCGCAAAAGCACCTGCCGCTGGTCATGCCGCTGAAGTACATCGGGATCCCCGAGGACACGCTCAACAAACTCGACGCGATCCTGATCCCCCGGGTCAACGCGGGCTATTCCCGCAACGATGACCCGGCGACCGCTCCGGTTCAGGTGGACCCGGTGAACGGTTTCGACCCTGCCGAAGTCACTGCGCCGGCCAACCAGGCGACATTCGGCGGTGGCGCGGACCCGTTCTCTCAGATCATCGCGGGAGCCACGTCCGTGCTATCACATGGAGCAAGCCAAGCCGGCGCCTGATTCCCCCAAGCCCACGCCTATCAGTACGGACGTAATCTAACGCCTATGTCTCAACCATCCATTCTCAGCCTGTTGCACGGGCGTGCCAGCATGCGGCCCGGCGATGTGGCATTCACGTACACCGACTACGAGAAGGATTGGGCGGGCGTTCGGGAGAGCCTCACGTGGTCACAGCTGTACCGTCGAACGCTCAACGTGGCACGCGAACTCAGCCAGCACGGTTCAGCCGGTGACACCGCGGTGATCCTTGCTCCGCAAGGTCTCGGGTACGTCGTTGCGTTCCTGGGCGCCATGCAGGCCGGGCTCATCGCGGTTCCGCTCCCCTTGCCGCACCGCGGCTCGCATCACGAGCGGGTGAGTTCGGTCGTTGCCGACACGACGCCCTCCGTCGTTCTCACGACGTCCGCTGTCTCCGATGACGTCGGCGATTATGTTGATCAATCACGGATGGACACCGCGCCGAAACTGGTGGAGATCGACACGTTGGATCTCGATGTCGACGGCGGGGCAAACGTCAAAAGCTCAGATTCGCCTTCGGTTTCGTACCTGCAGTACAGCTCGGGTTCGACCCGATTGCCCACCGGGGTGATGATCTCGCACCGCAATGTTCAGGTGAATTTCGAGCAGCTGATGCGCAGCTTCTTCGCGGACTCCAACGTGAAATTCGCAACCGATACCACGATCGTGTCGTGGTTACCCCTGTACCACGACATGGGATTGGTGCTGGGAATCTGCGCACCGATCTTGAGCGGCCAGCGGGTCGAGCTGAGTAGTCCGGTGGCGTTTCTGGAAAGACCTGCCCGGTGGGTGCGATCGCTGGCCCAGCACTCTCAGGCGTGGTCGGCGGCGCCGAACTTCGCCTTCGACCTGGCAGCCCGCAAGACAACCGACAGTGACCTTGCCGGCCTCGACCTCGGCGGCGTGTTGGGCATCATCAACGGGGCCGAGCGTGTGGAGCCGGCGACAATGGAACGATTCGCGGATCGGTTCGCGCACTTCAACTTCCGGGACTCGATGCTGCGTCCCTCGTACGGCCTGGCTGAGGCGACCGTCTTCGTGGCCACCGGAGTCTGGCGTGAAGCCACGCCGGCGATCCACTTCGACGTCGACGAGCTGGCCGCTGGCCGCGTCAAGCGGACTGCGCCTGGCGCCGGAACGGCGCTGGTTCAGTACAAAGTGCCGCAGTCACCTTTGGTGCGCATCGTCGACGAGGACACCCACCGCGAATGCCCGTCTGACGTGGTCGGCGAGATCTGGGTGCATGGCGGCAATGTCGCCGACGGCTACTGGCGCAGGCCCGCGGAAGAGCAGCGTTGCTTCAAGGCAACGCTGCTCGACCCCTCGGCGGGCACGCCAGACGGCCCGTGGTTGAGAACCGGCGACCTGGGTTTCATCTCCGGGAACGAATTGTTCATCGTCGGCCGCATCAAGGACCTGGTGATCATCCGCGGTCGTAACCACTACCCCGAGGACATCGAGGCCACCGTCCAGGAGATCACGCGCGGGCGGGTCGCGGCGATATCTGTTCCGCTGAACAGTACCGAGCAGCTGGTCACCGTCGTCGAGATCAAGAAGCGCGGCGACTCCGACGACGAGGATGCGAAGTACCGGCTCAGCGAGCTCAAAAGCGATGTCACATCGGCGATCTCGAATTCACACGGGCTGAACGTCGGGGACCTCGTCCTGGTGGCACCCGGATCGATCCCCACCACGACAAGCGGCAAGGTCCGCCGCGCCGCGTGCGTCGATTTGTACCGCCAGGACCAGTTCGCCAGATTGGACGCCTGAGCGGGCAGGCGCCCGCCGCACACTTCCCGATGATCCTCACGGTCCTGCTGATGGCGCTTGCCGTAAGTTTCGAGCCGTTTCGTGTCGGTATGACCGTGCTGATGCTGAGCAGGCCGAAACCCGCGATGCAGTTGCTGGCGTTCCTGCTGGGTGGCTTCGCGATGGGAACGACCGTGGGTCTCGTTGTGCTGTTTATCTTTCGGCGCATCCTGCTCGGGTCCACGTACTTCACGTTGCCGCGGGTGCAGGTTCTGATCGGGCTGTTGTTCCTGGCGGTCGCGGTGATCGTGGCCGCAAACGTGCCGCGTCGACTCGGCGTCCGGTCGGCCAGATTCACCACACCGGCTCAACGCCTGATGCGCGGAGATTCGTTGTCGGTCGCGGGAATAGCCGGTCTCAGCATCGCTTTACCGTCGGTTGACTACCTCGCCGCATTGGCCGTCATCCTGGCCTCCGGCGCAACCGCCCCTACCCAAGTTGCGGCGCTGTTGATGTTCAACGTCGTGGCCTTCGCGCTCGTCGAAATCCCGCTACTGGCTTACTTGCTGGCTCCCAAGCAGACTGCGGCGTCGATGACGGCACTGCACAACTGGATTCGATCGCGACGCCGACACGAAGTAGCCATCCTGCTGGCCGCGATCGGCGTTGCATTCCTCACCATTGGCGCGGTCGGGCTGCTGCGCTGAAAGCGCAAGCGCCCGTGGGACTCACGCGGTGTCGAATTTGTCGGCGATGTCCTGCCAGGCTCGGGCGTTCTTGCGCGCGATTTCGGCGATGGTGCCCGAGCAGTGATTCGGAACAGCCTCAGCGAATTCGTTGCAGGCGCTGATGGCGACCACGACGGTGGACAGCAGCCGTAGTAGCGTGCGGCCCCGCTCGGACGAGCGGACCGACGGATCGTTTCTCAGTCGCTGCAGCAGATCGGGGCCCCGGACCACCGGGGGCATCGTCGTCTCGGCCGCGGTGATCTCGCCGAAGCCGACCGGCGGGTTCTCGCGTCGACGCGACGATTTGACGAGAGCGTCGGGCAGCGGACTTTCACCATCGTCGATACGCCGGCGCACATCGCGCGCGGTTGTCACCGAAACGCCCGCCGACCGGGCGATCTCGCGCAGCGACGCGCGGGGATTGCTGGACAGAAATTCGGCCGCGCGCCGCCGCCCGGCCAACGGATTCACCGGCCGGGCCCTGCCGTCTCGCCCGAGCCGGGGGCCCAACTGGGCAACTTCCCCAGTTGCACACCCCCGCAGTTTTCCGACTGTTTTGTTCGACACCCCCGCGATCAGTCCGATCGACCGATCCGACCAATGCGGGTGCTGTTCGACGATTTTCTGGGCAGCCGCTTTGCGCTCCGAAAGAGTAAGCGGCAAACCATGAGTGACGTTGAGATGCACCGCAAGCGCGAAGGCCTCCGCGTCGCTGCCGTCGAAGAATGTAGCAGCGATGGTGTCTTCGCCGCGTAATCCGGTCGCGCGGAGTCGATGCACTCCGTCGATCACCCGCATTGAAGATCGATGAATCACGATCGGAGGCAGGGGCAACGGCGACTGCGCCAGCACACCGGCGTGGTATTCGTTGAGCTTGGCCTTTCTCGGGCTGTGCGAGTCGCGAATCGACCCCAGTGGAACCTTCTCGACCGGCGACTCGTCGCCGCGTCGGACCCAGTCCCGCACCGTGCAGTCCGGCGAGGAGTCTGAATCGCCGGAAACATGCGTCAAGGGCGCCCGATGACTTCGGGGAAAGTTCGCGTCACTCTCACTTAATAGAGACATCGGTCTGATAAGCCTGAGCTGTCTTCCTGTTGTTGTTTCACACGACCGCTTGTATGCAATGACGGCTCGGGAACGACAACTGGAAATCACGCGACCACAACAATGGAATCACGTCGATGACCACATCCCTGCGTATCTTACGCTCGCGTAGGTTACTCCACAGTAAGATGCCTACTGGCGGTTTGTCAACCGGAAATCCGTTGCGTGACCGACCAACTTGTCGGTTGATCGGGTGCTCAGCAGGTCTGCAATCCTTGTGACACAAGACGTTTAGGATGCAAATGCCGAAGGGGACAAACCGATGATTCCGGACCAAGTATTTGTCCCACGCATGCCTCGCAACGAGTAGGCGTCGGGTAACGGTGTGCCCAAGCCAGTGAAGATAATGAGGTCTATCGAATCGGCAAAGGAGCCCCGATGACCACGAGCAGAGCAGACCGTCCGTTACGCGTGATCCAGTGGACAACCGGGAACATCGGACGGCGATCGCTGCACGCCATTATCGGCAGACCCGATATGGAATTGGTCGGCGTCTACGCCCACGGGCAAGACAAGGTCGGGGTCGACGCCGCCCAGCTGTCCGGCTGGCTGGAGCCGACTGGGATCCACGCCACCAACGACATCGACGCGCTGCTGGCGCTTCACCCCGACGCGTGCTGCTACAACCCGCTGTGGCCCAGCATCGACGAGTTGGTCCGCCTGCTGGACTCGGGAGTCAATGTGTGTACCAGCGCGGCCTGGATCACCGGCGGCAAGCAGACACCGCAAGACCGGCAGCGCATCGAGGACGCGTGCGAGCGGGGCCGGTCGACCATCTTGGGCAGCGGCGCGCACCCCGGGATGACGAACCTGGTCGGGATGGCGCTGAGCGGATCCTGCGAACGCGTCGACGAGATCCGAATCACCGAATCGGTGGACTGCTCGACCTACGAGTCGGCGGAAACCCAGACCGCGATGGGCTTTTCGCAGGACCCGGACACTCCGGGCCTGGCCGAGAATGTGCGCCGGGAAAGCGAGGTGTTCGCCGAGTCGGCGGCGATGATGGCCGACGCGATCGGGGCGAAGCTGGACAAGATGACCTTCGACGTGACCTTCACGGCCGCCACCGGCGACACCGACCTGGGCTTCATGAAGATTCCGGCCGGCACCGTCGGCAGCGTCTACGGCTACCACCGCGGCTGGGTCGGCGATCACAACATCGTCAGCGTCGGGTTCAACTGGACCATGGGCAATCACGTCGTCCCGCCCAAACCGCTCGAGCACGGGCACGTGATCCAGGTGTTCGGCCTGCCCAACATGCGTACGGTCGTGCACTGCCTGCCGCCCAAGGATTGGACCGAACCCGGATTCATGGGTCTCGGCATGATCTACACGGCGATGCCGGTGACCAATGCGGTACCCGCGGTCGTCGCGGCCAGGCCGGGAATCGTCACGCTTGCCGACTTACCGCCGATCACCGGCCGCGCCGCGGGGTAGCGGTGCGGGCCTCGTCGCGTCAAGGGGCCGCACAGAACGCGAGCGTGCCCTATCGTCTAGCATAGTTAGCCGAGCGAAGGGCCTCGGTGCGTCGACCTCGATGACCTGCAGAGGTGAGCTCTTTCGGCAACGCTGCCCGGGCGGGGAAGCAGGAGGAGACCGAGTGAGAGCAATGTCGATAGGCGGCCTGCTCAAGCGCTGGTGGATTCCGTTATTGCTCATCGTCGTGCTGTCCGTCTCCGGTCTCGCCGTGACACGCCTGCACAAGGTGTTCGGCTCCCAAGACCTCAACGCCAACGCAGGAGCCGGGATCAAGATCGTGCAGTTCAACCCCAAGGTCGTGAAGTACGAGATCTTCGGCGCCCCCGGCAGCACCGCCAACATCAACTACTGGGACGCCGACGCCAACACCCATCAGCTCAACAATGTGCCGCTGCCGTGGTCGTTCACGCTGTCCACCACGCTGCCCACGGTGAGCGCGAACATCATGGCGCAGACCGACGGCGGCCACATCGGTTGTCGCATCACCGTCGACGGGGAGTTGCGCGAGCACCAGAGTTCCGACGGCCACAACGCCCAGACCTACTGCCTGGTGAAGTCCGCATGAGCAACCACGAAGCCGCGACTACCGAAACCAAGAAACCGCACCGCCCCTATCTCCCGCACGCCATCCGCCTCTTCGCCATCCCGATCATCCTGGGCTGGGTGATCGTGACCGTCATCGTCAACGTCGCGGTCCCCAAACTCGAAGTCGTCGGCGAAGCCCACTCGGCACCGATGGCTCCCCTGGACGCACCGTCGATGAAGGCGATGATGCGGATGGGGCACAACTTCCACGAGTTCGACTCCAACAGCACGGTGATGGTCGTCGTCGAAGGCCAACAGCCACTTGGTGAGTCGGCCCACCGCTACTACGACGACATCGTCCGCAAACTGCGCCAGGACACCAAGCACGTCCAGCACATCCAGGATTTCTGGGGCGACAGGTTCACTGCGGCCGGCGCCCAGAGCGCCGACGCCAAGGGCTCCTACGTGCAGGTCAACATCGCCGGCAACCAGGGCACCACCCAGGCCAACAACTCGGTGGAGGCGGTCCGCAAGGTTGTCGACGAGGAACCCGCACCACCCGGGGTGAAGGCGTATGTCACCGGTCCCGCGGCGCTCTCCGATGACATGCACGTCATCGGCAACGACAGCCTGGCCAAGATCACACTTTTCACCCTGGGCGCGATCGCGATCATGCTGCTACTGGTCTACCGCTCGATCGTCACCACGCTGATCCAGCTGTTCATGACGTTCGTCGCGCTGGCGTGTGCCCGCGGCGTCGTGGCGGTGCTGGCCTACAACAACGCGTTCGGTCTGACCACGTTCGCGGCCAACATCCTGACGATGCTGGCGATCGCCGCCGGGACGGACTACGGGATCTTCCTCGTCGGCCGCTACCAGGAGGCGCGCCGCGAAGGCGAAGACCGGGAATCCGCGTATTACACGACATTCAAGGGTGTCGCGCCCGTCGTGCTGGGTTCCGGCCTGACGATCGCCGGCGCGACGTACTGCCTGAGCTTCTGCCGGTTGCCGTGGTTCTCCACGATGGGCGCCCCGGTGGCCATCGGCATGCTGGTTGTCGTCGCGGCCGGACTGACGCTGGGCCCGGCGGTGGTGTTCATCGGCAGCCGGTTCGGCCTCTTCGAAAGGAAGAGCCAGGCCCGCGGCAAACTCTGGCGGCGCGTCGGCACCGCGGTAGTGCGCTGGCCCGCACCGGTTTTCGCGGTGAGCCTGGCAGCTGTCCTGGTCGGCATGGTCGCATTGCCGGGATTCAAGACCAGCTACAACGACCGCCACTACCTACCCGAGTCGGCGCCGTCCAACCTCGGTTACGCCGCGGCCGATCGGCACTTCTCCGAAGCCCGGATGAACCCGGACCTGCTGATGATCGAGTCCGACCATGACATGCGCAACACCTCCGACATGCTGGTGCTGGACAAGGTCGCCAAGAACGAGATCCGCACCGTCGGCATCGCGATGATCCAAGACATCACCCGACCGCTGGGAATTCCCATCCAGCACAGCTCGATTCCGTTCCAGAACAGCATCCAGAGCCAGACGACCATGCAGAACATGGACTTCCTCAAAGACAGAATGAAAGACATTCTGAAGATGGCCGACGAGATGCAGATCATGATCGACGTGACGACGCGGCAGGCGAAGGTCACCCACGATCTGGCGAGCGCCGCGATGGACAGCGCGAAGACCACGCAGGAGACGTCGGAGATCACCGACACGCTGCGCGACCACATCGCCGACTTCGAGGACTTCTACCGGCCGATCCGCAGCTATTTCTACTGGGAGAAGCACTGCTACGACATTCCGGTCTGTATCTCGTTCCGGTCGTTGTTCGACTCCATCGACGGTTTCGACCAACTCGCGGAGAAGTTCCACGACCTCTCCGGCGATATCACCCGTACCGCGCAGGCTTCACACGAGCTGGAGCAGCTGATCCCGATCATGCTCGAGACGCTGAAGACGACACATGGCCTGACGCTGACCATGTACCAGACGTTCAAGGCGATGATCGACCAGATGGAGGCGATGAGTAACACCGCCATCGTGATGGGACAGAGCTTCGACAAGTCGCAGAACGACGACTTCTTCTACCTGCCGCCCGAGGCGTTCTCGAACCCGGAGTTCATCCGCGGCGTGAAGATGTTCTTCTCCCCCGACGGAAAGTCGGTGCGGTTCTTCATCACTCACCAGGGCGACCCGATGACGCCGGAGGGCATCGACCGGGTGGGCGCGGAGCGCACCGCGGCCCAGGAAGCGCTCAAGCAGTCCTCGCTGTCCGACGCCAAGGTGTATCTCGGCGGGACCGCGGCGACCTTCCGGGACATGGCCGACGGCGAGAAGTACGACCTGATGATCGCCGTGGTGTCGGCGCTGACGCTGATCTTCATGATCATGCTGCTGCTGACCCGCAGCGTGGTGGCCGCGTTGGTGATCGTCGGGACCGCGAGCTCTTCGATCGCCGCGTCGTTCGGGCTGTCGGTGCTGATCTGGCAGGACCTGTTCGGCATGCACATCCACTGGATCGTGATGGCGCTGTCGGTGATCATCCTGTTGGCCGTCGGATCCGACTACAACCTGCTGCTGGTCTCACGCTTCAAGGAAGAGATCCACGCCGGACTCAAGACCGGATACATCCGGTCGATGGCCGGCACCGGCGCGGTGGTGACGTCGGCCGGTCTGGTGTTCGCGTTCACCATGGCCGCCATGCTGGGTAGCGACCTGACGGTGTTGGGCCAGTTCGGCTCGACGGTCTGCATCGGTCTGCTGCTCGACACCCTGGTGGTGCGAACGCTGTTCATGCCGTCGCTGGCCACGATGCTCGGCCGGTGGTTCTGGTGGCCGCAGGTCGTGCATCCTCGCGGCGACCACGCCGTCCGCAAGCCGGTTGCCCAGGACGAGAACACCGCCCCGCTGCCGGTGCCGGTGCGTTAGCTCTCAGCCGCGTTCACGACGCCGCGGCCTCGTCCTGCTCGGACGAGAGATCGAGGCTCTCCGCGATCTGCCGTCCCACGTAGACGGCGACCGCGGTCGGGGTGGGGTGGTCGAAGATCAGGGTGGGTGACAAGGTCAGCCCCGTGGCGGTCTTGACGCGGTTGCGCAGCTCGACGGCGGTCAGCGAGTCGAATCCCAGTTCTTGGAACGCGGTGCCGGGGTCGATTTCGTCGGGGGCGGCGTGGCCCATCACCGCCGCGGCGTGCAAACACACCATCTCCACCAGCAGGCCGTGCCGATCCTCGGCGTCCAGCGCATGTAGACGCTGTTCCAGCACCGACTTCGACTGGATGGCAGCGCCGGCGACGTCTTCGGCCGACCGGCGCCGCGGGCGGCGGGCCAGGCTGCTGAACAATGCCGGCAGGTCGCCCTGGCGGGCCCGGGCGTCCAGCGCGGCGCGGTCCAGTCGGGCGGTGACCACGACGGGGTGATCGACCGCCAACGCGGCGTCGAACAACTCCAGCGCCTGCGCCGGGCTCATCGCCGCCATGCCGTCACGGTTGAGCCGGGCCAGGTCGCGGCCACTCAAATGAGCGGTCAGAGCGCTGGACTGCTCCCAAAGTCCCCACGCCAGCGAGACCCCGGGCAACCGCGTTGCCCGCCGATGAGCGGCCAGCGCGTCCAGAAACGCGTTGGCCGCGGAGTAGTTGCCCTGACCGGCCGAGCCGACGGTGCCCGCGATCGAGGAGCACAGCACGAACATCGACAACCCCAGATCGCGGGTCAGCTCATGCAGGTTCCACGCGGCGTCCACCTTGGCCCGCAACACCGTATCCACCCGGTCCGGTGTCAACGAGGTGATCACCGCGTCGTCGATCACGCCGGCGGCGTGGATCACGCCACGCAACGGTGGCCATCGCCGCCCCAACTGCGCCAGCAACTCGGTGAGCGCGTGTCGATCGGCGACATCGCAGGCCAGCACCTGCACCTGAGCGCCGGCCCGCGCCAGATCGAGGGTCAGCTCGGCGGTCGAGTCGGCGCGCCCGCCCCGCCGGCTGGCCACCACCACATGACGCACTCCGTAGGCTTTGACCAGATGCCGGGCCAGCTCGCCCCCGGCCATTCCGGTGCCGCCGGTGATCAGGACCGTGCCACCGGCAAGCTCGTGACCCAGCGTCGTGGGCATGGTCAAGACGACCTTGCCGATGTGGCGAGCCTGGCTGATGAATCGGTAGGCCTCTACGACGCAACGGACATCGCGGGTGCTCACCGGAAGCGGCTGCAGCACCCGGCTGTCGAACAGCTCCGTCAGCTCGTCCAGCATCTCGTGCATGCGCGCCGGGCCGGCCTCGGACAGGTCGAATGCCCGGTACGCGACACCGGGATACTCGGCCGCGATCGCCTGCGCGTCGCGGATGTCGGTCTTGCCCATCTCGATGAAGCGCCCGCCGCGGACCAGCAACCGCAGCGAGGCGTCCACGAAGTCACCGGCCAGCGAGTCGAGCACGACATCGACGCCGCGGCCCCCGGTGACCGCCAGGAACTTCGCTTCGAAATCCAGCGTCCGCGAGTCACCGATATGGTCGTCGTCGAATCCCATGGCGCGCAACGTGTCCCATTTACCACGGCTGGCGGTGACGAAGATTTCGACCCCCCAGTAGCGAGCGAGCTGCACTGCCGCCATGCCGACGCCGCCGGTGCCGGCGTGTATCAGCACCGACTCCCCCGCCTTGACCTCCGCCAGATCCGCCAGCGCGTACAGCGCCGTCAGAAACGCCACCGGCACGCCCGCGGCCTGGGCGAGTGACCACCCCTGCGGCACCTTGGCCAGCAGTTGCCGGTCCACCACCGCCAACGGACCGGTTCCGTCGATCAACCCCATGACCGTGTCGCCGACGGCCAGACCAGCGACCCCGGCACCGGTCTCGACCACCACCCCGGCACCCTCTGCACCCAGCACCGGGGCTGCGCCGGGGTACATACCCAACGCCGCCACCACGTCCCGGAAATTGACCCCGGCGGCCGCAACCGCGACCCGCACCTGCCCTGCCTCCAGCGGCGCTTGCGCTTCCGGGCAGGGCTGCAGCGTGAGATCCTCCAGCGTCCCGCCGCCACCGGTCGACAACCGCCACGCCGGCTCGTCCGCCGGTATCGCCAGCAGTGGCGGGGTCGGGGCCAGTCGCGCGGCGTGCACACCTCCGGCGCGCACCAGCAGTTGGGATTCGCCGAGGCCGGCGAGCTGCGCCGCGTCGACCTCCGCGTCCGCGTCGATCAGCACGATCCGGCCCGGATTTTCGGCCTGAGCCGTCCGCACCAGGCCCCAGACCGCGGCGGCTGCCAGATCGGTGACGTCCTCGCCGGGCAACGCCATCGCACCGCGGGTCAACACCACCAAGGTGCCCGCGTGATCGCCGGTCAGCCAGCGCTGCAGCACCTGCACCGCAGCGTGGGTCGCGGTGTGGACGGAGCCCACCACGTCGTCGCCCGCAAATTCGTAGTGCCACACGACAACCCGCTCACCGCGGCTGTCGCCGGCGCAGAATTCCTCCCAGGACACCGCCGCGGGCTCTGCCCCATCGGCTTGGTCGGGCTTGGGCGGGAGCGGCGGCCACACGACTTCCAGCGGTTCACAGTCGCTGCGGGCGGCGGCCGTCGTCACCGCGGCCTGTAGCTGCTCAGCGGTCATCGGGCGGGTCACCAACGAGCGCACCGTCAACACCGGCAGCCCGGCGCCGTCGACCATCTCCACCGACATCGAATCCGAACCGAGCGCGGTGAAGCGGGCCCTGATCCGGCTAGTCCCGCCGGCGTGCAGCGACACCCCTCGCCAGCAGAACGGCAGCATCGTCTTGTTCGTGTCCACGGCGAGCCCCGCGGCGTGCAACACGGCGTCCAACAGGGCCGGGTGAATGCCGATCCCCTCGACCTGAAGACCAGCGTCGGCAGGGATGGCCGCCTCGGCGAAGAGCTCCGCGCCGCGCCGCCATACCGCCGCCAAGCCTTGGAACGCCGGGCCGTAGTCGTAGCCGCGCGCGGCCAGCCGCGCGTATCCGTCCGAAATGTCGACACTTTCCGCACCGACCGGCGGCCACGCCGACAAATCCGCGGTGGCCTCGGCGGCGACGGCCCCGAGCGTGCCCTCAGCGTGTTGCAGCCATTCGGCGTCGGCCTGATCGAGCCGGGAGTACACGGACACCGCGCGGCTACCGGAGTCACCGGCGGGCCCCACCACGACCTGAACCTGCACGCCGGCGCCCGGCTGTACCACCAGCGGGCTGGCCAACACCAGCTCGTCGATGATCGCGCACCCGACCTCGTCGGCGGCCCGGATCACCAGCTCCACGAAACCGGCACCGGGAAACAGCACCACCCCGCCGACCTGGTGATCGGCCAGCCACGGCTGAGCGGCCAGCGACAACCGGCCGGTCAACACGACCCCGCCGGAATCGGGTCGTTCGAGCGCCGCGCCCAGCAGCGGGTGCCCGGTCGCCGCCACGCCCAGTCGGGTCGCGTCGGCCGGCCCGGACGAGTTCCGGGTCGACCAGAACCGCCGCCCCTGGAACGCATAGGTGGGTAAGTCCACCCGCTGTGCGCCCGAGCCGGCGAAAATCGCCGGCCAGTCGACCCGCAACCCGGTGGCGAACACTCGCCCGGCGGCAGCCATCAGCGAGGCCGGCTCCGGGCGGCCTTTGGGCAACACCGAGACGACCACGGCCTCGGTGGGCGACAGTGATTGTTCGATGGCGGCGGTCAAACCGCTGCCCGGGCCGACCTCGATGAAATGGGTGGCGCCGCAGGTCTGCAGATGGCGCGCACTGTCGGCGAAGCGCACCGGCCGGCGGACATGGTTCACCCAGTACTGCGCCGATCCGAAACCGGAGCCGGACCCGGCCAGCTCGGCCGTCACATTCGACACCACCCCGATCTGCGGATCCCGCACCTCGATCCGGGCCGCGATCCGCTCGAACTCCTTGAGCATCGGCTCCATCAGCGGCGAATGAAACGCGTGCGAGACCGCCAGCGGCCGGACCGGCCTGCCCTGCTTGGCCAGCCGCTGCGCGATCGAGGTCACCGCGGTCTGCGTTCCGGAGATCACCACCGATTCGGGTGCATTGATCGCCGCGATCGCCACCCCTTCGCGCAGCAGCGGCGCCACAACGTGTTCGCCGGCGGCGACCGAGACCATGGCGCCGCCCGCGCGCAGGCCCTGCATCAACCGTCCCCGCGCAGCGACCAACATGGCCGCGTCGGCCAGCGTCAGCACCCCTGACACGTACGCCGCCGACAACTCGCCCACCGAATGACCCATGACGAAGTCGGGGGCCAGACCCCAACTCCGCAACAGGGTGAACAACGCCGTCTCGATCGCGAACAGCGCCGGCTGGGCGAACTCGGTGCTGTCGAGCAGAGCCTGATCGTCGCCCCAGACTACCCGGCGCAGCGGCAGCCGCAGATGCCGATCCAATTCATCGGCCACCGCATCGAAAGCCTGCGCGAATACCGGCAACTGGGCGTATAACTCGCGGCCCATCCCGAGCGACTGCGAACCCTGCCCGGGGAAGACCATCACCGTCTTGACGACCGGCGCCGCCCGTCCCGTCACCACGCCCGCACCGGGCTCGCCCTGAGCGATCCCGGCCAGCCCCGCCGTCAACTCCGCGCGATCGGCGCCCACCACGACTGCTCGGTGCTCGAACACCGACCGTTGCGACAACGACCAGCCCACATCGACCGGGTCCAGCTCTGGGGCGGCTTCCACACGGGCCAGCAATCGGCCCGCCTGCGCGGTCAATGCCTCAGCCGATCGCGCCGAGATCACCCACGGCAGCGCCGGCAACCCAATCGATTTGGCGTTGTCGCCGGCACTTTCGATGGTCTCGGCGGGAGCCTGCTCCAGGATCACGTGGGCGTTGGTGCCGCTGATCCCGAACGAGGACACGCCCGCCCGGCGTGGACGTTCGTCGGCCGGCCAGTCGCGGGCCTCGGTCAACAGCGATACCGCCCCACTGGACCAATCCACGTACGGGGAAGGGACGTCGACGTGCAGCGACGCCGGCATCACCCCGTGCTGCATCGCCTGCACCATCTTGATCACGCCGGCTGCCCCGGCCGCGGCCTGTGTGTGACCCATGTTCGATTTGATCGAGCCCAGCCATAGCGGCTTGCCTGGCGGACGCTCTCGCCCGTAGGTGGCCAACAGCGCTTGCGCCTCGATGGGATCACCCAGTGTGGTGCCGGTTCCGTGCGCCTCGACCACGTCGACATCGGCGGCGGTCAACCCCGCGTTGGCCAGCGCCGCCCGGACCACCCGCTGCTGAGACGGGCCGTTCGGTGCGGTCAGGCCGTTGGAGGCGCCGTCCTGATTGACCGCGCTACCTCGCACCACCGCCAACACCGAATGACCGCGCCGTCGCGCATCCGACAGCCGCTCGAGCACCACAACCCCGACGCCCTCGCCCCAGCCTGTCCCATCCGCCGCGCCCGCGAACGACTTGCAGCGCCCGTCAGCGGCCAATCCCCGCTGCCTGCTGAACCCGATGAAGACCGCCGGCGAGGAGATCACCGTCGCCCCACCGGCCAGCGCCAAGTCGCACTCGCCGGAGCGCAGCGACTGCACCGCCCAATGCATGGCCACCAGCGACGACGAACATGCGGTGTCCACCGACACGGCCGGTCCCTCCAGGCCCAGCACGTAGGACACCCGCCCCGAGGCCACGCTCGACGCGGTGCCGGTCAGCCGATAGCCCTCCAGTGCGTCCTTGGCCGCGCATCCATAGCTTTGCCCGAAGATGCCGGAGAACACCCCGGTCGCTGACCCCCGCAACGACATCGGGTCGATCCCGGCGTGTTCGAGTGCCTCCCAGGAGCACTCCAGCAACAATCGCTGCTCGGGATCCATATCCAGGGCCTCGCCCGAAGCGATCCCGAAAAAGCCGGCGTCGAATCCGGCCACGTCCGCCATGAACCCGCCCCGCCGGGTGTAGGTCTTGCCCACCACGTCTGGATCGGGATCGAACAATCCCTCGACGTCCCAACCCCGATCGGTCGGGAAATCCGACACCACATCGCGACCGCTGCGCACGACCTCCCACAGCGCGCGTGCGGAATCCACCCCACCCGGGAAGCGGCAGCCCATCCCCACCACGACGATCGGCTCCTCGGCTTTCGCCGGCGACGGCAGCGTCACCTGCGTGGGCGCACCGGAGATCTCGGCATCCAGATACTGCGCCAGCCCGCTCACCGAGCCGTAATCCCAACCCAGGGTGTCCGGCAACCGCAGACCGGTGGCTGCCGCCAGCCGGTTACGAAGGGCGACCGTCATCTGCGAGTCGAACCCGAGCTCGGCGAAGGTGAGATCCGGGTCCACCGACCCAGGACCCGGCCGACCCAGGATTTTCGCGGTCTCGGTTCGGACGGCCTCGGCCACCAGCCGGCGACGTTCGTCCTGCAGAACGGCCAACCGCTCGTTGAGCGTCACGCCACCGGAGAAGTTCGACGACGGCGCGTCATCCGGCGCCGCCCGTGGGTCCGGCAGCGGCTCGGTGACCGGCAGGTCCCATATCGGTGTGGTCGGGTCCGCCGCGCGAAGCACGGTTCGCCGCAACTTCCCGGTCGTCGTGCGCGGGAGCTGTTCCACTGAGGCAAACCTGTGCGGCACTTTGAAAGCGGACAGCCGAGTGAGCAGTCGACGGTGGATCTCGCGGATCGCTGACGGATCGACGGCCTCGCCCTGCGCCGGTACGAGAAAAGCCTGCAGCTCCCAGGCTCCGGTAGCCTCCCGGACCGAGACCACCGCGGCTTCGGCCACCTGGTCGTCCTCGACGATGAGCTCCTCGACCTCGGCGGGATTGAAGTTGAGGCCCCCGACAACTTCCATATCGTCCGCGCGACACGAGTAGGTGACCCATCCGTCGGCGTCGACACGCACGCGATCCCGGGTGTTGAGCCAGCCCCCGTCCGCCAGGAGATCGACCGACCGGTTCCAGTAGCCCGCCGCGACGGACGGCCCACGGACCCAGAGGTCGCCCTCAGCTCCCGGCTCGGTGGCGGAGCCATCGGGCGCCACCACCCGGATCTCGTAGGGTTCGAGAACCTTGCCGAGAGTGCCCGGCCGCCATTCGTCGACGCGGTTGGACACGAATGTCTGGCCGACCTCGGTCGAGCCGATGCCGTCGAGGATGGGGATACCGCCGAAGTACTCGCGGAGTCGCTCGGCGAGCCCGACACCGAGCGCCTCGCCCGCCGACACCACGCAGCGCAGCGAACCGAACGAATCGGGTGAGCAGGTCTGCACGACTCTGGCGAAAAAGGTCGGAACGCCGTAGAGCACCGACGGGGCGAATCGCGCGCTGAGCTCGGCCGCCAGGTCCGCGCTGACCGGCAGAGCAGTGATGACCGACGACCCGCCGGTGGCCAGTGGAAACCAGACCGAATTGCCCAGTCCATACGCGAAATGCATGCGCGCGCTGCTCAGCCCGGTGTCGCAGGGCGTCAGCTTCAAGGCTTTGTCACACATCGCGTCGACGAACGTCCACGCATCGCTGTGCCGATGAAGCGCAGCTTTGGGCGGGCCCGTGGTGCCGGATGTGTAGGTGGCGTACGCAAGCGCGTCGCCACTCACCGGCTCGTAGTCTCCCGGTTCGACGCTGCTCGCCTCGGCGAAGAGATCGCCGGCTTCCACAACGCGGGATCGCTGAAAGCGGCTGCGTAGCGCCCCCGATGTGACAACGAGCGCCGGCTCGGCGTCACGCTCCTGAAACTGGTGGTCCTCCAGATGCAAGTCGGGATTCGACAGGACCGCCAGAATCCCCCGAGCCAGGCAGGCGAGCAACAACTCGACGAGTTCGGGCGAATCCGGCAGGCACAGCAGCACGCGGTCTGCTGCGGAAATTCCCCGGTTCCGCAGTACTTCTGCGAGGCGGGCGGCGGCGTCGTGGACCTGTCCGTGCGTCACCACGTGCGGTGCATAGTAGGCGGGCTTGTCGGACCACCCTGCGGCCGACGCCCGTTCAGCCAGCAGCGCTGCGAGGTTCTCGCTTCGCATCACTGGACCGCCTCCCTAGTCCGCCCCCGAAAACGCTCCTCTGTCTCCCGCGCCATGCGCGATACCCCGTTGTCGGTGCTAAGGACTTCTTGGGATCCGCTCAGCAGATGCAAATCTATTTCCGATTCCTAGTAGCGATGTCGCGCGAATCCTGGCTACCACCGGGTTCATCCTACGAAGGATCCCGGAAAATATTTCGCAGAAAATATTCAGTAATAATCATCACCGGCCGCCCTCCGGAAATCAGCCGATAGCGACGGCCCACAGTTTTCGCTCCTGGGGTTTCGCACCCCGACCCGGCGAGCCAACCGGGCGACGGCCCTACCCAGACGTCCGCTGCCTCCTTGAACGTCTCAAGACGACTAGCAGCGAGAATTTCGCCGATCGGGCAGTCCGTCTTGGTCAGGCTGGTCGTCATCGCAGGTGGCAGCAGGTCCATGGCGATCAGCGACTCCGCGGCCACATATGCGTGACCCGAACTCCGCCCCCGCAGCAAGATTCGTCGCCGAAGAAGCCGGCCGTCCGGCGGCTGCTCCGGACCAGAGGTGCCCGGCATCGTTTCGTGGACCTGTTGCTCGAGAATCTGCACGAAGATCTCGTCGTCGGCGACAATGCCGAGAATTCGAGTAAGGGTGCCGTTGCTGGCGATGAGTATTCGGAGGTCGCGATTGAGCGTTCGAATTTCGTCGTCGGTCAGCATGCACTCGACCGGATCTGGTGCGCCAGCGTATCCGAGTCCGTCGTTCAGGTGAATGTCCGGGATCATGGGTAAGCGTCCAAACGCGTCAGTTCACATCTCGGGTAACGCTCATCGAAGGCCGAGCGTCGAATGCTACCGCCGGTGGTGATGGCAATCGAGTCCGACGTCCTTGTCGGTTGCCTCACCACTGACCGATCGCCTCCTCTTGCGACTCTCGGCAATGTTTGAGCAACCCTACAGATTCCTCGCAGAATTGGCGCGCCGCGAACGCACCGGCCTCACATACTCGCCGGCGGGTCGACGTCGCCGGCCACGTCCACGCACACCCCGAGCGCGCCTGCTCCGACGTGGAGCGCAAGCACCGGACCGAGTTCGGTCACTATCGGCGACCCACAACCTGGCAACCGCTTACCGAGCGCGGTCACCACATCACGCGCACCGTCGGGATTGGCGACGTGATGCACGGCGATCGACGCCTGCCGACCGTCGACGACCTCGCACACCCGGTCGATCATCGTCGCAGTCGCCTTGCTCGCGGTCCGTACCCGTTGCGCCAGAACGAGTTTGCCGTCGTCTATGCGGAGCAGCGGCTTGAGCGAAAGCTTGGTGCCCAGCCAGGCGCCGGCGCCACCGATGCGTCCGCTGCGTCGCAGATTGTCCAGTTGGTGCACGACGATGAACCCGTGGTTGCGGCTCACCGCCGCGGCGGCGGCGTTCGCGACGGTGTCCAGGTCGGCACCGCCGGCGGCGGCCCGCGCGGCAGCCAATGCGACGAAACCTGTGTTCATCGCGGCCGACTTCGAGTCGATAACCCTTACCGCTGAACCGAATTCGGCTGCCGCTACCTGGGCGGCCTTGAAGGTCCCCGACAGCGCCGCCGACAGGTGCACAGCTACCACGCCGTCGCCGCCACTGTCCGCCAGCGCATCACGATACACATCGGCCAGCTCGGCCGGCGTGGCAGCGGTGGTCGTCGCGTGTCCATAATCGTGGATGTCGTGCGGGATGTCGTCCACCCCGTCGCGCAGGTCGGCACCGTCGAGCAAGATGTGCAGCGGGACCTCACGTATCGCCCACTGCCGGCGCAGTTCATCGGGTAGGCGGGCCCCCGAATCGGTGACGACGACGACGGGCATGCCGCTAGCCGCGCGGCTTATCGTTATTTACGCCGGCCTCGGCCAGCGCTTTGAGCATCAGCTCCGCCACCGCGTGGTGCGCTTCGAAATTCCAGTGGATTCCGTCGGGGTTGCCGCGCCCGCTCATGACTTCTTCGCCGACAGCGGCCTTCAGGTCGACCAGCGGAACGTCGTGCTGACCGGCCCACGCGGTGATCGCCGCAACGGTGCCGGCCCGGCCGCGGTGGGCATTGCCGTAGGTTTCGGCGATATGCACCGACGGTAAGGAGGCCACGATCGGGATGCCGGGCCGGTTGAAATCGATTGCACCGCGCGTAAGTTCGAGGTATTCCGCGGAAAGGTGTGGCGGCAGAGCAGCTTTGGCCACCGGCGAGAATCGCGGCTGCACCCAGCCGTAGCCCTCGCGCACCCACCGCCGCAGCCACGGCGGGCGCACGTATCGGATGAGCTCCCGCAACGCGGTCGGCAGCGGCGACGGGAGCGAATCCATGCCGCAGGTCGCGAAAACCACCGCGCCGGCCCGCGGTAACGCCGCCCACGCGCGGGGGTCCTGAGTCGCCGCCCACCAGATGTCCCGACAGGTCCACCCGATCCGGCCGATCAACTCGAGATCCCAATCTAGTTGTCTGGCAACAATATTGGGCCAGATCCGCGGATCGTCGGCAGGCAGCCCGCCGGTCGGCCCGTAGTAGGCGAGCGAGTCGGCGAAAACCAGCAGTGCCGGCCGGCGCTCAGAGGACATCGCCCGCGACCTGCGCCGAAGCGTTCCACACATCGAGCCGCCAACGAATGGCGCCGAAATCGGTTGTGCCGGAATCCAGGTCGCTGGAGTGCCCGGACAGCTGGGTCCAACTCGCGTTGCCCATTCCGCCCAGTGCAGGCCAGTTCTCAATCGGCAGCCCGAGCAGCGCTGCCGTCAGCGCGGCGATCAGGCCGCCGTGAGCGACCAGCACCACCGGCCGCGCCGGCTCGTCGACGACCCCCCATTCGGGCTCGCGGGCCACCAGCTCGGCAATCAGCGGCACGCTGCGTGTGGCGACGTCGAGCCTGTTCTCGCCGCCGTGCGGCGCCCAGGTGGCATCCTCGCGCCACGCCAGCCGCGCGCCCGGTGCAACCGCGTCGATTTCGTTGTGCGTCATGCCCTGCCAGTCGCCCAGGTGGGTTTCCCGAAGGCGCTCGTCGACGTCCACCGGCAAGCCGGCGCGCTCCCCCAGCGCCACCGCCGTGTCGTAGGCGCGACGCAGATCTGAGGACACGATGCGCAACGGCTGGTGTTTGGCCAGCGCCGCGGCCGCCGCGACAGCTTGGGCACGGCCCAGCTCGGTCAGCGCGGTGTCGAGCTGACCCTGCATCCGACTGTCGAGGTTGTGTTCGGTTTGGCCGTGCCGCATCATCACCAGCCGGCGGATCGTCATGACACGTCCACCGTCAAGACCGGGCAGTCCCGCCACAGCCGGTCGAGTGCATAGAAGTCGCGCTCGTCCTGGTGCTGGATGTGCACCACGATGTCGACGTAATCCAGCAGGGTCCAGCGGCCTTCGCGGGTGCCCTCGCGGCGGGCGGGCTTGTGGCCCGCTTCGCGCATCTTGTCTTCGACCTCGTCGACGATCGCGTTGACCTGCCGTTCGTTGGACGCCGAGGCGATCACGAAGCAGTCGGTGATGACCAGTTGCTCGGAGACGTCGATGACCACGACGTCGTCGGCCAGCTTCGAGGCGGCCGCTCGTGCGGCGACGGTGGCCATCTCGATCGCCTCGGGGGCGGCCGTCATGCCTCGGTCCGAGGTTTGCGGTAGAGCTCGCGTTTGGACACGTATTGCACGACGCCGTCGGGCACCAGGTACCACAGCGGGCGACTTTCTTCGGCGCGCAGACGGCAGTCCGTCGAGGAGATCGCCAGCGCCGGGATCTCGACGAGTGTCAGTGCGTCCTCGGGCAACCCGTCGAGCACGTCGGCGAGATGCTCGCGGCCCAACTCATAACCGGGCCGGCTCACCCCGACGAACTTCGCCAGCGCGAACAGCTCCTCGAGGTCCTGCCAGGACAGGATCGAGGCCAGCGCGTCGGCGCCGGTGATGAAGTACAGCTCAGAGTCCGGATTGAGGGCCTGCAGATCTCGCAGCGTGTCCTTGGTGTAGGTGTGCCCGCCCCGATCGATGTCGACCCGGCTCACCGAGAAGCGCGGGTTCGCGGCGGTGGCGATCACCGTCATCAGGTACCGGTCCTCGCCGGCGGTGACCGCACGCTTCTTCTGCCACGGCTGGCCGCTGGGCACGAAAACGACCTCGTCGAGGTCGAACAAAGAAGCCACTTCGCTCGCGGCGACGAGGTGACCATTGTGGATGGGATCGAAGGTCCCGCCCATCACTCCCAGCCGCCGTTTTCGCACGGTTTGCCAGCTTACTTGAGCGTGGTGGAGGCGGCCCACCTCACATCAGCCACTTCGATCACACCAGCCTCGCGGCCGGTGGACACGCTTTCTGCCCGCCTTCGAGCGACAACTCCGGCGACCTGACCTGCTTGTCGCTCGGAGGTGGGCACGTCGGACCTCCGTCGGCCCAGCGGCCCACGTGGCAGATGGTGCAAAAGTCACACCGGCAGCAGCTGGTCGATCACGGCTGCGAGCTGCTTGGCCGACCGGCACTCGTGCATGGTGATGACCTCTTGGTAGCGGGGCACCGCGGAGTCGCCGCTACCCCAGAGGTGCTTGGGCTCGGGATTGAGCCAGTGTGCGTGCCGGCTGGCGGTCACCATGTGGGCCAGCACGTCGGTGGCCGGGTCGCGGTAGTTGGTCCGGCCGTCACCGAGCACCAGCAGCGAGCTGCGCGGCGATAACACGTTGGGATGCGCCTGAATGAACGAGACGAAGGCGTTGCCGTAGTCGCTGTGGCCGTCGCGGGTGTAGACACCGGCCTCCCGGGTGATCCGCTGGATCGCCACGGCGAGGTCGGCATCCGGGCCGAACATGTGGGTGACCTCGTCGCTGGTGTCGATGAACGCGAACACCCGGACCCGGGAGAACTGCTGGCGCAGGGCATGCACCAGCAGCAGGGTGAAGTGGCTGAACCCGGCGACGGAACCCGACACGTCGCACAGCACCACGAGTTCCGGGCGAGCCGGACGGGGTTTGCGCAGCACCAAGTCGATCGGCACCCCGCCGGTCGACATCGATTTGCGCAGCGTCTTGCGCAGGTCGATCGCCCCCGCGCGGGCGCGGCGCCGCCGCGCGGCCAGCCGGGTGGCCAGAGTGCGGGCCAGCGGTTGCACCACCCGGCGCATCGAGCGCAGCTGGTCACCGGATGCCCGCAGGAACTCCACGTTCTCGGAAAGCTGTGGGATGCCGTACATCTGGACATGGTCACGGCCGAGTTGCTCGGCGGTTCGTCGCTTCGTCTCGGCGTCGACCATTTTTCGCAGCTGAGTGATTCGCTGTGCGGCAAGGGCTTTCGCGATCTGCTCCTGCGTCGGCGTGGGTTCGTCGCCGTACGGGGCGAGCAGGCCGGCCAGCAGCTTGCCCTCCAACTCGTCGAGCGCCATCGACTTGAGGGCCTGATACGACGAATACGACGGTCCGCGGCTGGAGTTGTATTTGCCGTAGGCGTCCACGATCTGCGCGATCATCGCAACCAGGCGCTCGTCCATGTCGGCGAGCTCGGGGTTATTGGTGAGCAGATCGAGCAGCATCTGGCGCATCGCCTCGACGTCGTCGGGCGGCAACTGGACGTCGGGATCGATGGCGTCTTCCTCGGTGACCGCGGCCCGGGTACCCAGGGCGGCAGGCCACCACAGGTCGAACATCGCGTCATAGGTTTCGCGGTGCTCGGGCCGGCGCAACACCGCGCACGCCAGACCTTCACGCAGGATCTCGCGATCACCGAGACCGAGCACACCCATCACCCGGCCGGCGTCCACCGTCTCTGACGGACCGACCGAGATACCTTGCCCGCGAAGCGCTTCGACAAAACCGACCAGGTGGCCCGGGATGCCGTGCGGAGCTAACGGCTGGCTGGGGCGAACGCGGCGGACGGCCATGGTTCACACCTCAGTTCAGCCGGAGTTCGCTGGTTGCGCGCTGCTGGTCGGACTGGTGCTTGAGCACCACGCCCATCGTGGCGGCGATCGTCGCGTCGTCGATGGTGTCCATGCCGAGCGCCAGCACGGTGCGTCCCCAGTCGATGGTCTCGGCAACCGACGGCAACTTCTTGAGTTGCATGCCGCGCAGCACGCCGATGATGCGCACCAACTCCTCGGCGATGTGACCCGGCAGCTCGGGAACGCGGGACAACAGAATCCGGCGCTCCAATTCGGGGTCGGGAAAGTCGATGTGCAAGAACAGACAGCGGCGTTTGAGCGCTTCGGACAGCTCACGGGTGGCGTTGGAAGTCAGGACGACGAACGGCGTTCGCTCCGCGGTGATGGTGCCCAACTCCGGGACCGTGACCGCGAAGTCGGACAGGACTTCGAGCAGCAGGCCTTCGATTTCGATGTCGGCCTTGTCGGTTTCGTCGATCAGCAGAACGGTCGGGTCGGTGCGCCGGATCGCGGTCAGCAGCGGCCGGGACAGCAGAAATTCCTCGCTGAACACGTCGAGCTTGGTCTGGTCCCAGTCCCCCGAACCGGCCTGGATTCGCAAGATCTGCTTGGCGTGGTTCCACTCGTAGAGCGCGCGTGCCTCGTCGACGCCCTCGTAGCACTGCAGCCGGACCAGTCCGGATCCGGTGGCCTGTGCCACGGCGCGGGCCAGTTCGGTCTTGCCGACACCCGCCGGGCCCTCCACCAGCAGCGGCTTGCCGAGCCGGTCGGCAAGGAAAACCGCAGTCGCGGTCGCGGTGTCGGGCAGGTAGCCGGTTTCGGACAACCGCCGTGCGACATCGTCGATGTCGGCGAACAGCGGCGCCGGGCGCGCGGGCACACTCACTTCTGCGTTCTCCTCAGCAATGTCAGGCCGGACGAATCTGACCGTCTCCCCAACCGATCCACTTGGTCGAGGTCAATTCGGACAGTCCCATCGGTCCTCGGGCATGCAACTTCTGGGTGGAGATGCCGATCTCCGCGCCGAAACCGAACTGCTCACCGTCGGTGAACGAGGTCGACGCGTTGACCATCACCGCGGCCGCGTCGACCGCTTCGGTAAACCGTTGGGCAGCTGCCATATTGGTGGTCACGATGGCTTCGGTGTGACCGGTGCCGTATTCGTTGATGTGCGCGATCGCCTGGTCGACGCCGTCGACGACCGCGACCGCAATGTCCATCGAGAGGAATTCGCGGCGCAATTCGGCCTCGTCGGGGTCCAGGTGCACGGTGACGCCGGCGTCCTGCAGCGCAGTGATCAGCCGCGGCAGAGCCTGGTCGGCGATCGCCGCGTCGACCAGCAGCGTCTCGGCCGCGTTACACACACTCGGGCGACGAGTCTTGGAGTTCAACAGGATTCGTTCGGCCATGTCCAGGTCAGCGGCGCCGTGCACGTAAACGTGGCAGTTGCCCACCCCCGTCTCGATGGTCGGCACATAGGAATCGCGGACCACGGCCTCGATCAGACCGGCTCCGCCACGGGGAATCACCACGTCGACCAGACCACGGGCCTGGATCAGGTGGGTGACCGAGGAGCGGTCGGCGGCCGAGAGCAATTGCACGGCGTCAGCGGGCAGATCTTCGCCGACCAGCGCGTCGCGCAACACCGAGACGAGTGCGTCGTTGGATTTCGCCGCCGACGCGCTGCCCCGCAACAGGGCGGCGTTGCCGGATTTCAGAGCCAGACCGAACGCGTCGACGGTGACATTGGGCCGTCCCTCGTAGACGATCCCGACGACGCCAAGCGGGACGCGCTGCTGGCGCAGCGCCAGCCCGTTGGGCAGGGTGTAGCCGCGCAATACCTCCCCGACCGGGTCGGGTAGCCCCGCGACCTGCCGCAGGCCGGCGGCGATGCCTTCGACGCGCTTGGTGTCCAGCGCGAGCCGGTCGAGCATGGCGGTCGGTGTATCGGCGGCGCGGGCCGCATTCAGGTCTTCGGCGTTGGCGGCCAGGATCCGGTCGGTGTTGGCCACGATCGCGTCCGCCGCGACGAGAAGCGCCTGGTCTTTGGCGACTGTCGGCAGTGAGGCCAGCACGCGGGCGGCTACCCGGGCCCGGCGCGCCGCGTCGTGTACCTGCTGGCGCACGTCGGGTGCAGAAAAAGCATGCACACTCATTGACCAAGGGTAGCGAGTTTCCTGATGCCGGGTTGAGATGGCCCTGTCTTTGCTAGTTCACCGTGCGCGCGGACCCGTCCGACATTGTGGGCCGGGCACTTGCCATCGACGGTAAAAAGGCTGCCTCTGGTGTACGCTCTGCGGGCAGCATCTGGCCGACCGTAATGCCTGCAGCGGAGCAGATCCCGGCCCGTTTGACTGCCCCCGAAGCGTTAGCTGGTCCGCACCGACAACCGAATTGAGCCTCCGTTGGTCAGTCGCCGTATTGCTCGTATTTCGGGCGCCGCCGCCGGTGGATTGCTGGTTGCCGCGTGCCTGCCGACGGCCGTTTCTGTCGCCGACAGCTACCAGATCCTTCCGGAGCCGGGTTCCGTCGAACAGATCACCGGATTCTTCGGCTCGCCCGTGACCCCTCCCGCGGTGGTGAACAGCTTCCAGGGGCAGCAGGTATTCGAGCTGTTCGATAAGACAACGGGTCAGGTGGTCGGAACTTTCGATGCCGACGAAAGCACCAACTCGTCGTTGTACGGTGCCGCCAACCAATTGCTTCTGGTCACCAATGACCTGACCGGCACCGCCGGCACCGGCTCCGGGGATGTCCCCCCGGTCGGCTCGATCATCAACATCGCCGATTTCGGGCACGGCTACCAGACGATCTATGCGGCCCTCGCCTCGACCGACGGCGACGTGGTGACGAAATACCTGACGACGCCGTTCGGGACCTCTTCCTCGCCAGGCTATTTCGATGCAGCACTGGGTCACGGCATTCTGTCGGCGGACACCCAACCGGTGCAGCTCGCCGACGGTTACTACTGGGCCCCCGCGACCGGGATCGACGAGAACATCACCTCGGTCGGGGGGTTGCCGCCCGCCGACATCGCCATCGAGGGAAATCAGCTCTTCAATGTCTATGACGCGGCCAACGATCACGCGACCGGCGCGTTTCAGGCCCTGGTGACCAACACGTCGGACCTGGTGTTCAACACCACCGAGGAAATCTATGTCACCCAGGACATTTCGGGCACGGCGGGGACTGCCGCCGGTGACACGCCGCCGGTCGGCACCCTGATGAATGTCTTCTACTTCGCCGACCCCCAGATCTACAACCTTTATGAGGTGACGCCGACGTCATCGGGAAACGTCATCTCGGACACCTTGGTGACTCCGTACGGCGACTTCAACATTCCGCTCCCCTACGACGCCACCTCCGCGATGGACGTCCACTCGTTCACGCTGCCCACCAACGGCGAGAGCATCGTTCCGGTGGGCACCGAAGTGCTCGCGGGAGTCAACGGGGTGCCGCCGGTCGACTCGAGCTTCCACGGATATCAGGAATTCGCGCTCGAGGACGCGTCCGGTCACACGATTGGCACCTTCGACGGCGATGTCGCCACCACGACAGGCCTTTTCGGCAACTTCGGAAACTCCAGCGAGGCCATTCTGGTCACCGCCGACTCGGGCAACGTCGGTACCGCCGCGGGAGAGCTGCCGCCCGTCGGCTCGGAGTTCGACGTGGTGTACCACCCATTCGGATTCGAGACCATTTACTCCGACATCGTCTCGACGACCGGGGCGAACGTGATCTCCGAGACCTTGGTGACACCGTGGGGCGACTTCTCCATGCCCACTAGCATGGATCTCGCCGCGCACCTCGCCGACAGCGTTCTGCTCGTTCCCGGCGGGCTGGGCGAACTCATATCCAATCTGTTCTGACCCCAGACCATTTCGGCTGGGCCGCACTTACGACCCGAGGCTGCGGACGTCCCTGCGCCGGTCCTCGATGATGCGGCCCAACTCCTGAAGCAGCATGGGGGTTCGCAGCACGAGATCTTCGATGTGCTCGCGGTCGATCTCCAGCGCCGTCACCTCTTCCAGCGCGTATGCGCCAGAGAAGCTCGGCTGACGGGTAAGGGTGCTCAGCCCCAGGAACGAACCCTCTTCCAGCACGCTGAGCGGAACCACCGAACCGTCGTCGGTGGTCGTCGTCAAGCGGATGCTGCCGTTGACCAAAAACGTCATAGCCGTTGGTACTTCGCCGGCGTACTGCACGATCTCGTCGGTGCCGTAACGAATCACTCTTGCGTGCGGGACGAGTAAATCCTGGTCGGTGTCGCTCAATCGCAGGGCGGGTGCCACCACGGTGCGCATCGCCTTCTGCACCCGCGCGGGTGTGGAGAAGTCATCGTCGTCGCCGTCGAGGTGCAGGTCCTCGCGCCGCGCCGCATACCAGATCCATCGCAGGAAGGTCGCTTGCGCGGCACCGTCATCGGCCGGCGACTTCAGCGCGATGCTGACTCGGTATTCACCATTACCCGCCGCGGTCGCCGACGGCGCCACGTCGATCTTGCGTTGCGGCAGCGCACCGGCCACCCGCACCAGCAGGCGGCGAACCCGATCGGGTGGGTCGGAGATCGAAAACGTTGTGGTGATGGACAGTTTGTGCGCGTGAGGCGGGCGACTGAGGTTGGTGAAGGAGGTGGCAGCCAGCACCGAGTTCGGCGTGATCTGCAAACCGTGACCGGTTTGAATGTGGACCGCGCGCCAGTTCGCTTCCACGACGCGGCCGCGCGCGGCGGGGGTTTCCAGCCAGTCTCCGATCCGGAACGGCTGCTCGAACAACATGAACAACCCGGACACGATCTGGCCGACGGAGTTCTGCAGCATCAAGCCGATGACCACCGAAGTCACACCGAGCGCGGTGAACAGACCGCCGACCCGGACACCCCAGACGTAGGAGAAGATGAGCGTAAGGCCGACCGCGATCAGCAAAAACCTTGTCACGTCCCGGAATATCGTCGGCACACGCTTGCGCCACGACCCTTCGGGCGCCCCCTCGAAGACGGTCGCGTTCAGTCCTGAGAGCAGCAGAACCAGAACCACGAAACCGAACACCGTCGCCAGGTCCCGCACCGAGGTGTTCCGGGCCGGCACTTGCGCCACCTTGACCAACAACACCAGCAGCGCGCCCAGCGGCACCAGATAGTTGCGCAGCAGATTGACCGGCCTGGTCAACGCGCTTCGTCGGCGGGCGAGGTAGTGGTGCCATTCGGTGAGACCGATCAGGACAACAGGAAGCCCGAAGGCCAGTCCGCCGGCCCAGTACAACCACAACGAATCGACGGGACTCATGCGCGGTCCGACAATCGCCAGATCGGCTGCTCTGCGCCGTCGACGCTGATGCTGCCCGCCGGCGTGAACTGCCGGATGTCGCGCATCACCTCGTACGCCTCGGATGTGACGAAGACGCCGGAATCCGCTGTGCTGCTGCGCATCCGATGTGCGAGGTTGACCGCGGTGCCCCACATGTCGTAGATGACACTGGATCTGCCGACCAGGCCACTGGTCACGTTGCCGGTGTTGATTCCGGCCCTGATCGCGAGATGGTGGCCCGTTCTGGAGTTGAACCGCTCGATGATGCGCTGCATCTCGACGGCGAAGTCGACGGTGCGGGGCACGCTGTCCAGCCGCGGGACGGTCAATCCGCAGCTGGCGAGGTAACCGTTGTGCACGGTCCGAATCGGCTCGACGCCACAGGTTTCCGCCGCCGAGTCGAGTTCGCGCATCAACTCGTCGACGATGCCGACCAACTCGTCACCCGATACCGCGCTCGAAATCTCGTCGAGGCCGATGATGTCGGCGAAGATCACCGTGACGTCCTGGTGTTCCTGGGCGATGGTCTGCTCACCATCGCGATAACGCCGCACCACCGGTTCCGGCATCAGCGACAGCAGCAGTCGATCGTTTTCATTGCGTTGTTCGGTCAGCAGACCTTCCTTGATCTTGAGATTGCGGCTCATCTCATTGAAGGCGCTGGTGAGATCGCCGATCTCGTCGCGGGTCGTCACCGGGATCGCGACGTCGTAGTTGCCGGCGCTGATCTCCTCCGTACCGGCCCGCAACCGGCGGATCGGCCCGACGAAGGCCTGGGCGATCAGCATCGCGAGCACGCATATGACGAACACCATCACCGCGGTCGTCACGATCAGTGTCCGGGTGAACGACTCGATGCGGGAATAGGCCTCGGAGCTGTTCCTGGTTGCCAGGATCGACCACCGCAAGTCCGAATTGGGGATCGACACCGGAGCGTATGCCGCAAGTTCCTGGTCGCCGAGGTAGCCGTGGTCGAGGACCGTTCCGGTCTGCCCACGTTGCGCGGCGTGGAACGCTGCGGTGTCGACCGGCTGCACCAGCGTCGTGCCGTGCCACCGTATCGCCTTGGCGACAATGTCGGGCGGCGTGCCCGCCGCCACCGCGTCGCGTTCGTATTTTTTCGGGTCCTGCAGGAAAAGCCGCGAGTCAGAACGCATCAGCCCGTCCGGACCCGCCAGGTACGTCTCCGCTGTCTCGCCCATGCCGGCGGATTTCCAATGCTGGTCGGCCGTCATTATCCGGTTGATTTTCGAGATCGGCAGCGGCAGCGCGAGGACTCCGTTCGTCTTGCCGCCCGAATTGATCGGTGACACCAGCCACGCGATGGGCATTCCGCCGGCCGCCTGGAACGGCTGGAAATCGGTTATCCAGACAAAGTCGACCGAGTCGGCGTCCATCGCCTTTTCGTAAGCATCACGCAGGTTGGACTCGCGAAAGGGGCCGGTCAAGATGTTGGTGCCCAGAGCGGGACCTTTGTTCACGGTGTAGACGAGGTTGCCGCGAGTGTCGAGCAGCATCGCATCCCGATATTCGAAGCGGGTCGCAATCTCGCGAAAGTACTTGTTGAACCGGACATTCGCGGCCGACCATGCGCTGCCGTCACCTGGGTCCTGGGGGGCATTGGAGTCGTGCGAGTGCAGTGTGTAGTGCACCTGGAGATATTTCTGCGCGTTGTTATCGGGCATCAGCGCGGCGAGGTCGAGGTTCACGCCCGTTGCCTGCTGAATCGGCTTGATCAGCTTGTCGGTGTAGTACGTTTCCAGCGCTGCCTGTTGGCCGGGATCAACTGGCGCCTCGCCCAATTGGTCGAATCCTGCGGTGAACGCCTGGACCGCCTCGTCTGCCGTGGTGCCGCGACTGTAGACCGCGAGCGAGTTGGCGAGGTCGCCGAACAGCATCTCGATCGCCCGCCGCTGCGCCTCGCGCAGCTGGGTCATGCGTTCGGCTGCGACGGGCATCAGCTTGCTCCGCCCGTCGACGAACTCGACCGTGCCGATCACCGCCAGCGACGCAAGGCTGGACAACAGCAGCATCACGATGATTTTGGATTGCAGGCTCAGCCGAGACAGTGGGCGACGTAGCCTGGCTCGTGCGGCAGGCGCCGTTTCGACCGGTTCCGAATCAATTGAGCTCTGCGCCGTCAATCGGCTTTCCTTTCGTTGACGGGGCCGGAAAAGCCCAGATCACGCAGCAGCGTAACGCGAATGGTGTAATGAAATGGGATTTGCCGAAAACCGTTATCAACACGTGGTTTGTGAATTCGAACCGGACTCCATAACGTCGGCTGAATGACTCGGGTATGCGTGGTGGGCAGCATGAATATGGATATCGGATTCGATGTCGATCAGCTGCCCCGCCCGGGTGAGACCACATTGGCCATTTCGGCGCGCTCGACGCCCGGCGGAAAGGGCGCCAATCAGGCCGTGGCGGCGGCGCGCGCGGGAGCGCTGGTGCAGTTCGTCGGCGCGGTCGGTGACGACGCCGCCGCCGCGCTGCTGCGCGACCATCTGACGACCAATGGGGTGGGCACCGACCGATTGCTCACTGTGGCCGGACCCAGCGGCAACGCGGCCGTGATCGTCGATTCCTCCGGCGAGAACATCATCGTGGTCGCACCGGGCGCGAACGGCAAACTCACCCCGGATTCGGCGGCGTTGCGCGGTTTCGCCGCCGACTGCGATGTGCTGTTGCTGCAGTTGGAGATTCCGGTCGCCACTGCGACCGCGGCTGCCCGCCGGGCCCATTCGGCCGGCGTGACCGTGATGCTCAACGCCTCGCCGTCGGGCGGTGACGAGGCCGAGCTGGCACAGCTGGCCGACCTGACCGACGTGTTGGTCGTCAACGAAACCGAAGCCGCGCAATGGGTTTGGCCGGTTAAGCACCGGGTCACCACGCTGGGCGCGCGCGGAGCCAGCTACACCGGCGACGGTACCGAGTTCACCGTCGACGCGCCGGCCGTCGACGCGCTCGACACGTCCGGTGCCGGTGACGTGTTCGCCGGCGTGCTGGCCGCGGGCTGGGCCCTCGACCGTCACGATGCCTTGCGCCGGGCCTGCGCGGCCGGGGCGCTGGCGACGCTGACCCCCGGCGCCGGAGACTGCGCGCCGTATGCCGCCGCGATCGACGACGCCACCCTCGCGGGCTGACGGCATCACCGCGAACGGCGAACATCGTGGGCGATGGCCAGGCCGTCACCGGTGTGGAGTTCGTCGGCGGTCTGATCCATCAGCACGCGACTACGGTTGGGCGAGAGCAGGATCGACACATCGTGGTGCGGCGATCCGCGGCGCATGATCGGCAAACTACTGCGCAATGTGCGCGCCGGTGGGCATCGAAGCCCTTTCGCCGGTTCGGATTTCGCCGCTGAGCACAAGATCACCGTCACCAGCACCGCTTTCAGCGCGCCCGCTGTTTCACACCATCGCGGTGATCGAGCCCGACGTCGCGCAGGTCGACGGCGGCGCGTTGCGGCCGGGCACCGCGGGGATACGTTTCACCCCGGGCGATCTGAGACACCGCGGATACGCCGGCCCGCGGCACGCTGACCGGCAGCTACCAACGCCCCTGACCGGCCGGGTGCTTGATTCCACGGACCGCCTGCGCGATCCTGAGATAGAAATCGTTGGACCGCTTATGCCCTGGAGCGCAAGATGGCATCCTCGAACAGCTATCGACTTCTTCAAATCGCTCTCGTTGCCTTCGGCGCGGTGATGATCCTGCTCTATCCCCTTGCCGTGGTGTGGCCGGCGGGATGGGCATGGCACCACGGTGCCCCGTACCAGTCGCACTACTTCATGATGATCGTCGGCGTCTACGCGACGCTGGGCGTCTTCCTGTGCAATGCGGCGCGACACCCGGAGGCCAATCTCAGCCTGATCTGGTTCGCCGTGTGCTCGAGCGTGGTCCACGCCGCGATCATGGCGGTGCAGTCCTTCAGCAGCGGCCACCACATGGGTCATCTGTGGGGAGACGTGCCGGCCCTGCTGCTGGTAGCAATCGTGCTGTCGGTGCTCGTGCGGTCATCCGGTATCGGCCGACCCGCTGAGCGCTAGTCCTCGGGAACCTCAGAGTCCGGCCGCACGGGTCACCCTAGCGAAGCGACTGGCGGGATCGCAGGCTTCGCGCACCGCGGCGACATCGTCGACGACGTCGACGTCAGTCAAGAGTTCCACCGGAGTCACTCCAATACCGTTGTCACGCAATGCCTTCAAGGTGAGCTCGCCGGTGTCGGGCTGGGACATGGGGACGCCGCGAAGGCATTCGGCCGCCGCCGGCGTCTGTAGCCCGAGGATCCACCAACCGCCATCGCACGCCGGTCCGAGCACACCCTGCGCCTGCAGTAGCCGTCGTGCGCAACGGGTCAGAAGTTCATCGGTCACCTGCGGGGTGTCCATCCCGATCTGCAACACAGGAAGCCCCCCGGACCGAGAGTGCGCGTCGGCGTGCGCATTGGCGAGCCGGTCGGCGAAGTTGTCTCCGCGCTGACCGATCACCGTGAAAGATTCGAGTCGACAACGGATGTCGGCGGCGCCGGCGGCACCGTCCAGGTTGCCGGTGAGCGCCACGACTCGCGCCGCAACCGGTGCAGCGGCGGCCGCGTCCAGCGTGTCCAGCAGCGCGGCGGCGGCGATCTCGGCGGCGACCCGGTCGCCCACGGTCGCGGCAAGCCGGGTCTTGGCCCGGCCGGGCTCCGGAGCCTTCGCCACCACCAGCAGGGTCACCGGCAAGGGACTCACGAGATCACCTTCCAGAAGTCGAAAATCGCGGTGATGCTGCCCCGGAGGGAACCGCTGACCTTGGATTTACCGCCCGTCCTGGGGCCGTAGCTGACGTCGAGCTCGACCACACGCCAGCCGGCAGCTGCCGCGCGGACAAGCAGCTCCAGCGGGTAGCCCGACCGTCGATCGACGACACCCAAATTCAGCAGCGCCTCGCGCCGGGCCACCCGCATGGGCGCGATGTCGTGCACCGGCAGGCCGTGGCGGGTCCGCAGCCGCCAGCTCATCACGACGGTGCCAACCCGGGCCACCCACGGCCAGCGCAGCCCGGGCACCGGCCGACGCCGGCCGATCACCAGATCCGCACCCTGCTCGAGTGCGGCAACCAACCGGGGCAGGTCACCGGCGTCCATCGAGCCGTCGGCATCGATGACCGCCACAATCCCAGTCGTCGCGCCGACCACTCCGGCGTGCACCGCTGAGCCGTATCCGGGCCGCGGTTCGACGAGCACTTCAGCGCCGTGACGGCCGGCCACGGCGGCGGTGTCATCGGTGCTGTTGTTGTCAACCACCAAGGTCCGATAGCCGGCGGGAACAGCGGCCAGCACCGCAGGCAATGACTCCTCCTCGTCGAGGCAGGGCAGCACCACCGTGACCAGATTGTCGGGGTCGGGCATGGCATCCGACACTAAGGCATCTCCTAACGCAGCGGGGCGAACGCGAATTGACGCAGGCCATCGCGCGGATCGACGGCCGCGCGGAAACCCAGCACCTCGGCGGCCCGCGCCGGATCGGCGACGATGTGTCGCACGTCGCCGCTGCGATACTGCCCCGTGACGACCGGGGACAACGCGCCATCGCGGGCGTCGCACAGGGCGGTCGCGACCTCGCGGATCGAAATGGGCTGTCCTGAGCAGACATTGACTGCGGTGAAGCCCTCACGCTCGGATGTCGCCGCAACGTTGGCGGCGGCCACGTCATCGAGGTGGACGAAGTCGCGCATCTGACCCCCGTCTTCGAAAACTTTTGGCGGTTCGCCCTTTTCGATCGAGGAGCGGAAGATCGCGGCAACCCCGGAATACGGGGTGTCACGCGGCATTCCGGGACCGTAGACGTTGTGGTAGCGCAACGCCACGACCGATCCGCCCGTCGATTCCGACCACGCCAGCGCGTAGTGTTCCTGCGCGGTCTTGCTGGCCGCGTACAGGCTGCGCGGCCGCAGAGCGGCATCCTCGTCAACGAGCCGCCACTGTAATTCCTCGCCGCCGAGCGGACAGCGATGCTCGAAGATCCCGGCGTCCAGGTCGGCCCTCCGCCGCGGTAGCGGGTCGACCGGCCCGTGAGCCGGGCAGGCGTAGCGGCCCTGCCCGTACACCACCATCGACGACGCGAGCACCAGACGCCGGACCCCAGCGGCGAACATCTGTGCCAGCAGCACCGTTGTAGCCAGATCGTTATGGCCGCCGTAGGCCGGCGCGTCGGCGGCGTCCACCCCGGCTCCCACCATCGCGGCCTGATGACACACCAGGTCGACACCTGCCAGCAGCGGGGCCAGCGACGGGCCGTCTCGCACGTCGACCTGGTGGCATCCCGGCGGCAGCTGCGGATCGGGTCCGTGCGCAGCGGGCAGCAACACGTCGACACCGACGACGTCGTGCCCGTCGGCACGCAGCGCCGAGCCCACCCGCGAACCGATGAAACCGGCCGCCCCGGTCAGCAGCACCTTCACGGCACCCCTATCTCTCTGCGCACCCGCTTGTTGAGCAGCTTCGTATTCCCCTCGAATTCGACCACACCGTCTGTGACAGCCGGTGGCTGTTCCCTCAGCCCGGCGGTAACAGGTCCGGGGTGACGATCTGCAAGCCGCTGCCACCGTCGGGGTCACTGCCAGTGACCAATACCGCGCCCGAACGTGAATCGACGGCAACCGAATTGGGCTGTTGCACAGTCGGCAGATCGCCGAGTACCCGCGGCTTCGCCGCATTCGAGGTGTCGATCACCCGCATCAGGTTGGAGGCGGTCAGCGTGACGTAGAGGCGTCGGCGAACCGCGTCGTAGGCCAGCCCGTAGGGTTTGCCCGGAGCGTCGATCTTGGCGACCTGCGCAAGTTGCGGATCGATGCGCTCGACGAAGACCGCGCCGCCGTCGGTGTCCGCGAACGCGGCCGCATCGCCCGACATTGCCACTGCGTGGGTCAGTTTCATCCCGACTGGCCCCTGCGCCACCTGCTGATGAGTCGACCCGTCGTACACCCAAACACCGTTTCCCTGCACGTCGGCAACTGCGGCGTATTCACCTACCGCCGCGACACCGCCCGGCTGGACCGGGCCGGCGGGAAGCGACGCGATCACCGTGCCCGCGCGCACGAAAAGCACGCCACCCTCGCGCTCATTGGTGACGACGATCGTGCCCCCGGCCGTTTGGGCCGCGTCGTGCGGTTGGCGGCCCACACCCGTTGTGGTGGAGGTTATCCGGCCATCGGCGATGTTCAGCTCGCATAGTTCATTGGACCCCTCCAGCGGCACCAACAAAGGCCCGTCGGGTCCGGCCAGGCTCAGGTGCCGGGCCGCTCCGTCGGTCGGAACTGTCTGACGGACCGCACCGGTGGCGGCGTCGATCAACTCGACGCCGTCTGGGTTACGTACGGCGACGGCCCCAATTCCCGACTCAGCGATGACGATGCCTTCAGGTGCGTTGCCGATCGGGACAACCTTCCCAGCCGGCGGCACAGCAGGGGCCCCAGCGGGCGCGGGTTCGGCTGGGGGTGTGGTGGCGCGTGCCCGGACCGGGGCCGTGGTAGGTGCAGGTGAGCCCGTGTCACTGCTGCAACCGGCGACCAGCAGGCCGATCGCCAGCAGGCACACCAGCCTGCAGCGCAAGTTCACAACTCCACTGTGCCCGACCGTGCCGGTCGTTGAAGTCGAAGCCGTACCACGAGTGGCGGCAAGGTACACACCGACTTATGTTTATGCCAATGCTCAGGAGCATCAGGGCCTACCCCAACCCGTGCTGCTCAGGTGGCAACCCATTGAGTGTCCGGCAATCCCGTTCCCCATCAGCATCGAATAGCAATTAAATGTCCGATGATGCGAAAGGGTGGGCACTTGAAGGTCTTCACCTCGCTCCGAGCTCTACTTCCGCCCGCAGCACGCCAGGGCGCACACGCGTCTGCGCCACGTCTCGGTCGGAAGCGGCGATGACGCCGGATGTCCGCGAGGCGGCTTCAGTGGGGTCGGCCGACCTGATCTACCGGTCAGCCGCGGCGGGCAGTTCATGCTGGGCCCGCAACCATCACGGACACCGTCGTGAATTGCCGATGGCCCGCTGGATGGGAGGGCCGGACACCACGCATGAGGATCGGCTCGCCGATGAGCACGTACTCGGCCATTGCTCGTGGCGCCCGACTCTGGATTTGGGGTGCGGTCCCGGGCGATTCACTGCTTCTCTGCAGCAGCGCGGATCGCCCGCACTTGGAGTCGACAGTTCGGCAGCCGCGGTCGAGATGACACGTCGACGCGGGGGCACCGCGATCCGCGGCGACCTGTTCGCACCGTTGCCCGCGGAGGGCAGCTGGGAACGAGTCCTGCTCATCGACGGCAATATCGGTATCGGGGGTAATCCAGTCCGGACTTTGAGGCGCGCCGCGGATCTCCTTGCGCATGGTGGCATCGTCATTCTCGAGATGGACTCCCCGGCAACTCTGTTCTGTTACGAAATGCTCCGCTGGGAAACGGAGCAATACCTGGGGCATTGGTTTCCGTGGTCGCGCGTGGGGGCCGCCGCGCTCGGCGACATCGCATCAGCCGCCGGGTTCCTGGTGACTCAGGTCATCGAGATTCACAACCGGGTGATTGCGGTGCTGACAGTCGCAGCCCGTAGCGGAGCGAGTCGGTAGCCTGACGAAGATGGTGTCGCGTTCGGGTGAAGGCCCCGACGAAGATGGTCAGGCAGGCGACGCGATCGAGGCGCCCTTCGGGTTTCCCGCACCGCTGTGGCGGGCGCTGGAGCGGCACCGCCCGCCCGGGATGGGTCTGCTGCAGCGGTGGCGCAGCCCGCTGCGGGGGCCCTGGCTGACGTCGGTATTCGGGTCGGTGCTGCTGGTCGGGCTGCCGGTGCTGATCCTGACCGGGCTGCTGTCCTACATCGCCTACGGTCCGCAATTCGGTCAGGCCATCCCGCACGACGTCGGATGGCTCAAACTGCCCACCTTCGATTGGCCGAGTCGGCCTTCGTGGCTTTACCGCCTCACACAAGGTGTGCACGTCGGTTTGGGTCTGATCATCATTCCGGTGGTGCTGGCCAAGCTCTGGTCGGTGATTCCCCGATTGTTCGCGTGGCCACCACTGCGCTCGATCGCGCAACTTGTCGAGCGGCTGTCGTTGTTGATGCTGGTCGGAGGAATCCTCTTCGAGCTCGCCACCGGGGTGCTCAACATCCAGTACGACTACATCTTCGGGTTCAGCTTTTACACCGCGCACTACTACGGGGCGTGGGTATTCGTCGCCGGTTTCGTCATCCACGTGCTGATCAAGTTGCCGAAGATGGTCACCGGTCTGCGTTCCCTGTCGTTTCGCACCGTGCTGCGCACTTCACGCGCCGACACCCGTCCCGAACCGCCCGACGTCGACGGGCTGGTCGCCGCCTATCCCGCGCCGGCAACGGTGAGTCGCCGGGGCGCGCTGGCATTGGTCGGGGGTGGCGTCCTGTTCGTCGCGGTGCTTACCGCCGGCCAAACGCTCGGCGGCTTCACCCGCCGTGCTGCGCTGCTGTTGCCGCGCGGACGCAGCCGCGGCGACGGGCCCAACGATTTCGAGGTCAACAGGACCGCTGCGGCTGCCGCGATCAGACCGGCCGATACCGGCGCCACCTGGCGACTCGCCGTGCATGGTCCGTCAGGACGGCTACTGCTGGACCGGGCCGCCCTCGAAGCGATGCCGCAGCACACCGCCGAACTGCCGATCGCATGCGTCGAAGGGTGGTCGACCACCCAATCGTGGAGCGGGGTTCGCCTGCGCGACCTGGCTGTCTTGGCCGGGATAACCACGCCTGCCCGGGCGATGGTGCGTTCACTGGAGCGCTTTGGTGGGTTCAATCATGCGGTCCTGCAGGCCAACCAGGTGGCCAATCCCGATGCGCTGCTTGCCCTTCGGGTCAACGGCGTCGACCTGTCGATGGATCACGGCTATCCCGCGCGCATCATCGTGCCCGCGCTGCCCGGTGTGCACAACACCAAATGGGTACGGTCCATCGAATTCGGGCAGCCCTGACATGCGCGCACTGATCACCCGGTTCACCGCCTTCTACGGCGCTAACCCATTACACCTGCTTGGCACGATCGCCGCGTGGGCACTGGCGGGATATGTCGTGACTCTGCTTGGCCCGCAAGCCCTATGGAACCACAAGGTGTGGTGGCAGTCGATCGCGGTCTGGTTTCTCGCTGCAATCGTCGCTCACGACCTGGTCCTGTTTCCGCTCTACGCCCTCGCCGACCGCTCCGTCACGGGCGCATTCGCAGCTGTTCGAGGTCGACGGAAAGGGCCCTCACCGTGGGTGTCGCCGCTGAATTATCTCCGTGTCCCGACCCTGGCGGCGGGGCTGTCGCTGCTGCTGTTCTTTCCCGGAATCATCCAACAGGGACAACCGAGCTACGTCGCGGCCACCGGGCAGAACCAACAGCCGTTCTTCGGGCGCTGGCTGCTGCTGGTTGCCGCCCTGTACGGTCTCAGCGCGCTGGCCTACGCCAGCCGGTTCGCTCTGACCGGGCACCGCGGGAAAGCCACCGACATTCACATCGATGCCGACGCCGAGGACACGGGCAGCGACCCAAAACTTCGACCATAGGCTGGTCTCTGTGAAGATCGGACGCCGCGAGGCCGTCGCGGCGCTGCTGGGCATGGCACTGGTCGTAGCGGCTTTCGTGGTGCCCCATTTGAGCTTGGGCCTTATTACCCCACTGATCCGCAGCACCCCGCAGCAGATCCACGATTACGCTTCGACCGCACCACTTTTCGGCTGGTGGAAAGCCCATGTCGGCTGGGGCAGCATCCCGGCCGTCGCCATCGGTATTGCAGCGTTGCTGTGGGGCCCAAGCCTCGCGCAGCGAATGTCGTGGCGGGTGCTCACACTCGTGGTCTGGTCCACGTCGTGCGGCTGGGCTTTTTCGTTGGCGATGATCGACGGCTGGCAGCTCGGGTTCGCGGGGCGGCTGGTCGCCCGCCACGAATATCTGCGGCAAGTGCCGACGATCACCGATATCCCAGAGATGCTGCGGACCTTCTCCGGCCGCATCCTCGACTTTCAGCCCAATTCGTGGATCACCCACGTGTCCGGACATCCGCCCGGTGCACTGCTGACATTCGTGTGGCTCGACCGCATCGGCCTGAGCGGCGGTGCGTGGGCAGGTGCGTTTTGTCTGCTGGTCGGGTCAAGCGCGGCGACCGCGGTGATCGTCGCGGTGCGCGCTGTGTCCGATGAGCCGACCGCGCGGCTGGCCGCACCGTTCGTCGCGGTCGCACCGACCGCGATCTGGATTGCCGTTTCCGCAGATGCCTACTTCGCCGGTGTCGCCGCTTGGGGTATCGCCTTGCTGGCACTCGCGGCGAGCCGCACGGTCCGCTGGCCCATTCCCGTTGCCGCCGGTGCCGGACTGCTGCTGGGCTGGGCGATCTTCTTGAACTACGGACTGATGTTGATGGGGCTGCCCGCGCTGGCGGTGCTCATTGCCGTGCGTAACCGCCGGGCAGCGCTGACCGCATTGGCCGCCGCGGTGCCCGCCGCGGTGGCGGTGGCGGTGGCGTTCGCGGTGGCGGGGTTCTGCTGGTTCGACGGTTATACCCTTGTGCAGCAACGCTACTGGCAGGGTATCGCGGCGATCCGGCCGTTCCAGTACTGGAGCTGGGCGAACCTGGCGTCGGTCGCGTGCGCGATCGGCCTAGGCAGCGTGGCCGGATTGGGTCGGGTCTTCGATATCGCCGCGATCCGTCGGCGTTCCGGTCTGCACCTGCTGGTACTGGCCGCGATCACTGCAATCCTATGCGCCGATCTGAGCATGCTGAGTAAGGCCGAAACCGAACGCATCTGGCTACCGTTCATGGTGTGGTTGACCGCGGCGCCGGCCTTGCTGCCCCCCTCAACCCACCGATGGTGGCTGGCCGCCAACGTCATCGGCGCCCTCGCTATCAACCATTTCATCCTCACCAACTGGTAGCCGCGCCAGCCGGTCGCGACGGGTGATCGCCGCGAAGCGCGCGCAGTCGATGCTGTCCAGCGACACGCTCTAATCCTCGGGAACCTCGCGCTCGATCTCGTCGAGCCAGGCCTGCGCCGACATGTCCGACGGTGCGCGCCAGTCGCCGCGCGGCGACAGCGCGCCGCCGTGAGACACCTTGGGGCCGTTGGGCAACGCGGAGCGTTTGAACTGGCTGAAAGAGTAGAACCGCTGCACAAAGACGTGCAGCCAATGCCGAATCTCCTTGAGCGAGTATGACGGTCGCTTGTTCGCCGGGAATCCCGGCGGCCAGTTGCCCCGCTCGGCGTCGCTCCACGCGTGCCACGCCAGGAACGCGACCTTCGACGGCCGGAACCCATAGCGCAACACGTGGAACAGCGAAAAGTCCTGCAGGGCGAACGGCCCCACTTTCGCCTCGCTGCTCTGCAGCTCCTCCTCCTCACCGCTGGGAACGAGCTCGGGGGTGATCTCGGTGTCAAGCACCGACTGCAGCACCTGCGTGACCGCTGAGTCGAACTCACCCGAGGCGATGACCCAGCGGATCAGATGCTGGATCAGCGTTTTCGGCACGCCGGCGTTGACGTTGTAATGCGACATCTGATCGCCCACACCGTAGGTCGACCAACCCAGCCCGAGCTCGGACAGATCGCCGGTGCCCAACACGATGCCGCCGCGCTGATTGGCCAATCGGAAGAGATAGTCGGTGCGCAGCCCGGCCTGCACGTTCTCGAATGTGACGTCATAGACCTTCTCGCCGCTGGAGAACGGGTGACCCATCTCCTTGAGCATCAGCTTGGCGGTTTCGGTGATGTCGATCTCGGCGAAGGTCACCCCGAGGGCGCGGCACAATTCGACCGCATTGCGTTTGGTGTGCTCACCGGTGGCGAAGCCCGGCAGGGTGAACGCGAGAATGTCGCTGCGGGGCCGCGCTTCTCGGTCCATCGCGCGCGCCGCGACGATCAGCGCGTGCGTCGAGTCCAGCCCACCGGAGACTCCGATGACGACCTTCGGAAAGTCCAACGCGCGCAGCCGTTGTTCGAGCCCGGCGACCTGAATGCTGTAGCCCTCGTAGCAGTCCTGTTGCAGCCGTTGCGGATCGGCGGGCACGAACGGGAAGCGCTCGATTCGCCGGTGCAGCCCGATGTCACCGGCCGGCGGGTCCAGCTGGAATTCGATTCGCCGAAACGAGTCCGCTGAAGTCCGGTGGTGACGACGGTTGTCGTCGAAGGTGCCCATCCGCAGCCGTTCAGCGCGAAGCAGCTCGAGGTCGACGTCGGCGACGCTGCGCCGCTCGCCTCTGGGGAATCGCTCGGATTCGGCGAGCAGGACGCCGTTCTCCCACACCATCGTCTGACCGTCCCACGCCAAGTCGGTCGTCGACTCGCCCGCACCCGCAGCGGCATATACGTAGGCGGCCAGGCAGCGCAGCGACGCCGAGCGGGCCAGCAGCGCCCGGTCGTCGGCGCGGCCGATCGTGATAGGGCTGCCAGACATGTTGGCCAGCACCGTCGCGCCCGCCAGTGCGGCTTGCGCGCTCGGCGGAATCGGCACGAACATGTCCTCGCAGATTTCGACGTGCAGGACGAAGCCGGACAGATCGGACGCCGCGAACAGCAAGTCCGCGCCGAAGGGCACCTCGGCGCCGGCGACCCTGATGGTGCCGTGTTCGTCGTCGCCCGGCGCGATCTGGCGACGCTCGTAGAACTCGCGGTAGGTGGGCAGGTACGACTTGGGCACCACCCCGAGCACCGCGCCGCCGTGGATGACGACGGCGGTGTTGTAGATGCGGTGTCGGGAGCGCAGTGGGGCGCCGACCACCAGCACCGGCAGCAGATCGGCCGACGCCGTGACGACGTCGACAAGTGCGTTCTCGACGGCGTCCAGCAGCACGTCCTGCAGCAGGATGTCCTCGATCGAGTAGCCCGACAACGTCAGCTCCGGAAATACAGCCAGCCCGACGCCGTCGTCGTGGCACTGGCGGGCCAGCCGAAGAATCGACTCGGCGTTGGCCGCCGGGTCGCCGATCGAGGCGTGGTGCGTGCATGCGGCGACCCGGGCAAAGCCCTGGCTGTAGGCGTTGTAAAAGTCCATCGCCCCTCTATTGTCGCCTAACCTGCGGCAATCCTGAAAGATGCGGCGCCCGAGGTGGTGTGCCGACCCGATTTCGGCAAGACCCGCGAGGCCCGTTTCCTGGACATTCCGTCTACTGGACCGCCAATATTGCACAGGTATTTATCTGCCTCGAAAAGGAGAACGATCATGATTCGACGATGTTTTGCCGCCACCGCAATATTCAGCGGGCTGGCGACCGCTCTCGCGGCTCCCGCCTTGAGCGACATGAACGGGCACTACACCTTCACCGAAACGGACGCGGCGGGTCAGTCCGCGAGCAGCGACTGGTACGTCACCCCCTGCGGCGACGGCTGCGCAGCAGTCGCTCTCAAACCGGGTGGGCCGACCAAGCAGGCACACCTCGTCAACGGTCAGTGGAGTCTGGACAGCACCGACAGCTTGGAGTGCGAGGACGGCTCCCACGCTCCCGACGCCACCACCGCGCATTTCACTTGGGATCCCAACACCCTTACCGGGACCGTCGTCTCCACCGATGTGAAGCCCGTCTGCGGCCAGCAAGCAGGCCATCAGGAGACCAACAACATGAAACTCGTCTTGGTGCCCTGACGCATCCTTGACCGCCCCCGGGGCGCCCGCCGGTCCGTACTCTCGAATGGGTGAGGGCTGGGCGTGCGGAATCCCCCGAGCTAGTCGCTTTGCTGACCGGGCGCCGTCTCGCGCTGCTCACCGGTGCCGGTATGTCCACCGACTCCGGCATTCCCGACTACCGCGGTCCCGATTCGCCGCCGAGCAATCCGATGACGATTCGTCAGTTCACCTCGGATCCGGTTTTCCGACAGCGCTATTGGGCACGCAACCACGTCGGCTGGCGGCATATGGACGAGACCCGGCCCAACGCCGGGCATCGGGCGGCGGCGGCACTCGAACTCGCCGGTGTAGCCAACGGCGTCATCACCCAGAACGTGGATCGGCTACACACCAAGGCCGGTAGCAGCAACGTGATCAACCTGCACGGCACCTACGCCCGAGTGGTCTGCCTGAGCTGTGGTCACTCCATGAGCCGCGCTGCGCTGGCCGAACAACTCGACGCGCTCAACCCGGGGTTCACCGAACGGGTTGAGGCGGTCGGCGGGTTGGCGGTCGCCCCCGACGCTGATGCCGTGATCGCCGACACCGAGTCTTTCCGCTATCTCGATTGCCCGGTCTGTGCCGGCATGCTCAAGCCCGACATCGTGTACTTCGGCGAAAGCGTGCCTAAACACGTTGTCCACCAAGCTTTTTCACTCGTCGAGGACGCCGACGCGCTACTGGTCGCAGGTTCGTCGCTGACGGTGTTTTCCGGCTACCGGTTTGTCCGGCACGCCGCGACACTGGGCATCCCCGTCGCCATCGTCAACCGCGGACCGACTCGCGGTGACGAGTTGGCCACCGTCAAGGTCGAGGGCGGTTGCTCGGAGATCCTGACGCTGCTGGCCGAGGAGCTATTCGCCGTCTCGGCCCGCTAGAAGGTGCACGGCATGCTGCGGATGCCGTGGATGAAGTTGCCCGGGACGTACGTGGGCTCGCCGGCCTGGACGTCCGGCAGTTGGTGCAGCACTTCGCCGATGATCGCGCGCAGTTGCGCCCTGGCCACGTGCGCGCCGAGACAGAAGTGCACGCCACCACCGCCGAAACCGACGTGGGGATTGGGGCTGCGGCTCAAGTCGAGCCGCTCCGGGTGCTCGAACACGTCGGTGTCCCAGTTGCCGGACGAGTAGAACATCACGACTTTCTCGCCGGCGCGAACGGCCCGGCCGCCGAGCTCCACATCCGTTGTGGCGGTGCGACGGAACGTCATCACCGGAGTAGCCCAGCGAATGAACTCCTCGACCGCTCCGCCGATGCGATTGTCGAAATCCTCCAGCAGCCAGGCGCGCTGGTCGGGAAAGTCGGTCAGCGCCTTCAGCGCGTGGCTGGTTGTCTGGCGGGTGGTGTCGTTGCCGGCGACGGCAAGCAACACGAAGAAAGCGGCGATGTCTGCGTCAGCCAGCCGGTCGCCGTCGACCTCGGCGTTCACCAGGCCGCTGAACAGGTCTTCGCCTGGATTCTCGCGTCGATCCGCGGCAAGCCCGAAGGCCACCTGGTGGATGTACATCTGCGATTCGAAGAGCACTTCCAATGGCTGGCGGCCGTTGAGGTAGATCGGGTCGGCCCAGGACACCATGGCGTCGGCCGCGTGTGCGACCTTCTGCCGCTCTCCTTCCGGGATGCCCACCATGTCCGACAGGGTGCGCATCGGTAGTTCTTTGGCGCAGTGCTCGACGAAATCGGCGCCGCTGCCTGCGGCGGTGAGCTCCTCGACGATGATCTTGGCGTTGGCCTTGATCGACTCCTCGATGCGCCTGACCTGCCGCGGGGTGAACGCTGCGCTGACCAGTTTGCGTAGGAAGGTGTGCCGCGGCGGGTCCATCGCCAGGAAGGATTGCGACGCCTCGAGCAACTCCTCCGGCACGTTTTCGAAGAGAACACCCTTGCCGGACAGGAACGTCTCGTTGTCGCGGCTCACCGCGACGATGTCGTCGCGACGGGTGACGGCCCAGTAGCCGGGATCGTCCGGGTCGGACATCAGGGCGTCCTCAACCGGCGGATGCCAGCTCACCGGCCGCTCGGCCCGCAGGACAGCGAACGAGCTCTCCCGCTCCTGCGCGCTGGCGGACCAGAACGCGCGCGATGACAGATCGATGGGGTCGTAGGCGCGGGGGGTCGCGGCCGTCGCTGTCATGGTGAATCCTCCATCAAGCTATGACGCCGATCACATGGCGAAGCACATCTGACACTAAATCTAGACATTATGTCTAGTCAAGGTGTCATAATTTCGGCTATGCCGTCAGTCACCCGTAAGCCGCAAGCCCGGCGGCAGGAGCGCCGCGGGCAGATCGAGCGCCGTCTGCTCGACGCCACCGAGCGGCTGATGCGCGCCGGCGCAAGCTTCACCGAACTCAGCGTCGACCGGTTGTCGGGCGAGGCCGGGATGTCGCGGGCGAACTTCTACATCTACTTCGAGGACAAGGGCGACCTGCTGCGCCGGTTGGCCGCCCAGGTGTTCGGCGACCTGGCCGACAGCGCCGAACTCTGGTGGAGTGTGGCGTGGCGGCACGATCCCGGCGACATACGCGCCGCCATGGCCGGCATCATCGCCGGCTACCGGCGGCATCAACCCGTCCTCGTTGCGCTCAACGAGATGGCGGCATACGACCCGCTGGTGGCCGCGACCTATCGCGAATTGCTGAGCGGGATCTCCGGGCGACTCACCCAGGTGATCGAGGACGGCCAGGCCGACGGCTCGATCCGCCGCGAGCTGCCCGCGGCGACCACGGCGAGCGTGCTGACCTGGATGGTCGAGCGGGCCTGTCAGCAGAACCTCCCGGTCCGACCAGCCGACTACGATGCCGAGCTGACCACTACGCTAACCGAAATAGCCTGGGGCGCGCTATATTTGACGCCAGCGCGGGGTTAGACGGCAACCAGGTCGTCGGCATGGACGGCGGGCCTGCGAAGTTCGGCGGGCAACTCCGACGTCGACCGGCCGATCATCGTGGCCAGTTCGGCGGCGTCATAGGCGACCACCCCGCGAGCCACCAGGGCCGCGTCCGGGCCGGTCAGGTCGACCACGTCACCGCCGTGGAAGCGGCCGGACAGCGCCGTGATCCCGGCCGGTAGCAGCGAACGGCGTTGTCCGAGAACAGCACTCACTGCGCCGTCGTCGAGGGTGAGCGAGCCGGCCGACTCCGCGGCGTAGCGCACCCAGAACCGGCGCGCCGACATGCGATTGGGTCGCGCGGCGAACACGGTGCCCACCGACGCATCCGCCAGCGCCGTCGCGGCGTCGGACGCGGCCGCCAACAGCACCGGCACCCCGGCGTCGGCGGCCAGCAGCGCCGACGACATCTTCGAGGCCATCCCGCCGGTGCCCAGGTGACTGCCCTGTCCCGCGGTGACGCCGTCGAGGTCGTCTGGGCCGGAAACCTCAGCGATGAACCGTGATTCGGCGACCTTACGCGGATCGGCATCGTAGAGACCGTCGATGTCGCTCAGCAGTATCAACGCGTCGGCCCCGACCAGATGCGCCACCAACGCCGACAGTCGATCGTTGTCGCCGAATCGAATCTCGTTGGTGGCCACCGTGTCGTTCTCGTTGACGATCGCGACCGCATGCAAGGCGCGCAACCGATCCAGGGTGCGCTGAGCGTTGGTGTGCTGCACCCGCATCGAGATGTCGTGCGCGGTCAACAACACCTGGCCGACGCTGCGCTGGTAGCGGGCGAAGGCGGTGCTCCACGCATTGACCAGCGCGACCTGCCCGACGCTGGCCGCCGCCTGCTTGGTGGCCAGATCCGTGGGACGCCTGTTCAGGCCCAGCGGCTCGATGCCCGCCGCGATGGCGCCGGAGGACACGATGACGACGTCGGAACCCGCTTTCATCCGCGCCTCGATGGCGTCGACGAGGCCGGCCAGCCGGCTGGCGTCGAACATGCCGGTCGGGGTGGTCAATGCGGTGGTGCCGACCTTGACGACGACGCTCCGCGCGGTACAAACAGCCTCGCGTGCAGTGCTATTCATTACCACTCTCGCGCCGTTGCTTCCTGGCCGCTTTACGTTCGTCAGCGCCGACCCGGTCGGTGTTCTCCAGACGCGGGTCGGTGCCCCGCCTCGTCATCACGGCGTCGATGCCCGACGGAGTCTGTGGCTCCCAGTCGAAGGTGACGTCGCCGATGGTGACCGCGCACCCGGGCCGCGCGCCGAGCTTCACCAATTCGTCCTCGACACCCAGCCGGGCCAACCGGTCACCGAGATAGCCGACCGCCTCGTCGTTGTCGAATGCGGTCTGGGCGATCCAGCGTTCGGGCCGCCGGCCGCGGACCACGAAGCCACCCTGCCCATCGGATTGCACGGTGAAACCGGACTCGTCGACGGGCACCGGGCGGATTACCGGCCGGCGCGGCACCACCACCGGCTGGGATTCCTGGTATGCCGCGACCATGTCGGCGAGCCCGAAGATCAACGGCTGCAGTCCTTCTCGGGTAACCGTCGACACCAAGAACACCGGCCAGCCGCGCTCGGCGATCTCGTCGTGGACGAACTCTGCCAGCTCGCGGGCTTCGGGCACGTCGATCTTGTTCAACACCACCGCCCGTGGCCGCTCGACGAGGTCCACCAGCGCCGAATCTCCTTGCAGTGTCGGCGTATAGGCGGCCAGCTCGGCTTCCAGTGCGTCGATGTCGGAAATCGGGTCGCGGCCTGGCTCGAGCGTCGCGCAGTCGACGACGTGCACCAGCACGGCGCACCGCTCGATGTGACGCAGGAAGTCCAGACCCAGCCCGCGGCCCTGCGACGCCCCGGGGATCAGACCCGGCACGTCGGCGACGGTGAATGTCCGCTCCCCCGCCGACACCACCCCGAGGTTGGGGGCCAGCGTGGTGAACGGGTAGTCGGCGATCTTCGGCTTGGCCGCTGAAATCGTGGACACCAGTGAGGATTTGCCGGCGGACGGGAATCCGATCAAGCCGACGTCGGCGACCGTCTTGAGTTCCAGCGTGAGGTCGCGGGACTCACCCTTCTCGCCGAGCAGCGCGAACCCGGGCGCCTTGCGGGCGCGCGATGCCAGCGCGGCGTTGCCCAGCCCGCCGCGGCCGCCGGCGGCGGCTTCGAATCGGGTGCCGATACCGACCAGGTCGGCGAGCATCCGGCCGTCCTCGTCGAGCACGACGGTGCCGTCGGGAACCTTGATTTCCAGATCGGTGCCAGCCGCGCCGTCGCGGTTGCCACCCATCCCCTGCTTGCCCGACGGGGCGTCGACATGGGGCCGGAAATGAAAGTCGAGCAGGGTGTGCACCTGCGGGTCGACGACCAGCACGATGCTGCCGCCACGGCCACCGTTGCCGCCGTCGGGACCGCCGAGCGGCTTGAATTTCTCGCGGTGAACCGAGGCGCAGCCGTTACCGCCGGATCCTGCCCTCGTGTGGATGACGACGCGGTCGACAAACCGAGGCATCGGAATTCCTCTTACTCCTCAGGCGTGCGACCACGCCTGAGACGCTCAGTCGTTCGAGGCCGCGGCCGAGACGATGTTGATCGTCTTGCGTCCGCGCTTGACGCCGAACTCGACGGCGCCGGCCGCCTTGGCGAACAGCGTGTCATCGCCACCTCGACCCACGTTGACGCCGGGGTGGAAGTGCGTGCCGCGCTGGCGGACCAGGATCTCGCCGGCCTTGACGACCTGGCCGCCGAACCGCTTGACGCCCAGTCGCTGGGAGTTCGAGTCGCGGCCGTTACGTGAGCTGGAAGCGCCCTTCTTGTGTGCCATGTTCTGTTCGCCTCCCGCTACTTGATGCCGGTGACCTTCAGGACCGTCAACTGCTGACGGTGGCCCTGACGCTTGTGGTAGCCGGTCTTGTTCTTGAACTTGTGGATACGGATCTTGGGGCCCTTGGTGTGCTCGAGAACCTCGCCGGTGACGGCGACCTTGGCCAGCGCGGCGGCCTCGGCGGTCACCTTGGCGCCATCGACGACCAGTGCGACCGGCAGCGACACCTTCGCGCCCGGCTCGGAGTCGAGCTTCTCGACCTTGACAATGTCCCCGACGGCGACTTTGTACTGCTTACCGCCTGTTTTGACGATTGCGTAGGTCGCCATGGTCTCGTCTACCTCATCTTCTGGTTCTGCTGGTTCTTGCTGGTCTTGCGGGCGCCGCGCAGCCTGAGCGTGCGCGGGCTGGTGTGGGAGTGTCGGCCAAAGCCCGGTGGACGGGCCTGTCGACAACTGGTCAAGGGTACGTGACCAGCGGCTACAGGGTCAAACCGGCCTGTCGCAGGGCCATCGGCATCAATGAGTGGGCGGGCCGGCCGGTCTGGCCGCGGCCCGACGCCGCCGCGGTCGCTCCGCCGTCACCGCGGCGACCTCGTGCCCGGCGGAAACCGGGTCGTCGTCATCGGTGTCGTCGTCATCGGTGTCGTCGTCATCGTCGTCATCGTCGTCATCGGAGTCGTCGTCGTCATCGTCGTCATCGTCGTCATCGTCGTCATCGTCGTCATCGTCGTCATCGTCGTCATCGGTGTCGTCGGTGTCGTCGGTGTCGTCCAGCTCATCGTCGTCGTCGAGGTCCTCGTCGTCGAGGTCGACTTCGTCGGTGTCGTCGTCCTCGTCGTCGCTGTCCTCGTCGTCGCTGTCCTCGTCGTCGCTGTCCTCGTCGTCGAAGTCGTCATCGTCGAGGTCTTCTTCGGCTGTCTCTCGGGCGACCTGCTCCTGGGTCTCGGCGTCGGCCTCCGCGGCGTCCGATCCGACGAGCGTCTCGTCGACGTCCTCGGCGTGCGCAGACTCGTCGCCGCCCTCGGTGTCGTCGTCCTCGTGGCGACCGTTGGCCGCGGCCATGGCCTTGAACATCGGGTGCTCGCCGGGTGTATGGACCGGCACCGAGGCGACCGGCTGTTCCTCGGCCTTGCCCTTCTTCGAGCGCCGGCCCCGCCTGCCGCCGGACTCGGATTTCCGACCGATGGTTGGCGCGGAATCGACCGGGTCGGCATGCAGCATGATGCCGCGACCGCTGCAGTGCGGACATGTCGTGGAGAATGCTTCGACCAGTCCGGTGCCGAGCTTCTTGCGGGTCAACTGCACCAAGCCCAGCGAGGTCACCTCGGACACCTGGTGGCGGGTGCGGTCGCGGGCCAGCGCCTCGGTCAACCGGCGCAGCACCAGGTCGCGGTTGGACTCCAGGACCATGTCGATGAAGTCGATGACGATCATCCCGCCGATGTCGCGCAGCCGCAGTTGACGCACCGTCTCCTCGGCGGCCTCGAGATTGTTCTTGGTGACCGTCTGCTCGAGGTTGCCGCCGGATCCGGTGAACTTGCCGGTGTTGACGTCGACGATGGTCATCGCCTCGGTCCGGTCGATCACCAGGGTGCCACCGGAGGGCAGCCAGACCTTGCGGTCCATCGCCTTGGCCAGCTGCTCGTCGATGCGGTGCACCGCGAACACGTCGGGACCGTCTTCAGCGGGCGGCTCGTATTTGTTGAGCTTCGAAACCAGCTCCGGCGCAACCGAACTCACGTACTCGTTGATGGTGGTCCAGGCGTCGTCGCCGGAGACGATCAACTTGCCGAAGTCTTCGTTGAACAGGTCGCGGATGACCTTGACCAGGACGTCGGGCTCTTCGTAGAGCGCCACCGCGGCGCCGGCCGCCTTCTCCTTGGTCTCCTGCGCGCGCTCGGCGATCTCCGTCCACCGCTCCTGCAGCCGGTTGACGTCGGCGCGGATGTCGTCTTCCTTGACGCCTTCCGACGCGGTGCGGATGATCACGCCGGCGTCCGACGGCACGACTTCGCGCAGGATCTCCTTGAGCCGCTGGCGTTCGGTGTCGGGCAGTTTGCGGCTGATTCCGGTGGACGACGCCCCCGGCACGTACACCAGGTAGCGCCCGGCGAGTGACACCTGGGTGGTCAGCCGGGCGCCCTTGTGCCCGACCGGATCCTTGCTGACCTGCACCACGACGTAGTCGCCGGGCTTGAGGGCCTGCTCGATCTTGCGGTTGGACCCGCCCAGGCCGGCGGCCTCCCAGTTCACCTCTCCGGCGTACAGCACGCCGTTGCGGCCGCGACCGATGTCGACGAACGCGGCCTCCATCGAGGGCAGCACGTTCTGCACGATGCCCAGGTAGATGTTGCCGACCAGCGAGGCCGATGCCGCGCTGGTGACGAAGTGCTCAACCACGATGCCGTCCTCCAGGACGGCGATCTGGGTGTACCGGCTGCCGGGATGCGGCGGCTCGGTGCGGACCTTGTCGCGCACCACCATCACCCGCTCGACGGCTTCGCGGCGGGCCAGGAACTCGGCCTCGGTCAGCACCGGCGGTCGGCGCCGCCCCGCGTCGCGACCGTCGCGGCGGCGTTGCCGTTTGGCTTCCAGGCGCGTGGATCCGTCGATGCCCTGAATCTCGGAGTTGCCGGAGTCAGACTTCTTGTTGGCCCGCGGTGCCCGCTCGTGCACCACGGTGTTCGGGGGGTCGTCTGGCGACGGGCTGTCCTCGTTGTCGTCGCCCGACCCAGACTTGCGGCGCCGGCGGCGACGGCGCCGCTTGGTGGTGCCGTCCCCCGAGCCGTTCTCGTCGTCGCCGGTGTCCGAGTCGTCGGCGTCATCGTCGTCGTCGGGGTCGTCGTCGGTGTTGTCCGCCGACCCGGCGTCCTGCGTGCCGTCGTCGCCGGCCTCGCCCTTGTCGGCGCCGTTCTGCTCGCCGCGGCCGCGGCCCCGCCCTCGCCGCCCGCGGCGTCGCCGCCGGTTGGCCGGGCGTTCGGACTGCTCGTCGTCGCCCTCGAAGTCCTCGCCGTCATCGTCGTCGGAGTCGTCGGAGTCGTCGGCGTCGGCGTCGGCGGTGTCGTCTGGCACCTCGACCCGCGCGACCGGCTGCGGCGCGACGAACAGCGGCATGTACTCGGGTCGATCGGTTGGGGTGTCCGGAGTTTCCAGCATCAGCCGCGACTCGGGTTCGTCCGCCTCGACGGCGCCGTCCGCCTGGCTGGCGCCGACCGGCGTGGCGACCGCGGTCGCGCTGGCCAGCAGGTCTCGTACCCGGACCGCGTCCACGCGCTCCACAGTCGAATGGGCGCTGCGGATTCGACCGTCAAGCTCGGTCAGCGCGTCGAGCACCTGCCTGCTCGTCGTCCCCAGCGCTCGGGCCAGGGAATGGACCCTGAGCCGTTCTGGCAGCTCCTCGTGCTGCGACGAGTGTTCCGAAACCTCTGAGAATGAGCCACCGTCTGTCACGTATTCTCCTCAAGCCCCCGGGCGCGTCCTGTTGACGCGGCCACGCGAGGGCTTCGCTATGCGCCCGGGTCGCTTTCTCCCGGACTTGTGATGGTCTTGCCCCGAGCGGTTCGAGTCGAACGCACTTGGTGCCGGTCTGAATGATGGCTGGACGGTCGGCGCCGCATCGTGATCCTTGGCGGGTCGCGGTGGTCGCGCTTGTCTAAGTCTTCATTCGGGCGCCTGTCGACGTTCCTAACCCGGTCCGGCGACGTTCACCCGATTATCAGTATCCCATATCGATGTACCGGGTCGGACCAAGTGCACCGACCCGTTACTAAGCCTTGCCGAACCAGAGTCCAATTTCGCGTTCGGCCGACTCGGTCGAATCAGAGCCGTGCACCAGGTTGAACTGCGTTTCCAGGCCGAAATCGCCGCGAATCGTGCCCGGCGTGGCCTTCTCCACCGGGTCGGTCCCGCCAACGAGTTGGCGCAGCGCGGTGACGGCCCGCGGGCCCTCGATCACGGCTGCGACCAGGGGTCCCGACGTGATGAACTCCAGCAGGGAGCCGAAGAACGGCTTCCCGTCGTGTTCGGCGTAGTGCTGGCGGGCCAGCTCGTCACTCACGATCCGCAGTTCCAGCGCCGACACCGTCAGGCCTTTGCGCTCGATGCGGCCGATGATCTCGCCCACCAGGCGTCGCTCGACCCCGTCGGGCTTGATCAACAGCAGGGTCCGCTCAGTCATTTGAGCCGCTCCTCTTCATCGCTGCGCTCTGCATCGTCGCCGACTCGGTCATTTGAGCCGCTCCTCTTCATCGCTGCGCTCTGCATCGTCGCCGACTCGGTCATTTGAGCCGCTCCTCTTCATCGCTGCGCTCTGCATCGTCGCCGACTCGGTCATTTGAGCCGCTCCTCTTCATCGCTGCGCTCTGCATCGTCGCCGACTCGTTACCGCTCGTCACGGCGCACAGCGTACAGAACCACCTCGCCACTTTCCCGGCAGCGGATCAGTCCGGCGGGCCGTCCTGGCCCGGGAGCAGCCCGTATCTCTCCCGGCGGAGGACCTCGGAACGGACGTAGGCGATCAGTGCCCAAACCCCGGCGAATATCAGGCCGATGACGCCCACTCCCGGGTAAATCGCGAAGCCGGCGATCGCAACCAACTGCACGGCGAGATCGGCCCAGATGGCCCACGACCGGCCCTGCAGGCCGGCGAGCACGATCAGGATCGCGGTCAATCCCAGCAGGTAGACCAGCGCAACCGCGTTCAATCCGCCGCCGACAGCGCCGACCACCGGCAACGCCAGCAGCACGACGATCGCCTCCAAGATCAGCGTGCCGGCCGTGACGCCGCGAAAGCTCTTCCACGGGTCGGACCTCGCCGGCCCGGGCGTCGGTTCTTGCGGCGTCATTCGGGATCACGACCGAACAGCGTGCGCGCCGCGCCGGCGGTCACCACCGAACCGGTGATCACGATGCCGGTCCCGGCGAACGAGTCGTCTTCGGCATCGGCATCGTCCACCAGGGCGGTCGCAGCGTCGATGGCGTCCCGCAGGTTCTCGGCGGTGAAGACCCGGTCGGGCCCGAACCACTGCTGCGCGATCAACGCCAGCGACTCGACGTCCAAAGCGCGCGGGGATCCGTTGTGAGTGAGCACGATTTGGTCGAACACCGGCTCGAGCGAGGCCAGGATGCCGCTGGCGTCCTTGTCGGCCAGCACCGCAACGACGCCGACCAGGAACCGGAAGTCGAATTCCTCGGTCAGCGACTGCGCCAGCGCTGCCGCGCCCGCCGGGTTGTGTGCGGCATCGACGAATACCGTTGGGGCACTGCGCATCCGCTCCAAGCGCCCGGGGCTGGTCACCGCAGCGAATCCGGCCCGGACGGTGTCGATGTCGAGTTGACGATCCTTGCCCGCGCCGAAGAACGCCTCGACCGCGGCCAGCGCGATGGCCGCGTTGTGGGCTTGATGCTCGCCGTGCAGCGGCAGGAACACGTCCGAGTACACCCCGCCCAGGCCCTGCAGTTGCAGCACTTGACCGCCGACGGCGATCTGGCGGCCCAGCACGGCGAATTCGGAGTCTTCGCGGGCGACCGCGGCGTCGGCGCGCACGGCTTGGGCCAGCACCGCCTCCATCGCCTCGGGCACCTGTCGACCGATGACCGCGACCGTGTCGGGAGCGCCGTCCTCGGCTTTGTGGATGATGCCGGCCTTTTCGGCGGCGATGCCGGCGACGTCCTCGCCGAGGTATTCGACATGGTCGACGCTGATCGGGGTGATCACCGCGACCGGTGCGTTGATCACGTTGGTCGCGTCCCAGCGGCCGCCCAGGCCCACCTCGACGATCGCCACCTCGACCGGCGCGTCGGCGAACGCCGCAAACGCCATGGCGGTCAGCACCTCGAACTTGCTCATCGCCGGGCCGCCCGCCTCCTGCGACTGCTGATCGACCATCTGCACGAACGGCTCGAGTTCGGCGTACGTCGCGACGTAGCGGGCCGGGCTGATCGGTCGTCCGTCGATCGTGATGCGCTCGACCGCCGACTGCAAATGCGGACTGGTGGTGCGCCCGGTGCGCCGATGGAAAGCGGTCAGCAGCGCATCGACCATCCGGGACACCGACGTCTTCCCGTTGGTGCCGGCGATATGGATCGACGGGTAGCTGCGCTGCGGCGAGCCCAGCAGATCCATCAGCGCGGAAATGCGGGTGAGGCTCGGCTCGATCTTGGTTTCCGGCCAGCGCTGATCGAGCAGATGCTCGACTTGCAGCAGTGCCGCGATCTCGTCAGGCGTCGGAACCTCGCCGATGACCGGGTCGTCGTCCGGGTCCAGCGTCACTGCAACCCGGCCAACCTGGCCGTGATCCGGTCGGCTTCCTCGCGCGCGACCCGCTGCCGCTCTCGCTGCTTGTCGACGACGGCCTCCGGCGCCTTCGCCATGAAGTCCGCGTTGCCCAATTTCGCTGTGGTCGAGGCCAATTCCTTCTGCGCGGCGGCCAGATCCTTCTCCAGTCGGCGGCGCTCGGCGGCGACGTCGATGGTGCCCGAGGTGTCCAATTCGACGACGACGATGCCGCCCTTCAGGCCGACCTCCAGCGACGCCGACGCGCCGAAATCCGGTCCGGGCTCGGTCAACCAGGCCAGTGAGGTGACGGCGCCCACCTGAGTGATCAGGTCGGCGCTGTCGAGCCCGGACAGCCGGGCAGGCACCTTCTGCCGATCGGCCAGCCCCTGGTCGCTGCGGAACCGGCGGATTTCGGTCACCAGCCTCTGCATATCGGTGATCCGTTGTGCGGCAACCGCATTGACGTCGACTCCGGAGGGACCGGGCCAGTCGGCGATCACCAGCGACTCCCCCGACGTCAACGCCTGCCACAGCGCCTCGCTGACGAACGGGATCACCGGGTGCAGCAGCCGCAGCAGGGTGTCCAGCGCGGTGGCCAGCACGGCGGTGGTATGCGACAGACCGTCGGCAACCTGCGCTTTGGCCAGTTCGAGGTACCAGTCGCAGAACTCGTCCCAGGTGAAGTGGTAGAGACTTTCACACGCGCGGCTGAACTCGTAAGAGTCGAAGGCCGAATCAACTTCGGCGCGAACCTCTTCCAGCCGGCCCAGAATCCATCGGTCGGCGTCGGTCAGCTCGTCGGGTGGCGGCAACGGGCTCAGCGCCGCGCCGTTCATCAACGCAAATCTGGTGGCGTTGAACAACTTCGTGACAAAGTTACGCGACGCCCGGACATGATCTTCGCCGACGCTGAGGTCGCTGCCGGGGCTGGAGCCGCGGGCCAGGGTGAACCGCAGCGCATCCGCGCCGTAGAGGTCCAGCCAGTCCAGCGGATCGATGACGTTGCCCTTGGACTTGCTCATCTTTCGCCCGGACTCGTCGCGAATCAGCCCGTGCAGGAACACGTCGGTGAACGGCACCTGCGGGCCCCGCCGGCCGCCGAGCGTGATGACGTCGTCGCCGCCGACGAACGTCCCGAACATCATCATCCGGGCCACCCAGAAGAACAAGATGTCGTAGCCGGTCACCAGAACGCTTGTCGGGTAGAACTTTTCCAGCTCCGGCGTCGTCTCGGGCCAACCCAGGGTGGAGAACGGCCACAGCGCCGAGGAGAACCAGGTGTCCAGGACGTCGGGATCCTGCTCCCAACCTTCGGGTGGCGTCTCGTCGGGGCCGACGCAGACCTGCTGACCGTCCGGCCCGTACCAGATCGGGATGCGGTGACCCCACCACAGCTGGCGGGAAATGCACCAGTCGTGCATGTCGTCGACCCAGGCGAACCAGCGCGGCTCCAGGCTGGCCGGGTGAATCACGGTGTCGCCGTTGCGAACCGCGTCGCCGGCCGCCTTCGCCAGCGATTCCACCCGCACCCACCACTGCAGCGACAGCCGCGGTTCGATCGGCTCGCCGCTGCGTTCGGAGTGCCCGACGCTGTGCAGATACGGACGCTTCTCCGCGACAACGCGACCCTCGGCCGCCAGAGCCTCGCGCACCGCGACGCGGGCCTCGAAGCGGTCCATGCCGTCGAATTGTGTTCCGGTGCCGGCGATCCGGCCTTTGGTGTCCATGATCGTCGGCATGTCCAACTGGTGGCGCAACCCGATCTCGAAGTCGTTCGGGTCGTGCGCCGGCGTGACTTTGACTGCGCCGGTGCCGAATTCGGGGTCGACGTGGTCGTCGGCGACGATGGTGATCTGGCGGTCCAGGAAAGGATGCGGCAGCGTGGCGCCGACCAGTGCGCGGTAACGCTGGTCGTCGGGATGCACGGCGATCGCGGTGTCGCCCAGCATCGTCTCCACCCGGGTGGTGGCCACCACGATGTGCGGCTCGGAGTCGTCGAGTGACCCGTACCGGAACGAGACGAGCTCACCCTCGACGTCCTCGTAGCGGACCTCGAGATCCGAGATCGCCGTCTCCAGCACCGGTGACCAGTTGACCAGCCGCTCGGCCTGATAAATCAGACCCGCGTCGTAGAGCCGCTTGAAGATGGTGCGCACCGCCCGGGACAGGCCGTCGTCCATGGTGAACCGCTCGCGGTCCCAGGCGACGCCGTCGCCGAGCCGGCGCATCTGACCGCCGATCGCGCCGCCCGATTCGCGCTTCCAGTCCCACACCTTGTCGATGAACAGCTCGCGGCCGAAGTCTTCTTTGGTCTTGCCGTCGACGGCGAGCTGCTTTTCCACCACGCTCTGGGTGGCGATACCCGCGTGGTCCATGCCGGGTTGCCACAGCACCTCGTAACCCTGCATGCGCTTGCGACGGGTCAGCGCGTCCATCATGGTGTGCTCCAGCGCGTGGCCCATGTGCAGGCTGCCGGTCACGTTCGGCGGCGGCAGCACGACCGAATACCCGGGCTTGGTGCTGGCCGGATCGGCGGTGAAATAGCCGGCATCGAGCCAGCGCTGATAGATCGCGCCTTCGGCCGCGCCCGGATCCCACGCCTTGGGCAGGTCTTCAGCCCGCTTGTCAGCGGTGCGTTCTGGGCTGGCGGTCACCCGTCAAGTCTAGAAAGCGCCGACGGCCGCTACGAACACCGCCCACCGCGGAGCGGTACGAACAGCTGGGTTTACTTCTTGCCGCCCAGCAATCCGCCGAGGATGTCGCCGGCCTTGGAGCCCAGCGCGTTGCCCAGCACGGTGCCCAGCGACTTGTTGCCGCCCATCCCGCCGAGGATGCTGCCCAGCACGTCGTTGAGCGCGCCGCCGGACGCCGCCTGCGTCGCGGGAGCTTCGCTCTTGCCGGTCAACTGCTTTCCGATGTAGGCCAGCACGATCGGCGCCAGGATCGGCAGCAGTTGCTTGAGCAGATCGCTGTTGCCGCCGCCGCCGCTGGCGAGCGCGTTGGCGACCTGGGTGGCGTCGTTGCCGCCGAAGATCCTCGCGATCGCCTGCTGGCCCTCTTGCTCGTCGACCTGGTCGACGCTCACGCCGCCGTCGAGCAGGCCGGCGTGGCTGTCGGCGGCGGATTCGATCTTGCTGGCGTGCTCGGGGTCCTGCGCGTTCTCGTGCAAGCCACCCACGAGGACCGGCACCAGTAGATGAACCGCCTTGTTGACTTCGGCTTCGTCGACGCCGATCTTGCTGGCGATGTCGGTTGTGGGAATCTGCGCGAAAAGATCTTCAAGGCCAGACATGGACCCGTCCACCTAACGTTGCTGGGATGGTGTGATTCTGAGTTGACACTAGCCCAGCTGATCTTGTCCGAACAGCTATTCTTCGACAGCAGATCAATTGCGCGCCGGGCGTCTTATCGCGGCATCAGCCGCGCGGTTTCCAGCGACACTTCGGCGGCCGGGAAGCGCGCCAACAGGGCGTCGCCCATCGCCGCCGCCGGCGTCAGTACGCCGTGCAGGTCCGAGAGCGCAGTGCGGTCCAACGCCAGTGCCAGACCGCTTTCGCCCAACAGCACCGCGGTGGCTTTGTAGCCGGGGTCGCCGCTCTGGGCGATGGTCGCGACGTAGCGGGCGCCGGACGTCGTCGTGGTGTAGGTCTCGGCTTTGTAGAAGCCTTTCTCGCGAACGGCTTCGCTGGGGCCGGTGCCGGGCTTGGGCATCACCCGGTCGACCAGCTTGCGCGGCAACAGCCGGAAGTAGCGGCTACCCAACGTGAACACCGCATTGCCGATTCCGTTGACGACCGCTGAAGCCACCGGAGCGATCGCGGAGGACCCCACGCTCATGTGCTCGTTGTACTGGAACCGCCTGCCGTACGCGTAGTCCTGTAATGCGTTGCTGCGTCGGACGATTCGCGTGTTCGACGGCCCCATGACGAACCCGGCCGTGTACAGACCGGTGAGTTCCGGGGCGATCTGCCCGCCACGGCGACGGCGCAGGTCGGGTTGGGCGCCGAGTTCGGGTTCGGCGCCGCGGTCGGGACTGAGCGTGTAGGGGTCGGCGAATTGGCGACGCACGTCGCCGTTCTTCGACGTGGAGTCGAGCACCTCCAGCATCGAAGCCACCGTGCCACCGGAGAACCCACCGGCGAACGAGCGGACCACGAAGTCGGTGCCCAGAAGTTCGCCGGCGCCGTCTTCGAGCGCCCTGCGATACAGCGCGTAGACCGTGAGATCCGAAGGAATGGAGTCGAATCCGCACGCGTGCACGATGCGTGCACCGGTATCGATGGCTTGTTTGTGGTAGAGGTCGATGCTCTCGCGGATGAACGGCGGCTCGCCGGTCAGGTCGGCGTAATCGGTCCCCGCCGCCGCGCAGGCAGCGACCAGCGGCAGGCCGTAGCGGCTGTAGGGACCGACCGTGGTGACGACGACCTGCGTCTGTGCGGCCATCGCATTCAGCGTCGACGGCGAGGAGGCGTCCGCCTGCAGGACCGGCCATGACTGCGCGGACTCCCCCAGCGTGTCGCGAATCGCCTTCAGCCGGTCGGTCGAGCGGCCGGCCAGCGCGATGCGCGCCGTGCCGCCGGCCCGGGCCAGATATTGGGCGGTGAGCTTGCCCACGAAGCCGGTGGCCCCGTACAGAACGATGTCGTACTCGCGTGTTGCAGTCACGGGCGCGACGGTACTCCGAGCAGCTCCGGCAATTCGGCGCTCTCCCCCAGCACGTGCTCAGCCAGGAACGCGAACACCACCCCGTACCAGATCTTGGCGTGCTGCGGTGCGAGGACCCAGTGGTCTTCGGACGGGAAGTACAGGAAGCGGTGCGGACTGCTGCCGTCCTCGCCGGCCGGCAACGCTGACGAGGCGAGCAGTTCGTACCACAGCCGCAGGCCCTCGCCGATCGGCACGCGGTAATCCCTGTCGCCGTGGATCACCAGCATCGGGGTGCTGATGTCGGCGACGAAGTGGTGGGGTGAGTGTGCGGCGGTCATCTGCGGCGTCATCTCGCGGCGCCAGTAGTACGCCGTGTCGGTGGTCGGGCCGAACTGGTCGAGCGCCCACAGGCTGGCGTGGGTCACGATCGCGGCGAAACGGTTGGTGTGACCGGCAATCCAGTTGGCCATATATCCGCCGAACGAGCCGCCCATCGCCGCGGTGCGGGTCGCGTCGATGCGCGGATGCTCGCACGCCGCATCGGTGGCGGCCATCAGGTCGTCGAACGGCGATCCACCCCACGCACCCCAGCCGCGCTGGATGAAGTCCTGCCCGTAACCGGTGGACAGCGCCGGATCGGGTAGCAGCACCGCGTAGCCCTTGGCGGCCATCAGCCACGGGTTCCATCGCCAGGCCCAGCTGTTCCAGCTGCCCAGCGGACCGCCGTGAATCCACAGCAGCAGCGGCGCCGGCGCCTGGTCTTCGGGCAGCACCAACCACGACCGCACCGTCGTCCCGTCCGCGGTCAGCGTGCTCACATCGGTCAATGTCCCTGGCAGCGTGGGCAACTCGATGCAGGGCAGCACCGTGACCGCGCCGCCGGGATCGATGCGCACCGGGTGTGGCGGCGCGGCGTAAGAGCTGCGCAGTGCGTACAGCACGCCCTCCGGGACGACGACGACATCGGTGTAGCAGAAGTCGTCGTCGGTGACCTGACTGACTCTGGAGGTCGACACCTCGACGGCGAATATCGGTGCGCGCCCGTTCTGGTCGGCCGTGACCACCAGCGATGCGCCGTCGCTGGACCAGGTCAGCGAGGCCGGCCGGCGATCCCAGTTTTCGGCGATCGATCGCGGCCGTTCGCCGAACCGTAGGTATTGCAATGTCATTCGCGGGGCGAGGTCCGGGGCGGTGAGGGTGTCGCGGGTATACGCCACCGCCGACCCGTCGGGTGAGATTGCGGGTTGGCCGAGATTGGCGTCGGGATCGTCGGCGATCACGCGGCGCTCCCCGGACGCCAGGTCGATAAGCATCAGCACCGACCGTTGGACGGGCCCGGGCCCGGTGAGTTGCCACGTCGTGACGAGAAAGCTGCCGTCGGCGCTGATGTCGAAATCGACGTCGCCGAAGAAGCCGGCTGTCAGCAGCCCGCCACCAGGGTGCGGCGTCAGATCGCGGAGGCCGTTCGCGTCGAGCAGGTGAGGTTCGTCGGGGCCGAGGTCGTGATTCCAGAACCGGACGGGATACCCGGTGTGCAGAACAGCGCTCACCGCACCGTCCTTGCGCAGATCGCGCAGCCGCTGATCGTCATCGGCGTCGCGCGCCGCGGGCAGCAACGCCGACGCAATGACGGTCGCGTCGGCCGCCCGGGCGGCGCGCACCGCGTTGACTCCCCCGGGCAGGCTCGCCACCTCGACAGCTTCGCCGCCCCCCGACGGCAGGCGCCAGAGCGCAGCAGGGGGCTTCGTGCCGGCGGTGTTGTGCGGTTGCGGCCTCGACGAGATGAACAGCAGGTCGCCGTCGGCGGTGAACACCGGCGACGAGTCACCGGTGGCGCCACGGGTCAGCCGCCGAGCGGGCTGTCGGCCGGCCGGGTCGAGTTCCCAGACGGCGGTGACGTACTCGGCGCGTTTGTCGTTGAGTTCGGCCACGGTGGTCACCACCCGCGACCCGTCCGCCGACACCGCGAGGCCCGATACCCGCGGCAGCGCCAGGTAGTCGTCGAGGTTGTCGAATGCCGTTGCCGTCATGCGTCGTTGGTAACACAACTCGGCATGACGGGGGTCAGCTGGCCCACACGTCCTCGACGTAGTGGTCGGATTCGACGAGACCGTTCAGCCAGTCGCGGGCCTGTCCGTCGTCAGCACCCGTCCGTGCCCGATAAATCTCGAGAAAGGACCCGCGAACGGCAGGCGCCATCTGCGCGCCGTCCCCGCACACATAGACGTGAGTGTCCTTGGCCGGGTCGCCCAGTAGATCCCACACCTCGTCTGCGTCCGCGGCGATCCGGTCCTGCACGTAGCGGACGCCGTCCTGCGGCGCACGGGAAAAGGCCGGGCGCATCTGCACAATCCCGAGGGCTTCGGCCAGCTCGAACCGGTCTCGGAAGATGTAATCGACCTGCGGGTCACGCACCCCGAAGAAACACAGCGCAGGCTGCACCGGCGCTGCGGCGCGTTGCGAGGCGAGTCGATCACCGAGGAAGCCGAGGAACGGCGCGACTCCGGTGCCGGCGCTGACCAGGATCACGTTCTTTGCCGGATCGGCTCCGGCCCGAAACGCCTGCCGCGCCGGGTCCACCCGCGCCCGGATCACCCGTCCGGGTTGAACGGTCGCGAGGAAATTGGACGCGACACCTTTGAACAGGCCATGACCGGAACGGGCCGGCGCGTCGATCACGCTGACGACCAGCCCTACCACCCGCGGTGACAACAGCGATGACGACGCGATCGAATAGTGCCTCGGCGCCATCGGGTCGAGCAGTTCGAGGAGTTCAGCGCCGGTGAGGACGCACGCCGGGTACTCGGCGAGGCACTCGATCACGCTGAGCGGGCAACCCTCCGGGTCTTCGGCCAGTTCGGTGAGCCGCCGGCGCTCCGGAGGACAATCGTTGGCCGCGGCGAGGCGGCGTAGTTGACTGGGCGTCACGGGTTTTCGAAGTTCGACGAAGTGAGTGAGCAGTTCTCGCGCGCTGACCTCGCGGTCCAACGCGATCAGCCGCCGTGAGCTGCGGCGCGGATTGATCGACAACCTCAGTTCGGGGTCGATGTCCAGCTGAGTCAAGACCGCGTCGACGACCTCGGGTGGGTTGTCGGCGAGCACCGTGAGGTGGTCACCTGTCTGGTAGTCGACACCATCCGGAAGTTGCACGCGGATGTTGTGTTTGGCGTGACCCAATCCATTGTCCGGACTCACCAGTTCGGTGTTCTCGAGGATGGTCATCGGGATCACCGAGGACCGTTCGTCCATCGCCGCCGTCACCGGGCCGACGATCCGGCGCAACTCGTAGAGCGGTTCGTCGGAATCGCTGATCGGCGTGGCGTTGGGGTCGCCGTACCGCTCGGCCAACGCCGACCACAGCGAGCCGGCGAACTCCTCGACCACACCGACCAGATCGCCCGAGGTATCGGCTGATGCCCGCGGGACTAGTCGGTTGGCTTCCAGCTCACCGAGGCGCTCATCGATTCGCTGAGGGATCACCTGGTAGGTGTCGGCCCAGTTGTGGTCACCCACACCGAGAACCGCGACGTTGGGTACCGGGTTCAGTGCGGTGTCCGCATCGAGCAGCCAGGTGAGGAAGGCGCGGGCATCGTCGGTCGGTTGTCCGTTGTAGGAGGACGCGATGATCACGACGGCCTCGGCGTCGGGAAAGCCCCCGACGGCGTCGTCAAGGGGTGACACCGTCACGGTGCAACCCAAAGCCGTTGCATCATCAGCGAATTGGCGGGCAAGGCCGCGGCAGGTGCCGAGGTTCGAACCGTAAAGGATGGCCAACCTGGTGCCGGCTTTCAACGCCGTTGCGGCACAGTCGTTTTCCGCGTTGACGGCCTCGGAGACTGGTGTGCCGATATGGCGATCCTGCGCAGTGCGCCGGAGAAGATCGAGCCGGAATCCGACCGGGCGGCGGCTGTTGGGGTTCTCCCACTGCGGGACATAGTGGTAGGCGTCGATCAGGCGGTAACGATGAACGAGCCGCGCCAGTGCCATCGTCGCCTCATGCAGCGCGAACTGTCTGCCGATGCACGAGCGCGCACCGGTTCCGAAAGGCTTGAACAAGGCGGCCGGCCGGGCCGCCGAACGTTCGGGAGCGAAGCGATCGGGGTCGAAGAATTCGACGTTGTCGCCCCACTGCGGCTGGCGGTGCAATGCGCCGGTCAGCACGGTGACTGCCTCGCCGCGTTTGATCGGATATCTGCCACCTATCACGGTGTCTTCCAAGGCCATTCGATCGAAGCTCAGCACCGGCGGTGACAGCCGCAGCGTTTCCTCGATGACCTGTCGCAGATAGGCCAGCTTGCCGACGTCGTCGTAGCCGGGCAGGTAGTCGTCGTCGGTTCCGAAAACGATGTCGACCTCGGCCTGCGCGCGATGCAGCACCGTCGGATCGCTGACCATGTTGTACAGGGCGTTGGGCATCAGCTCCGATGTGGTGAGCTGGCCGGCGATCAGGAAAGTCATGATCTGGTTGCGAATGTTCTCGGTCTCCAGCACGGGGTTGCCGTCGGAATCCTGTTGCAGCATCAGCGCCAACAGGTCGTCGAACTCGCGGTCACCGGATCGGTGCTCGGCGATGAGGCCGTCGATGAACGCGTGCAAGGTTTTCAGTTCGTCGTTGAACGCCGGCGTTACCGTGCCCGAGCCCAACTCCCCCAGCGCCGTTGTGAAGCTCTGCGGGATCGGGGCCAGGCCCGGGCAGTTGAAAGAGTCGAAGCGCGAACCGAATCCGGCGAGCGCGACGGTATCCATGGCCAGCTTCTGGAGGTCGGTCGACACATCCACCGGCCCGACTCCGGCGCTGAGGTCCCACCGGTCGATCAGCTGGGCGTTGATGTTCAGCATCGCCTCGTGATAAGCGCGCAGACCCGCGTAACTGAAGCCCGGCAACAGGACATCGTGGGCCCGCTGCCAGTTCGGTTCGCCGTGGTAGGCAGTGAACAGGCCGTCGCCCGCCAACGGTCTGACCCTGGCAAGGGTTGCGGTGAGGTTCTTGGCGAACCGGCTCTCGTCGCACAGCTCGGTAACGAGTTCCAGCGAGCACGCGTACAGCTTCCGGAAGCCGCCGTTGAAGTCCGCATAGAACAGCGGACCGTGCAGTTCGCCGAATACGTCTGCCGCCAAAGCGCGGGGGCGGCCGGCAAGCTGGGCCGCGCCGGGCAACGGTCCTTCCGCCGAGGGGATACCGGGAAGATCCGGTGGCGACGACGCGCGGAACTCGGTCACGCGGGCAGCATAGATTTCGGCGCGGCAACTTTGTCGAGATCCGCCGTTGTCGCCCACGCCGCAGGCACAGCGCTCGAACCGTCGCGTTAGTGTGCTGTGTCGGCTTCCGCGAACAGGCCGATCGGAAAGTTGAGCGAATGTGATGACCGCTGCAGAAACGTCGGCGCTGGAATCGCGGGTCGGCCATCACTATCAGATGGACGGCACCTACGTTGTCGGCCGCGAAAAGCTACGCGAGTACGCCCGCGCGGTGCAGGACTACCACCCCGCACACTGGGACGTCGCCGCCGCCCAGAAGCTCGGTTATTCGGACCTGGTCGCGCCGCTGACTTTCACCTCGACCCCGGGCATGACCTGCAACCGCCTGATGTTCGAGCAGGTGGTGGTCGGCTATGACACCTACATGCAGACCGAAGAGGTCTTCGAGCAGCACCGCCCGATCGTGGCCGGCGACGAACTACACGTCGATGTCGAACTGACGTCGGTGCGCCGAATCGCCGGCCGCGACCTGATCACCGTGACCAATACCTTTACCGACACCGCCGGCGAGCGGGTGCACACGCTGCACACCACCGTCGTCGGTCTCACCGCCGAGGACGTCGATCCGGGGATCAAGACGGCAGTGCAGACGATGATGATGCACGACGTGGACCTCTTCGGCATCGGCGAATCCGATTACCACAAGACGGTGCGCCCCGAAGGTGAGGTCCGGATCGCCGAGGACTCAGCCCGGAGGCCGGGCACGCCGTCCTTCGACGACGTGAAGGTCGGCGACGAGCTGGCTGTGCACCAGACCCGGCTGTCCCGCGGCGATCTGGTCAACTACGCCGGCGTGGCCGGCGACGCCAACCCGATTCACTGGGACGAGGGCATCGCCAAACTGGCCGGCCTGCCCGATGTGATCGCCCACGGCATGCTGACCATGGGTTTGGGCGCCGCGTTCGCCTCCGCGTGGTCGGGTGATCCCGGCGCGGTGACCCGCTACGCGGTGCGGCTGTCCTCGCCGGCGATCGTGTCGGCCGCCGACGGCGCCGACATCGAGTTCAGTGGCCGGATCAAGTCGCTGGACCCGGACACCCGCACCGGTGTCGTCATCGTCGGGGCGAAGTCCGACGGCAAGAAGATCTTCGGCCTGGCGACGCTGAACGTCCGCTTCAGCTGACCTGACCGGCCCGGAGACGCCGCACGGCGGTGGTGGGCCGAAGCCCGACCACCGCCGTGAGTTGGCGATTCGTTATCAGCCGCGACGGCCGCAGACCGGCCACGCGCCGATGCCCTGCGAGTGCAGCACGTTCTCGGCCACCCGGATCTGCTCCTCGCGGCTCGCGCCGCTCGGAGAGCCCGAGCCACCGTTGGCACGCCAGGTGCTCGGGGTGAACTGCAGACCACCGGAGTAGCCATTGCCGGTGCTGATGCCCCAGTTGCCACCCGACTCGCACGAGGCGATCGCGTCCCAGTTGACGCTGTACGCCTTGTGCTTGGGCTCCGGCGCCGGTGCATCGTCGGCGGGCGGGGCCGGCGGCGCGGCAGCCTCCGGAGCGGGCGGGGCCTCGGGTGCCGGCGGCGGTGCGTCCGGAGCGGGCGCCGGGGGCGCATCCGGGGCCGGCGGAAGGTCGGCCGGGGCCGGCGGAGCGGGCGGAGCGTCCGGCGCCGGGGCGGGCGGCGCATCCGGCGCGTCCGGAGCGGGCGCGGCGTCCGGAGCGGGCGGCGCGGGCACAAACCCGGCCAGCTCGATCGGGTTCGGCGAGGTGACCCGCTCGTAATCGGCTGAGGCGATCGCGTTCGACAACGTCAGCGGAGTCGTGGCAAGCACACCGGTGATCGCGGCCATGCGAAGCGTCTGGCGGACGTTCTTCAACATCGTTCCTTTCGCGGGTGCGCGCGCCGAAGCAAGCCCAGCGAGCTGAGCTGGTGCCGGTTTTCCGGCGGGTTGATACTTCGAGTCGTGCCGTCTCGTTCAGGCACGACAGCCGGGGCGTGGGCCGACGATCCGGGCTTGAGCCCGGCGGCCGCACGGGGGCGTCATCGCCCTCCGTAGCCCCCGCTCACACGCGGGTCCGTGGATTCGATTCTTTTGCGGCTTTTCGGGCCGAATCGGACGGTACGAGAACGCGTCGCATTCGTCATGTCGCGACACGCCGCTGTTTCGCTGCCGTAAAGCCTCGATCACGGCCTCTCAGCTAATTGACCTTGCAGGTCAAGTGCGCCTTTTCCGTCGGCGTCAGTTCTTTGGTACGGACCAGCGGAGGTGAGCCAAATCACGCATATTTTGTGAGCCGTGACACCCTCTCGGAGCGGTGTAACGCGACCCTAGGGCGGTTGCATGCGCGAGCCGCATCCGATGCTCGACGTAATCAAGATCACACTCAAGCTTGGCGTGACGCAAAGCATTTCACTGAGGCGGTTGCGGTTATGTCGCCGAAACGATCCTTCCGATCACCGAGATATATTGCCGTAGAAGCATATTCGACCGCGCCTCTGTCGACGGTCATCGACTGTCCCGTCGGTCGCCGGCACGATGTTCTGCCACACCAAGACCGCTGTCTCACAATTGTTTTCGTGGCCCTACGAGCGACCTTCGCCGGCCGGAGTGAGCTCCCGATCGCGGCAGCACAGTGGGGGCCTCCGGCGTGCTTCACCCGTCCACGCGGCGGAAGGCGGAGCCGAAACATCTGCTGTCGCAACGAGATACGTTCGTGATCGGCAAGAAACAGCCGTCAAATTTCTCGAATTCGGAGCAAATCGCCATCAAATTCAGCTAACAGCAAAACAATTAATTCGCAATAAATCCGCGGAGATATTCGACGCGGCTAATTGCTTAGATAAATCGCCGGCGACGACGCCGAACGGATCAGCGCCCGGCAGCCAGCAGCCGGCGCAGCCCGGTCGGCGCTTTGCCGTTGGACGACGGGTGCGGCTCGGAGATCACCACTCGCTGCGTGTCGACGTGGTCGACCAATGCCGGCATGTTCCGCTCGCCGGCGGCGATGAGCTCATCGATCTTGGCGGCCAACGCCGTTCGGTACACACCGACCAGGTAGCGATTGGTCCCATCCCACGGCAGCACTACGTCGGCGTCGACTTCGATGGCTCGAGCCAATAGCACGTCGATCAAGTCGGGGGTGAGGAACGGTACGTCGACGACGCTCAGGAATGCCCGCTCGGCACCGGCGGTCGCTGCGGCGTGCAATCCGCGTGCGGTCGCCAGCAGTGGACCCAGGCCCCGAACGTCGTCGCGGACCACCTCGGCCGACAGCTTCGGCAGCGCCTGTCCCGGCGCGGCGACCACGAACACCGGCTGACACCGCTGACCGATGACGCTGACAACGTTCTCGACCTGCGTTCCAGACCCCGCAATCGGCTTGACAGCCTTGTCACGCCCAGCCCGGAGCGAGGCGCCCCCAGCCAACACCACACCGGCTAACGAGGCCGGCCCAGTTGCCGCAGCCACCTCAGTTCACTGTCCAGGTGTCGCGGCCGTGCAACAGGGACTGCAGGGCGCCGCGGTCAGACGGTTTCGACTCGCGTGCGGCGCGGATCTGCGACCGCGCGGCATCGTCGTAAGTGGGCCGATTGACCTGACGGAAGATGCCCATCACGGTGTGCTCCAGATTTTGCTGGGAGAGCCGCGACAGTGCGTAGGCGTAGGCGGAATCATTGGCGTGCGCGTCGTGCACCACGATCTCGTCGACGCTGACGTCGGCGGTCTTGGCGACTTCGAGCCCGAAGCCGGAGCGGACGACGCAGTAGTCGTCGTTGGCGCCGAAGACGATCGGCTCGCCGTGGTGGACGTTGATGACCCGCTCCTCGGCGCCCTCTTTGCGCAGCGCGTCGAACGAGCCGTCGTTGAAGATCGGGCAGTCTTGCAGGATCTCGACCAGCGCGGAGCCGCGGTGCTCGGCAGCGGCACGCAGCACCTCGGACAGGCCTTTGCGGTCGGAGTCCAGCGCGCGGCCGACAAAGCTCGCCTCGGCCCCGAGCGCCAGCGACACCGGGTTGAACGGCTGATCCAGCGAGCCCATCGGCGTCGACTTGGTCACCTTGCCGACCTCGGACGTCGGCGAGTACTGACCCTTTGTCAGGCCGTAGATCCGGTTGTTGAACAGCAGGATGGTCAGGTTGATGTTGCGGCGCAACGCGTGGATGAGGTGGTTACCGCCGATCGACAACGCGTCCCCGTCACCGGTGACCACCCATACCGACAGGTCCTCTCGTGCCAGCGCCAGACCAGTCGCGATCGCAGGCGCCCGACCGTGGATCGAGTGCAGGCCGTAGGTCTCCAGGTAGTACGGGAACCGGCTCGAGCAGCCGATGCCGCTGACGAACACGATGTTCTCACGACGCAAGCCCAACTCCGGCAAGAAGTTTCGCATCGTATTGAGGATGACGTAGTCGCCGCACCCGGGGCACCAGCGGACTTCTTGGTCGGTGGTGAAGTCCTTGGCCTTCTGCGGCGTGTCGGTGGTGGGCACACGGCTGTGCTTGGACAGCACGTCGCTCAGACCCAAGTCCGCGCCAATCAGGTCAGTCATTACGCTCCCGCTCCCACTGTGGCCGCCGCCAATCTCGCGACCATCGTCTTGTCCTGCTCGATTTCAGCCAGCGTCCCGCCCAGCGCGGCGCGGATGAGGCGGCCCACCTCGTCGGCCAGGAAGGCAACACCCTGCACCTTGGTGACCGATTGCACGTCGACCAGATACTTGCCGCGCAGCAACAGCGCCAACTGGCCGAGGTTCATTTCCGGGCACACCACCTGCGGGTAACTTCGCAGCACCTCACCCAGGTTCGGCGGGAACGGCCGCAGGTGACGCAGATGCGCGTGGGCGACCTTGATGTCGTTGCGCCGTGCCCGCCGGCAGGCTTCGCCGATCGGGCCGTACGAACTGCCCCAGCCGATCAGCAGCAGCTCGGCATCGCCGGTCGGGTCGTCGACTTCGATGTCGGGAACCGAGATCCCGTCGATCTTGGCTTGCCGCAACCGCACCATGAGGTCGTGGTTGGCCGGGTCGTAGGAGATGTCGCCGGTGCCGTTCGCGGATTCCAGCCCGCCGATGCGGTGTTCGAGACCGGGAGTGCCGGGAACGGCGAACAACCGAGCCAGCGTCTCCGGATCGCGAGCATAGGGCTGGAAGGGCTCGTCAGGGCTGGCGAAGGTGTGCTGAATGGGTTGCAGCTCATCGACATTCGGAATCCGCCACGGCTCCGAGCCGTTGGCGATCGCGCCGTCGGACAGCACGATCACCGGGGTGTGGTACGACACCGCGATACGCACCGCTTCCAGTGCAACGTCGAAGCAGTCCGACGGCGATCGCGGTGCGATCACGGCCACCGGCGACTCGCCGTTGCGCCCGTAGAGCGCCTGCAGTAGGTCGGCCTGTTCGGTCTTGGTCGGCAGACCGGTCGACGGCCCACCCCGCTGCACGTCGATGACGATCAACGGAAGCTCGGTCATCACCGCGAGGCCGAGCGTCTCGGACTTCAGCGACAGGCCGGGTCCTGATGTGCTGGTCACGCCGAGCGCTCCACCGTAGGACGCGCCCAATGCGGCACAGATACCGCCGATTTCGTCCTCGGCCTGGAACGTCAGCACATTGAAGTTCTTGTGCTTGGACAGCTCATGCAAGATGTCCGACGCCGGCGTGATCGGGTAACTGCCCAACACGAGCTGAAGATCGGCCAATTGGCCGGCGGCGACGAGGCCGTAGGACAGCGCGGTGTTGCCGGAGATCTGCCGGTATTCGCCCGCGGGCAGTTGCGCCGGTGCGATCTCGTAGGTAGTTGCGAAGGCTTCGGTGGTCTCGCCGTAGTTCCATCCGGCCTTGAGCGCCAACACATTCGCCTCGGCGACGTCCGGCTTGCGGCCGAACTTCTCCCGGATGAACCGCTCGCTGGTTTCGATCGGCCGGCCGTACATCCACGAGAGCAGGCCCAGGGCGAACATGTTCTTGGCGCGCTGACCGTCCTTCTTCGACGCGCCGATGGCCTCGACCGCGCCGAGCGTCAGCGTCGTCATCGCGACCGCTTCGACCTTGTAGTCCGACAGCTCCCCGGATTCCAGCGGGTTGGCCTCGTAGCCGACCTTGGCCAGGTTGCGTTTGGTGAACTCGTCGGAGTTGGCGATTACCAGCCCGCCGATCGGCAGGTCCATGAGATTGGCTTTCAGCGCCGCCGGGTTCATCGCCACCAGCACGTCGGGGCGGTCACCGGCGGTGAGGATGTCGTAGTCGGCGATTTGAATCTGGAACGACGAGACACCGGGCAACGTGCCCTGCGGCGCACGGATCTCCGCGGGATAGCTCGGCTGGGTGGCCAGGTCGTTACCGAAAAGCGCTGCCTCAGAAGTGAATCGGTCACCGGTGAGCTGCATACCGTCGCCGGAGTCACCGGCGAAACGGATGACGACTTTCTCCAGCTTTTCCCGTTCGGGCAATGCCGAACCGGTTCGATGCGAATCTGAATCAGATTCTGACCTGGCTCCGTTTTCACTCGGACCCACGTCGCCGCCTTCCGTCGCTGTTCACCGCACGGGCATGTGGTCGATACCGGTACGTCTCGCCCCGAGTGCACCCTCGGTCGGTTTTTATGTCACTGGCAGTACCGATTATTGCACTTCTCTTAAAGAAGGAATGACGCAGGTGCACGTCACCACGCTACCGCGACCCAACCAAAGCGCGAGGTCAGACACACGACATTGACCGGTACGAACTCGAAGTGTGGCGTTCGTCACTTTCGGTGGCGATGAACTCTAAGAATCGAAAGCTACGCGTGGGTAACATTTGCTAGCGGTCCGTCTCCCCCGTTCGGGGGAGGGCCGGGGTAGCTGATTTCGGGCCGGTTTCCGGCATCGCGACCCAGTACAGCGCCAAGCCGATCGCGGCGATCACGCCAAGCGACATGAAGGCCGTGTCGTAGCCGGCGGCCACCACAATTGCGCCGGCGATGATGTTCGACAGGGCCGCGCCGACGCCCCACATCGCGGTGAGAGCTCCGAGGCTGACATTGAAGCGCCCGGTGCCGTGCGTCAGGTCTTGGACGACGAGCGGGAACAGTGCGCCGAAGATGCCGGCGCCGACGCCGTCGAGAACCTGGACGCCGACGAGCCAGTACGGGACATCGGACAACGTGTAGAGGAAGCCGCGAACCGTGAGGAAGGCGAAGGCGACGAGGAAGATCGGCTTGCGGCCCCAGCGGTCGGCCTTCGCTCCGGCCACGTAGGCCATCGGCACCATCACGATTTGCGCGGCGACGATGCACGACGCCATCAATGCGGTGCCGACGTCTTTGTTCTGCAGCGCCAGGACCTGCCCGACCAGCGGAAGCATCGCCGCGTTGGCGAGATGGAAGGCGGTCATCGCCGCAGCGAAGATCAGCAATCTGCGGTCGTGCAACAACACCGCGAACCCGGACGGCGGCGGGTGAGCCTCGCCGGGCTTGTGGTCCATTCCGCGGGCCACGTCGTGGTCGATCGCGTCACCGGGGATCCGCAACGCCGCCACCACGCTCAGCGCCGCCATCGCGGCCAGCACCCAGAACACCACCGCCGGGCCGAACCAGTACGCCAACCCGCCCGTGATCGCGCCGGCGGTCGCGTTGCCCGCGTGGTTGAAGGACTCGTTGCGCCCGATCCGCCGGGAGAAAGCTCGGCTGCCGACAACGCCCAGCGTGATCGCGGCCAGTGCCGGCGCGAAGACCGACGCGGCGGTACCGGTCAGCACCTGCAGGAGTGAGATCGCGAGAAAGTGCGGAAACAGCGGCATGGCCAGCGTGCCGACCGTGACCGTGATCGCCCCGGCGACGATCAGCGCTCGCTTAGCTGAGGTCCGGTCCACCATCGCGCCGACCGGTGTTTGCGCGACGATCGCGGCGATACCGCCGATGCCCATCACGAACCCGATCGAGGCCTGATCCCAGTGATGCGTCAGCAGGAGATAGACCGACAGGTAGGGGCCGAGACCGTCACGCACGTCGGCCAGAAAAAAGTTCAGCGAATCCAGCGCGCGAGAGATCCGGCCGGCGGTGGAACTCAACGATCAGCTACCGGGCGGGAGCGCCGACCCGACAGGCGTTAAGCGCTCTTGTCGCGGCGCTCGGCGCGCGACGGCTTGCGGGGCACGATCGTCGGCAACACATTGTCCTCGACCGTCTCCTTGGTCACCACGACCTTGGCGACGTCGTCGCGGCTGGGGATGTCGTACATCACCGGCAGCAGGACTTCTTCCATGATCGCGCGCAGGCCGCGAGCTCCGGTGCCCCGGTGGATCGCCTGGTCGGCGATGGCTTCCAGCGCATCCTGGCTGAACTCGAGCTCGACGTTGTCCATCTCGAACAGCCGGGTGTACTGCTTGACCAGCGCATTCTTCGGTTCGGAAAGGATCTTTACCAGCGACTCCATGTCCAGGTTCGTCACCGAGGCAACGACCGGCAACCGGCCGATGAATTCGGGGATCAGCCCGTATTTGATCAAGTCTTCCGGCATGACGTCGGCGAAGTGGTCGGCCGTGTCGATCTCGGCCTTGGAACGGACCTCGGCACCGAAGCCCAGGCCGCGCTTGCCGACCCGGTCGGAGACGATCTTCTCCAGGCCGGCGAAGGCGCCCGCCACGATGAACAACACATTGGTCGTGTCGATCTGGATGAACTCCTGGTGCGGGTGCTTGCGACCACCCTGCGGCGGCACCGATGCCTGAGTGCCTTCCAGGATCTTCAGCAGCGCCTGCTGCACGCCCTCCCCCGACACGTCGCGGGTGATGGACGGGTTCTCGCTCTTGCGGGCGATCTTGTCGACCTCGTCGATGTAGATGATGCCCGTCTCGGCACGCTTGACGTCGTAGTCGGCGGCTTGGATCAGCTTGAGGAGAATGTTCTCGACATCCTCGCCGACGTAGCCGGCCTCGGTCAGCGCGGTGGCATCAGCGATCGCGAACGGCACGTTGAGCATCTTGGCCAGGGTCTGCGCCAGGTAGGTCTTTCCGCAGCCGGTGGGGCCGAGCATCAAGATGTTCGACTTGGTCAACTCGACCGATTCACTCGACCGGGAGTCGCGGCCCTTCTCGCCGGCCTGAATTCGCTTGTAGTGGTTGTAAACCGCGACGGCGAGCGTCCGCTTGGCGGTGTCCTGCCCGATGACGTAGCCCTCCAGGAATTCCCGGATTTCGGCGGGCTTGGGCAGCTCGTCCAGTTTCACATCGTCGGCGTCGGCGAGTTCCTCTTCGATGATCTCGTTGCACAGATCAATGCATTCATCGCAGATGTAAACGCCTGGCCCCGCGATGAGCTTCTTGACCTGCTTTTGACTCTTTCCGCAGAACGAGCACTTCAGCAGGTCGCCGCCGTCTCCGATGCGCGCCATGGTGCTGGGGGCCTACTTCCTGTTCACCGTTGGATCGTGCTAAGTCGCGTGTATTTACCGACGCTACCCGCTTGCCATAAGGCGATGCGACCGATAGAGGCGAATCGCGTCGGTGATATTCGTGTTGTGCGCCTGAACATATCGCCTCAGGCGTCCCCATGGTCACCTGTACGCGCCACTGTGTCTCTGGCGTGTCGCGCACGTTATGTGACTGAGAGGCAGGCGTGTCCGACGGTCCTACATTGAAGCCTGTGGATTTCGTAGTGCCCGAGGATACCGTGTTGATCGCTGATGGCGGTGTGGCGACGGAACTCGAGGCGCGCGGCCACGATCTGTCCGATGCGCTGTGGTCGGCGCGGCTGCTGCTCGACGCGCCGCAGGAGATCACCGCGGTGCACGCGGCGTTCTTTCGCGCCGGGGCGGCGATCGCGACCACAGCCAGCTATCAGGCGTCCTTCGACGCCTTCGCCGCCCGCGGGATCGGTCGCACCGAGACAGCCGGTTTGCTGCGCCGCAGCGTCGAGCTGGCCGCCGACGCGCGAGCACAGGCGGGCCGTGGGTGGATCGCGGCGTCGGTGGGTCCGTACGGCGCCGCACTGGCCGACGGGTCGGAGTACCGCGGGCGTTACGGGCTCAGCGTCGCGCAGCTGGAGGCCTGGCACCGGCCTCGCCTCGAGGTGCTGGCCGACGCCGGCGCCGACGTGCTGGCGTGCGAGACCATTCCCGACGTCGACGAAGCGCAGGCGCTGATGAACCTCGTGCGATCGCTCGGTGTGCCCGCGTGGCTCAGCTACACCGTCGACGGCGCATGCACCCGCGCCGGCCAACCGCTGGCCGACGCGTACGCCGTGGCCGACGGTGTGCCGGAAATCGTTGCGGTGGGGGTCAATTGCTGCGCACCGGCCGACGTCTTGCCTGCGATCGGACCGGCGTCGGCCACCGGCAAGCCGGTGATCGTCTACCCCAACAGCGGCGAGCGCTGGGACCCCGCACGACGCGCATGGGTTGGCCCAGCGAGCTTTTCGCAACAGTTGGCGGCGCAGTGGGTCTCAGCGGGTGCGCGGGTGGTCGGCGGGTGCTGCCGGGTCCGGCCAGCCGACATCGCCCAGTTGGCGGCCGCGCTGACCTAGCCGCTTACGCGTTCGACGCGGAGAGTTTCCGGTACTCCAGCACGGTGTCGATGATCCCGTAGTCCTTCGCCTCTGCGGCGGTCAGGATCTTGTCCCGGTCAGTGTCCTTGCGAACCGTCGCGGCATCCCTGCCGGTGTGGTGGGCCAGCGTGGTCTCCATCAGTGTGCGCATCCGCTCGATCTCGGCGGCCTGGATCTCCAGGTCGGAGAACTGCCCCTGGATGACGCCGGACAGCGACGGCTGGTGGATCAAAATCCGCGCATTGGGCAGCGCCATCCGCTTGCCCGGTGTTCCGGCGGCCAGCAGCACCGCCGCGGCCGAGGCGGCCTGGCCCAGACACACCGTCTGGATGTCGGCACGCACGTATTGCATGGTGTCGTAGATCGCCATCAGCGAGGTGAAGCCACCACCGGGCGAGTTGATGTACATGGTGATGTCGCGGTCGGGGTCCAACGACTCAAGCACCAGCAACTGGGCCATGATGTCGTTCGCCGACGCGTCGTCGACCTGCACGCCGAGGAAGATGATGCGTTCCTCGAACAGCTTGTTGTACGGGTTCGACTCTTTGACACCCCAGCTGGAGTGCTCGACGAACGACGGCAGGATGTAGCGCGCCTGCGGCTGAATGTCGGGGTTCATGACGGGGTGACTCCGTTGGTCTCGGCGCGGGTGATGATGTGGTCGACGAAGCCGTATTCCAGGGCTTCGGGTGCGGTGAACCAGCGGTCGCGGTCGGAATCCGCCACGATCCGCTCGATCGGCTGACCGGTGAATTCGGCGTTGAGCCGGAACATCTCTTGCTTGATGACGGCGAACTGCTCGGCCTGGATGGCGATGTCGGCGGCGCTTCCGGTCACTCCACCGAGCGGCTGGTGCATCAGGACGCGGCAATGCGGCAACGCGTAACGCTTACCTTTGGTGCCGGCGGCCAACAGGAACTGGCCCATCGACGCGGCCATCCCCATCCCGTAGGTGGCGATGTCGCACGGCGCCAGCACCATCGTGTCGTAGATCGCCATGCCGGCACTGATCGAGCCGCCCGGCGAGTTGATGTACAGCGCGATGTCTTTGGTGGCGTCTTCGGCCGCGAGCAGCAAGATCTGCGCGCACAACCGGTTGGCGATGTCGTCGTCGACCTGCGACCCCAGGAAAATGATGCGCTCGGAGAGCAAGCGCTCATACACCGAGTCGACAAGGTTCAGACCCTGCGCGCTTGCGCGCATTTCAGTCCCACGGCTCACAGTGGGTTACCTGCTTTCTCGAGTTCCGTAATAACCGACACTAACCAACGGGGGCCGTCACGCACTCCCCGAAACTCCCGCGTTCGCTCTCAGCGTCACTTCGTGTCGCCCGACGGCTCCTCGGACGAGGCGGCTTCGGCGGCCGGCTCGTCAGCGTCCTCGGTCTCGCCTTGCTTGCCACGCGGGCCGAAGAACTCGGTGGTGTCGACGACGGTTCCGTCGGTGTCGGTCACCGTGGCCGCGTCGACCGCCGCGGCAATTGTCAGCCCGCGGCGGACATCGGCGAACATCGCCGGCAACTGGTTGTTCTGCTGCAGATATCCGAGCAGTTGCTGCGGCTCGATGCCGTACTGCCGCGAGGTCACCACCAGACGTTCGGTGAGGTCTTCCTGGCTCACCTGGATTTCCAGGTCGTCGCCCAACGCATCCAGCAGCAGCTGGGTCTTGATCGCCTTCTCGGCCTCCGAGCGCGCGTCGGCGTCGAACTTCTCGCGTGTCGTGCCCTGCTTCTCGAGTGCCTCGGCCAGCTTCGCTTCGTCGTGGTCGAGCCCGTGCAGCGCGTTGTGCAGCGTGCTGTCCACCTGGGCTTGCACGATCGATTCCGGCAGCGGCATGTCGACCTGCTCGATCAAGGCCTCCAACGCGTTGGTACGGATCTGCTCGGCCTGCTGCACTCGCTTGGTCCGTCGAACCTGATCGGCCAAGTTCTCACGCAACTCGCCGATGGTGTCGAATTCGCTTGCCAGTTGCGCGAATTCGTCGTCGGGCTCGGGCAGCTCACGTTCTTTGACCGAGTTGACGGTGACGGTGACTTCGGCCTCCTGGCCGGCGTGCGGGCCGGCGGCCAGTTCGGTGGTGAACACCTTCGACTCGCCGGCGGTCAGACCGACGATCGCGTCGTCCAGACCCTCGATGAGCCGACCGGAGCCGACCTCGTGCGACAGACCCTTGGTCGCCGCCTCGGGAACGTCTTCGCCGTCGATGGTGGCCGACAGGTCGATCGAGACGAAGTCGCCGGACGCGGCCGGCCGCTCGACGCCGGTCAACGTGCCGAACCGGGCGCGCAGCGACTCCAGTTCGGCGTCCACTTCCTCGTCGTCGACAGCGATCGGGTCGACGGTGATCTTCAGCGCACTCAGGTCGGGCAGCGTGAACTGCGGTCGCACGTCGACCTCGGCGGTGAACTCCAGATCCTCGCCGTACTCCTTCTTGGTGACCTCGATCTCGGGCTGGCCGAGCGGCTTGACGTCGGACTCGGTGACGGCCTGGCCGTAGCGGCTCGGCAACGCCTCGTTGACGACCTGGTCGAGCATCGCCTCCCGGCCGACGCGCGCCTCCAGCAGCTTGGCCGGCGCCTTGCCCGGCCGGAAACCGGGCAGCCGTATCTGCTTCGCCAATTCCTTGTAGGCCCGGTCGAAGTCCGGCTTCAACTCCTTGAAAGGCACCTCCACGTTGATGCGAACCCGGGTGGGGCTCAGCTGCTCGACGGTGCTCTTCACGCGTGTACTCCTCGGTTGTGCTGACGGTCTGTACTACTCAAGCCTTGATGGGTGGGACATGCCAGTCGGGGTGACAGGATTTGAACCTGCGGCCTTCCGCTCCCAAAGCGGATGCGCTACCAAGCTGCGCTACACCCCGCGGTGACCTCGAAATACTACGGCCCAGGCCCGTCGGCCCCGTAGCGGCCTCACGGCTGGGTCACGGGACGGCATCATTTGGATAGGATGTCTGCCGCGACGTACAGTCGCGCTCGACTGAAACACGCGGGCGTAGCTCAATGGTAGAGCCCTAGTCTTCCAAACTAGCTACGCGGGTTCGATTCCCGTCGCCCGCTCGATACGGGCGCCAGAAACCGTGGCGGACTAGGCTGAGGACGCTCAACGCGTCTGCGTTGGCCCAGTCGCCGACGTGGGCGACCCGGCAAGCTGAGGAGGCTGACCGATTCAGCATCCAGGTGCCACTGCCGATGTCGACATCCACGGCTCATGCGCGACGCGCTTCGACGGAGTACGCCAGGCATTCGCGCGGAACTTCTTGCAGGGCAAAGAAGTTGGCGCAGCGGTCGCCGCGTGGGTCGACGGCGATCTGGTGGTCAACCTGTGGGCCGGAACGGCCGATGCCGAGGGCACCAGGCCGTGGCAGGTGGACACGCTTTCCACTGTGCTGTCCGGCACCAAGGGCCTGACGAGCACCTGCGTCCACCAACTCGTCGAACGCGGCGAGATCGATCTCGATGCGCCGGTGGCCCGCTACTGGCCCGAGTTCGCGCAGGCGGGCAAGAAGGACATCACGGTCGCGATGGTGATGAGCCACCGTTCGGGGGTCATTGGCCCGCGCAAGCGCCTGGACTGGACACAGGTCACCGACTGGGATCTGGTGTGCGACCGACTGGCCGCCGCCGAACCGTGGTGGGAGCCGGGCACCGCGCAGGGCTATCACATGACGACTTTTGGGTTCATCCTCGGCGAGCTGTTCCGTCGCGTCACCGGCGGCACCGTCGGCCAGTACCTGCGCACCGAGATCGCCGAACCGCTCGGCGCCGAGATCCACATCGGCATGCCGCGTGCCGAACAACACCGGTGCGCCGACCGGGTCGCCAAGCCGCACATCCGCGAGATACTGGCCGACGTCCACGCGCCGGGCTACCCGACCTCGCTGGCCGAGCACCCGAAAGCCGGCCTGGCCGTGTCGATGGGTTTCGCGCCGGATGACGAAGTGGGGTCGAACGATCTCGAGCTGTGGCGCGAGCTTGAATTCCCTGGGACCAACGGGCAGGTGTCGGCGCTGGGGCTGGCGACTTTCTACAACGCGTTGGCACAGGAGCAATTGCTGAGCCGCCGGCAGATGGATCTGATCCGGGTCCCGCAGGGCGGTCTCGACACGGACCTGGTCCTCGGCCCGCGCGTCGCCGACCACGGGTGGGGACTGGGTTACATGCTCAACCAGCGCTGCGTCAACGGGCCCAATCCGCGGATCTTCGGCCACGGCGGCCTGGGCGGCTCATTCGGTTTCGTCGATCTGGAGAACCGGATCGCCTACGCCTATGTGATGAATCAATTCGACGCGACCAAGGCCAACGCCGACCCGCGCAGCGTCGTCATGAGCGACGAGATCTACGCGGTGCTCGGCGTAACGAAGCGCTGACCTGATTCAGCTCGACGAATCGCTACCGCCGGACGCGGAAGCCCCGCCCGAGCTGTCCGCTCCGCCGGTGTCGCCGCCGACCGAAGCACCGCCGCCGCCGGTGTCGCCGCCGACCGCGGGTCCGCTGGACGCGTCGGGTCCCGGTGCGCTCGGTCCGGAACCGTTGGCGTCAGGTCCGCCAGTGCCCGGCCCGGCTTCAGGACCTGCGCCAACGGGTCCGCTGCCGGGTTCATGTGCACCTGGCTCACCCGGTCCGCCCGGTCCGCCGGGACCATTCGGTTCACCTGGCCCGCCCGGCTGGCCGGGCTCATGCCCGGGGCCGCCCGGCTCGCCGGGCCCATGTCCGCCATGACCACCGGGGCCGCCGGGCTCATGCCCTCCGGGGCCGTGTCCGCCATGACCGCCGTGTCCGCCGCCGGGGTCGCCGGGGTCCCCTGGGCCGCCCGGGCCACCAGGGCCCCCAGGCCCACCCGGGCCGCCGGGCCCCGGACCGCCGGGGTTGCCGGGGTTGCCCGGTCCCGGCCCGCCGGGCGGAATGATGATTTTCGGCGGCGGCTGGACGATGGTGGGACCGTTGTTGATGATCGTCGGTGACGGCACCCAGGCACCGTGGCAGTTGTTCAAGTCCCAGTTGGATCCCCACGACGGATCCCAGAAGTCGCCGGGGCACCAGCGCGGAATGGGTTGCGCCTGGGCTGCGGTCACGCCGCCCAAGCCGGCTAAACCAACAGCTGCGGCGATCGCTGCCGATGCGATCGCGCGGCCTGCGGACTTGTTCATGGACCATGCGTACCTGGCCAAGCTATGCGCTCGCCCTGTGGAACCTAGTCGCCGAATTTGAGTGTCTTCACGTCTGGCACGTCGGGCACCAGAAGACATTACGGCCCTCCAATTCGGCTGTGCGAACGGCAGTTCCGCACACCCGGCACGGGTCGCCGGCCCGCCGGTAGACGTAGGTGCGGGGCCGGCGCGGACCGTACGAGGGTGCGCCATGATCGTGTTCGGGCCGCACGGTGATGATCTTGCCGCGGCGCACCCCGACTTTCATCAAGTCCACCAAGTCGGTCCATGCCTGCGCGAACTCCGCTTCACCGATCGCGCGTCCGGTCCGATACGGGTCGATGCCATGACGGAACAACAGCTCGTTACGGTAGACATTGCCCACGCCAGCGATGATGGTCTGATCCATCAATAGTGCACCGATTGGCCTGCGCGACTTGTTAATTCGCTCCCAAGGCCACCCCGGTTCGGCGTCCCACCGAAGCGGGTCGGGCCCTAGGCGCGCGACGACGTCGGCGACCTGAGCCTCGTCGATGACTTCGCACACCGTCGGTCCGCGTAGGTCGGTGCCGTATTCGGCGCCGACCATCCGCATGCGTACCGCGCCCACCGGGTCAGGCATCCCGTCGCCGGCGGTCCATTCGGTGAACTTGCCGTACAGGCCGAGGTGTACGTGCACCGTCGCGCCGCCCACATAGTGGTGGAACAAGTGCTTGCCCCATGCGGTGGCCCGTCGCAGCACCTGCCCGTCGACCGTCGACGCCGCGTCCGCGAATCTGCCTTGCGGACTGGAAATCGCCACCGGCGCACCGGCATAACGCCGCTGGTGCAGCCGGGCCAGTCGATGCAGTGTGTGCCCTTCGGGCACGTCGACTACTTGCCGTCGGCGCCGGGCACCGGCGGCGCCTGATGGGTGCCCTCGTACTCGTCGAGGATGTCGATACGACGTTGGTGGCGTTCGGCTTTCGACCACGGCGTGGACAGAAATGCGTCGACGATCTCCAGCGCTTCGGGCACGGTGTGCATGCGACCACCGATGCCGATCAGCTGCGCGTTGTTGTGCTGGCGGGCCAGCGACGCCGTCTCCACGCTCCACGCCAGTGCGCAGCGGGCGCCCGGGACCTTGTTCGCGGCGATCTGCTCGCCGTTGCCCGATCCGCCCAGCACGATGCCCAAGCTGCCGGGGTCCGCCACGGTTTTCAGCGCGGCGGCGATACAGAACGCCGGATAGTCGTCGTCGGCGTCGTAGGTGTAGGCGCCGCAATCGACCGGCTCGTGGCCGGTCTGTTTCAGGTGCTCGATGATCTGCTGTTTGAGTTCGTAGCCGGCGTGGTCAGAGCCGAGGTAGACACGCATGACCGTGATCCTGCACCGCCGACCTCCGCTAGTCGAATTCGGGTGCCTCGGTGCGGGTCCGCTTGAGCTCCCAGAAGTGCGGATAGGCCGCAAAGGTCACCGAGGCGTCCCACAATTTGCCGGCCTCTTCGCCGCGCGGGATCTTCGACAGCACCGGGCCGAAGAAGGCGGTGCCGTTGATGTGAATGGTGGGCGTGCCGACGTCCTCGCCGACGGCGTCCATCCCGGCGTGGTGGCTCTTGCGCAGCGCATCGTCGTAGGCGTCGCTGGTGGCGGCATCGGCCAACTCGGCCGGCAGGTCCAGTTCCTCGAGCGACTGCTTGATCACGTCGTCGAGATCTTTATTGCCCTCGTTGTGAATGCGGGTGCCCATCGCCTTGTACAGCGGCGCGAGGATGTCAGCGCCGTGGGACTGCTCAGCGGCGATCGCGACCCGGACCGGGCCGAACGCCTTGGCGAGCTTCTCCTTGTATTCCGTGGGCAGGTTCTCCCGGTTCTCGTTGAGCACCGCCAGGCTCATCACCCGGAAGTGCACGTCGATGTCGCGAACCTTTTCCACCTCGAGGATCCAACGCGAAGTGATCCAGGCCCACGGGCACAGCGGATCGAACCAAAAGTCGGCAACTGATTTTTCAGACATGCGGAATCCTCTCCTCAACGGTCGGCTAGCCGTCCAGCACAACCCTAGACGCGGCGGTCCTGTTCCCGCCGCCGACACCGAGACGCCTAGATTGGACACGTGGCACTCCCCAACCTCACCCGCGACCAAGCCGCCGAGCGCGCTGCGCTGATCACCGTCGACCGCTACCGAATCGACTTGGACCTCACCGACGGCAACGGCAACCCGGGCGAACGCAGCTTCCGCTCCACCACGACTGTGGAGTTCGATGCGCTCACCGGCTCCGACACCGTCATCGACATCGCCGCAGACACCGTACGCAGCGCGACCCTGAACGGCCGCGAGATCGACGTGTCGGCGTACAACGAGTCGACCGGCATCGCTCTGAGCGGTCTGGCCGAGCACAACGTCGTCGTGGTCGACGCGGACTGCCGTTACTCGAACACCGGCGAAGGGCTGCACCGGTTCGTCGACCCCGTCGACAACGAGGCGTACCTGTACTCGCAATTCGAAACAGCCGACGCCAAGCGGATGTTCGCGTGCTTCGACCAACCCGACCTCAAAGCCACATTCGACGTGTCGGTGCGCGCACCGCAGCACTGGGAAGTGGTGTCCAACGGCGCCACGGCGAACGTCGCGGACGGCGTGCATACCTTTGTCACCACGCCGAAGATGAGCACCTACCTGGTGGCGTTGATCGCGGGTCCGTATGCGCGCTGGGATGACGTCTACAGCGACGAGCACGGCGAGATCGCGCTGGGCATCTTCTGCCGGGCCACGCTCGCGGAGTTCATGGACGCCGAGCGGCTGTTCACCCAGACCAAGCAGGGTTTTGGCTTCTACCACAAGAACTTTGGTGTGCCCTACGCGTTCGGCAAGTACGACCAGTTGTTCGTGCCGGAGTTCAACGCGGGCGCCATGGAGAACGCCGGCGCGGTGACGTTCCTGGAGGACTACGTCTTTCGCAGCAAGGTCACCCGGGCGTCCTACGAGCGTCGCGCCGAGACGGTGCTGCACGAGATGGCGCACATGTGGTTCGGCGATCTGGTCACCATGCAGTGGTGGGACGACCTGTGGCTCAACGAGTCGTTCGCCACCTTCGCCTCCGTGCTGTGCCAGGCCGAAGCGACCGAATTCACCACGGCGTGGACGACTTTCGCGAATGCCGAAAAGTCGTGGGCCTACCGCCAGGACCAGCTGCCGTCGACGCATCCGGTGGCCGCCGACATCCCCGACCTGGCCGCTGTCGAGGTGAACTTCGACGGCATCACCTACGCCAAGGGCGCCAGTGTGCTCAAGCAACTGGTGGCCTACGTCGGCCTGGAAGATTTCCTGTCCGGGCTGCGCGACTACTTCCGCGCGCACGCGTTCGGCAACGCGACGTTCGGCGACCTGCTCGGCGCGTTGGAAAAGGCCTCCGGCCGTGACCTTTCCGACTGGGGACGGCAGTGGCTGAAGACCACTGGCCTCAACACCCTGCGCGCGGACTTCGACGTCGACGCCGACGGGAAGTTCAGCCGGTTCGCGGTGACGCAGAGCGGTGCCGCACCCGGCGCGGGTGAGACCCGGACGCACCGGCTGGCGGTCGGCATCTACGACGACGGCAGTGACGGCCGCCTGACCCGGGTGCATCGTGAGGAACTCGACGTCAGCGGTGAGACGACGGAAGTACCTGCGCTGGTTGGTGTTCCGCACGGGAAGCTGATCCTGGTCAATGACGACGACCTGACCTACTGCTCGCTGCGGCTCGACCCCGACTCGCTGCAGACCGCACTGGACCGCATCGCCGACATCGCCGAGCCGCTACCGCGAACGCTGGTGTGGTCGGCGGCATGGGAGATGACCCGCGACGCCGAGCTGCGTGCCCGCGATTTCGTGTCGCTGGTCTCCGGCGGCATTCAGGCCGAAACCGAAGTCGGCGTCGCCCAGCGGCTGCTGCTGCAGGCGCAGACCGCGTTGGGGTCCTACGCCGACCCGGACTGGGCGCAGTCGGAGGGTTGGCCGGCATTCGCCGATCGGCTGCTGGAACTGGCCCGGGGCGCGGAGAGTGGTTCGGATCATCAGCTGGCCTTCGTCAACGCGCTCTGCACGTCGGTGCTTTCGACACGGCATGTGACGGTGCTGGCCGATCTGCTCGATCACGAGCCCGCCGAGCTGGGCCTGGCCGGTCTGTCGATCGACACCGACCTGCGCTGGCGCATCGTCACCGCGCTGGCCGCCGCGGGCGAGATCGACGCCGCGGGCCCGGAGACACCGTTCATCGACGCCGAGGTGAAGCGCGATCCGACCTCCGCGGGCAAACGGCTCGGCGCGCAGGCCGCAACCGCGCGGCCGCAAGCGGCGGTGAAGGAGGCGGCGTGGATCTCGGCCACCGAAGACGACACGTTGGCCAACGCCACCACTCGCTCGATCATCAGCGGCTTCGTACAGCCCGGGCAGGGCGCACTGCTGAAACCGTTCGGCGCCAAGTACTTTGCGGCGATCCCGGGCCTATGGGAGCGCCGGTCCAGCGAGGTGGCGCAGACCGTGGTGGTGGGCCTGTACCCGTCGTGGGACATCAGCGACACAGGCCTCGCCGAGGCCGACGAATTCCTCGAGGATTCCGGGCTGCCGCCGGCGCTTCGCCGGCTGGTGCTCGAGGGCCGCGCCGGGGTGGAGCGGTCGTTGCGCGCCCGCAAGTTCGACAGCGGCGGCGCGGCCTGATCGGCCCGTCGCCCGCTACGCCGGTGAGATGCCGGCGCTGGTGACCCGGATCGCGCTGATGAGACCGTCGATCAGCTGGCCGTCCTTGAGCGCGGACGCCGCGGCGGCGACGCCCAGCGGCGCTGCCGATTCGGCTCCCCGGCCGCGGACGTGCGATCCGTAGACCACCTCGATCGCGTGCTGATCGGGTGAGACGGCGATCAGCACCGCATCGTTGGGAGTCGGCACCTTGGCCAGGATCTCGCGTGCCCTCGCCCCGGTGTCGCTACCCAGGTCGCCGATGTAGACGGCGAACCGAGCGGCCGCGGCCCGCGACCCGTACGTCAGCGCGTCATCGAGGGCGACCAGGTCGTTGGTCGGGAACGGATAGTGCACCGAGAGCTCACCGGGCTCGGTGACCCCGGAGATGCGTCCACTGGTCGTGATCGCCGAACCGTAGGGCAGGTCGGCCGGAGCGATCGTTGCGACGTCACCACTTGCCACTTGCGCCACCTCCCACGCTGAACTCGGCGTCCCCGTGGCCGTGACCGTGACCGTGACCGACGACCTCGTCAGTCGCGGCCCACAGGATGGGCGCATGGGTCCAGGACTCGGACAAGTTGTAGGTCGCCGGGTGCGGGCCCTTGCGTGACCAGATCAGCGCCGCCAACACCGCTACCAGCAACAACGGGACAGCCAGGAACAGCGTGTGCATTTCCATCGTGTTCACGACGCAAACCGTATCCCACGGGTGACCCGAGAGCTACGTTAGGCAGCGCCCTCGCCGAGATATCGCGCCCAGGACGGATCGAGATCCTTGACCGTCGACAGCAGACGCCAGTGCTGGCCTTTCGGCGATGCCGGCGCCATCCGCAGCGACCAGCCCAGCTCGGCCAGCAACTTGTCGCCTTTTCGGTGGTTGCACGTCGAGCAGCACGCCACGCAGTTCTCCCACGAGTGCTCGCCGCCGCGGCTGCGCGGCACCACGTGGTCGACGGTGTCGGCCTTACCGCCGCAGTAGGCGCAGCAGAACCGGTCCCGGTGCATCAGGGCGGCGCGGGTCATCGGCACCCGGGCGCGGTAGGGCACCCGGACGAAAACGCGCAGGCGGATCACCGACGGCACCGCGATCGATCTGGCCGCCGAGTGGATGACGGGACCGGACGGATCGTCGTGCACCACGTCGGCTTTGCCGCAGAGCAGCATGATGATCGCCCGCCGGACGGGCAGGGCGGTCAACGGCTCATAGGTGGAGTTCAGCAGCAGCACCCGTCGGCGATTCCAGATCGATCCGCTGTCGTGCTGCGGGTGGGTGTCGCCGGTCTGGACGCTGTGCAGGCTTGAGCTCATCGCGGGCCCGGTGAGGCCTGCCGCCGCCCCTGAAGTGTGGTGGCTGCGGCGTTTTGTGCGCTGCGGCATACGTCCTCCCTCGACAGTCCACCACGATTCGCCAGCCAGCGCACCCCAAATAGCCTCGTGTCCGCTGGTCAATCCGGTTAACAGCCGGTAGCGACATCGGCGACCAAGGTTCACGCGTCGCTCTGCGGCCGACTTCGGGCATGGCCCACAATGGAGGCGATGGAACAACCACAACAGAGCTTTTACGACGCCGTCGGTGGCGCAGAAACCTTCCATGCGATCGTGTCGCGCTTCTACGAACAGGTCGCCGAGGACGAAATTCTGCGGCGGCTGTATCCCGAAGACGACCTGGCCGGTGCGGAGGAACGGTTGCGGATGTTCCTTGAGCAGTACTGGGGTGGTCCGCGCACATACTCCGATCAACGCGGCCACCCGCGGCTGCGGATGCGCCACGTGCCGTTTCAGATCGGCCCGTTCGAACGCGACGCCTGGCTGCGGTGCATGCACACCGCAGTCGCTTCCGTCGATTCGGCGACGCTCGACGACGCGCATCGCAAAGCGTTGCTCGATTACCTGGAAATGGCCGCGCACTCGCTCGTGAATTCGGAGTTCTGATGAGCACGGCGCAACACGAGCCGTGGTGGGCTCGCGCGGTTTTCTACCAGGTGTACCCGCGGTCGTTCGCCGACAGCGACGGGGACGGCATCGGCGACCTCGACGGTGTGACGTCGCGGCTGGACTATCTGGACCGCCTGGGCGTCGATGCGCTGTGGCTCAGCCCGATCATGGTGTCGCCGATGGCCGATCACGGCTACGACGTGGCCGATCCGCGTGACGTCGATCCGCTGTTCGGCGGACTGGCCGCGTTCGAGCGGCTGATCGCCGCGGCCCACGAGCGCGGCATGAAGGTCACCACGGATCTGGTGCCGAACCACACCAGCTCGCAGCACCCCTGGTTTCAGGAGGCACTGGCCGCCGAACCGGGCAGTGCCGCACGCAACCGCTACATCTTCCGCGACGGTCGCGGACCCGGCGGATCCGAGCCGCCGAACAACTGGCAGTCCGTGTTCGGCGGCCTGTCGTGGACCCGGATCGTCGAGCCGGACGGCACACCGGGCCAGTGGTATCTGCACCTCTTCGACGCCGAGCAGCCAGACCTCAACTGGGACAACCCCGAGGTGTTCGACGACCTGGAGAAAACGCTGCGGTTCTGGCTGGAGCGCGGTGTCGACGGATTTCGCATCGACGTGGCGCACGGGATGGCCAAGCCGCCTGGGCTTCCGGACACCGATGTCGAGATGCGACCGCGGATGCTCAGCGACGGCGACCCGCGGTTCAACCATCCCGACGTGCACGAGATTCACCGCAACATCCGCACCGTCATGAACGACTTTCCCGACGCGGTGACCATCGGTGAGGTCTGGGTGTTCGACAACGCCAGCTGGGCGGAGTACGTGCGCGCCGACGAACTGCACCTGGGCTTCAATTTCCGGATGGTGCGTGCCGAATACGACATCACCGACATCCGTGACGCGATCGAGAACACGCTCGCCGCGGCGGCGCTCGAAAATGCCACGCCCACATGGACGTTGGAGAATCACGACGTGGTCCGCGGGCCCACCCGCTACGGCGGCCTCGTCCAGGCCCGCGCGATGGCGCTGGTCACACTCACCCTGCCCGGCGCGGTATTCGTCTACAACGGTCAGGAATTGGGGCTGGCCAACGTCGAATTGCCCGACGAGGCCCTGCAAGACCCGACCTGGGAACGCTCCGGGCACACCGTGCGCGGCCGCGACGGCTGCCGCATTCCGGTTCCGTGGAGCGGCGACACTCCCCCGTTCGGGTTCTCGACGTCGACCGACACCTGGCTGCCGATGCCGCCGGAGTGGGCGGCGCTGACCGTCGAGAAGCAATCGGGTGACCCCGACTCGACGCTGACTTTTTTTCAGCGTGCGATCGAAATCCGGCACACCCGTCCGGAGTTCACCGGCAACCGGATCGAATGGCTGGATGCGCCACGCGGCACGCTGGTGTTCGGCCGCGGCGACGCCGGTCTGCTGTGCATGCTGAACACGAACGATCGGGCTGCGCCGTTGCCGGACGGCGAACTTATTCTGGCCAGCGCGCCGCTGATCGGCGGGAAGCTGGCACCCCACGCCGCGGCGTGGCTGGTGTCGTCGGTCGACCCCCGCCGGTAGCGCACCGCACCCCACCTCTCTATACATAACCCATGACCTACGCGTGGACAGTCATCGGAGCCGGCCCGGCGGGAATCGCCGCCGTGGGCAAGCTTCTCGACGAAGGCATCCCGCCGGAGGACATCGCCTGGATCGATCCGGCATTTGCCGCCGGCGACATCGGGGCGAAGTGGCGTTCGGTCTCCAGTAACACGCAGGTCGGCTTCTTCCTCAGTTATCTGAACGGCGCCAAAGCATTTCGATTCTCCGAGGCGCCACCGATGCCGCTAACGGAGATAGACACCGAAGAGACATGCGCGCTCGCGCTGGTCGCCGATCCGTTGCGCTGGATCACCGAGCACCTGCGCAAGCGGGTCGCGACGTTCGAAACCACTGCGACCGGGCTGTTCCTGGAACGGCGACAATGGCGTATCGAAACAGGCCAACAGGAACTGACGTCGACGAATGTCGTCCTCGCCGTCGGTGCGTCACCGAAGAAGCTCAATTACCCTCAGCTGTCCGAGATTCCGCTGGAGGTCGCTCTCGATCCCGAGAAGCTCGCCGCGGAACCGCTGGACAATGCCACGGTCGCGGTGTTCGGGTCGTCGCACTCGTCGATGATCGTGTTGCCACATCTGCTGCGTCACCCGGTGGCGAAGGTAATCAACTTCTACCGCAGCCCGCTGAAATATGCTGTTTATCTTGATGATTGGATTCTGTTCGACGACTCCGGACTCAAGGGGCGCGCGGCGGTGTGGGCGCGGGAGAACATCGACGGGGTGCTTCCGGAGCGCTTGGAGCGATGTCTGGTCGATGGTCCGGAGTTCGAAGAAAAACTCGCCCAGTGCGACCGCGCGGTCTACACCGTCGGTCTCGAGCGCAGAACGCTGCCCGAAACCAGCCAGTGGGGTCAACTCGACTACAACCCCAACAACGGCATCCTCGCCCCCGGGTTGTTCGGTGTCGGAATTGCGTTCCCAGAGCAGTCGATCGACCCGTTCGGTTACGTCGAATACCGGGTAGGCCTGAAGAAGTTCATGGACTACCTGCATTCGGTGCTGCCGCTGTGGCTGCACTACTCCCCCTGATCAACGCAGCACAAGCGCCGGGTCGCCGCGACGACGATACACCGAACCGAAGCGCGCGTCGACGCGGAGCCACGCCTTGAACGTGCGGACCCGGACGATCTCGTCGACGTCGACGGCTTCGGGCGATTGGGGCAGGAAACCCATTGCGGTCAGGGCGAATACGCACCGCATGGGGACACCGACGCTGACATCGCCCGAGCTGACCTTGATCACTTCCTGGTCCAGCAGCGACACCGGTGGTCCTTGCGCGCTGCCGTGCTCTTTGGCCAATTCGGCGCCGCGTTGCGCCAAGTCGAGCATCAGGCGGACCGGTACATCGTCGAGGTGGACGAAACCCGAGTCGGGTGGCAACGCTCCCCGCCACGCCGAGTCCATCGGGAAACCCGGGTCGATGTAGCCGGAGCTGTCCACCGCGGCCAGGCCCCGCGCCAGTTCGTCGGCACCGACTGATAAATCGTCCGGGCGGATGACACCGGCCACCACCCGGCTGGCCAGCACGTCGAGACCGGTCGCCGTCCACGCGGTCAGTTGCCCGCCCGGGCGGGCGCGCAACCGAATGACAGCGGCGGCGTCCAGTCGTGCCGCTCGTTCAACGAAGGTGGACAGGTTCGCGCGTTGAGCAGCAACGGATTCCGGATGCAGCCACACGCCCCGCTCGGCTATCTGATCCACCGCTGGAGATATTCCCGGTGGTGTGGCGCGAGGCGCACCAGCCGCTGCTCGTCGATGTTGAATGCGGCCAGCTGCGACTCGCCGATGACGGCCGGCTTCGACTCTGGGTCGGCGTTCACCGATCGAACTTCGTAGCCGAGTGTGAAATCGACTGCCCGCAAACGCTTTACCCAGATCGTGACCTGAAGCGGCGAATCGGCCAGCCGCAACTGGCCTTTGTAGGTGATCCGCACGTCGGCGATCAGCAGGCCGGTGGTCAGGATATCGGGCGCGAACGCCGGCGAGAGGAACGGAATTCGAGCCTCTTCCAGAAGCGTCACCATGGTCGCGTGGTTGACGTGCTGGTACATGTCGATATCCGACCAGCGGACGTGAACCGGCGCAACGAAACCGATCGTCGTCATCCGGCGGCTCCTCGCCCACTCGTGCGCGTCATCGAGCGGATCTGGCGCGCCGCCACCGACAAGGTGGCCAGATCGCGCTGACCGCTGTCGTGAATCTCCAGCAGCGTTCGCCGTGCCCGCTCGACCCGCGACGCGCTGAGGTGTTCCCATTCGGCGATCTTTTCTTCGCCGCTTTCGCCCGGTTCGCCGACCGCCAGCACGTCGAAGCACAGCGATCGTACCGAGGAGTAGATGTCATCGCGAATCGCCAAGCGCGCCAACGAGTGCCACCGGTCGCTGCGTGGCAGTTCCGACACCGCGGTCAACAGCCCGTCGGTTCCCAGCCGGTCCATCAAGGCGAAGTACGTGTCGGCGACGTCGGCGGGATCGTATTCCTCGATGTCGGCGACGTCGATGATGTCGAGCAGGCTGTACCTGTACAAGCCGATGGCCACCATGTAGGCGAGGTCCTCGGACGCACCCCGCGCGACGAATTCCTCAGCTTCCTTCTCCACGATCGTCTTGTCGTCACCGCGCAGCCACTCCGACATCCGCGGTGTCAGCTCGCCGACTTTCTTGGCGAATCGGTTGATTTCGGCGCCCACCGCCAACGGCTGCGGACGGTAGTTGAGCAACCAGCGTCCGGCGCGGTCGATCAGCCGCCGGGTGTCCAGTGTCATCTGGTCGGACACCGCGGCCGGCAGCGCAGCCGCCCGAATGTCATGCCACAGCTGATCGATACCGAAGATGGCGTCGGTTGCCGCGTAGGTGCGTACCGCGTCCACCGAACTGACGCCGACGTCTTCGACGATGCGGAAGTCGTAGCTGATGCCTGCGGTGTCGACGAGGTCGTTGACCAGCATGGTCGTCACGATTTCGCGCCTCAGCTGGTGGGATCTGATGGCGGCGTCGAACCGTCCGCGCAGCGGTGTCGGGAAGTACCGCGGCAGCTTGCCGGCGAACACCGGCTGGTCGGGAAGATCGGTGGCGAGCAGATCATCTTTGAGCGTGAGCTTGACATGTGCCATCAGCGTCGCGAGTTCGGGCGAGGTCAGCCCCAGGCCCGCCTCGAGCCGGCGGGCGATCTCCTTGTCCGACGGCAGGGCTTCCAGCTCGCGGTTGAGTCCCCGCTCGGCCACCAGATACCTGATCTGGTCGGCATGGACGGGCAACAGGCTGGGGGCATTGGCGCGGCTGGTGCCGATCAGGTCGTTCTGATCGGCGTTGTCGGCGAGCACCAACGCGGCGACCTCGTCGGTCATCGATTCGAGCAGCGCGGTGCGCTCGCCGGGGTCGATCTTGCCCGCGGTGACCAACGCGTCGATCAGAATCTTGATGTTGACCTCGTGATCGGAGCAATCGACGCCGGCCGAGTTGTCCATCGCGTCGGTGTTGATCCGGCCGCCGCAGAGATCGAATTCGACGCGGCCCAGCGCTGTGACGCCCAGATTGCCGCCTTCGCCAACGACTTTCGCGCGAAGCTGATTCGCGTTGACCCGCAGCGAATCGTTGGCCCGATCGCCGACGTCGGCGTCGGATTCCGCTTCGGCCTTGACGTAGGTGCCGATGCCGCCGTTGAACAGCAGGTCCACCGGAGCCCGCAGAATCGCGCGCACCAGATTCGGCGGCGCCATCTCGGTCACGTCGCCTTCGATGCCCAGCGCCGTGCGGACCTGGTCACTGATCGGAATGGATTTGTGCTCCCGGCTGTACACGCCGCCGCCCTCGCTGATCAGCGATGTGTCGTAGTCGTCCCAACTGGAGCGGGGCAGGTCGAACATCCGCCGACGCTCGTCCCATGACCGGGCCGCATCGGGATCGGGGTCCAAGAAGATGTGCCGATGATCGAAGGCAGCGACGAGCCGAATGTGCTTGGACAGCAACATCCCGTTGCCGAACACATCGCCGCTCATGTCGCCGACGCCGATGACGGTGAAATCCTCGGTCTGCGTGTCGACGCCCATCTCGCGGAAGTGCCGTTTGACGGCCTCCCATGCGCCCTTGGCGGTGATGCCCATCGTTTTGTGGTCGTAGCCGACCGACCCGCCGGACGCGAAGGCGTCGCCCAGCCAGAACCCGTACGACTTCGCGACGTCATTGGCGATGTCGGAAAACGTCGCGGTGCCTTTGTCGGCGGCCACCACCAGGTAGGCGTCATCGTCGTCGTCGCGCCGCACCACCCTCGACGGTGTACTGACCTGGCCGCTGGCTTGGTCGACATTGTCGGTGATATCGAGCAGTCCGGAGATGAACAGCTTGTAGCAGGCGATGCCTTCAGTGCGGGTGGCGTCGCGGTCGGCGGCGCGGTCGCCGGTGGGCAGCGGCGGCCGTTTGACGACGAATCCGCCCTTGGCGCCGACCGGCACGATCACCGCGTTCTTCACGGCCTGCGCCTTGACCAGACCCAAGATTTCGGTGCGGAAGTCTTCTCGACGGTCCGACCACCGCAGCCCGCCGCGGGCCACGTAGCCGAATCGCAGGTGGACACCCTCGACGCGAGGTGAGTACACGAAGATCTCGAACTTCGGGCGCGGCAGCGGCAGCTCCTCGACGAGCTGCGCGTCCAACTTCAGCGATAGCACGTCGTTGCTGCGGGCCGACCCTTGGCGTGTGACAAAGTAATTCGTGCGCAGCGTCGCCTGGATCAGCGAGGCGAACGCACGCAGCACCCGGTCGGTGTCCATGCTGACCAACGCGTCGATGTCCGAGGCGACCGCGGCGGCGGCGGCCTGCGCGTCGCGGCTCTTCGGCGAGCCCGACGGATCGGGATCGAACAACGCCTCGAATAGGTTGACCAACGACCTTGCTGTGTGCGGGTTTTCGTTGATCACCGACTCGATGTGGGACTGGCTGTACGGAAAACCGGCCTGGCGCAGGTATTTCGCGTAGCTGCGCAGCAGCACGACTTGTTGCCAGGTCAGGTCGGCGCGCATCACGAGCTCGTTGAACCGGTCGATCTCGACTCGGCCTTCCCAGATGGCGGTCACCGCGTCGGCGAAGCGCTGGGCGGTCGCCTCGCGCTCCGGACCCGGTTGCGCCAGCGGAATAGTCGGCTGCGGCGTGATCTTGAACTGGTAGATCCACACCGGTAGCCCGTCGGGGCGGGTGACGGTGAAGGGACGCTCTTCGAGCACCACCACACCCATCGACTGCAGCATCGGCAGCAGCTGACTCAACGACGCTGTCCGACCGCCCAAATACCAGGTCAACCGGACGGTTTCGTCGTAGTCGTGATCAGACAGCACCAGCTTGACCGAATCATCGTTCAGCTCTTCGAAGATGGCGATGTCGTCGATCGCCTCCGACGGCGTGACGGCCTGTTTGTACGCCTCGGAGAACGCTGCCGCATAGTGTTCGGCTTCGATGGGCCCGACTGAGGCTGCGGCGGCCTCGCCGATCATCCGGTCGGACCATGTCCGAGCGGCTTCGGTCACCAGGGCCTGTATCCGCACCTGGTTGGCCTCGGAGGTATCGACCCGGGCGGCGCTGTCTTCACCCAGCCGGACCATGAAATGCAGTAGCGCCCAGGGTGATTCGGTGACACGAGCGGTGAATTCGAGGCTGGTGCCGCCGAATTCGCCGACCAGAATGTCTTCGATCTGCAAGCGCACCCCGGTGGTGTAGCGGTCGCGGGGTAGGTAGACCAGGCATGAGACGAAATACTCGAGGCGGTCGGCGCGCAAGAACAGCAGTGCGCGTCGTCCCGATCCGAGATCGACCACGGCCTTGGCCATCGCCAGCAGCTGATCGGCGCTGCGCGCGAAAAGCTCAGAGCGCGGCACGGTCTGGATGACGTCGAGCACCAGCTGCCCCGGATGGGCGGGGTCGAGGTCGGCCAACGTGAGCACTTCACGGGCCCGGCGCGAAATGATCGGGATCTCAAGGACATCGGCGTTCATCGCCGCGACCGTGAAGAGTCCGATGAGGCGGTGCTCGAAGATACTGCCGTCGGCGATCTCGCGGACCGCGAAGACGTACGGATACGCGCCGAAGCGCAGGTAACTGGCAACGTCGGTCTGCGCCAGCGCCAGCAGTTCGTTGTCGTCGGTCAGACGGGGGCGAGAGCGTTTGCGCCGGCGAAGGACGCCGAGGCTGGTGGTCGCCGCGTCACCCGACACCCGCCCGTCGCGCACCGGGCAGCGCTGATAGCCCAGCAGGGTGAAATGCCCAGCGGCCAACCAGCGCAGCAGCGCTGCGACGTCGCCGTTGTCGTCGCCCGGGTAGCGCCCGTCCGCGTTGGTGTCGACGGCGTCGGCCAGATCCTTGAGGATGGCGATCATCGCCGTCGAGTCCGCGGCGACCCGGCGCAGGTCGGCGAGCACACCGGGAAGCAGTCGTTTCGTTTCGTGCAACGCGTTGCGGTTCACCGACGGCGAAAGCTGGACGTGGATCCAGGTTTCGTCGATTCCGCGCTCGCTGGATGCGGGCGGGTCGACGCTGATCAGCTCGCCGGCGTCATCTCGGCGCACGTGGAAGATCGGATTCATGATCGCCGTGTAGGCCACGCCGAGCCGGTGCAACAACACGGTCACCGAGTCCATCAGCATCGCGCCGTCGTCGGTGACGACCTGCAGGGCGGGACCGAATCCGCCCGGATCGTCGGGCGGGTAGACGGCGACCCGGCTTTCCCGCGCCGGGCGATGCTGTCCGAGCAGGTAGTGCGCGCTCAGCAGCGCCGGCGTCACCGCGGGAGCCGATGTGTCCGCAGACTCGGTTTCGGCCTCGTCGCTGTGCGGGCCTTGGTAGGTATCGATGTACGCCGACGAGATCCACCCGGGAATGTCGTGAACGTCCACGAACTTCGTCCAGTCCACGGCGTCAACCGTCATGTCGACCGCCCCTCAGACGCATACCTACGCTGGCACGCCCGACACTAGTCGCGAGTGAGCCTTCGGTGAGTGACCCGGTGTGGACGCGCCGCTTCAGCGCCAAGACGTTCGATCTTGTTCTCTTCGTAGGCGCCGAAGTTGCCCTCGAACCAGAACCACTTGGCTTCGTTGTCGTCGTCGCCCTCCCACGCCAGGATGTGCGTGCAAGTGCGGTCGAGGAACCACCGGTCGTGGGAGATCACCACCGCGCAGCCGGGAAATTTCTCCAGCGCGTTCTCCAGCGAGCCCAGCGTCTCGACGTCGAGGTCGTTGGTCGGCTCGTCGAGCAGGATCAGGTTGCCGCCCTCTTTGAGGGTCAGCGCCAGGTTGAGCCGGTTGCGTTCACCACCGGACAACACACCGGCCGGCTTCTGCTGGTCGGGACCCTTGAAACCGAACGCCGAGACGTAGGCGCGCGACGGGATTTCGTTCTGCCCGACCTGGATGTAGTCCAAGCCGTCGGAGACCGTCTGCCACACCGTCTTCTTCGGGTCGATGCCGCCGCGCGACTGGTCGACGTAGCTGAGCTTGACGGTCTCGCCGACCTTGACCGTGCCGCTGTCCGGCTGTTCGAGCCCGACGATCGTCTTGAACAAGGTGGTCTTACCCACACCGTTAGGACCGATCACGCCGACGATGCCGTTGCGAGGCAGCGTGAACGACAGATCCTTGATCAGCGTGCGGCCCTCGAAACCCTTGTCGAGGTGATCGACCTCGACCACCTGGTTGCCCAGCCGCGGACCGGTCGGGATCTGGATCTCCTCGAAGTCGAGCTTGCGGGTCTTCTCGGCCTCGGCCGCCATCTCCTCGTAGCGCTGGAGCCGGGCCTTGCTCTTGGCCTGGCGGGCTTTGGCGCCGGAGCGGACCCAGGCCAGCTCGTCGGTCAGCCGCTTCTGCAGCTTGGCGTCCTTGCGTCCCTGCACCGCGATCCGCTCGGCCTTCTTCTCCAGATAGGTGGAGTAGTTGCCCTCATACGGGTAGGCGCGGCCGCGGTCGAGCTCGAGGATCCACTGTGCGACGTTGTCGAGGAAGTAGCGGTCGTGGGTGACGGCCAGTACCGCACCCTCGTAAGCAGCGAGGTGCTGTTCGAGCCACTGCACGCTCTCGGCGTCCAGGTGGTTGGTCGGCTCGTCGAGAAGCAGCAGGTCCGGCTTGGACAGCAGCAGCTTGCACAGCGCCACCCGGCGGCGCTCGCCGCCGGAGAGATGGGTCACCGGCTCGTCGGGCGGCGGGCAGCGCAGCGCGTCCATGGCTTGCTCGAGCTGCGAGTCCAAATCCCACGCGTTGGCGTGGTCGAGCTCCTCCTGCAGCTTGCCCATCTCCTCCATCAGCTCGTCGGAGTAGTCGGTGGCCATCAGCTCGGCGACCTCGTTGAAGCGGTCCAGCTTGACCTTGATGTCGCCGAGGCCCTCTTCGACGTTGCCGCGAACGGTTTTCTCCTCGTTCAGCGGCGGCTCCTGCAGCAGGATGCCGACGGTCGCGCCGGTGGCCAGGAAAGCTTCGCCGTTGTTGGCCTTGTCCAGCCCGGCCATGATCCGCAAGACGCTCGACTTACCTGCCCCGTTGGGGCCGACGACACCGATCTTGGCGCCCGGATAGAAGCTCAGGGTGACGTCGTCGAGAATGACTTTGTCGCCGTGCGCCTTGCGGACTTTCTTCATCGTGTAGATGAACTCAGCCATGTGGCGGTGTTGCCTTTCTGGTGTGCGAGATTGCTCGCGCCCCATCCTAGGCACTTGTCCGGCTCCTCCTCACGCCGCTATGCGCCGCGCATCGTCGCCGGACGGGCACTTGTCCGGCTCCTCCTCACGCCGCTACGCGCCGCGCATCGTCGCCGGACGGGCACTGCCCCGCCGGTCAAGCTAAGCCGACAACGGCAACTTCTCCCGCGCCTCGTCGTCGTCGGCGTCTTTCGCGTCCGCGGCATCGGTCGCGTCAGGCGCGGCGTCGGGGACTGATAGGACCGTTTTCTCGACCCGTGCGAGGCAGCGCGACAGGTCCGGCCCGACTGAGGTGGCGCGCATCTCCAGGGTCGAGCGGCGCATCCCGTCGCGGTCCTCGTACTCGCTGGTGTGCACGTGACCCACGACGATCACCGGTGCGCCCTTGCCCAGCGAAGCGCCCACCCCGGACACCAGTCGGCCCCAGCAGTTGACGGTGACGAACAGCGAATTACCCGGCTCCCACGTGCCGTCGGCGGCGCGGCGCCGGGAATTGCTGGCGAGGCGAAACTTCAGCACCTCCTGGTCTCCGACCGTGCGGCGGATCGGGTCGTTGACGATGTTGCCGACCACGGTCAGCGGCGTTTCGAACATTGCTCATCCCTTTCTTCGGTGCGACGGCGTCTCGCCGGCGTGCTGACCGCTATTCAGCTCGGCGCTGCCGACAGCGAGCGTCACCGGACGCGGCGGCTGCACCGGTTCTGGGGAGAAAGACCCGACTGTGGACGAACGCGGTTTGTCGCTCGGAGGCGGGCAAATCGCTACCCGGGATCGCTAGCGGTCCCGGCGGGCCAGCTCGGACAGCATCGCGTTGTAGGCGGCCAGCTCGGCGTCGTCGTCGCGGTCGGCCGCGCGGTCCAACCGTCGCGCGGTTCGCTGGTCGCTGCGCGACCATTGCACCAGCAACGCGATCATCACCACGGCGAGCGGTATTTCCCCTGCGGCCCAAGCCATTCCACCGCCGAGCCGCTGATCACCCAACAGGTCGGTGTGCCAGCTCAGGTGCAGCGAGCGGTAGAAATCCCCGCCGAGCACTTTCGCCATCATCATCAGGATGATGGCGAAAAAGGCGTGCAGCGGCAGCGACGCGAACACCACCGCCACCTTGGCCAGCGGCGGGATCGGCCGCGGCGTCGGGTCGACGCCGATCACCACCCAGTAGAACAAGTAGCCGCTGAGCAGGAAGTGCACGTTCATCACGAGGTGCCCCACGTGGCTGCCCACCGCGACGTCGAACAGACCGCCCAGATAGAGGCCGTAAAACCCGGCGACGAACAACGCCGTGGCGACCACGGGGTTGGTCAGGATTCTCGACACCCGGCTGTGCAGCGCCGCCAGCAGCCATTCCCGCATGCCCGGCGGATCGCCGCGCCCGGCCGCCGGCAGCGCCCGCAGTGCCAGTCCGACCGGCCCGCCCAGCACCAGCAGGATCGGCACCAGCATCGACAGCATCATGTGTGCCGCCATGTGCATGCTGAACATCGCCGGCATGTAGCGGCCCACGCCCGACGAGGTGACGAACAGCAGCGCCAGGCAACCGAGCAGCCAGGAAACTGTCCGGCCGCGAGGCCAGGCATCGCCGCGGCGCCGCAACCGACGCACCGCCGCCAGGTACAGCGCGGCGAACACGATGGCGGCCGAGCCGAAGATCAGATCGAAACGCCAATCCAGCAGCACCCGGGCCGGGGTGGGCGGACCGGCGAAGTCGTAACCGATCTTGACGTCCGAAATCGACGGCACACCGATCGGCAGCGGTGGCGGAGGCGTCCGACCGAGGCCGACAGCAATGCCGAACGTGACGCCGAACACCAGCGCCTCGATCAGCGCCAGTCGTACGAACGCGGTTCGCGAACCTGGATTCGCCTGCAGCGCAACGACTCCGGATTGTCGCTGCCGCCAGCCGACCACACCGAGCAGACACAGCGCGACGAACTTGCCGACCACCAGTCGGCCGTAGTCGGTGGTGAGCAGGTCCGACGGCAGGATCCGCACCAGCGCGTTGACGACGCCGCTGATCGCCATCGCAGCGAAGCACCACAACGCGATCACCGAAAACCGACGGGCGGCCAGGTCGGCATGCTGCCCACCACGCAGCACGTGGGTCAGCACAGCCAGCAGGCCGCCGGCCCACAGGCTCGCCGCAACCAGGTGGATCAGCAGGCTGTTGGTGGCCAGGTCGTGCGAACCGCCAGCCGATGAGTGCCCGGTCAATCCCAACGGGATCAGCGTGGCCAACGACCCGACCAGGAGCAGCGGAGTCCAGGACCACCGCAGCACGGGAAGGCTGGCCAGCGTCACCGCCGCCGCCAGCAGGGCGGTCCATCGCCACGCCGTCGAGATGTTGATCAGGCTGGCCAGCGACCACAGACTCGCCGGATTCAGGTGGGCGGTGATCGGCTGGCCCGACACGTCGGAAATGGTGAGCGGCACCAACAGTGCAGCGCACACCGCCCAGGCCCCGGCGGCGATTGTCCCCACCCGCAGCGCTCGATACCCGTCGACGTCGAGGACACCGTTGTCCTGCGGCGGAACCAGAAACGCCGCCAGCAGGAACGCGCCCACGGCCACCACTGCGGCGACCTCGCCGGCAGCCCGGACGAAGGGCAGACCGAGGGTCGTGACCGGCCCGGGGTCGGGTAACCCGGTGGCGGTCAACGCGGCGGCCAGCGACAGTGTCCCGATCCCCGCCGCGATGCACCCTGCCAACGCCGCCACCCCGCCCAGCAGCGGCCACGCCACCGCGCGGCGCTGGCTAGCGGGCGCCGTTACCGTCATGCACCAAGGGTATGGCGGTAGCCGCGAGGCCCTCACGCTGGCCAGCGTCGGTCGCGGGTTGTGCAGGGTCTGCAGGACCTGCAGACCGTGCTCGCCGCAGAACCCCCGGGCACCCAACCCGATCACCGTCACCACCGATTTGCTGAAAGGAGCCGAGCAGGGAGTCACGGCCGCCCTGGTCGACAGTGGGGTGCTGCCGCAGACGGACATGCCGGACGTCTACCCGTTCGTCCCGTCTATCGACCCGGGCCTCTCGATCAGCTTTGGTCAACCGGGTGAAACGTTCATCTCCGCGCTCGGCGGCGCCATCGGGTCGGTGCTCTACGACCTGAACATTCCCGACTTCGTTAACGGCACGTCGGATGCCGGCGACTTCATCACGGCCATGGCCGCGCTCTTCGGATAGCCGTGGCCGGTCTCGGCTACCGAGTTGCTCGACCGCCCCGGGCTTCGGCCTCGCGAGCGACGAACTGTTTGCGCGCGATCTGCCCGACGTGGTCAAAATCCTGCAGGATGGACCGCAATTCGCGGCGGAACGCGAGCCGGCGCTCAGCAAGGTCGGGTGCCGCCTTGAGCAGGTCCTGGTCGGCGACCACTTGACGTGCCGTCGCGAACAGCAGCGTCGACACCGGCTCGCTGCTGCGCACCCGGCCTTGTGCGACGTACTGCCTTCCGACGCCGAGCGCCAACTGAGTGAGTTCTTTCTCGCCGATATCCGCGGGGGCGTCGCGCAGCACGTCGGCCACGATCTCGTAGGCCTCGAAGAACACCCGCAGCATCGCCTCGGACATGAGTGGTCGCTTGGCGTACAGGATCTTATCGATCGCGTCGACGTCGGCTGCGACCTGTGCTTCCCAATCATCGTGCCACGCCATCTCTTCGGCGATGTTCTGCCGGAACGCAGCCGAATCAGCGAAGTAGAAGTCGAACTTCAGCAGATCGCGTAACCGCATGGCCTGCTTCCAGAATGCCTCCACCCGGTCACCCTCGGCTCGGCCGGCGTGCGCCAGCGCCAGCTCGACGATCACCGTTTCCAGGAATGCGTGGATCACCGAGTTGCGGTAGAAGGCGGCGGCGTGCTCGTCTTCGGGGGCGATGCGCCACACCGGTTCTCGGCCGCTGTCGACACGGGTCACCGGGTGGCCGTTGGACAGTGAGTCGACGGCGGCGCGAACGCCCTCGGGTGTGCGCAACCGCAGCGCGCTGGTAGACATCGGGGTCTGTTTGCGTTCGAGATAGTCGAGGGAATCCTGCAGCGTGTGGTGTAACTGTGTCAGAGTCAGCGCGACGCCGTGCGTCGTCAGCAACAGCGCCGACACCAAGCCGGTGGCGTTCACCGGGGTCGCTTGCAGAATGCGCCACGCTACCTCGAACGACATCTTATGCAGTGCAAGGCGTTTGGCGGCTTGATCGGACGCGGCCGGGCCGTGCGACGGGCCCAGGTATTCCCGCATCGAGACGGCTTCGGGAAATCGAACGTAGATCTTGCCGTAGTTGCGTTCACCCTGCGCTTTGATGAAGTTGTACAGCCAGCCGAAACCCTCCGCCCGCTTCTCGCCGCCGCGAGCATAGGCCGCGTATTCCGCGGTCTCGTGCAATTGGTCGAAGCTGATCGAAACCCCTTGCAGCAGAATGTCATCGCTGCGACCATCCAGATAGGCGTCGGCCACATAGCTCATCAGGCCCAGCTTTGGTGGCAGCATCTTCCCGGTGCGCGAACGGGTGCCCTCGATGGACCAGCTGAGGTTGAAGCGCTTCTGCACCACGTAACCCACGTATTCACGCAGCACGTATTTGTACAGCGCGTCGTCACCGATATTGCGCCGGATGAAGATGACGCCGGCGCGCCGCATCAGCGGGCCCATCACCCCGAAAGCCAGGTTGATGCCGGCGAACACATGCACCGGGGGCAGACGATTCTCCTGCATCGCCACCGGCATCACCGCGCCGTCAATGTAGGACCGGTGCGAGAACAACAGCACCGCCGGATGAGTCTCCAGCGCCGAACGCATCGCCGCGACCTGGTACTCGTCGTAGTCGATGTCGCGGTCGAATCCCCGGCTGAGCATCCGGCCCAGGACGGACACCAGGTCGACCGATACCCGACTCCACCCCGTGGCGAGCTCGTCGAGCATCTTCTCGGCTTCTTCGAGCGTGGCGCCCTGAATCTTCTCCAATCCGGCGCGAAAGCGGCTGGACGCCAGGATCTCCGGTGGTATCAGTCGCGGCGACTTGTACTGCGGTCCGAGGATTCGGTACTCGGCGCGCTCCAGTGCCAGCAGCGCGCGGCGGGTGACGAAATGCGCGAATTCGCGCGGGTTTTCGCCGACCGTGTTTTCGCGCCACTGCTGACGGAGCTCGGACACTTTGGCTGATTCGCCGGCGACTACCCGTGCGCGCGAGCGGTCGGAACGCAGGATGCGACGCTGCTGACGCTCACTGGGCTGGTACGGGTTTTGACCAGGGATCAACGCGGCCAACTGATTCAGCACCGAGGCGTCCGCGCGCGGCATCCAGAACACCCGCACCGGCACGATCGATCGGTCCTCGTCGAGCTCGAGCTGTTCGACGAGCTGAGCCATCTCCCCGGGCGGAGAGTTCTGCTCCGGCAGCGGCAGCACCTCGAGTTTGGTGTCCGGGTGCCGGGTGCGCTCCTGGTCCAACCACGCCGCGAGCAGGTCCGATTCGATCGACGTGGACGCCGACGCCAGCACCAACGTGTCGTCGGTCGTGGTGAAGGAGCCGTTGCCGGCAGCCTGCGCGGTCACGATCGGCCTTTGGGACGCGGCGTGCTCTGCTGCGCCTTCGTGGCTTTGGCCGCGGTGGTCTTCTTGGCCGCGGCTTTCGCCGGTGCTGCCTTGGCGGTCTTGGCGGCGGCCTTGCGCGGCGCCTTCCGCGGAGCCGCCTTCTTCCGGTACACGTCATGCGCCGGCAACTCGTCGACCGGCCAGTCGGCCAGGGTGTCGATATAGAGTTGGCGCACTTCGGCAATGCGGTCGGACAGTGTCTCAACCGTCCAGTCGCTCACCGAAATCGGCGGAAACACCGCGACGTCGACGGTGCCCGGGTTCATCGTGGTCGAATTGCGGGCGGCGATGATCTCGGCGTTACGGATCACGATCGGCACGATCGGGATCCCCACCGCCATTGCCATGCGGAACGGCCCCTTCTTGAACGGCCCGACGCTGGTGGTGTCGAGCCTGGTGCCCTCAGGGGCGATCATGATCGAAAGCCCTTGCCTGGCACGCTCTTCGACCTGGTGCAGCGACTCCACGGCCGCGGTCGGGTTGTCCCGGTCGATGAAGACGGAGTCCAGGACCTTGCCGAGCGTGCCCATGATCGGGTCGCCTTCGAGTTCCTTCTTGCCGACCGCAACCCAGTTGTCGCGGATCAACGCGCCGACGATGACCGGGTCGGCCTGGTTGCGGTGGTTGAAGATGAACACCGCGGGACGCTGCGCGGTCAGGTTCTCCTCGCCAAGGATGTTGAGCTGAACACCGCTGGCAGTCAACAGCAACTGCGACCAGGTGGCCGTGAAGAAGTTGACGCCGCGCCGTCTGCTGCGGGTCAGCAGCCCGATCCCGAGGGCGCCCGCGGCGACCGGGACAACCGAACCGACCCCGGCCAGCGTGCGCAGCTGCGCCCCGATGCCACCACCGCTGCGACTGGTGAACCGCAGGATCGGCCAGCCACGCTTCTTGGCGACGGCAGCCATCTTGCCTTCGGGGTTGGTCGGCCTCGGATTTCCGACCAGGTACATCAGCGCAACGTCTTCGTCTCCGTCGGCGTAGAAGTAACTGTCCTTGAGGTCGATGCCGTTCTCCGCGGCGAACTTCTGCACCGCGGCGGCCTTACCCGGTCCCCACAGGATCGGCTCGACCACACCGCCGGTGAGCACGCCGTCGTCGTCGGTCTCGAATTTGTTGGTGAGCGTGTTGAGGATGCCGAGGAAGCGTGCCACCGGACCGACCTGAATGGTCAGCGCCGACGAGCTGAGCACCACGGTGTGTCCGCGGGCCAGATGCGCGCGGACCAGCTCGCGCATCTCCGGATAAATCCGCGACTCGATTCTCTGCAGGAACAACCGCTCGCCGATCTCTTCCAGATCGCTCAGCATGCGCCCGCGCAGCGCACCGGAGGCCTTGGTGATCAGTTCTTCGAATTCGATTCGGCCGAATTGATGGTTCACGCCAGCGGTGACCATGCTGATCAGCTCGCCGACACCCATGTCGCGGCGGCGAATCCGTTCCTGGGTCAGGATCACGGCGGTGAAGCCGGCGACCAGGGTGCCGTCCAAGTCGAAGAATGCGCCGATCTCAGGACCGGGCGGGCTGGCCATGATTTCGGCGACCGACCCCGGCAACCGCAGATCGCGCGCGGGCCGCTCGACGTCTGACGCGCTCACGAGCCCGCCGCCGATCGCTTTGTCGCACCGGGCTGATCCGCGGTGAACGACGACGGCGCCGCCTGCGGCGCGGAATCTCCTGCCAGCGCCAGGATTTCGTTGAACCCGTCGAGCAGGCACCGGGCCCACAGTGCCTCGTCGCGGATGGCCGCACGGTCGTAGCGCGTGGTGATGGTGCAGTAGCCGCCCCGGGAAATCAGCACGACCATCATCGCCACGCCGGGCAGCGGCCCGATGCCGTACTGCCGCAATACTTTTGCACCGGCAATGAAGGTATCGCCCGGGTAGACCGGGACGTTGCTGGCCTGTACGTCCGAACCGACGACCGAACTGGTCATCGACTCCAGCAACGGTCCCGGCAGGACGCTGAGCAGCGGAGCGATCGAACCGATGATGTCCATCGCCGGCTCGTCGCGGCGCTGGGTCATTTGCAAGCGGATCTTGTGCATGCGGGCGACCGGATCTGCGGTACCGATCGGCGCCGCCAGGTTGACGCCGGTGAACCGGTTGCCGCCGGCCGCGTCGGTCTCGGCCCGCAGGCTGACCGGCACCGCCATCGGCAACGTGGCGACCGGGACACCCAGTGCGGCGTGATAGCGCCCGAGTGCACCCGACAGCCCAGCCAGGTAGGCGTCGTTGATCGAACCGCCGCCGGCTTTGGCCGCGCGATGCAAGTCGGACAGCGGGATGTCGATCGCTTCGCTGCGGGTCGCCAGGCTGCGACGACGCAGCAACGGCGAGGGTTCGGCGGCCCGGCTGACGACCCGTGTGCTCGAACGGGCGTAATTGAAGACACCGGCGATCGCGTCGCCGGGCCTGGCCACCGCACGTCCGACCAACGTCACCGCTCCCCAGAGCGCACCGCGGGCGCTGTTGGCGACATTGATGGGCAGCCGGTTGAACCCTTCACGCATCAGGTCGGTGGGCGACAGATCCTGCGGGATGGGCTGGTCAGGGGTCGGCTGCGCCGGCGGGTCGCGCTCGAGGTCGTAGATGTGGGCGAACATCTCCACGCTGCCGACACCGTCGGTGACGGCGTGCGACAGGTGCAGCAACGTCGCGGCCCTGCCGTCGGGTAGCCCCTCGATCAGGGTGGCGGTCCACAGCGGCCGGGCGATGTCCAGCGGCGATTGCAGCATCAACTCCGCCAGGTCGAACACCTGTCGCAGCGAGCCCGGCTCCGGGACGCGCATCCTGCGGACGTGGTAGTCGAGGTTGAAATCGGGATCCACCACCCAGCGTGGTGAGGCGGTCGGCAACGTCGGCACGACCACCTTCTGCCGAAGCCGTAACGCCTTGCGCGACGCGTTCTCGAATCGGGTCCGGAAGCGGTCCCAATCCGGCGTGGTGTCCAGAATCTCCAGTGCCATGATCCCCGATCGGGTGCGTGGATTGGCTTCTCCGCGATGCAACAGGTAGTCGACCGGCCCCAGCGCCGTCGGCAATCCCGCCGCGTCGAACTGCTCAGCCACCGCGGTTCCCCCAACCGGTCGCCACGCCCGTCGTTCGACGCGCCATCGCCACTCACACCTCCCGTTCCGAACAGGCTCCGCGAACCCGTGTCAGGACGCCGCGGGCAACTCCAACGTAGTCTGGTTGGCGCGGTGGCGGTAGCCGATTGTCGGGATCAGGACACCAGACCAACCGCGTTCCGGGCACCCCGTGAAACACCCTGGCGTGCTGCCGAATTCGAATCGAGCGACTGGTTGCGCGCCGAGTCGGCTCAGCCGGCCGGGGTGGCGTGCTCGCGCACGGCGCCCGCCTGCGACCGCACATGCTGCCCGTAGACGACGCCCATGAAGTCGGCGACCGCGTCGGCAGTTAGCCGGGATCTCACGGTGGCGAACAAGTCGAAAGCGTGGTGGGCATTGGGCAGCTCGGCGTAGCCGACGGTCGCAGCGCCGGCCCCGCGCAGCGCGGCGCAGAACGCCCGCGCCTGCGTGTTCGGGATCACCGAATCGCTTTCGCCGTGCAGGACGAAGAACGGCGGCGCGTCGCTGTGGACGTGCGAAATCGGCGACGCGAGCTCGAAGAGTTCGGGCTTGTCCGCGTAGCGCTCTTTCATGACGAACAGCTCGACGAACGGCAGCATCATCTCGTGCATTTTCGCCGCGTCGGTCAAGTCGTAGACCCCGTAATAGGGCGCCGCGGCCTGAACAGTGGTGTCCGCATCCTCGAAACCCGGCTGCAAGCGGGGGTCGTTCGCGGTGAGCGCCACCAACGAGGCCAGATGGCCGCCGGCCGAGCCGCCGGTGACCGCGATGAAGTCGGGATCGCCGCCGTAGTCGGCGATGTTGTCGCGAACCCAGGCCAGCGCGCGCTTGACGTCGATGATGTGTGCCGGCCACGTCTTGCGGGGGCTCTTGCTGTAGTCGATCGAGACGCAGACCCAGCCGAGTTCGGCCATCCGGCCCAGCAGCGGATAGCCCTGTGGCCGCCTGCCGTTGACAGTCCACGCGCCGCCCGGGATCTGCAATAGCACCGGCGCGCGGTCACCGGCCTTGATGTCCCGGTGGCGCCAGATGTCCAGCAGGTTGTCCCGGGTGTCCGGGCCGTAGGGGATATCTGATGTCTGCTTCGCGTAACGACGGTGGGCGCGGGCCGAGTGCAGCACCCCGCCGCGACGTTCCGGCCGGGGGTCGATCGGGTGATGGACCGAGTCGCGGTATTCGGCGCCAAGCGAGTCCTGCAGGGCAGCAGTCAGGACACGATCCGCGCGCTGGGCGGCCCAGTTCGTCGCGACCTGGCGGATCGAGAGGGGGGCGACTCCGGACAGCGCGTGCCCGGTGACGACGTGCGGGGGAAATTCAGCAGACAGCCAACCGGCCACGAAGCCTGCGACCGTGGGCGAGCCGCGGAGCAGCAGCGAACCGGTGCGGTATGCGCCGATCGGCGTCGCCGCGAGCTGCACTCCGTGACGCAGCATTTCGGCGCACGCCTGCGAGTACCGCGCCCTGACATCCATGGCTATCGTCATGCCTTGCCAACTCCTCGCCGTCGAGCACACGCCGGGCCGTCGGCCAGCGTATGTGTGTGGCGGGCCTCACACTAGCCGAATCGCTAATCCCGCACGACATCTCGGTCGGCGTTGCGCGAGCGTAGATACCCGTTTTTCCGGTTGGCTACACTGACCTGGGCTTAGTAATCGTCGGCCCCCGTAGCTCAGCTGGATAGAGCACATGACTTCTAATCTTGTGGTCGCAGGTTCGAGTCCTGCCGGGGGCGCATGCTGTTGGATGCCAGTGTGACCGATGCGGTGCCTGTGGCACACGATCCCGGAGGTGCCTGATGCCCGACCTGGTCCTGTACAGCGTCGATGATCACGTCGCGCTGATCACGGTCAACGACCCCGAACGACGCAACGCGGTCACCGGCGAGATGTCGACGCAGCTGCGCGCCGCCGTGGAACGGGCCGAATCCGACCCGGATGTGCACGCAGTGGTCGTCACCGGCGCGGGCAAGGCGTTCTGCGCGGGCGCCGATCTGTCGGCGCTGGGCAATGCGGCCGAGGAGGGACTGCAGCGGCTGTACGACGGCTTCATGGCCGTCGGCAAATGCACGCTGCCCACGATCGCCGCCGTCAACGGTGCCGCCGTCGGCGCGGGGCTGAACTTGGCGCTGGCTGCCGATGTCCGCATCGCGGGGCCAAATGCGTTGTTCGACGCCCGTTTTCAGAAGCTGGGCATCCACCCGGGCGGTGGAGCGACCTGGATGCTGCAGCGCGGAGTCGGACCGCAGGTGGCGCGCGCTGCCCTGCTGTTCGGCATGCGCTTCGACGCCGAATCCGCTGTCCGGCACGGCCTGGCGCTCAGCGTCGCCGACGACCCGGTGGCCGCGGCGCTGGAATTGGCGGCCGGACCGGCGGCGGCGCCGCGTGACGTGGTGCTGGCGACCAAGGCCACCATGCGCGCCACGGCCAGCCCCGGGTCGCTCGACGACGACCTGCACGAGCTGGCCAAGGACACCGAACTCGGGCCGCAGGCCACCTCGATTCAGTCGCCGGAATTCGCCGCCCGGTTGGCTGCGGCCAAGCGCAGGTAATTACAGATCGAACAGCGCGGTCTCCGGCGATTCGATCAGCCCGCGCAGCTGGCCGAGAAACTGGGCGACATTCGCTCCGTCGGCGATTCGATGGTCGAAGGCGCAGGTGAGATTCATCTGCGGGCGGATCACGATCGCGTCGTCGACCACCACCGGCCGGGGTTTCAGCGACCCCATACCGAGAATCGCGGCCTCGGGATAGTTGATCACCGGGACGCCGTCGTCGAGGCCGAGCGCGCCGAAGTTCGACACGGTGAACGTCGAACCGGTGAGCTCGGCGGGTTTCACCGTCCCGGCCCGGGCTTCCCGAATCATCCGCGCGACGCAGTCGGCAAGCTGGCGTGTCGTCTTGTCCTGCGCGTCGGCCACCACCGGGACCAGCAGTCCACGCGGGGTGGCGACGGCGAAACCCAGGTTGATCGCGTGATGCGAGTGCACCTGCGGACCGTCGGGACCGTCCACCCAGGTGGAGTTCAGAATCCTGTTGTGCCCCAACGCGATCACGAGCAACCGCACGGTGAGCACGAACGGCGAGAAGGTGTCGTCGTGAAGTCGCAGCAGCGCCGTGCAGTCGACCTGAACGCTGGCGTGTGCGTCGGGAATAACCTTGCGCGACTGCGTCATTCGCTCGGCCATGTGGGCGTGCACGCCGCGGACCGGTAGGACGTCGTAGGACACCCCGGGCCGTTGTGCGCCGACTCCTGCGGCGGCCAGCACCGCGTCGCGGCTGACCAGGCCGTCGGCACCGGTGGGCACCTCGCTGAGGTCGACCAGCAGATCGGCCGCCAATTTCCGCACGCTGGGCTTCGCCTTGGGACGCCGACGGCTGGTATCCAGCGCATCGTCGGCGCCGTATCCGACCAGTACCGGGCTGCGGCCGTTGGTGTGTGCTGCGCCGGGCGCGGTGTCGATGCGTGCCATCAGCGAACCGACCGGCAGCACATCACCTTCGGCGCCGCGTATTTCGACGATCCGGCCGGCGTACGGGCTGGGGATCTCGACCGCGGCCTTGGCGGTCTCCACCGAACACAGTGTCTGGTTGAGCTCGACGTCATCACCGACCGCGACGTGCCAGCAGGTCAGCGTCACCTCTTCGAGTCCCTCGCCGAGATCGGGAACGAGGAAGACTCTGACCGGATCGTCGCTCACGGTGCCTCCAGTGCGCGTTCGACGCAGTCCAGCAGTCGATCCGGACCGGGTAGCCACAGCTTCTCCAGCCGGGCCGGCGGGTACGGGGTGTCGAATCCGCAGGCCCGCAGCACCGGCGCCTCGAGTTCGTAGAACAGTTCCTCTTGGATGCGTGCCGCCAGGCCTGCCCCGTATCCCAGGCTTCGGGGTCCCTCATGCAGCACCACGCACCGCCCGGTGCGCCGGATCGATGCGGCGACCGTGTCGAAATCCAGCGGGACCAGCGACCTCAGGTCGACGACTTCGAGGCTCCAACCATGTTGCTGGGCAGCTATTTCCGCGGTCGACAGCGCGGTTCCCACCAGACCGCCGTAGGTCAGCACGGTGACGTCGGTGCCGGCCCGGCGCACCGCCGCCTGCCCGATCGGAGGAGCGGGCACGGTCGTGTCGACGGCTTCTCGGCCCCAGTAGCGTCGCTTGGGCTCCAGGAACATCACCGGATCCGGACAGGCGATCGAATGCCGCAGTAACCAGTAGGCATCCGATGGTGTCGACGGCACAACGACTTTCAGCCCTGCGGTGTGCGCCCAGTAGGACTCGGTCGATTCCGAGTGGTGCTCGACCGCGCCGATGCCGCCGAACGACGGGATCCGGATCGTCACCGGCATGTTCACCTGGCCGCGGGTGCGGGTGCGGTACTTAGCCAGGTGGCTGACCACCTGATCGAATGCGGGATAGGCGAATCCGTCGAATTGGATCTCCGGCACCGGGACGAACCCGCGCAGCGCCAGGCCCACCGCGATGCCGATCACCGCAGACTCGGCCAGCGGGGTGTCGAAGCAGCGCTGCGGCCCGAACGTCGCGGTGAGGCCTTCGGTGACGCGGAAGACCCCGCCCAGCGTCGCCACGTCCTCACCGAAAACCAGCACCCGATCGTCGGCGGCCATCGCGTCGTGCAGTGCGCGGTTGAGCGCCTGCACCATGGTCAGCGGCGACGCGGTGAAGGCCGGCTCCTCGGGTAGCTCGTCAGAGTGAAAGGTCGGCGGTTCCGCGATCTGAGTCATTAAGCCTCCCGGAGGATTTCAGCGTGCAACTGTTGGCGTTGCGTCTCGAGTCCGGGTGTCATCTCGGCGTACACCGTGGTGAAGACTTCGTCGATGTCGATGTCGGGCGCGGCGAAGACCGCGTCGCGCAACTCGCCGCGCATCCGTGCGCACCGCGCGACGATGCGGTCTTCCAGCCGCTGCGACCACAGTCCCAAGCTTTGTAAATACGTGCGGTAGCGCGGGATAGGGTCCAGCGTCTGCCAGTGGTCGAGTTCGTCCTGGCTGCGGTAGCGCGTCGGGTCGTCGGATGTGGTGTGCGGGCTCAGCCGATAGGTGATCGCCTCGATCAGCGTCGGGCCGCCGCCGCTGCGGGCGCGGGCAGCGGCCTCGGCCATCACCGCATAGCACGCCAGCACGTCGTTGCCGTCCACCCGCACACCCGGCATGCCATATCCGATCGCCTTGTGCGCGATCGACGGGGCGACGGTTTGGCTTTGCAGCGGAACCGATATCGCCCACTGGTTGTTCTGCACGTAGAACACGCACGGTGCGGTGAACACCGCCGCGAAATTCAGCGCCTCGTGGACGTCCCCCTCGCTGGTGGCGCCGTCGCCGAGGAATGCCACCGTCACCGAATCCTCGCCGAGCCGCTGGGCGGCCATCGCCGCGCCGACCGCGTGCAACGTCTGGGTGCCGATCGGGATGGATATCGGGGCACAGCATTTCTGGGTGAAATCCATTCCGCCATGCCAGGTTCCACGCCATGCCGCGCCGACGTGGCCTGGGGCGATGCCACGCACCAGGTAGACGCCGAGTTCCCGGTACTGCGGGAACAACCAGTCGGTCTTGCGCAAACACGCCGCCGCGCCGACCTGTGCCGCCTCTTGACCACAGCACGACGCGAACAACGCCAGTTCGCCCTGGCGCTGCAGGTTGACGAACTCGGTGTCGATGTCGCGGGTGACGACCATCATCTCGTAGAGCCAACACAGCGTCTCGGCGGGAAGGTCACGGCTGTATCGGGATTCGGCCGTCGGCGCGCCATCGGGACTGACAAGTTGCACTGGCTCGAGGTCGACAGTCATCGGCAAGTGGGATGCCTCAGCCATACCGCCTCCTTCGATCGAGCGGCTACAACGTCAGTGGATGTCGTCCTTCCGGTAAGAACACGGCCCAATCAAATTCCGGCGACTGCTACGAGCCCGCCAAGTGCACGATTCGTTCGGCTCGCCGTAATACAGGCGCATCCACCATTATGCCCTCGAAGGCGAAGACGCCGCGTTCATCAACGGCTGCGGCGAGAACGTGTCGCGCCCAGTCCACCTGCTCGGGCGACGGCGCATATCCGTCCCTGATCACCGGAACCTGGCTGGGGTGAATGGCGACCTTCGCGTCGAAGCCGACCGCGACCGCGTCGTCGACCTCGGCGCGCAAGCCGTCCAGATCCTTGATGTCGAGGTAGACCGAGTCCAATGCGAGCCGGCCGTAGGCCTTGGCCGCCAGCAGCGACTGCGAACGGACGTGCCGAGCAACCTCGCGGTATGTCCCGTCCGGGTAGCGGTTGGCCGTGCCGCCGAGCACCGCGAACAGATCCTCGGCTCCCCACATCACCGCGACGGCGTTGTCCACCTGAACGGTGTCGGTGACGATAAGGGCGCCCTTCGGTGATTCTACGAGCACGATCACGTCCAGCGGCGCGAGCGCGCTGATGTGTTCAACCGCTTCGCATTTCGGCAGCATCACGGTGTCGTACGGCGTCTTCTTCAGTGCTTGCAGGTCGAGTTCCTGGTCGGCGGTGCCGAACTGGTTGACCCGCACCACGGTGCGCGCCGGGTCGAGTTGCAGGTCGACCAGTGCTTGTCGCGCGGCGGGCCGGTCGGCGGCCGCACAACCGTCCTCGAGGTCGAGGATCACGACATCGGCTGCCGCTGCGGCCTTTTGGTAACGCTCAGGACGGTCGGCCGGGCAGAACAGCCAGGCCGGTCCGGGGTTCTGCAGACCCATCAGTCGGTAACTCCGCCTGGGCGCATGCGTACCAGCGACTTGCGGTTCGCGGTCGCGACCACGTCGTCGTGCTGGTTTCGGCCGGTGTGCGCGAACGTCACGATGCCCTCCCCCGGGCGGCTCTTGGACTCGCGCTTCTCCAGTATGACGGTCTCGGCGTACAGCGTGTCGCCGTGGAAAAGCGGCTTGGGGAAGGCGATTTCGGAGAATCCGAGGTTGCCGACGATGGTGCCCTGAGTCAACTGTGCGACGGACAGACCGACCAGGGTGGACAGGGTGAACATCGAATTCACCAGCCGCTGGTTGAAGGGAGGCAGCCCGTCGGAGAACGCGGCATCGAGGTGCAGCGCTTGAGTATTCATCGTCAACGTCGTGAACAACACGTTGTCGGCCTCGGTGACGGTCCGCCCCGGGCGATGCAGATACCGCACGCCGATCTCGAATTCCTCGAACCACAACCCCCGCTGGACTACGGTCTTGACCGGCTGCTCTCCGTTCGTCACAGGCTCACCGTTCGTCTCGTTCCCGTCACTCGCTGGCGCTCGTTCCGCTCACTCGACTTCACAGCCCCACCTCACGGGCGATCAACATCAGCTGCACCTCTGTGGTCCCCTCACCGATCTCGAGAATCTTGCTGTCCCGGTAATGCCGAGCCACAGTGAATTCATTCATAAAGCCGTACCCGCCGTGAATCTGGGTGGCGTCTCGGGCGTTGTCCATCGCCGCCTCGCTGGCGACGAGCTTGGCGATCGCCGCCTGTTTCTTGAACGGCTTGCCGGCCAGCATGAGCGCCGCGGCGTCGTAGTAGGCGGTGCGCGCGGTGTGCGCGCGTGCCTCCATCCGCGCAATGGTGAACGCGATCGACTGGTAGCGGCCGATGGCCTGGCCGAACGCCTCCCGCTCGCGGGCGTACTTGACGCTTTCGTCGACGCATCCCTGTGCCGCCCCGGTGGACAGCGCGGCGATCGCGATGCGCCCCTCGTCGAGAATCTGCAAGAAGTTCGCGTAGCCGCGACCGCGTTCGCCGAGCAGGTTCTCCTGCGGCACCCGCACGTCGTCGAAGCTCAGCGGATGAGTGTCCGAGGCGTTCCAGCCGACCTTGTCGTACGCCGGTTCCGCGGTGAACCCCGGTGTGGGCACCGGAACCAGAATCGACGAGATCTCCTTCTTGCCGTCCCGCTCGCCGGTCACCGCGGTGACGGTCACCAGCTTGGTGATGTCGGTACCGGAGTTGGTGATGAACTGCTTGGAGCCGTTGATCACCCATTGCCCGTCGTCGAGCTGCGCGGTGGTCTTCGTCGCGCCGGCGTCGGTGCCGCCGCCCGGTTCGGTGAGCCCGAACGCACCCAGTGCACGACCACCGGCCAACTGCGGCAACCACTCCCGCTTCTGCTCCTCGGTGCCGAACCGGTAGACCGGCATGGCCCCCAGTGACACGCCGGCCTCCAGCGTGATCGCCACGCTCTGGTCGACCTTGCCCAGCTCCTCCAACGCCAGACACAGCGCGAAGTAGTCGCCGCCCATGCCGCCCCACTCTTCGGGGAACGGCAGGCCGAACAGGCCCATCTCGGCCATGCCCGCGACCACTTCGTACGGGAAGGAGTGCTCGGCGTCGTGTTTCGCGGCCACCGGCGCGACGACGCTCTGGGCGAAATCCCGCACGGTCTTTGCCAGCTGCTGGTATTCGTCCGGCAGTGTCCCGGTTGACAAGAAAGTGTTCATCGGTGCCATTCCTCCTCATCGCTCCGCTTTGCATCGTCATTGGCACTCATTAGCGCCATCCCCTGCTTGGATTCGTGCCAGCATCTGGCCCACTTTGACCTGATCGCCAACGGCGACAAGAAGTTCGACCACACCGTCGACGGGTGCGGTGAGCGCGTGTTCCATCTTCATCGCTTCGACGGTGACGACGACAGTTCCGGCCTGCACGTGCGCGCCGTCGTCGACGCCGACCGCGACGATCAACCCGGGCATGGGGCTGGTCAACTCGGCGTCGCCGGTCTGCTCTTCGTCCGCGCGCACCGGAGCTTCGCGGACTTCCTCGAGCGCCGCGGTCACTCCGTCACCAGCTAGCCAGATCGTGCCGTCGGACGACGCGACGGTGTAGTCGCGGCGCAACCCGCCCAGCGTCACGGTCAGCCGGTTACCCGCCAAAGCTGCTTGCAGCGCGTGGGATTCACCATCCTCGATACGGACGTCGGCTGCACCCGCCGAGCCGGTGATGTGAACATGGTCGGTGCGCTCGCCGGCCCGCAGCCGGACGCTGACCGGCGCATGTCTACCTACCCGCCATCCGGACGGCGCCTCCCACACGTCGGCGCCCGGCGCGGGAAAGCGCCGCAACCACAGGTAGGCCGCAGCCGCAACGAATTGCTCATCGGAGGCCGCTGTCGCGACGAAATCGCCTGCGCGACGGTCCAACAGCCCGGTGTCGAGCCGGCCGGCGACGACGTCAGGGTCGGCCAGCAGGAAACGGGCGAAGTCGACGTTGGTGCCGACGCCGAGCACCGCCGTGTCGGCCAAGGCTCGGTCGAGAGTCCTCAGGGCCGCGGCCCGATCCGCGCCGTGCGCAATGACTTTAGCCAGCATCGGGTCGTAATCGCTGCCGACGACCATGCCCGCGGCCAGGCCCGAATCCACCCGCACACCGTCCCCGTTGGGTTCGACCAGGGCCAGCACATCACCACCGGTGGGCAGGAACCCGTGCGCCGGATCCTCGGCATAGACCCGCGCTTCAATGGCGTGGCCCTGCAAGGCGATATCAGCCTGATCGGCGGTCAGCTTCTCCCCCGCGGCGACCCGGACCTGCCACTCGACCAGGTCCCATCCGGTCACCAGTTCGGTGACCGGATGCTCGACCTGGAGTCGGGTGTTCATCTCCATGAAGAAGAACTCGTCGGGCCGCTCAGCCGAGACGATGAACTCCACCGTGCCCGCGCCGGTGTAGGCCACACTCTTGGCGGTGTCGCAGGCTGCGGCGCCGATCCGGGCGCGCGTTTCGGGATCCAGCAGCGGCGACGGCGCCTCCTCGATGACCTTCTGGTGTCGCCGCTGCAGGCTGCACTCCCGCTCGCCGAAATGCAGCACGTTGCCGTGGGTGTCAGCCAACACCTGAACCTCGATATGCCTGGGCCGCAACACGAATCGCTCAAGGAACAGCGTGTCGTCGCCGAACGCCGCGGCTGACTCGCGGCGGGCACTGACCAGCGCGGCCGGCAGGTCGGCGGGTCGCTCGACCATCCGCATGCCCTTGCCGCCGCCACCGGCAGACGGCTTGACCAACACCGGGTAGCCGATGTCGTCGGCGGCGGCGATCAGCTCGTCGTCGGTCAGGCCCGGCCTGGCGATGCCGGGCACCACCGGCACACCGAATGCCGAAACAGTCCCCTTCGCGGCGATCTTGTCGCCCATGGTCTGGATGGCCGCTACCGGCGGCCCGATGAACGTCACTCCCGCCGAGGCCAACGCCTCCGCGAAATCAGCGTTCTCCGAAAGGAATCCATAGCCCGGATGAACAGCCTGGGCGCCGCTGCGCAGTGCCGCGTCGACGACGACCGGGATGTTGAGATAGCTGTCTCGCGCGGGCGCCGGCCCAATCGCGACGGCGAGGTCGGCGGCGGCGACGTGACGCGCGTTGGCGTCGGCATCGCTGAACACCGCGACCGACCGGATGCCCATCGCCCTGAGCGTGCGGATCACCCGGACGGCGATCTCACCCCGGTTGGCGACCAGAACAGTGTCGAAACCCATCACACTCACATCCGGAAGACGCCGTAGGAGACCGGCTCGACCGGTGCGCGAGAAACTGCCGAAAGGGCAAGACCGACAACCATTCTGGTGTCAGCCGGATCGATGACACCGTCATCCCAGAGCCGGGCGGTCGAATAATACGGGTTGCCCTGATGTTCGTACTGCGCCCGGATCGGGGCTTTGAGCGCTTCCTCCTCTTCGGCGGTCATCTCGCCCCGTACGGTCGCCAGCACCGAAGCGGCCTGCTCGCCACCCATGACCGAGATCCTGGCGTTTGGCCACATCCACAGAAACCGTGGCGAATACGCCCGCCCGCACATCGAGTAGTTGCCCGCTCCGTAGGAGCCGCCGATCACCACGGTCAGCTTGGGCACCCGCGCACATGCCACCGCGGTCACCATCTTCGCGCCGTTCTTGGCGATGCCGCCGGCCTCGTAGTCGCGTCCGACCATGAACCCGGCGATGTTCTGCAGGAACAGCAGCGGCACCATCCGCTTGTCACACAGCTCGATGAAATGCGCGCCCTTGAGGGCGGATTCGGAGAACAACACCCCGTTGTTGGCGACGATGCCGACCGGGTGGCCGTGGATGCGGGCGAAGCCGGTGACCAGGGTGTTGCCGTATTCGGCTTTGAATTCCGCGAATTCGCCTCCGTCGACGAGGCGCGTGATGACGTTGTGCACGTCGTAGGGAATCCGCGGGTCGACGGGAACCACGTCGTAGAGCTCGGCCTGATCGGCAATCGGATCCACTGCGGGCGCCACATCCCAGATGCGTGGTTGGCGCGGACCCAGTGTCGACACGATGCGCCGGACGATGCGCAGCGCATCGCGGTCGTCGTGCGCGAGATGGTCGGTGACACCGGAGATCTTGGAGTGCAGGTCTCCGCCGCCGAGGTCTTCAGCGGAGACGACCTCCCCGGTGGCGGCCTTCACCAGTGGCGGGCCGCCGAGGAAGATGGTGCCCTGGTTGCGAACGATCACCGCCTCGTCGCTCATCGCCGGGACATACGCTCCACCGGCCGTGCACGATCCCAGCACGGCCGCGATCTGCGCAATGCCCTTGGAACTGAGCCGGGCCTGGTTGAAGAAGATTCGGCCGAAGTGGTCGCGGTCGGGAAACACCTCGTCTTGTCGGGGCAAAAAGGCGCCACCGGAGTCGACCAAGTAGATGCAAGGCAGCTGATTCTGCTCGGCGATCTCCTGAGCGCGCAGATGCTTTTTGACCGTAATCGGGTAGTAGGTACCGCCTTTGACGGTCGCATCGTTGGCCACGATCATGCACTCGCGGCCAGACACCCGGCCGATGCCGGTGATGATGCCCGCCCCGGGGCATTCGTCGTCGTACATGCCGTCGGCGGCCAGCGGGGCGATTTCGAGCAGCGGGCTACCGGGATCGAGCAGACCGTCGACGCGGTCACGGGGCAAGAGCTTGCCGCGGTCCACATGGCGGGTGCGGGCACGCTCCGAGCCACCGCGGGCTGCGGCGGCCAGCTTGTCGCGCAGCTGCGCCACCAGCTCGGTGTGCGCGTCGCGGTTTTCCGCGGGAGAGGTCATCGGTGCACGCCAATTTTCGGTTAATGGTCACTAACTCGTGTTATGTTAGTGGGGATTAACCGAAGTGTCTAGGAGGGGCGTATGGCAGCGTCTGCTCCGGTCCACCAGGCGAATCGCCGCAGTCGACGAAAGTCGGACCGGCGCTTGCAACTGCTGGCCGCCGCCGAGCGGCTGTTCGCCGAACGCGGGTTCCTAGCGGTAAGGCTCGAAGACATCGGCGCAGCGGCGGGAGTCAGCGGCCCGGCGATCTACCGCCACTTCTCCAGCAAGGAGGCGCTGCTGGTCGAGTTGTTGGTGGGCATCAGCACCCGCCTGCTCGCCGGCGCGCAAGACGTCCGGTCGCGCGAAACCGACGCCGCGGCGGCGCTGGACGGCCTGATCGACTTCCATCTCGACTTCGCCCTGGGCGAGCCGGATCTCATCCGGATTCAAGACCGCGACCTCGCCTATCTGCCGACAGCTGCCGAACGTCAGGTGCGACGGGCCCAGCGCCAGTACGTCGAGGTATGGGTCGGAGTCCTGCGCGAGCTCGACCCAAAGCTTGCCGAAACCGACGCCCGGCTGATGGCGCACGCCGTCTTCGGTCTGCTCAACTCCACTCCACACAGCCTGAAGCCCGCCGACGGCAAGGCGGCGCGAGCCGGCCGATCGCGCGCGGTAATGCGGGCGATGACGGTCGCCGCGCTGACCACCACCCGTTAACCGGCCGTTCGAATTAATACTGGTCATCGAATGTATCGGCGGCGACACCAACGCTGCAGGTACCCTGCAGCCATGAGGTGGGTATGAGCGATCGACGTCATCCCGAGCACACCCGTTCGTCCCAAGAGTGGACTGACCAAACCCAACGCATACGTCAGCCGTACCCGCAGTACACCGACCCCGCCTACAGCGGCCAGTCGTATTACCCGCCGCCGCGTTACACCGGCTCGCCCGCCGACCCGAACGGGGCCAACCCGACCGACAAGCTGCCGCAATATTGGCTTCAGGGTCAGCCCCCACCCAGTCAGCCACCCGAGGAGCCCACACCCGACCGGCCGAAGGCGCCGCGCTGGCTGTGGATCGTCGCGGCGGCCGCGGTGATCCTGGTCGTCGGGCTGGTCATCGCTCTGGTCATCGCCAACGGCACCGCCAGAAAGCAGACGGCGGTGCCGCCACTCCCGTCGATGCCGAGTTCGCAGAGCCCGTCGTCGACGTCTTCGGCGTCACCTCCGCCGTCGGCCAGTACGTCCGAGCCGAGGCCCACCGAGTCCAGCCCGCCCCCCAATGCCGGGGCGATGCAGGCCGTGTTCTACAACGTCACCGGCCAGGGCCGCGCCATCAGCATCACGTATGTGGACAACGACGGGATGATGCAGACCGAGTTCAACGTCCCTTTGCCGTGGAGCAAGCAGGTCAGCATGGCGACCAGTGAAACCACGTCGCCGACGGTGACGATCGTGAACATCGGTCACGACGTCACCTGTTCGGTGACCGTGGACGGCGTGCAGATCAACGAGCGCACCGGCGTCGGCCTCACGGTGTGCAACGGGTCCGGTTAGACAGCTCAACCGACGTCGGCAACGGGGATTCGGTGCGGCGCTCGCACCATCAGCAGGCCGATCAGCCCTCCGGCCATCACCAGACACAGCCCGCCCATCCCGGCGCGTACGGCCCCGAACACGTCGACGAAGACCGAGAACAACCACGGCGCCACGAACGACACCGCACGACCCGTCATCGTGTAGAGGCCGAACGCCACACCCTCTTTTCCGGCGCTGGACATCCGCAGCAACAGGGTCCGCGCCGACGCCTGCGCGGGCCCGATGAACAGGCACAGCAGCAGCCCGGTCGCCCAGAACGCGCGCGGACCCGACAGCGCCATCATGGCGAGGCCGGCCGCGATGATGCTGGCCAACGACCCGACGATGACCGGTTTGGACCCGATCCGGTCGTCCAGGAATCCACCGAACACCGCGCCCAGCGCCGCCACCACGCTCGCGGCCACCCCGAAGATCAGCACGTCGGCCGGCGAGATTCCGTATGCGTTGACGCCGAGCACGCCGCCGAACGTGAACACGCCTGCCAGACCGTCCCGAAAGACCGCCGCGGCCAGCAGGTAATAGACCAGGTTGCGGTCGCGGTGCCATTCGCCGACCAAGTCCTGCCAGAGCCTGCGGTAACCGCCCAGCACGCCCCGGGCGGAACTGACGGTGTCCGCCGGCGCCGGCAGGTTGTGCGCGGTCAGCAGCAGCGGCGTCGCCAGCACCGCGAACCATCCGGCCGCCAGCAGCATCGCGATGCGGACGTTCATGCCGTCGCCGACCGACAGTTGCAGGAATCCGCGGGTGGGACCCTTGCCGTCAATGCAGCCGAAATAGACCAGCAGCAACAGGCCGACACTGCCGATGAATGCCGCGGACAGGCCGAAGCCGGAGATCCGGCCGGAGTTCTGCGGGGTCGTGAGCTGACGCAGCATCGCGTTGTACGGGACGCTGGCCAGGTCGCCGCACGCCGCGCCCAAGGCGAGCAACGCCAAACCCAGCCACAGGTATTCGGGGCGCTCGCGGACCAGGCTCATGGCACTGACCAACCCCACCACCAGGCTGGTGAGCACGGTGAGAGTGAGGCGGCGGCGCCGCGGATCTTCGACCCACACGCCGATCACCGGCGCCAGCACAGCGATGGTCACCCCGGCGATCGCCAACGCGCGGCCCAGCCAACTTGCCGGCGTCGCGCCGCCGGGCAAACCCTTGCCTACAGCGCCGGTCAGATACACCGAGAACACGAATGTCACCACGACCGCGCTGACCCCGGCCGAACCGGTGTCCCACACCGCCCACGCCAGCACCTGCGACCGCTTGGCTCCGCCCGGAGCGTCACTGCTGATTTCAGCCATCGTTGGTCTGTCTACCATTGGCGCATGCCGGTACCCGCCCCCAGTCCTGACGCCCGCGCCGTTGTAACCGGAGCTTCACAGAACATCGGCGAAGCTCTGGCCACCGAGTTGGCCGCTCGCGGCCACGGCCTGATCATCACGGCGCGCCGTGAGGACCTGCTCAACAAGCTGGCCGACCGCCTCACCGAGAAGTACGGCGTCACAGTCGAGGTGTGTCCGGCCGACCTCGCCGACACAGGAGAACGCGCGAAGCTGGTCGACGAGTTGGCCACCCGAAATATCTCGATCCTGTGCGCCAACGCCGGCACCGCGACGTTCGGTTCGGTGTCGACGCTCGACGCGTCGACCGAGCGGGCTCAGGTACAGCTCAACGCGGTCGCGGTACACGACCTGGTGCTCGCGGTGTTGCCGGGGATGATCGAGCGCAAGGCCGGCGGGATCTTGATTTCCGGTTCGGCAGCAGGTAATTCGCCGATCCCCTACAACGCGACCTATGCCGCCACCAAGGCGTTCGCGAACACCTTCAGTGAGTCGCTGCGTGGCGAACTGCGTAAGACGGGCGTGCACGTCACCGTGCTGGCGCCCGGCCCGGTCCGTACCGATCTGCCGGACGATTCCGAGGCCTCGATTGTGGAGAAGCTGGTGCCGGACTTTCTGTGGATCTCCACCGAGTACACCGCGAAAAAGTCGTTGGACGCGTTGGCGCGCAACAAAATGCGTGTGGTGCCCGGCGTGACGTCCAAGGCGATGTCGGTCGCGAGTCAATACGCGCCGCGGGCCATCGTGGCGCCGATCGTCGGAAGCTTCTACAAGAAGATGGGTGGCTGATCTACCGGCGTCGGTTGTACGAGTTGACGATGCTGCGAGCGAGCTGGGGCGCAAACGCCCTGATGAAAGTCAGAAAGCCCTTACTGTTCACTAATCGAATGAACCAGCCCGGCTTCTTCGCGGCTTCGGGCGCCGACTTCGATCCCGCCTGAGCCGGCTGATTGGCTTGAGCCTCAGCCTTTTTGGCTTGGATTTTCTCGTAAGCCGATTCACGGTCGACGGTCTTGCCGTATTTCTGTTGCAGCTGGCTGGATTTGGCTGCCGCGCTGATCGCCTCGTCGCCGATGGCGGCCATCAGCGAGCGAGGTGAGCGCAACCTGGTCCAGGCGACCGGTGTCGGCGCGCCCCGCTCCGACAACACCGTGACGACCGCTTCTCCGATGCCCAGCGACGTCAGCGCCGAAGCAAGGTCGTAGACATCGGTTTTCGGATAGGTCCGGACGGTTCGGGTCAGAGCTTTCTGGTCGTCGGGCGTAAAGGCGCGCAGCGCATGCTGAATGCGCGCGCCGAGTTGCGACAGCACGTCGTTGGGGATGTCGGTGGGCAGCTGGGTGCAAAAGAATACGCCGACACCGCGGGAGCGGATCAGCTTGACGGTCTGTTCGACCTGATCCAGGAATGCCTTCGACGCGTCGGAGAACAGCAGGTGCGCCTCGTCGAAGAAGAACACCAGCTTGGGCTTGTCGATGTCGCCGACCTCGGGCAGCGACTTGAACAACGTGGACAACACCCACATCAAGAAGGTGGAGAACAGCACCGGGCGGGCCGCCTGGTCGCCGAGCTCGAGCAGCGAGATCCGGCCGTGGCCGCCCTCGACGCTCAACAGGTCTTTGGGATCGAGTTCCGGCTCACCGAAAAACGTGTCCCCGCCCTCGGCTTCGAGGTTGACCAGCGCGCGCAAGATCACCCCGGCTGTCTGCGCCGAAACACCACCCAGCGATTTCAGCTCAACCTTGCCCTCGTCGCTGGTCAGATAGCTGATCACCTCACGCAGGTCAGCCAGGTTCAGCAGCTCATAATTCTTGTCCTGGGCCCAGTGGAAGATCAGCCCGAGCGTCGACTCCTGAGTACTGTTGAGCCCCAACACCTTCGACAGCAGAATTGGGCCGAAGCTGGCGATCGTGGCCCGGACCGGGACGCCGATTCCCTTGGTGCCCAGCGACAGGAACTCCACCGGGAAACCGCTCGGCTGCCAGTTGTCACCGGTTTCCTTCGCGCGTGCGGTGACTCTGTCACTGCTCTCACCGGGCTTCGACAAGCCGGATAGGTCGCCCTTCACGTCGGCCATCAGCACCGGCACACCCGCCGCCGAGAGTTGCTCGGCGATCACCTGCAGGGTCTTGGTCTTGCCGGTGCCGGTCGCGCCGGCCACCAGGCCGTGCCGGTTGACCGTGGCCAGCGGAATGCGGATCTGCGCGGTCGGGTCAGCTGTGTCGTCCACAACCACAGTCCCCAACTCCAAGGCCTCGCCTTGAACGGCGTAGCCCTTGGCGATCTGCTTTGCGGGGGTATCGGTCGATTCAGTGCTCATAGGCCATGCCTCTCCCCTGAAAGTCGTGGTCTCGATCACGCTCGACCTTACTGGTTGCTGACGCGCTCAGCCGGGGTGGCTGCGGCCCGCCAGCTAACTTTGCCTACTGTGAACGCTGTGCGGGACCAACTGGTGTGGATCGACTGCGAGATGACCGGGCTGGATCTGAGCGCGGACAAGTTGATCGAGATCGCCGTCCTGGTGACCGATGCCGAGCTCAACGTTCTCGGCGACGGCGTCGACGTGGTGATTCACGCCGAGGACGCCGCGTTGTCGTCGATGGCCGCGGTGGTCACCGATATGCACACCAGCTCCGGCCTCATCGAGGAGGTCCGCGCGTCCACGGTGGATCTGGCAACAGCCGAGGCGGCGGTGCTCGACTACATCCGCCAACACGTCAAGCAAGCGAAAACGGCACCGCTGGCGGGCAACTCGATCGCCACCGACCGCGGTTTCATCGCCCGCGACATGCCCACTCTGGACTCGTTCCTGCACTACCGAATGGTCGATGTGAGCTCCATCAAAGAGTTGTGCCGTCGTTGGTATCCGCGCATCTACTACGGCCAGCCGGCCAAAGGCCTGGCGCATCGGGCGCTGGCCGACATTCAGGAGTCCATCCGCGAACTGCAGTACTACCGGCGCACCGCATTCGTGGCGCCACCAGGCCCTACGACCAGCGAAATTGCGACGGTCGCCGACGAACTCGGGGTTCCGTCAGCCGACGCGGAGTAAATCGATTCGGCTGCCGGGGACCCGAGCCGCTAAGATCGACGTCGCCGCTTCTCACGAGGCGGCCACGGTGGGTGTAGTTCAGTTGGTAGAGCGTCAGGTTGTGATCCTGAATGTCGCGGGTTCGAGTCCCGTCACTCACCCCAACGGAAACACCGCCCCACCTGCGTTATTGCGGGTGGGGCGGTGTTTGAATTCCGGTTCATCGAGCGGGCCACGCAACAAGCGGTCATGAAGGCACTGTGCCTCAAGCGTTCTTGAGCCAACTTCCGGAAATCTGAATTGACTGCCGCGTCAGACTTTCTACCGCCTCAGACGGAAGCTCAGGTCCCGGGCGTAAGCTTGGCGGTCGGAAGGGCCGGTGGTGTGCTCCCTCGTGCGACAGTCTTCTCAGGTAAAGAAACTCAAGCCCTGGTAGCTGCCCCGGTCCTTCCCCTCGCGGTGAATTCCCCCAGCGTCAGGAGAGTTGAGCGGCCCCTGAGCGTGCGGCCACTCTGCGCATCTCCAATTCGAAACCCGCTTCCGCGGCGTAGCCGACGGCAACGGCGGCGATACCGACCACGCGCCAGAGGAGGTCGCGGACGGTGCGACTGAGGGTTTCGCTCACGCCATCAGGTTAAGAGCGCGCGGGCATTCCAGACCTCATGAATACTCGGCGTGGCGAATTTCGTTGCGGAACAACAGGTATCAAGAACCTGATCAGCGGGTTACGTCTTGGCGTTGCCGGCGCGCCACTGATCCCAGGGAATGTTCCAGTCCCCCAGTCCTTCGGTGCCCGACAACGGCGGCCCGATGGTGTTGAGCACCTCGACGATGTCACCGCGCTTGGTGTGTTCGAAGAACCATTGCGCGTTGCTGGGACTCACATTCAGACAGCCGTGGCTGGTGTTGGTGTGGCCCTGCGCGCCCACCGACCACGGTGCCGAATGCACGAACACACCGCTGTAGGACATCTGCGTGGCGAAATCGACTTCGGTGCGATATCCGTTGGGCGAGTTCACCGGAACGCCGTAGGTCGACGAGTCCATGATCATGTGCGCGAACCGCACACCGAGGATGTAGGTGCCGCTGGCGGTGGGAGTGCTGTCCTTGCCCATCGATGTCGGCATGGTCTTGACCACCTCGCCGTTGACCCGCACGGTCACCATCTTGGTGTTGTCGTCGGCGGTCGCGATGACTTCGTCGCCGATGGTGAAGTGGGTGCGTGCGTTGTCCTCGCCGAAGACTCCGTCACCCAGGTCGACGCCGTAGGTGTTTACCGCGACGTTGACGTTGGTGCCCGGCTTCCAGAAATGCTCCGGGCGCCAGCGCACTTCGCGATTGTTCAGCCAGTAGAACGCGCCCTCGACGGGCGGATCGGCGGTCACCACGATGGCCTTCTCGGCGGCCTCGCGATTGGCGATGTTCTCGTCGAACTGAATCGCGACCGGCTCGCCGACGCCAACCACCTCACCGTCGCGCGGCGCTGCGTACGGCATGGTCAGGTTGTGCGGAGAGTGGGTCTGGAAGGTCAGCTGACGGGTGGCTACGCCACCGAGCCCACGGGCTTTGGCGGTCAGCGTGTAGAGCCGGTTGTAGCCGAGCTTCTCGGTGGTCGACCAGTGCACGCCGTCGCGGCTGAGCTGGCCTTCCACGGTCCCGCCGTTTGCGTTGACCATCTCGACGGAGGCCAGCACCCCGTTGTCGGCGCTGACCGTCACCGGGCTGTCTACCGCGACGCCGACGGCGCCGTCGGTCACCGACGTGGTGAGCTTCGGCACGAGCAGGTCGTTGAATGGCGTGGCCTTGTCCATGATGGCCTTCGGCGCCGGGTTGCTGCCGCCGCTGCTGCAAGCGCCCAGGCCGAAAACGGCGAGCGGGACCATTAGTGTGGCCAACCACACCCGGCCTGCCCACCGACGCGTTAACACCCGACCTGCCACCTGAGTTGCTTCCCCTCACGGCCCGTAATGCTGTGTTACTGGGGAGTAGTCTAAGGCGTAGACGACTGCCAATAGTGACCAGCGACCGATCTCACGAATCACGATTTCGTCCCCCGATGGGATGGCTGTTATTGTCGCAAACGCAGTCCAGCAGGATGCACGCGCCGTTAGCTCAGTTGGTAGAGCAGCTGACTCTTAATCAGCGGGTCCGGGGTTCGAAACCCTGACGGCGCACTCGGTTTGACCAGGGGTTTTAGGCCAAATTAAGCCAGTTGCATCGCTGGGTTTTAAGCCATCTCGGCATATCCACCCTGGTTATTCGGCGTTTCGGCCCCGCAGTGCTCGCATACCCACCGGCTCACGCTCCCCGTCGGTCCCGGTCAGATCGCCGACAACCTGAATTCGGGCCAGCCAAACATGCCCGAATTCACGCAACGCGGTGAAGTGCTCAACGGTGAGGCCAACAGGCTGGTTGATCCTTGGCGTTGGCCATCGCCGCCTATTTGCTTGCGCTGCAGGCGCTCTTACGGGTAGGCCATCGGGGCGCTGCCGCGTTGCTTGAGGAGGAACGCCATGAAGATCACTTCCTGGCTCTGTTCATCGATCATGGCCACCGCGGTCTGGTGCACGCTGCCGGTGGAGCTGTGTTGCGTGACGTAGGCCGCCATCTCGATGCCGCCTTGGTGGTGACGCGTCATGAGTTGCAGGAACAGGACTTCGTTGTCGCGGCCTGTGGCCCGTTGTAGGAGGGTGAGGTCTGCCGGTGACGCTAGGCCAGCCATCTTGATGCCGCCACCACCCATGTGGTGACCGGTGTCAGCCGTCATCCACGCCATGGGGAGCGGCGAGACGACGGGTGCACCGGCCAGTTGAAGCCACCCCGTCATCTGTCCGATCTCGCGGAGTTGGGTGAGTCTGATCTGATCGGCCAGCGCGCGCACCTCGGGGGCTGCATCCCTGGCGACCATGTCGGACATGGTGATCGCCTGCTGATGGTGGGCCGACATGTCTTGTGCGAAGCCGATATCGGTGGCCGTCAGCGGCGTTACCGGCCCCCGTGCGAAGACAACGACCGCGACCGCGCCCACGATCGCTGCTGCGAGGAGTTGGACGATCCGGGCCGCGATCGGCTGCCAGGCTGGCGTCATCGTGGCGGGTAGACCCGTGGGTCGAGGACGAGTGCCATGAGTCCGTTGTCCGAGCAGGTGACGACGAGCATGTTGCCGCGGAACTCCGGCGGGGACATGCACCAGTCGGCGGTCATGTCGTTGCCGACGTGCTGGCTGTTCCTGGCCGCGGTGATGGACCCGTCGGGTCGCACGTCACCCGCCAGGATGGCGCGCGAAACCGCCAGGGTGCCGCTGAGCGGAGCGGCCATCAGCTTGCCGAAGACGGCGTGCACCGAGTTGGTGAGCTCGGCCTGCTTACCGGTCTGCGCGGGCGGGTTGTAATAGGCGATCTCGCGGATGTGCTCCGGATCGCGCACGTCGAAAACCCGGATCCCCGACTGCTGCCAACCACAGGCAAGCGCAAGGGGATCGTCTTGACGATCGACGCTGCAGTAGTGCGGGTCGTAGCCGAAGAAGCCATCGTTGATGGCGCTGGACATCCACCGGTCCTGGTGCGCAGGCAGATTGATCGCCAGCTTGATGTCGTTGCGCAGCAACAGGTTCGCGGGGTCGAAGGCATCGAAAAGTTTGACGCCTCCCGAACCGGACTCATCGACGGTGAAGATGTGCGGAACCCCGCGGTAGGTGACGTAGATGCTGTGCTGGGTGAACTGCCCATCGGCCCAGTGCTTGTCTCCGCGCAACGGCAGCAGCTGGTGCATCGTGAAACCCGGCTGGGCACGGTCCTGGATCGCGGAGGTGTCCAGGATGTTCACCCCGGCCAGTGTGGACATGTACATGGTGTCGCCGTCCGGGGTGAAGCCCATGCCATGGGTGCCCAGTCCCGCAGGTGCGCTCCACACCGTGTGCGGGTCGGTGGGGTCGCTGACATCGAGCGCGGTGACCCACATCGAGCCGGATGACCAATAGGTGTTCCCGTCCGGAGAGAATGCGCCCTCGTGGGTGAGCATTCCGATCCGCATCCCCGGCAGCGAACCACGCCCGAAGTTCAGCAACCGAGGATGGGCACAATCCTGAGAGATGTCATAGATCGAGAAGTACCCGAACCCGGTGTAGAACGGGACACCCGTGGCTGCCAGCAATCCCCGGGCTTCGTTGACTTTCAACGATTCCCAGGTGCCGCCGACCATTGCGGGTTCGGTGAGGTTGTCGGTCAGTTGCGGACGGCTGGGGTCGGATGCGTCGACGACCGCCACCCCGTCGGTATGGGGCCAGGTTGCCCCGACATAGGTGCAGTTCTTATAGGACGCGCTGATGAAGTTCGCGCCCTTGCCTTGGTATTGGCCGACAAGGTCGATGTTGCACGCATAGCCCTGAGTGCTACGCCCGGAAGCACGATCCTCTAGCGTCACTTCACCCTGCAGGCCGGTCTCCACCCGGTCGGCGGGCCGGCAGGATGCTGCAGGCGCCGAGGTCCGCCACACGTCGAAGCGAGGATCGAAGCCTGGCGGCGGCTCAGCCACGGAGATTCCGCCGCTCACAGCGACGAGTATCGCAACCACGCATAGGGCTGCGGTCCGCATTCGTCGACTCCTTCGATGCGATCGAGGTCACACCCACCTTAAGTAATACGTTTGACTTAGTACAAGAGGCAATGTTGACTTTGCCTGGTGAGCGTCGAGACCCGCAGCCGTCGATCCCCGCGAGGCGACAACACCCGGGCGACAATCCTCACCGCAGCAGAGAAGCTCTTCGCCGAACATGGGATCGCGGCGGTCTCGCACCGGCAGATCGTCGCCGCAGCACGGCAAGGCAACGGCGCCGCGATCGGCTACCACTTCGGCACCACGACGGACCTCGTTCGCGCCATCGAAGACAAGCACGGCGACCACATCGAATCGCTGCGCACCCGAACCATCTCCGACATGGGCTCCTCGCCCGGGTTGCGGGACTGGGTGGCGTGCCTGGTGCTGCCGCTGACCGACCACTTGAGCGCCATCGGCACACCGAGTTGGTATGCGCGGTTCGCCGCTCAGGTGCTGACCGATCCCACCTATCGGCGGATCATCATCAAGAACAGCTTCGAATCAGCGAGTCTGCACCACGTCGTCGAAGAGATCGGCCGCGCACTGCCGGAGGTGCCCGAGCAGGAGCTTGCCGAACGCAGCGTCATGATGCGCACGATGCTGATCTACACCTGCGCTGAATTCGAACGTGTGCTCGCCGAGGGAAATCCGTCACCGTGGCCGCACTGGCCCGCGGCCGCGCACGGTTTGATCGACGGCATCGTCGCTCTGATGCAAGGTCCTGTCACACGCCTGGATTAGCGGCGGGTCATGGCACTCAAGACAGAGAACATCACCTTCGACACCACTGATCCCGAAGGTCTCGCCGCATGGTGGGTACGCACCCTCGACGGTCAGGTAAACCCATTGCCCCACCGTTGAAGGATGCCACGCTGGCGTATGAAAAACCGTACAAAGTTGTAGGCGCGGGCAAAGATCCACTGACACTAGGCTAACGATTAAGCCAAGACCCGCTGACCCCATTGAGCCATGTATTAAGCCATTGCTGCAAGTGCGTTTGACCAGCAGTTTTAGCTTAAGGCCCGAATACTTGAAAACCCCTAAGGTGTCTTGACGTGGGAACTTTTGTCGCCTGGCCGGAGCTCCCTACGGCGTATCCAGCTTCTCTTAATCAGCGGGTCCGGGGTTCGAAACCCTGACGGTGCACCACCACGACGGCGGTCACGGCATTGCCTCGGCCCAATCGACATGTCCTTCGAAGCCCAGCGTTGTCGCCATGTTGCGGTAGCGATCCCGGAAGTGCGCGTAGTTTGCGGCGTCGCCGTAAGCCCGCGCCAGGAGAGCCCGCAACCGCAGCAGCCAGATCTCGCGCACCGCGAAACCGCCGTCGGCCTCCGCTGACCGCTCGATCGCGGCGTTCGCCAACCTCTCGATCGCGGCCTCGGCTTCGGCGAAATCACCGTCGGCTCCCCGATCGAGCAATGTTTCGACCAGGACGCCGGTGGCCGGAATGCTCCACCCCAGCAGCCGTCCGTCGCGGAATTGGCCGTCCGCGGCCGCGCGCAGGGGCGGTATGGCGCCATCGCGATCGCCACGGTCAGCCATCTCGCGCGCCAGGCAGACCTCGACGATCGGCAACTCGGCCAGGAAGAACCCGCGGCGCGAGAACACGTCACCGACCTCCGCCAGAACCTGCCGTCCCCGCTCGCGCTCCGCGTTCGTCCGGCGGTGCACCAACGCAATGCCCAGCGTCATCCGGGAGATGGCGACCGCGACATCGTCACCGGATTGTTCGGCAATGCGCAGGGCATCCTCGATCTCCCCCATCGCGCGATGGTCGGGCCTCAGCATGCCCGGCGGTATTGCCGCGGAGTATGCGTATGTGACGACGGTGGCGTAGGACATCGGGTCGGTCCTGCGGGCCATGGCGAGGCCGCGCCGCAGGTCGTCGCGCCATCCTGGAAGTCCCAGGCAATAGCTGGCCGTCGCCCGCGTCGTCAAGGCGAGCGCCAAGGGAGAGCCGATGATGAAGTTGCCCTTTGACGGATCACCGTCGGCCAGGTCGATCACCATCTGCGACCACCGCAGCGCGTCGGGCCACTCGGCGCACTTAGCTCTGGCGTAGATCGACGCAAGGGACAGGCCCACCGTCAAGTTCGGATCCTCGAGGGACTCGATGAGGGCCATCGATTCCGATGCCAGCTGCGAAGCCTCGTGCAGCCGGGCCTGATGCAGGTGATCCATCACCTGCCCCGCCATGGCGATGGCCAGTGACGGCTTGTCCCCGGCCGCCGCGCACAACTCCCGCAATTCCTCGAAGCGGGCGCCTGTCGCATGCTCATTCACCCGCCAGGCGATCCCGCACAACATGGTGCGAGGAGCAATGCGCATGGGTGCCCGGTCTGGGTCATCGGCGGGCAGGGCGTCGGCGATAACCCGGGCACGCTCCCAACTGCGCCATGCCGCGGCGATGTCGCGGTTGGTCGCCCAGGTTGCGGCCCGCACTTGCCAGCCGTAAGCGGCGTGCCCATCGCCGGCTGCCTCCAGATGCTCGGCGATCAGGACGGCGTTTTCGTCGCCCGCTCCCGGGTTACGTGATTCGATGGCGGCCGCAACGCGCCGATGCAGCTCGGCGCGATCCGATTCGAGCTGGGATTCGTAAGCCACCGTGCGGATCGACGGGTGGTGGAACACGTAATCCCGGGTGAAGCGGACCTGATCGACGAGCCGCGCGGCCAGCAGCTCGTCGACAACCGGTTCAACGCCCACCGCGGCCAGCAGATCCAGGTCGAACCTCGCACCGAGCACCGCCGCTGCGTTCAGCGTGCGCTTTGCCAGTGGGTCGAGTCGGTCGATGCGAGCAGCGATGGTGGCCTGCAGCGTGACCGGCACGCTCACCTCGCCTACCCCTGCCGCCGAGAGGTATGCACCCGGCTCGCCGCGCAGCACGCCACGCCCGGCCAATTCACGCACGATCTCCTCGGCGAAGAACGGATTGCCGGCGGCCCGCACGGCGATCCGCTGACCCAAGGCGCTATTCGAGGGATCCGGGCCGAGAAGTTCCGAGACCAGGCCCGTGGTTTCTGAATCACTCAGCGGCGCAAGGGAAACAGTGCGAGTACCTGTCACTCGGGTCAACGCGCCGCGATATTCGGGTCGGTAGGTGATCAGCACCAGCGAGGGTGTCCGCGACATGACCGCAAAGAAATCGGCCAACAGGGACTCGCTGACCTCGTCGATCCAATGGGTGTCCTCGACGACGAAAACCGCCGGAGTCTGGCGGGCCAGTGAGGCTGCATTGACCAGCGTGGTCAACCGCCGCCGGCGCGCGTCAGGATCGATCTTGGGCAGTTCCACGTCGGGATCGGCGATGCCCAGCAGATCGTCGAAGAGCAGCAAGTCCTCGGGCTCCGCGTCGGGGGATTGGGCCCGGATTTGCGCCCGGGCGGCGGGTGGGTCGAGGCTCTGGACGCCGGTGACGGCGCGCAAGAGGCGCGACACGGCATGGAAGGGGACCTGGCTGGTGTGCGATTCGCAGAAGGTGGCGAAGACGTCGACGCCATGGGCATCCGCCATCGCCGAAACTTCGCGCACGAGACGGCTTTTGCCGATACCCGGCGAGCCGACCACGCCGACCACGGCGCCGTGGCCATCAAGTGCATGCTCCAGCAAGCTTGCAATGGTGGATATTTCCCGCTGCCGACCGACTAGATCCGGCTGCGGCCGTGGCGGCCGAACTGCTATCGGATCATTTTCGTCAATGACCTCATCGAGCTCGAGCAGCGACAGCAAGGCAGGTAAGTCGGAAAGCTCGGTTACCGCATCTCGACACGCCTGGCACCCTTCGAGGTGCGCGTCGAACTCGCGCCTGTCCATCTCGGACAGTGACCCCAGCACATAGGCTGCGTCCCACTGCGCATACTTGTCGCCGTCGTGTCCGCGCAACCCGGGGACGGGCGTTCCCTGCCCCGGAAAAGCGGTCATGGTGCCACTCCCATTTCCAACAGTGTCTGTTGCAGTGCTCGCAGCGCGTGATGCAACCGCGATTTTACGGTCCCTTCGGCGATGCCCAGGTCTGCACCGATTTGTGCGGTTGTCCAGCCGTAATAGTACGCGCGTCGAACAAATGCGCGATCCTCGGCAGACAGCTGTGCAAACGCGGCAGCTACCCGTGTCCGGTTGGTTTCCGGGTTCTCCATTACCAGCCTTCCGGAGATAGCACGAATGCGGCGCCGCTTTGGTTCAACGCCAGCGCCAGCCGATGGTCGACGGCTGGACCGGTACCCGTGCAATCAGGGAGTGGCAGGTGGTGCACATCCGACCCTCCGCCGCTTCCAGTCCCCCGGAGTTATCCAGATGCCAAGGATAGGGCGCGCCAGTCGCCTAAATTGGCCGTTTCTGCGGTCGAATCCGGCCACGCGCCGGGAAGCCACCGGGGGTGCGGCACTCGCTGTCGACCGCTCGCGCTCGAGGCATGGGCAAATTATCATCAGGCGCGTGACGCGGTGGCTCAGAGCCAATGGCGGGCCGCTCGGGCTCGGGGTCGTTCTACTGTCACTCGGCACAGGGCTGGTTTTTCAACAAGGCCTGGTTCGGGTTGCCGGGTGGCTCTTACTCGCCGGCGCTGTCATTTCGTTCATCCTGAGCTCGGAATCGATACAACGACGAATTCCTTGGATGGTCGTGTCACGCAAGGAGCTGTCCGCTGAGTTTTGGGAGCGCGCGTTCGAGGCGCTCCCATTCCCCGCCTTCATCAAAGAATTCCCCCACGATAGCCACCTGAAGGGCAACAACGCTCTCACGCGATTCCAGGGCAAGAAGCCCTCGGAGGAGCTGGCGGGAGTCGACCTCGCTGCGCTCATTCAACAGGACCACCGCCTCGGGGATCGCCTCGCTGAGCACGAGGGCTTCTCGGTACAACTCGAGCTGACCGACAAGGTCACGACGTTGAAGCCGCGAGCAATCCTCACCCTGAAGTCGTGTATCGAATACGAAGGCCAGAAATACATCATCGGTAGTTATGTACCAGTCACCTTGCCTGCCGATCTTCCTTCGGGAACTTCCTTTGAAGCTGCGGAATGTGGCGGCCAGATTCTCTTTCAGTGCCCGGCAACTACCGTCGATGGTAATTATCTTGTGGTCACGCTCGGCAAATCGATTCGCGGACCACAAGCCGAATCGAAGGAGTAAGCGAGTGGGTGCGCGCCCGCTCGCCTCATCGCACGCGTCGGGCTGAAATGACGAGCACGGCAACCGGTCGACGGCGGTGTTAACTTACCTGTTGCGAATTCGGCGAACCGCCAGAGTGGCGGCAATCGCGGCGATCCCGGCCAGCGAAATCACTACCGCGGGCTTCTTGACGAACCCGATCACACGGGCCTTGGCGTCGTCGGCGAGTCGGCGCGGATTGGCGCGCTCAGCCAGCGAGTCGACGGTCGACGCGAGCTGGTCGCGGGCCCGGTCGATCTCCTGCTTGATGGTGTCAGGATCCCGCTCCGCCACGCTTGTCCTCCCTGTCGTCGGCGAACCAAGACCAGGCGCGGTCTAGGTTGGTGCCTGCCGACCTACCCTAGATCAGCCGGCGCTCATCCCATCTGCCGGTGAACAGAAAGGCACCCTCGTGACCGACACCGCACGCCTCGAACCGGGTGACAACGCGCCCGCCTTCACCCTGCCGGACGCCGACGGGAAGAAGGTCTCGCTGGCCGACTACAAGGGCCGACGTGTGATCGTGTACTTCTACCCCGCTGCCTCGACCCCTGGCTGCACAAAACAGGCCTGCGACTTTCGCGACAGCCTGAGCGAACTCAACGGCGCCGGCCTGGCAGTCGTCGGTATTTCTCCCGACAAGCCGGAGAAGCTGGCCAAGTTCCGCGACGCGGAGAAGCTGACGTTTCCGCTGCTGTCCGACCCAGAACGCAAGGTGCTGACGGCATACGGCGCCTACGGCGAGAAAAAGATGTACGGCAAGACCGTTCAGGGCGTGATCCGCTCGACGTTCGTCATCGACGAGAAGGGCAAGATCGCCGAGGCGCAATACAACGTCAAGGCCACCGGCCACGTCGCGAAGTTGCGGCGCGACTTGTCGGTCTAGCCTAGGTCGTCGACCGAGCCGGTCCGTTGGCGTGACGCCACTGCCTCTGAGGTTCCGCCTCCCGGTCGGGTTTGCGCTTTTGCCTGGAGCGTTCTTGCAGTTGCGGCACTCGCCATTAACTTCCCGAAATATCACGCTTTGCAGCGGCTAAAAACGCAGAGTCAAGCTTGCTCATGCCCTCACGTTGTTCACTGAATTGCCTGAGTGCATCCATATCGGTCGCCGCCAACTCGTATCTAGCTGGCGTATAGAGCATTTCTAGTTTTGAACGCAGCCCGTCTATTTCTTTCTCTATTGCCTCAAGTGAATGTCGGACGTCGGGTGAATCTACAAGTTCGACCGCGCCGACAGCATGCTCCCACTTAGTTTTGACATCATCCCACCGGTCGAAAGCTGCTTGTATCGGGTCAATATTGGGTGGTTTAAAAACGTAAACGGCACTCCCAAATCGGAACGCGGCATCTTCTAGGTCTTTCTCCGCTCTCAAAAAATCTGAATACGCTGTCTGTCTTCGAATGATCAGTGCCTGATCAGCCGCAGCCGCATTGTTATTTTGCGCGACACGCAATTGAGCGTTCGCCTGCGATTGCGCTGCTTGTATGACCCGACACCGCCCACGATTGCGCCAATGAGTGCAGCTGCGGCGCTGATCAATGCGGTGAGAACTGAGAAGCGACTTTCCGACCTGCCCCGCTGTTCGCTGCTTGGTTTGCGCGTTTCCGGCTCGGCTCCACCTGCTTCAGCTTGTGAATCGTCAGCTGAATGGTCCGCTGGTGCCTCATCGGCTGCTCGCTGGGCCTCAGGCTCGTGGTCTGGTGGCTGGCTGCGTACCTGCTCCGACATGCGGAAAACCGTAAGCACGTCGACCTGCTGTCAGCATCAATATCGCCACAAAAATGAGGTTTCTTGACCTCGGAAATTTCAGCTCCCAGAGCACGAGGTCAAGCGCAGCCCGCACGGCGGCGCGTCTGGGTTCCGGGGGTCAGGCCCAAGAGGCCCGACGTCCTCACCGCGGGATTATTCAGACTCCGATCATTCACGCTTCGATGGAGAATAGCCGGCCCTACAGTCGAACAGCACGTCCGCTTCGCCGTCGAGCCGCTTGGGAGTGCCGCTGATGAGTTGGTGGATTGTGAACTACACCCCGGCGTGGGTGCTGCTCACAGGCCTGATCGTGCTCATTGCGGGCGGAGCGGTGCTGCTTCAGAGGTACGTGCGTCGGCGGTTTCCGGTCCTGAAGGGTGACGCGCACAACGACGTCACCAAGTTCACCTACGGCTTCATCGGGTTCGTCTATGCCTTCTTCATCGGATTCGTGGTCTCCTCCATGTGGGGTCAGAACAACGCCGCAGACGGTAACGCACGCGCCGAGGGTGCAGCAGCGGCGCAGATGGCCAGAGACGCAGTCGTTTTCGATACGCCAGATAAGGACCGCATCCGGCAGAGTCTGCTGGGGTATGAACATGCCGCCATCGCGGAATGGCCGCACGCCGGGAATAGTAGATCACCAGATGCCGACACCGCCCTGGCCCGCGTATATCAGGCCTACGACGGCGTAGTCGCGGGGACGGACACCCAGAAGACGCTGCTTGCAACGTCGTTTTCCAACCTCGACAAGATCAGCCAAGCACGCACCGTGCGACTACTCACTGCGCGTGAGGACGCCGGACTCCCCTGGCCGTTCTGGGTGGTCATCTTCGTGACGAGCAGTCTGGTCATCGGCACCGTGATCGTGTACGGGGTCGAAAAACCCGCGATGCACTATCCGATGGTGGCGATCGTCGCCGTCATCGTCGCCACCAATCTCTTCCTCGTCGTTGAACTGTCACACCCCTATGTCGGTGCGGTATCAACAACTTCGGACCCGTTGCAAGAAGTGGTCGCGGTACTGTCCCGACCCGTCCCATAAACCGCTCTTCGGCACGTGCGGCGCGACTTGTCGGTCTAAGCGAGGTTGGCGAGCAGCAGTGCTTCAGCAGTTGCGGCTCGTTCCAGCACGCCCAGGTCCAGGCTTTCGTTGACGCTGTGCGCCTGGGTCGCGGGATCTTCCACGCCGGTGACCAGGATCGCCGCATTCGGGAACGCCGCGGCGAACTCGGCGATGAACGGGATCGAGCCGCCCATGCCCATCTCGACGGGCTCGGCGCCCCACGCCTGCCGGAACGCCGCCCGCGCAGCGTCATAAACCGGACCGGTGACGTCGATGGCATACGGCTGACCGACGTCTCCCGGGGTCACCGTCACGCGCGCACCCCACGGCGCGTGCTGCTCCAGGTGCTCAGACAACGCCTTCAAGTGTGCTGCGGCGTCACCACCCGGCGCCACCCGCATACTGACCTTCGCCCGAGCACGCGGGATCAGCGTGTTCGACGACGCCGCAATCGACGTGGTGTCGATGCCGATCACCGTGATCGCCGGCTTGGCCCACATCCGCTGGGGCACCGAGCCGGAGCCGATTTCGGCGACGCCGTCGAGCACGCCTGATTCGGCCTGCACTCGCTCGGTCGGGTAATCGACTGCCGCAGCGGTGCTTTCGTGCAGGCCGGCCACCGCCACGTTGCCGTCGTCGTCGTGCAGGCTGGCCAGCAGGCGCGTCAGCACCATCAACGCATCGGGCACCACGCCGCCCCACAGCCCGGAATGCAGCCCGTGGTCCAGGGTCGCCACTTCGACGACGCAGTCGGCCAGCCCGCGCAGCGAGACCGTCAGCGCCGGAATCTCGGTGCTCCAGTTGTCCGAGTCGGCGATCACGATCACGTCGGCCGCCAGCGCGTCACGCTGGGCGGCGAGCAATCGTCCCAGCGACGGCGAGCCGGACTCCTCTTCGCCTTCGACGAAGACCGTCACGCCCACTGGAGGCCGGCCGCCGTGGGCTCTAAAAGCCGCTAAATGTGTTGCGATACCGGCTTTATCGTCGGCGCTGCCACGACCGTAGAGTCGGCCGTTGCGCTCGGTCGGCTCGAACGGCGGCGATGCCCACTGGCTGGGGTCGCCCTCAGGTTGCACATCGTGGTGGGCGTACAGCAACACGGTCGGCGCACCGGGCGGCGCGGGATGCCGCGCGATGACGGCAGGCGCACCACCCTCGCTGACGATCTGAATGTCGTCAAAACCAGCCTGCGACAACAGGTCCGCAGTGGCTTGGGCGCTGCGGTGTACTTGGTCGCGACGCGCCGGGTCGGCCCACACCGACTGGATGCGCACCAGGTTTTCCAGATCGTCGCGCACCGACGGCAACACCTGGCGCACGCGTTCGACCAGATCGCTCATGGTCGTCCAGGCTAGCGGTACTCCGCGGCGTCGAGATCGACGCCAGCGCGGAAAAAGTCGAGAAGCGAGCGCGCCAACGTCGATCTCGATGGCACCCGCCGAATAACTACGGCAGCTCGAGTATGGCCACCGCGGCGGCGGTGTCGGCTTCGTGCGTCAACGACACGTGGATCGTCACGTCCTTGAGATGCTGGGCGATATCGCCGGTCAGGCGGACCTTCGGCCGACCCCACATGTCGGTGATCACCTCGATATCGCGATGGATGTCTTCGCGCAACACCGGCCGCTGGGAGAACCGCGACCCCGACCAGGCCTTGATCACCGCCTCCTTGGCCGCCCACCGCGCAGCCAAGTGGCGCGCCGCCGAGGAACTCTTGTCCGAGGCGTCGCGCCGCTCACCGGGCGTGAACGTCTCGGCGAAAACCGTTCCGGGCTGGTCGACCTGTTCGGCGAACTCAGCGATGGAGACAAGGTCTATCCCCACTCCGACGATGCTCATGGGTGTCGCTCCTCCTCACTGGCGCCGCTCATGCGGCGCACAGCCGGGTCGCCGACACGGCTCAAAGGCGCCACTCCTCGATCCCGGCTTCGCCGGGACCATCGTCATCGGCGCGGCTCATATTGGCTAAGAACCTAGCCGACGCTCACCGGGGGTGGTCAAACGCGGTACAAGTCGTCGTCGCCCAACCGTGCATCCGCGTCGAGCAACATCGCCGCCTCCTGGCGCTTCTCGGACACCTCGTGGTCGAAACGACGGTCCGCCGGCCGCTCGTACATCGGCCGACCCCCGGCGATCGCCGAGGCCAGTCGCCGTTGTCCGGCCAGCAGGCGGGCGTCTGCCCGCCGCAGGTATTCGGCGCGCTGCTCGTCGTCCAGCGTGGCCAGGAAGGCCTGCGGGTGCACCAGCGCGACCAGCCCGGACACGTGGCCGAACCCGAGGCTGGTCACCAGCCCCGCCTTGAGCGGGAACTTCGCGCCGAGCCGCAGCGTGTCACGGACCCAGACGAAGTGCGCCGAGCCGGCGAGTTCGTCGTCGACGCAGTCCAGGCTGCGGTTGGGCGGGATCACGCCGTCGCGCAGGATCTGGCACAACCCCATCATCTGGAAGACCGCAGCGCCGCCCTTGGCGTGCCCGGTGAGGCTCTTTTGCGAGACGACGAACAGCGGCGCGCCGTCCGACCTGCCGAGCGAATCTGCCAGCCGCTCATGCAGTTCGGTCTCGTTGGGGTCGTTGGCCAACGTCGAGGTGTCGTGCTTGGAGATCACCGCGATGTCGTCGGCGCCGACACCCAGCTTGGCCAGCGACCGGGCCAGCGGCGAGTCCTTGCCCCCGCGCCCGGCGCCCAACGCACCCAACCCCGGAGCCGGGATCGACGTGTGCACGCCATCGGCGAAGGACTGCGCGTAGCCCACCACGGCGAGCACCGGCAGACCCATCTTGACCGCGAGATCCCCACGGGCCAGCAGGATCGTCCCACCGCCCTGAGCTTCCAGGAAGCCGAGCCGGCGGCGGTCGTTGGGCCGGGAGAACTTCGCGTCGCTGATGCCCCTGCCGCGCATCATCGAGGTGTCGGCCGTCGCGGCCATGTCGCCGAAGCCGATGATGGCCTCCAGCGTCAGGTCGTCGAAGCCGCCCGTCACCACCAACTCGGCCTTGCCGAGACGGATCTTGTCGACGCCCTCCTCGACCGACACCGCCGCCGTGGCGCACGCGCCGACGGGGTGGATCATCGCGCCGTAGCTACCGACATAGCTCTGGATCACGTGTGCGGCAACGACATTCGGCAGAACTTCCTGCAGGATGTCGTTGGGCTTGTTCCGGCCGAGCAGGTTGCCGTGATACATCGTCTGCATCGACGTCATGCCGCCCATGCCGGTGCCCTGCGTGCTGGCCACCAGGCTCGGATGCACGTAACGCATCACCTCGGTCGGCGTGAAACCCGACGACAGGAAGGCGTCTACGGTCGCGACGATGTTCCACAGCGCCACCCGGTCGATCGAGTTGGCCATGTCCGGGCTGATGCCGTAGACCTGCGGGTCGAACCCGGTCGGAATCTGGGCGCCGACGGTCCGCGACAGCTTGGTCTTGCGCGGCACGCGAATCTCGGTGCCCGCCTTGCGGGTTACCTGCCAGTCGCCGGAATCGGGGACCGGCCGCACCACGGTGTGCTCGGGGTCGGACTCCACGAACGCGCGGGCTTCGGCCTCCGAGGAGACGACGAACGTGAAGTCCTTGTCCAGGAACACGCTCACCAGCAACGGCGAAGCGTGGTCGGGGTCGATCGCACCGTCGTCGACGAACTCACGGATGCCGACGCGTTCGACGACAACGTCGTGGTAGCGCTCGACCAGCTCGGCCTCGTCGACCAGATCGCCGGATTCGACGTCGTACCAACCGGGTTGGGGGTCGTCCTCCCACTTGATCAGCCCGGTGGTCCAGGCCAGCTCGAGCACACCGGCCGCCGACAGTTCGTTGTCGACCTCCATCTCGAAGCGGGTCCGCGACGAACCGTAGGGGCCGAGTTCGGCACCGCCGACGATGACCACCAACTCGGACGGGTCCACGTCGAGGTCAGTCCACACCGGCGGCGGGGCCGGGGTGAAACCACGCGGCGGCGACGGCAACGCGGCGATCGTCCCCTCGGCCGGGCCGTCCTCGTCGACCGCGGACTCGGAGGAGATCTCCTCACGGGCCTTGGCGGCCAACTCGGCCATGTCGAGCTGGACGTCGCCGAGGCCGCCGGTGAAGTCCACCTTGATCGGCGCGATGGCCGCGGCGGCCTTCGATTCGATGCCGCAGAGCCCGAGCAGCATCTCGGCCATCTCGTCGGTGGAATACGTTGTCACACCGGCTTCTTCGACGGCGCTGACGATCGCGTCGTTGTGGCCCATCAGCCCGGTGCCGCGGGTCCAGCCGATCAAAGCGTGGGCCAGGCTGACGCGCTGCGCCCACGACGACTCGGCACTCCAGCGGGTCACGACCGCGTCCAGCGCCGACTTGGCTTCACCGTATGCGCCGTCGCCGCCGAACATTCCGCGGTTGGGTGAGCCGGGCAGCACCACGTGCAGCCGTGACGCGATGTCGCGTTCGGCGCCGATCCGGGACAGGCCGCCGATCAGCCGCTGCACCGCCCAGAGCAACACCTTCATTTCCATCTCCGAGCGTGAACCGGCCTCGGACAGGTCGCCGACCACCCGCGGCGCCGCGAACGGGAACAGCAGCGTGGGAGTTTGCGCGTCCTTGATGTGAATCGATTGCGGCCCAAGGCTTTCGTTCTGCTCGCTGCCGACCCACTCGGCGAGCGCGTCGATGTCGGAGTAGGACGCCATGTTGGCCGCCACCACCCAGAGCGACGCACCGAAGCGGGCGTGGTCGCGGTACAGGTTGCGGTAGAAGGCCAGTCGTTGGTCGTCGAGCTTGGACGTCGTCGCGATGACGGTGGCACCACCGTCGAGCAGTCGACCTACCACCGATGCGGCGATCGAACCCTTCGACGCACCCGTCACCACCGCGACCTCGTGGCTGAACCGGCCGTTGTCCGGGTTCTCCGCGCCGGCAGCGATCCGGCCGTACAGCGACGCGTGAATCTGCTTGCCGGCAGCCAAGGCTCGGCCCTGCCACCAGGTCGCCTGGGTCGCCACCACGTGGCCGGCACCCTCGAACCGCTCGGACAGTCGCGCCCAGTCGGCGTTGGCCTCGTCTTCGTCGACCAGCCAGAGCTTGACCAGGTCTTCGCGGGCACTGGCCCAGCGGTCGTCGAACAGCACGGCCTTCTTGCCGTCGAACACCGGGGCGACCAGTCGGGGCCAGTCCGACCCGAGTTCGGCTGTGACCAGGTCGATCAGCTCGGCATCGGAGGCGGCCGGCGGCGCGCTGACCGGGCTGTCCAATCCGAGCTGGCCCAGGACCAGGCGGGCCGCCGAAGCCAGCACGCCGTCTGGGCCGGTGATCTGCTCGGTGAACTCACCGAGCGCGGCCGCATCGACGGTCGCACCGCCACCGCCGCCGGTGGACGGCAGCGCCACCGCCACGCCGCGGCGGGCGGCCACCGCCGCCACCGCGGCGTCGATGACGCGGTCGACGGCGGCGGAGTCAGCCAGGGCGCCCTCGTGCAGGTTGCCCATCGCACCGCCACGAACGCTGGTGCCCTCGCGGGTGCCGAGCGCGACCTCGACGGTGACGTGCTTGGCCCAGCCTTCGCCGAGTTCCCACGTCTTCGTCACTCGCTCGGCGATCGCCGCGGGCCGCTTGCCCGACGGTCCGAGCACGGTGCGCAGCTGGTCGTTGATCGCGTCGGAAAGCACTGGGCCGTAGGGCTTGTAGGTGCGCGCGAGTTTGGTGACCTGCGCCCGGAGCCCGGTCAGGTCGGCCTCGGCGGCGCCGTCGATGGCGCCCAGGTTCAGCTCGGAACCCAGGTCGACCAGCAACTGGTTTCGCCGCGATGACGCGCCGTCGGTGATCGACTCGATGGAGTCCAGCTCCTCGATCTGGTCGATCCGCATCTTGGCCGACAGCGCGATCAGCGCCAGCGTGGCGTCGGCGGCGTCGAACGTGATGTCGTCCGGCCTCGGGGCCCCTGACGGAGCGGTCGCGGGGGCCGGAGCGGCCGGCGCGGCCTCCGCACTGACGACCGCCTCGGCAGCGTCGGACTCCGGGTTCTCGTCGAGCTCGAACTCAGGCTCGGGGTCGGTGTCGGTGGCGAACAGCACGGCGGCGTCGCGCTCGGCGTTGAGCACTTCGACTGTGCTGTGGGCATATTCGGGCAGTTTGAGGGTGTTGGTGGCCAGGCCGGCGACGGTCGGCGCCGATTTCACGCCGATCTCGACGAACCGCTCCACACCCAGACCGCCCGCGGCCTCCTCGGTGAACAGCAGGTCCTGGGTTTCGATCCAGCGCACCGGGCTGGCGAACTGCCAGGCGAGCAGCTCGATGAACACCGTGCGGGCCATGTCGAACGGCCGCTCGGCAAGCCAGGTGTCGTAGTTCTCCAGGATGTCGTCGAGCGGCTCGGCCGGCACCAGATCGCGGATCTCCTGGATGAAGTCACGCTCCAGGCTGAACGGCCGCGGGACCAGGTTCGGGATGTAACGCCCGATGATCACCTTGGGGTCTTTGTTGCGCGGCATGACCCGGTCCAGCGAGCGGCGGAACTCGGCGACGCCGACCCGCAGCACCTCCGAGTGGAACGGCACGTCGATACCCGGAACCAGGATGAACGACCGCTTGCCGCCGGAGATTTCGCGACGCCGCTCCACCTCGGCCTCGAGCTCCTCGAGACCCCGTACCGTGCCGGCGATCGCGTACTGCGAGCCACGCAGGTTGAAGTTCACGATCTGCAGGAACTCACCGGTGCGCCGCGAGATCTCGTCGACGAACTCCGGCACCAAGGCGTCGTCGAGGTCGATCTGCGACGGGCGGATCGCGGCCAGCCGGTAGTTGGACCGGCCCAGCTCGTCTCGCGGCACGATGTCGTGCATGTTGGAGCCGCGCTGGAACACCGTCTCCAGCAACGCTTCCAGGCCGTAGATGTCGCTCACGCAGGCCAGCGCGGTGTACTCGCCGACGGAGTGGCCGCACGCGATGGCGTCTTCCACAAACGCGCCCTGCTCGCGCATCTCGGCGACCTGCGCGCTGGCCACCGTCGCCATCGCGACCTGGGTGAACTGGGTCAGGTACAGCACGCCTTCGGGGTGCTGGTAGTGCACGCCGCTGGCGATCAGCGTGGTCGGGTTGTCCCGCACCACATGCAGAATCGAGAAGCCCAGCGTTTCGCGGGTGTACTTGTCGGCGTCGTCCCAGACTTTGCGGGCGGCCTTGGAACGGGCCCGGACCTCCATGCCCATGCCCTTGTGCTGGATGCCCTGACCCGGGAACGCGTAGACCGTCTTGGGCGCGGCAAGGCGCGCCGTCGCCGACATCACCAGATCCGAACCGATCCGCGCGGCTACCTCCAAAACCTCTGCGCCCTGATCGATTCCGACCCGGTCGACCCGGAAGTCCACCTCGTCTCCGGGTTGAACCATGCCCAGGAAGCGGGCCGTCCAGCCGATCAGCCGGGCCGGCGGGCGGGCCTGGCCGTCGGTGGCGGTGACAACGTGTTGCGCCGCGGCCGACAGCCACATCCCGTGCACGATTGGAGATTCCAGGCCGGCCAGCAACGCGGCAGACCGGTCGGTGTGGATCGGGTTGTGGTCGCCGGACACCACGGCGAACGGCCGCATGTCGGCCGGTGCGGTCAACGTGACGTCACGTCGGCGACGTCGAGGGGTGTCGGTGGCGTTCTCCGAGACCGCGCCGCCGGCCCGCGGCGGGTCGGTGAGTTCGGCCGCGCCGGTGCGACCACGAATCGCGAACCGCTCCTCCATGGTGGCGAGCACGGTCCGGTCCGCCGCGGCGACCGTTACCGAGATCGGGACGACGCGGCCGACCTCGGTGTCGGTGGCCACCGAAGCCGTTGCGGTGACGATCAATTCGGCCGGAACCTTGGGCAGCGCGGCGATCAGGTGAGCGGCGTGGTCCAAGTGCACCAGGCTCAGCAGGCCTTCCACGACGGGCACGCCTTCGCCGGTGACCGCGGAACCGATGGCCGCGAAGACGGCCGGCCAGCAACGGCCGACGAGAGCGTCGGGCACGGTGGTCAGCGTCGGCGCCAGCGGCTCGCCGAAGATGGCGGTGACGCCGGTGTGGTCTGCGACCCGCTCGGGGTCCCAGTGCACGTTCACGGTCGCGGTCCCGTTGTGCACCCGCGGCAACGTCTCCGGGCCCTCGGCTCCGGCGGCGATCGCAAGCACCGAGCGCATCGCCTCGATCGCGTCCTTGGTGCGGACCACCGGCATCCCACCGTCAATCGTGCTGGCGGGCAAGCTGAATCGGATGTCGATCCAGACGCCGGCGATCGGCACACTCAGCACGACGTGGTCGCCGTCCGTCTGCAGACGCGCGCCGGTGGACCCGTGCGTGGCTCGCGGCTCGCGGGATTCGTCACCGCCGTGATGCACCTGCCATTCGGCGGGATCGGCGATGCGGTGCACCGGGTTGGTGGCGGCGCGGCCGGCCCACAACACATCTGGCGCGTCGAGCACGGTGGCCAGCGGCCCGCGCACATCGCTGCGGTGCTGTCGTCGTGCGGTGACCGCGGTCGGTGTCGCGCCGGTCGAGAGCACCTCGTCGACCGCGGCCTGCTCAAAGCGGTCCAGCAATTCGCCGACCGGCTCGTCGAGCCGGGTGATGCCGGCGACCGCCGCGGTGCCGGGGATGATGCACACCTGCTCGGCGTCGTAGCGGGCGTCGTGGGCCTGCCACAGCGAATCGCTTCGCCACCAACGGCGTACATCCTTGTCGATGACCGGCACGAAGTTGACCGGCTTACCCAGCGTCTTGCACAGCGTGACGAAGAAGGGGACGTCCGCCGGATGCAGCTGCACGGTTTCGGCATCGGGGTAGCGGGCACGTAGCGCCGCGATGGCCCGTTCGGGGTTCTCCAGCAATTCGGAATCGTCGAACAGGGTGTCGATCGGCCCCGAGTCCAGCGGGTCCAGCCGCGCCTCGGCGCGCTGCAGCATCTGCTGAAACCGGTCGCGCCAGGTGTCGGCCAGCCAGAGGCTGCCCGGCGCGGCGGTGTCGGCGGTGGAGTTGCCCTCCCCGATCGCCAGCTCGACGTAGCGCTGCAGCCACTGCAGGTAGGTCATCTCGCCGACGTCGCCGAAGTACGGCTTCGCGGTACCGGCCATCGCGGCGATCAGCTCGTCGCGGCGCGCGGCGACGGCCTCGGCGTCTCCGGCGACCTCGTCGAGCAGCCGGCCACAGCGCGAGGCGGCGTTGTCGATCTCGTGAATGTCGGCGCCGAGCTGACTACGGCCGGAAGCCATGCCGCCCTGCGCTTTTCCGGCGCCGACCCACTGATCTGTGCCCCGGATGTCGACCAGCATCTGCTTGACCGACGGCGACGTCGTGGCCTCCAGTGTGGCCATCGCCGCGGTGCCGACCAGGATGCCGTCGATCGGCATCAGCGGGAAGCCATAGGACTGCGCCCAGCGTCCGGACAGGTATTCGGCGGCCCGCTCGGGCGTGCCGATACCGCCGCCGACGCAGACGGTGATGTTAGGCCGCGACCGCAGTTCGGAATAGGTGGCCAGCAGGAGATCGTCCAGGTCTTCCCACGAGTGGTGACCGCCGGCGCGACCACCCTCGACGTGCATGATGACCGGCTTGGTGGGCACTTCGGTGGCGATGCGGATCACCGAACGGATCTGCTCGACGGTGCCCGGCTTGAACACCACGTGGGCGATGCCGATCTCGTTGAGCTCCTCGATCAGCTCGACGGCCTCTTCCAGCTCGGGTATGCCTGCGCTGACGACCACGCCGTCGATCGCCGCACCGGACTGGCGGGCTTTCTGCACCAACCGCTTTCCGCCGACCTGCAGCTTCCACAGGTACGGGTCGAGGAACAGCGAATTGAATTGGTAGGTGCGGCCGGGCTCGAGCAACCCGGCGAGCTCCTTGATACGACCGTCGAAGATCGGCTCGGTGACCTGCCCGCCGCCTGCCAGCTCGGCCCAGTGCCCGGCGTTGGCCGCGGCCGCGACGATCTTGGCGTCGACCGTCGTCGGCGTCATGCCCGCCAGCAGAATCGGTGACCGTCCGGTCAGGCGGGTGAACTTCGTCGACAATTTGACCCGCCCGTCGGGCAGGCTGACCACCGACGGGGCGTAGCTGGACCACGGTCGGGCCACCTCGGGGACGGCGCCGACGGTGAACAGGTTGCGCTGACCGCCGCGGGTGGCCGCGGGCACGATGCCGACGCCGAGCCCGCGGATGACCGGCGCGGTCAACCGGGTCAGGATGTCGCCGGGTCCGAGGTCGAGAATCCAGCGCGCGCCGGCCTCGTGAACCCGGATCACCTCGTCGACCCAGTCGACCGGCTGAACCAGGATGGCCTCGGCCATCGCGCGGGCCAGCGCGACGTCGATGCCGACCTGCTGCGCCCAGTCACCGACGATGTCGATGCTGTCGGCGAGCCTGGGTGTGTGGAAGCCGACCTCGACCTGGACCACGTCGAAGACCGGCGCGAAGATGTCGCCGCCGCGGACCTTGTTCTTGCGGTCGGCTTCTTCCTTCTCCGAGATCTGTTGGCAGTACAACTCGAAGCGGGACAGCTGCTCGGGGGTGCCGGTGATGACGACCGAGCGCCGGCCGTTGCGGATCGACAGCACGGGCGGCAGCACCGTCCGGACGTCTTGGGCGAACTCCTCGAGCAGCTGGTAGATGCGCTCGGGGTCGGCGTTGGTGACCGACACCATCGGCGAGCGGTCGCCGAGCACCGAGATCCCGCGCCGACGAGCCACCAGCGTGCCCGCCGCGCCGATCAGCTGCGCCATGGCCAGCAGCTCGATATCGCGCGCTCCCGCCGCTTTCAGCGCCTCGACGGCCAAGATGCCCTGCGAGTGCCCGACGACGGCCACCGGCGGGGTCTTGGTCAAGTCCATGCCCTGGCGCGACAGGGTGCGGATTGCGGCGATCTGCGTCAGCAGGACGCCGGGCAGCGACACCGCGGCCGAGGTCAGCTGCTTGGTGGACGGAACCGGATCCTCCGCGGCCAGCGCGCGCACCCAGCGCAGCGGCTCGAAGCCGATCGGCCGCACGACGACGAGCTCGTTCGCGACGGGCTCGAGCAGCAGGTCGACCTCGCCGACCAGCGTCGCCAGCTCGGACTCGATGCCGGCCGAGGACACCAGCTCTTCCAGCGTCTCCAGCCACGCACCGCCCTGGCCGCCGAAGGCGACGGCGTACGCCTCACCGGCGGTCAGACGATCGACGAGCGCGTGGGTGCCGTGGGGAGCCTCGGGCGTCCCGTCGTTGTCAGCAGACACCCGGTGGTGCTCGTAGATCGTCACGTGTGCATCTCCTCAAGCGCTTATCCGTCGCCTACCTGCCGGAGCCCCGCTGCCCCGGATAAGCCGTCCGAATCCCGATTGAGCCCCCGACTCACCGGCTACGACTCGACGGACCCGGCTTCAGCGGGTCGGGCCGAAGGGCGTCATCGGCTGCACTAAGAGTGTCATAAGAAATTGGGAGCTCTCCGGCGCAATTTGGTTACTGGTGAGTTCTACGCATGAGTAATGGTGGGCTGGGTAACACTCCGCTCACCGGCGGCCGACAGCGTCCGGACCAAACCTGCTGCGTGCAGGTGGTTACGGTCGAGTAGCTATAACTCCGCAGATCAAAGCACGATTGTTATTCAATCGTTACCTACAAAATCTGCGCTTCGTCGGCAGCCGCCGCTTGCGGTCGACGAGACGCCGCGCGGCGATTGACAAAAATCGGGCAGTCTGACAATCCGGCGGGAGTTTGCTGGAAACTTACCCGTGAGTAGCCTCAGGGCCGCCGGTCCAATTCCTCGGCCAGTGTTTCGGCTGTGCGCCGGTGGCCGGAGAGCTCGAAGCCGCAGACGGCCGCCGCAGGTGCTGCCGTCACGACCAGCAGGCAGAGCGGAGTCGACACGCCGGCAGCCGCGAGGGCCACCGCGCCGCCCAGCACCGCCAGCGCCATCAGCACGACCGATCCGTAGAACCCGTCCCAGGCATGGGTCAGCAACAAGTAGGTACCGAAGACGGCTCCGACGTAGGCGCCGACCGGCACCGCCACCGCGAGGACCGTGGCCACCGAACTCAGCGCGGACCGGTGCTCGATGGAGTCCGCGGCCGCATGCAGGCCGGCGCCGGTCGCGACAATCGAACCGAACACCGCGATGTGCAGGTAGCCGTAGCCGAACGAGCGATCGCGATGCGCGTGCAGCAGGTCGGCGGCCGGCATCACGAAATAAACCCACCACATGCCGAAGGTCAGACCGGTTCCGGCGACCGCCACCAGTACGGCGTCGGTCGACCAGCCCTGTTCGGCGACCACCGCCGACAGCGACGCGACCGTGCCCACCACGCCTTCGCCGAGCGCGATGATCGTCAGCAGCCCATTGCGCTCGGCGATGTGGTGCGCATGCCACGGCGTTCCACCCATCCGCTTCTCGGCAAGCAGTGGGCCCGTCACCTCAAGTCCGATCATCACAGCGAAAAGGGCAAAGGTGATACCCAGCGACGTGTTGACGATCGCGATCGCCACCCAACCGAGCTGAGCGACGGTGATGGTCACGGCGTAGGTCAGGCAGGCGGCCCTTCGGTCCGGGTCTTGCCTGGCGGCACGCAGCCACTGGATCACCATCGCGATCCGCATCACCACGTAGCCGGCGACCAGGGCCCGGCTGTCCACGTGCGCGCCATCGGCGATCGAGGCGAACACCTGCGGAATCCCCAGTGCGAGCACCAGAACGCCGACCATCTGCAGCATCGTCGTCACGCGGTAGACCCAGTCGTCGGTGTCGTAGGCCGACGCGAACCAGCTGAAATTGATCCACGCCCAGGACACCGCGAACGTGGCGAAGCTGAAGCCGGCCAATCCGCCACCGACATGACCCGTTGCCAGCATGTGCGCGAATTGGGACGCGGCGACGCCGAAGGCGATGACGAAAGTCAGGTCGAACAGCAACTCCAGCGGCGTCGCCGCCCGATGCGGCTCGTGCGGGTCGCGGCCGGACATCGGGCGGAGCCGGTGCGCAAGGTCCACTTTCGGCCGGCGACCGCCGGATTCGCTCACCGGGACATTCTGACCCACCCGCACGGCGTGACAGTCGGCACGCACCACATTCCGCGGGTTTTCTCGGTCACTCTGTACGATCCTCCCCATGCCGCTGGTCAGTGGAGCGACTGCCGCCGGATTCTGTATCGTCCGGCAGCTCGAATACACGGAGTTCGGTGAACTTTATGTGGCCGAGCACCCGCGGCTCCCACGCCTTCAGCTGCTACAGCTGATCCCTGCCGAGATTTCGGCCGACCTGGACTATCGAGAAGACTTCAACCAGGAGACGGACCTCGCCGCGACGCTATGGCACCCGAACATCCTGGGGCTGACTGACCGTGGCGAATTCGAGGACCAGCTGTGGATCTCGACGGACTACCTGGAAGGCGGGGATGCGGCCCAATTGCTGGGCGACAACCATCCCGATGGCATGCCGCCGAAGTTGGTGGTCGAGATCGTGTCCGCGATCGCAGAGGCGCTCGACTACGCGCACGATCACGGCGTGCTGCACCATCACGTGAATCCGGGCACCATCATGGTCGGCAATGCACCGGCCGACAAGCGAAGAATTGCCTTGTCGGGCTTCGGCGTTACCCGACCCATCCGCGACAAAGGCAACACCCTGACCCGGGCCAACCTCTTCATCGGCATGGCAAGTTACACCGCTCCGGAGCGGCTGCTGGACGACGCGGTCGACGGCCGGGCTGATCAATACGGCTTGGCGGCCAGCGCATTTCACCTCTTGACCGGAACACCACCGTTCGCACATTTCAACCCCACAGTGCTGGTCGGCAAGCAGCTCAACGAACCACCGCCGAGGCCAAGCGACATCAGACCCGATCTGACCGAATACAACGCGATCTTCGCTCGCGCGCTCGCCCAAGATCCGGTGGACAGGTTCCGGCGATGTCGAGACTTCGCCCGCGCCTTGGAGTTGAACGGCGGCAAGCGATCACACCCGCGTGCGACGGCCGACTTCTCCGTCGCTTCGGACCGCCAGGACGCCGAAACCACCGCGATGCCCGCCGCACCGACGCCCAGCGCGGCGCCGATGAACAATGGAACGGCGCCGACCGAGCCCGCGCCGCTCGCCGCTCCCGTCACCGCAACCGCGAAGGCGTTCGCCCCGGCACCGGTGCCGCCGAAGCCTGACGAGGTCACCACCTCCACAGAAAAGGTGGTGACGGACCTCGACGACGACGAGCATGCGGCGCGGAGTCGCCGGAAAAAGCAGACCGCGGCGATCGCCGGGACGATCCTGGTCGTCGTGCTGGCGTGGTTCCTCGGCGTGCGTGCCCTGCGCACCGCCTCGCACTCCGACGACACGCCAACGAGTGTCGAGACCTCCGCTGAGCCCGCGACCCCGGCGCCTTCGCCGATGGCGCCGCCGCCGCAAGTAATGACACCCCCACCGCCGGTCGTCACCACGCCGCCGGCGGTCACGACCAGCAGGGTCACGCCGACCGTCACGACCACACCACGGACCAGCGCCGCCGAGACCACCCGGACGAGCACCACCCCATCGAAGCCGACGACCACCCCGACGACGGCTCCGAGCGGGCTGGACACCCGGCCCGCACTCGGCATGCCCTGCGGACCGGAGCAGTCCGGCGCGTCAGCGGTCTCGAACGGGGGCGGGCCGGTCAATTGTGTGAGCACACCAGGCGGATTCGCCTGGGAGCCGCCCGGTCTGCAGCCCGCAGGCTGACCAAAATCCGACTCTTCTGTCCCAGCTTCTTGTAATTGCTAAGTTTATAAAGATACCGTCAGGAAAAGTACGACCGACGGTAGAGGACCGCTGATGGAACGCGACCAACTCATCGACCTGACCCGCCGTGCCGTGAAGTTGGCACGCGACAAGACCACCGATCTGGCGCCGGCCGAGCACATCGTCCCGGCCGGCAACTACACCTCGGTCGAGCGCCACCGGCGCGACGTCGAGATGCTGATGGCGAGTCCACAACTGGTCGGCTATGTATCCGAGCTGCCGACGCCCGGGTCCTATTGCACCAAGACGGTGATGGGACGCTCGGTGCTGTTGACCAGAACCTCCGACGGGGCGGTCAAGGCGTTCAACAACGTCTGCCTGCATCGGCAATCGCAGGTCGCCACCGGCTGCGGCACCGCCAAGCGGTTCACCTGTCCCTATCACGCGTGGACCTACGACAACACCGGGCGACTGATCGGGCTGCCCGGACGAGAGGGCTTCCCGGGTGTGCAGGTGCGTTCCGACGGGCTGACCGAGCTGCCCGCCGCCGAGTTCGCCGGATTCCTCTGGGTCGCACTCGATCCCGGTGCCACGCTGGATGTCGCGACGCATCTGGGTCCACTCGCCGAGGAGCTCGACTCGTGGGGCATCGGCCGCTGGTCACCGCTTGGCGAGAAGGTCCTCGATTCGCCGATCAACTGGAAGCTCGCGGTCGACACCTTCTCGGAGAACTACCATTTCGCCACCGTCCACCGCGACACCTTCGCGACGATCGCGCGCAGCAACTGCACCGTGTTCGATGCGTTCGGGCCGCATCACCGGCTGATCTTCCCGCTGAATTCCATTCTCGATTTGGACGATGTGCCCGAAGAACAGTGGAATCCGTTCCAGAACATGGTGGTGATCTACGCGCTGTTCCCGAACATCGTGCTGTCGGTGACCATCGCCAACGGAGAGCTGTTCCGGATCTATCCGGCCGACGAGCCCGGTAGATCCATTACCGTGCACCAGAATTCGACGCCGTTGGACACGTCCGACGAGTCCGTGGCCGCCGGCGCCCAGGCCGTCTTCGACTACGCCCACTCCACCGTGCGCGACGAGGACTACCGCCTCGTTGCGGGTCTGCAAGCCAACCTGGAGTCCGGTGTCCGGGACCATTTGGTGTTCGGCCGCAACGAGCCGGGCCTGCAGCACCGCCACATGTCGTGGGAGTCGTGGTCAGCTGTCGACGGCTAGCGCCTCGATCAGCGCCTCAACCACAGCGTGGCTTTCTGCAGGTAGCTCAGTAAGCCTGGTCTGCAACAGCTTTCGCGCTTTCGATCGATGACCCGCGGCGATCATCGGCCGTATCTCGTCGCTGAGGTCCTCGGCGGTAGTGGCCAGCACGTCGATCAACTCCCAGTCGCGGTACAACGCGAGCGAGCGTTCGTTGAACGCGAACCCGCTCACCGGTTCTCCGCGCATCGTCCCGTGATAGCGATACGGCCCTTCCATGTATTCGATCGGCAGGCCGTGCGCCGGGGCGGCCACCAACGGCTCCCCGGTGAGGTCCAATTGCAGACTGGCGCAACGCAGCCGGTGCCGATCGGGCATGAACCGCGCCGGCGCGAGCGGCTTCAGCAGCGGGCGAATCTCGTTCGGCCATGGCACATAGCTGAAGGTGTCGACCTCGACGTCCTCAGCACACTCCGGAGCCATCTCCGGGTCGGGATAGCTCACCGTCACACCCGTAAACGGTTGCGGCGCATTGCCGTCCCGGCGGTCGAACTGCCGCCAGATGCTCATGTCGACCCCGTTGTCCAGGTTGATCGTGCGCCATTCGTGCGACCTGGCCCGCGCGTCTCCCCCGGATCCGCCACCACCGGCGTATTTGGGAAACCACTGCCGGTCGACGTGTCCCGCTTTGCCGCTGACCTCGTCGTGCACGTCGCCCCAGCGCAGGGTCCCGCTCATCACCATCCCGGTCTGAAAATACGAGTAGGTGTCGTCCTGACCGAAGCAGGTGATCTTTCCGTCGCCGGCGCCGACGGGAACCGGCGCGCGGGTCGGGGTGACGGCCAGATCCAGCGCCATCGACTGGCCGGCCTGATCGGTGCCGCGCAGGCTGACTGTGTAGGTGTAAGGCCGCAATTCGCCATGCTCGTCGCGACAGGCCGTCCACGTCACCGGCCCGGCGCTGCTGTCGTAATGGATGTCGAGGTGGCCGGCCGCCATCGACATCTTCGGTTTCGCCCCCGGCTCCATGTTCTTCGGCGGCATGTCGTAGTCGGTGTAGGTTCCGTATTCGCCGGTGTCGCAGTCGAATAGGGACATCGTGTAGAAGTCGGCGACCACCGTGCCGCCCGGGCGGTTCTTGTTGAAGATCGTCAGGAACGCAAATGTCCGCCCCGTCGCGCCGGTCAGCTCGCCGGCGATGAACCAGGTGTCGGATTCCTGGTCGGCGTGTTCGCCCTCGGCGGCGGGGAAATCCATCGTGTCAGTGCCCGGCACCAACCGGAACGGGTACGTACGCCAGTCGCCATCCGTGGTCACCCGAAGTTCGTCGCTCACGTTGCCTTCACCGTTGAAGCAGGCCGACATCGGGCGGCCCGGCTTTTTTGCTATGTTAGCATCAATAGCGATTTTTGCCGTCGCCTTTCAAAGGTGGTGCCCCAATGCCGGAAGCCAGTGACCACCGTTGCTACGACCAGCTTTTCATCGGCGGACACTGGCGTAAGCCGTCCACCGAGCAACGGTTGACAGTCATTTCCCCGCATTCCGAAAAGCCGATCGGTGACGTGCCGGCGGCGACTCCGGACGATGTCGAGGCTGCCGTGGCCGCGGCCCGGGAGGCATTCGACCACGGGCCCTGGCCCCGCCTCGATGTCGGGGAGCGGATGCGCAAGATGGAACAGCTTGCGACGATCTACGGTGGCCACCTCGACGAGATGGCCGACCTGATCACCGACGAGATGGGCTCACCGCGCAGCTTCAGCCGGCTGGGCCAGGCCGCCGCGGCGGTCTCGATGATCCACCTTTCACTCGCGGTGGCCCGCGACTTTCCCTGGGTCGAGCGACGGCACGGTGTGCTCGGCGAAGTGCATCTGCGCCGCGCCCCGGTCGGTGTGGTCGGCGCGATCGTGCCGTGGAATGTGCCGCAGTTCCTGATCATGCCCAAGCTGATTCCCGCGCTGATCGCCGGCTGCACGGTGATCGTGAAACCAGCGCCCGAAACACCCTTGGACGCTTTGTGGTTGGCCGAGATGATCGAGCAGCTGGATCTGCCCGACGGGGTGGTGTCAATACTTCCGGGCGGCACCGATGTCGGCGAGGCGCTGGTGCGTCATCCCGGCGTCGACAAGATCTCGTTCACCGGATCGAGCACGGTGGGCCGCCGGATCGCCACGCTGTGCGGCGAGCAACTCAAGCGGGTGAGCCTGGAACTCGGCGGCAAGTCCGCAGCGATCATCCTCGACGACGCCGACATCGACAAGACCGTCCGGGAACTGAAGTCCGCCAGCCTGATGAACAACGGCCAGGCCTGCGTCGCCCAGACCCGCATCCTGGTCAGCGAACGGCGCAAAGACGACGTGATCGACGCGTTGGCCGGCATGATGTCGAGTCTGCGGGTGGGCGATCCGACCGACGAGACCACCGACATCGGGCCGCTGGTCGCTCAACGGCAACAGGCGCGCGTGCAGGACTACATTCGATCCGGGGTCAAAGAGGGCGCCCGCATGGTCCTCGGCGGCGAAGACGCACCACACGACCAGGGCTGGTATGTCCAGCCGACGCTGTTCGCCGACGTCACCAACGACATGCGCATCGCGCGCGAGGAAATCTTCGGGCCGGTGCTGAGCGTGCTGACCTATCGCGACGAGGCCGACGCAATCCGCATCGCCAACGACAGCGACTACGGTCTGGCCGGATCGGTGTGGACCGCCGACGTCGCACACGGCCTCGACGTGGCCGCCAGCGTGCGAGCCGGCACCTACGGCATCAACATGTACACGCTCGACGTCGGCAGTCCGTTCGGTGGTTTCAAGCAATCCGGCATCGGCCGCGAGTTCGGCCCCGAGGGCCTGCACGAGTATGTCGAATTGCAGTCGGTGATCGCCAAGGGAGCGATGCCGCCGCTGCCCAGTTAAGCCAGCCGCAGCGTCAGCTCGACGGGGCAGCACAACTCGCCGCGCTGATTGACGATGTCGATCTGCACATCCACGAGTCCCGGTGCAGGCTTGGCGACGACCCGGCCTCGGCTCACCATCGTGTCGCCGGCGTAGATCGAACCGGCGAGCCGCATCTTTCGCCGCACCACCCGACTCTGGGGCCCGGCCCACTCGGTCGCGACGCGGTCGGCGAATCCGGCGAGATGCATGGTGTTGACAAAAATTCCTGGGTGGCCTTGCTTTTCGGCGTAATACGGGTCGAAGTGGACCGGGGTGTAGTCCCAGGTGGCTCCGGAGTTCATCACCACCCGTTGGTAGCTGATCTCGTCGCGAACCTCAGGGAGGTCCGACGGGACGACGATCGCGTCCCAGGTGATCACGACGCCCCCGGGACTCATGCGCCGCTCCTCCTCATCGCTTCGCTCTGCATCGTCGCCGCCGCAGGGGTGAACCGGAACAATGTGTTCCGGTTGGTCGCTACGACCGCACCATCCTGACGGGTGAAGGTGTCCAAGGTTTCGATGAAATGCCCGACACCGAGCTTGGTCTGCTTCTCCGGTGATACCGACACCACCTGTTCGACGATGGTGAGCCGGTCGCCATCGAGGATGGGCAGCGGAAACTCCGCATCGTTTGCGGCGTTCACGATGGTGGTGCCGGGCAGCGGAACCCGGAGCGCAATCGCCGCGACCGGCGGCCGTCCACCCGGTTCCCACGGCACCGGAACCAGCCAGCCCATCAGCAGCGCCGGCGGCGCCAGCAGCCCGCCCCAGGTCTTGGTCGCGAAGTCAGCGTCCCAGTACGACGGGTTGCCGTCTTGCACTGTGGCAGCGAACATTTGGATCCTCGCGGCGCTGACCACGGTTCCGGCCACCCTCGGTTCGGAGGTCACGCCGACCATGCGGAGGGCGTCCTCGTAGGTGCCGAACGCCAGCTTGTAGCTGATAGGCGTCGACGTCACGCCGAGACCGGCACCGAATCCCACTGCAGCTCACGGGAGGTGAAGTACCAGCCGCCCCGCTCGTAGATCAGCTCGTCACGGTAGCTGCCGGTGGCTCGCAACGCCGTGCCGCCGTCGGCGCCGGCAGCGAACAACAATGCGACGCAGCGTTGCGTCGCATTGACGCCGTCGACGGTGATCTCGTGGTCGACAGTGACCAGGCGTCCGTTGCCGCCGTCGAAAGCGTCACGCAGGTCGGCGTATTCGTTACCGTCGCGGGTGAAGCTGGCACCCGAGTGGCGGAACGTCGCGATCCATCCGTTACGGTCACCTGAGGAGTAGCACCGGTTGTGTCGCGCCGTCAGGTTCAAGATGGCGTCGCGCGCCGCCGTCGCGTCGAGGACGAACTGCTGCTGGTAGGTCATGGCCATCTGTTATCTCTTTCCTTTATCACCGACTGACGATGTATCCGTGGCATTCGCGGTCCCACGCGGTGGGCCCGGCACCCCGGGCGCGGAGAACGTCTTTGCGTACCCGCCCGATGATGGTCTTCGGCAGCTCGCTGACGACTTCGACGTACCGCGGCACGGAGAAGTACGGCATCCGTTCGCCGCAGAAGTCCAGCAGCTCAAAGTAATCCAGCTCTTCATCAGGCCGGGCTGTGATGAACAGCAGCACATCGTCCTCACCCAGGTCGCTGGGCACCCCGACCACGGCCGCCTCCAGGACCGCGGGATGCCCGAGCACCACGCTCTCGACTTCGACCGACGAGATGTTCTCCCCGCGGCGGCGCAGCGAATCCTTCACCCGGTCGACATACGTCAGGTTGCGGTCGCCGTCGAAGACACCGAGATCGCCGGTCCGGAACCACTCCGGGTGCGGGTCGACGCCGATGCCCGACGGGTTGACGTAGCCCTCGCTCATCACATGTGGGTGGCGGGGGCGGCACGCGATCTCGCCCACCGACCCGTCCGGCAGCGGCACGCCGTCCGGGTCGACGATTCGCACGTCGAAACTGGGGTTGGGCCGGCCCGACGTTCCGGGCACCCCGTCGTCGGACACGCCTTTGACCGCGATCGGGAACGCCTCGGTCAGGCCGTACATGGTGACAATCCGGCAGTCGTAACGCTTTTCGATGTCGCGGTAGAGGGCCGCGTCGATCGGTGCCGCGGAGATGAATCGCAGCGGCAGTCGCGCGTCACGGAGATCATCGGGCTGATTCCACAGCATGGAGACCATCGCGCCGGCACCGACGAATCCCGCGGCGCCGCAACCGCGCACCTCGTCCCAGACCGAGCCAGGATGAAACGCCGGGGCCAATACCGTTGTGCCGCCGACGAGCATCGGCGCCAGCACCGCGGGTGCGGCGCTGAGATGAAACAGCGGCATCGCCGTCCACAACACCTCACCGGCGCCGAACTGCCAGGCCGAGGCGACGGTCGCGGCCGTGGTGAACAGGTAGTGCCACGTAGTGGCCACCGCCTTGGACGCCCCGGTCGTGCCCGAGGTGAAGAACAGCGACCCGATGTCCGCCACGTCGCCCACATGCTCGGCGACCGCGGAATCGTTCTCGCCGAGTGATTCAGCGTCGACCACAACGGTCACCGCATCGGGTAGCACCTCGGCCACCCGCTGCTGCCGTTCGACGTCGGTGACAATCACTTTCGCCCGCGACAAGCGAAGCGCGTGCAGCAGGAAGTCGCCTTTGTTCGCCACGTTCACCGCAGCGGCGACCGCACCGATGCGGCCAGCGCCCAACCAGAAATAGACCCACTCGGGGCAGGTCGCAGCGAACAGCGCAACGCCGTCGCCCGGTTCAACACCCAAGTCCGACAGCCTGTTTGCCGCTGCGCAGGACCGCCGTCGCATCTGCTCGAAGGTCACGTCGGTACCGTCGATCGTCATCATCACCCGGTCCGGAAACTGCTCGGCGCGTGCATCGAGCACCGCCGTGACGCTGAACCGGTCGACACCGAAATCAGCCGGGCCGGGGGCCATCAAGCTCCGCTAAACCTTCGCAGCCGCCGGGTCAGGCTCGCCGTCGGCGTTGTAACCGAAGTCGTCGGGCGAGGACTCTTCGCCTGGATAGAAGCGATGCGCCCAGCGCCGCAATGCCGCGTAGTCGTGTGCCTCCTCGGGCGCGAGGTTCGGCTTCTCCAGGTACTTCATGTTCTCCCAGGTGAAGAAGTCCTGCTTGATGACTTCTTGTTGCAGCGCGAGGAATTTCGCGGCGCGACCGGTTGGCGCATCTCCGGTGTCGCCGGGCTCGCGGACGGAAGCCTGGGTGTAGAAGTAGTCGGTGTAGTCCTCGTCGACCGGGGTCTGCCCGGTCACCTCGATGGTGGCCACGAGATCGCTGGGGAAGCGGACGATGCCCAATCCCAGCGAATAGTTGTCGTAGACGATCTTGGCGTCGACCGGCCCGTCCGGGGTCAGCCAGGTCTGCGCGCGGCCGCCGCCGAAGTGCGCGCTGACGGTGGCGTGCAGGTGATAGCCGGATACTTCGAAAGAGGTGGTGTTCGCCGGATTCGCGGCCTTGTGCACGTACTGCACGTGGTACGGGTCGGCGGCATTCTCGATGATCATCTGCGCGTGCACCTTGACCCGGTTCAGCATGCGGCTGTGCGGGTGCAGCGGGTAGTACTCGCCGGTTTCCAATTCGGGCAGCACCGGTGGCTGCCAGTACGGCGCCCGGCCATGGCGCTCATGCCAGACCAGGATGAAGCCGTACCACTCGGTGCTGTGGTAGGTCCGCACCCGGACGTTGTTCTTGCAGCCGATCTTGCTGTACGGGATCAATGCGTTGGTGCCGTCACCGCGCCACTGCCATCCGTGCCACGGGCAGACGATGTTCTCGCCCTCGACCGTGCCGCCGACGCCCATGTTGGCGCCGAGGTGCTGGCAGTAGGCGTCGAGCACGTTCACTTCGCCGGACTCGGTGCGAAACAGCACCATCTCCTCGCCGAAGTAGTGCGCCCGCTTGACTTGCCCGGGGGCCAAGTCCGAGGCGAAGCCGACGATGAACCATCCGGTCGGGAAGCGGTACGGCGACAGGCTGATGCCGCTCGGCCCGAATTCGCGTTCCGATGGGTCGATGGAGGACTCCGAAACCGTGTCCGTCACTAATCTCTCCGTTCCCGCGCAGCCGAACGGGCGCGACCACGCTTACGCCCACCACGTGGTGGCAGACTCCGTCTATTTTTACTATTTTAAGCATTGAACGTCAACGCACCGGTCGGCCCACAGTAGTCTGAGTTCGCCGACCGGCTCCCCTTGCGGTGTAGGCGTCCGAGTGAATCGAGGTTGCGGATGACGGTGTCGACGGTCGATCTGTCCGATTTCGACTTGTGGCGCAATGGCTTTCCCGACGATCTGTTCGCCCAGCTGCGCCGTACCAGACCGCTGTTCCGGCACGGGCTCACGCCGGGTGTGGCCAAGACTGTCAAACGCGATTTCTGGATCACCACCAAGCACCGGCACGCCGTGCGGCTGCACCGCGACGCCGAATCCTTCACCGCCGGCGACGGACCGCTGATCCAACCAGCCGCCCTGTTCGCGTCCTATCCGACCATCATCACCTTGGACCCACCGGAACAGAGCAAGCACCGAAAACTCATTTCGAGCGCATTCACGCCGCGGGCGATCGCCAAGCTCGAGGACGGCATCCGGGCCCGCGCGTCACGAATGATCGACGAGCTGCTCGTCCGCGGCGGCGGCGACTGGATCGACGATGTGGCCGACGCGCTCCCGATGACCGTCATCGGCGACATCATCGGTATCCCGGAACAGGACCGCCCGCGCATCTTCGACGGTTTCGACCACATCCTCAAGGTGCAATCCAAAGGCGCCCAGATGGACACCGACGTGTTCGCGACGATCTTCAGCTACGCCATGGAGCTCACCGCCGAGAAGCGGCGCAACCCAGCCGACGACATCTGGAGCACGATCGCCTCCGGTGTCATCACCGGCGACGACGGCGAGCAATTCAGCCTGGCCGCAAACGAACTCGAATTCTTCTTCTTCGTGCTGGCCTTCGCCGGCAGTGATACGACCAAGAACGCATTGGCCATCGGCTTGCAGGCGTTCGTCGCCAATCCCGGCCAGATCGAGCGGTATCGCGACGACGAGGCACTGCGCTCCAGTGCTGTCGAGGAGGTGCTGCGCTGGGCGTCGCCGGTGGCGTACTGGACGCGCTCCACCAAAGTCGACATCGAGATGGACGGTCAGCACATCCCCAAGGGCGAGCGGGTGGTGTCGATGCTGCGTTCGGCGAACCGCGACGAGGAAGTCTTCGACTCGCCGTTCACCTTCGACATCGGCCGCCAGCCCAACCCGCATGTCGCGTTCGGCGGCGGCGGTGCGCACCACTGCCTGGGCGCCATGCTTGCCCGCGCCGAGATCCGCGCCGTGCTTGATGAACTGCTCCTGCGTTGCGACGCCATCACTCTCGGTCCGGCCGAGGTGTCCTATCCGAATCTGACCACCAACATGTCGATCTACGACGCCATGCCGATCACGCTGGCCGAGAGATGATTACTCGATAAGCCGCAGCGCGGCCTTCGGACACTGGTCGACCGCCGCTGCCACGTCGATCTCCAGATGCTCCGGCACCTCGCCGTCGGCGACGTGCACGACGTCGGACTTCCCGATAACGAAGATGTCCGGCGCCAACGATTCGCAGAACCCATTGGCCTCGCACAGACTTTCGTCGACGATCACTCGCATCGTCTCGCCTTCTCCTTTCACAGACCCTTGGGCCGGGTGCCTATCACCCCGGCAATTGCCAGACGCGCGAGGTCCTGATCACTGACCCCACACAGGTCCCGCAGCACTTCGCCATTGTGCTCGCCGAGCGTCGGAGGCGGGCGCATCAGCCATTCACGTTCGCCGCCGAGCGGAGCAAAGGGCGGGCGGGGGTAGCGACCGGGCCCGGTGCGCGGGTGGTCGAGCGTCTCGAAGAACCCACGGTCACACAGCTGGGGATTCTGGGTCACCAAAGACGGCGAAACGACCGGAGCGGCCGGAATGCCCACGGCGGCAAGCTTATCCACGACGCGGCTCAATTCCTGGGCGGCGAACCAGTCTTGCAGATTGCGGTCGATGTCGTCGGCTCGTTCCCGCCGCCCGGCGATCGTGGCGAACTGGTCGTCGTCGCTCCACGACGGGCGGCCCATCAGCTCGACGAGTGCCTTCCACTGCTGGTCGGTGTGCACGGCGACGGCGATCCAGTCGTCCGCACCGGCGCAGCGGTACAGGTTCTGCACGGCCTGACCATGTCCGCGATTGCCCTGGCGGCTCAGCGTGACACCGAACACCTCGGCCTCCATCGGCTGAATCGCGGTGGCGTTCATCACCGTTTCGATCATCGGCAACTCGACGAGTTGGCCTTCTCCGGTCCGGGCCGCGTGCGACAGCGCCGCCGTCACCGCGAAAGCGGCATGCACACCGGCCAGCGGATCACAGGCTCCCCTGGGCGGGATGGGTGGTCCGTCGGGCAGCCCCGTCACCCACGCCAGCCCGGCGATCTGCTCCATGGTCGGCGCGAACCCGACTCGGTCGCGCCAGGGACCGTCCAAACCGAACGCGGGCATCCGGGCGACCACCAGTCGCGGGTTGACCGCCAGCAATGCGTCGGCGGTCAGACCGAAATGGTCCATCACCCGCGGGGAGAAATTCTCGATCACCACATCCGCGCCGGCGACCAGCTGGTTGAACAGGCGACGGCCGTCGTCAGACGCCAAATCCAATGTCACCGAACGCTTATTGGTGTTCATGGCGTGGAACACCCAGCCGTATTCCCACCAGTCGTCGACGTCTTTTCGCATGCCGCCGGAGTACCGGATGCCGTCGGGACGCTGTATCGACTCCACCTTGACCACGTCGGCGCCGAAGGCCGCGAGCAGGTGGGTCGCGGCGGGGCCGGCCCAGAACGCGGTGAGGTCGACCACGCGTACACCGGCGAACGGCAGTTGCGGATCTGACGGTGGCTCGGCGTAGGCGCGTCTCGGCCACCGCGCAGTGTCGTCGGCCTCGCCCGGCGACGGCGCGCTGCGCAGCGGCGCGGGCTGACACCGTGACATCAGCCACGGGGTCCGCGGCTGGTGAAAGCCCGCCGGGTTCCGCACGAAAACACCCCGCTCTTGCGCGTAGGCAGTCTCCCGGATGGTGGCCCCGTTGCCCAAGGCCGCGATCGGCAGCCGGAACAGTTGCCCGAGCTCGACGATCTCCTCGACGGTGCGTTCGGCCAGCCACGGCCGGATCCGCTCGCGGATGAAGTCGCGATGTGCCCACCGCCCGATCTGGAAACTGAGCTGCGGGAGTTCGGTCAGCTCGGGACAATCGACCATCGCGGCGAAGTCCAGCCATTGCTGGCCGGTAACCATGGTGATCCCGATGTAGCCGTCTTTGGCCGGTTCGATCGACGGCACTTCGACGGTCCGCGACACCGGCGGCACCTGCAGCAGCTGGGAGTGCAACCACTCGCCACTTTGCATCAGCGTGATCGCCTCCAGCATGGACAGATCCAGGTGCTCGCCTGGTCCGCCCTGCTCGACGCGGCGACGCAACGCCAGCGCGCCGAAGGCGGCGAACACTCCACCCATGTACTCCCCGAGGTCACCACCGATCGAGATCGGTGGTCCGGCGGGGTCGCCGCGGAATCCGGTCAACCCCGACCATGCCTGCAGGGTGAACTCGCTGGCGGCACGATCGGCGAACGGCCCGGTCCAGCCGAAGTCGGAGATGGTGACGACCACCGCCCTGGGGAACTCCGCGCGCAGTCGGTGCGGGTCGATGCCCAGCTCAGCCGCCTGTGATCGATTGGCTGTCAGCACGATGACATCGGCACCCGCCAGCTCGGAGCCGAGATCTGCGACGGGCCAGGTCAGGCTCCGTTTGCCGGCGTTGAGATAGCCGAACAGCGGTGAGTCTGTCCCGTCCGGTACCGGCGAGCCGCTCGCGGTGAACCGTCGCAGCGAATCTCCTTGCGGTGGCTCGATTTTCCTGACGTCAGCTCCGGCATCGACCAGAAGCTTTCCGCAGTAACTGCCGGCGATCCGGTTGCTGATCTCCACAACGCGGACGTCGTCCAGCGGTGTCGGTCGGCCGTCGTGCCCGTCGCTCACCCTGTATCCCATTCGCGTTCAACCGTGCTCTTGACCAGCGCGGCTATTATGCCATTACTGCTAAGATTGCAGTAAATGGAGTTCGCGGGTGCGGCGCCGTGACTCTGACCGATCGTGCCGCTTCTGGAATCGGATGACTGCGCTGGGAATTGGCCCCGAGGCGCGACGCCGTTTGTCTGCGCCGCGGATCGCCGAGATCGTCGCCGACGAGCTGCGGCGTCAGATCATCGACGGCGAATTGGCCGACGGCGATTTGCTGCCCCGTCAGGAAGTGCTCGTCGAGCAGTTCAACGTCAGCCTGGTCTCGCTGCGAGAGGCGCTGCGCATTCTGGAAACCGAGGGCCTGGTCTCGGTTCGGCGCGGCAACCGTGGCGGTGCCATCGTCCATGCCCCGGCCAAGACCAGCGCCGCCTACATGCTGGGCCTGCTGTTGCAGAGCGAGTCCGTCGTCGTCGCCGATCTGGGAACGGCGTTGCTCGAGCTCGAACCCGCCTGCGCCGCACTGGCCGCTCAGCGATCCGACCGCGCCGACACCATCGTGCCCGAGCTCAAGGAGATCAACTCCGCGATGGAGACGCATCTGGAAGACGGGCCCGAATTCACCGAAATCGGCCGCAGATTCCACGATTCCGTCGTCCACGGGTGCGGCAACCGCACCATCATCGCCGTCGTCGGAACCCTGGAAACGCTGTGGACCAGCCACGAACAGCAATGGGCCGACGAGAGCGCCGCGAAGGGGACCTATCCGTCGCTGACCGAACGGCGCGCAGTCCTGAAGACACACGTCAAGCTGGCCGACATGATCGAGACAGGCGACGTGGACCGGGCGCGACGGATCGCCGCCCGGCATCTGTCCGATACCCAAAGTCACGTTCTGGCCGCCGGGCCGGACCAACGCATCTATGCGGTGTCGCCGCAAGCGTTGTCCCGCCCGCGGGACAACCGTCATCTGTAAATCGTGGACGAGTTGATCGGTGCGCGAACCGCACTGGTGACCGGCGGTAGCGGCGGAATCGGCAAAGCCTGTGCCGCCACGCTCTGCGAACTCGGTTACGACGTCGTGCTTTCCGCGCGCCGCGTCGACCCACTGCGGGCGGCGGCCGACGAGATCGGCGCGCGCTACATCGCCGCCGACGCGTCCGATCTGGAAGGCTTCGCCGCGGCGATCGGCCCGCTGGAGGTGATCGATCTGGTCGTGCACGCGGCGGGCACGCTCGGCGGAACCTATGCGCGCAAGCAGACTTTCGAGCAGTGGCGCACGATCATGTCGGCCAATCTGGATTCGTGCTTCGTGGTGACCTCGGCCGCGCTGCCCAAGATGCGCGCCGGCTCACGGTTCATCTTCATCTCGTCCTCCGCGGCACACGAACCGATGATGGCCCGCACCGCGTACTCGGCGTCCAAAGCGGGGATGAACGCCTTTGCCCGCGCGTTGGCGACCGAGGTCGACCGGGACGGCATCGCCGTCCATATCGTGACGCCCGGCCCGGTGGAAACCGATATGCTGCAGGATGTTCCGTTCGAGATGAACGCCATCCAGGTCACCGATGTCGCCGAAACCGTGGCCTGGCTCGACACCGTCGACCCGTCGGTCGATCTGCCGGAGATCCGGCTGTCCGCGGTGCCGCGCGGACCGTTCGCCCGCAAACCCGTCGTGCCCACCGAGGTCCTGCGCCGGGCCGCGCAAAGCTAGCCGACGAAGTTTTTGATCACCGTCTCGCCGAACTCGTGCAGCGATTCGGGTGCGGCGAAATCGGCGAACCAGACGTAGAAACGCTCGACGCCTTGACCGGACAATTTCGAGAAATGTCCGGACAATTCTTCGGCGTCGCCGCAGACCAGACCCGATCCGAGATTTCCGAAATGACGGGTGCTTCTCTCCCGCACCTTCTCGGGATCGCTGCCCTCGCGCACGAAACCGATCATCTGCTGGATCGAGATGCGAGCCGATCCGGTGGCAGGCGCCAACTCTGCTAGCCGGTCGATCTGGTGGGCCGGGATGTTCCACCAATCTGCATATCTACGAACGAGTTCCATGATCCTGCGTCCGGCCCCACCCAGGACCAGCGGTATCGGATAGGTGGGCAGTGGCGACTGGGTGTCGGCGCCGGCATCGCCGTGTCCCCAATACTGGTTCATCACTTCGAGGTGGCGTTCGAGTTGTTCGACTCGTGCCACCGAATCTTGTTGTCCGATATCGAATCTAGTGAACTCTGCGGGCCAAGAGCCCGAGCCGAGCCCGAGTTCGAACCTGCCCTCTGACGCCTCCGACAGCGTCACGGCCTGTTTGGCCAGCACCGCCGGATGACGGAAGGCGTCGCAGAGCACCAGGTGACCGATTCGCAGCTGTGTGGTCCTGGCGGCGATCCAGGTAGCGACACCCATTGCCTCCCAGATGCTTTCGTTGGGGAGCCCGGGCGCCTCGAGGTGGTCGATGAACGCTATGCCGGTGAATCCGCTGGCCTCGGCGCACTGCGCCCGTTCGACGATGTCGGCGACCGGGACCCTCACCTGCGGCATAAACAGGTACCACTCGGCCATTGCCAACCTCCGTACGAGAGTGCTCAGCACGACGCCGCAACGATTGACGTTTGTCGCGCTAGTTTACTATTTTTATTATGTTAGGGGCCTTATGGACGTGGGACTGAATTCGGGTCAGCTGGCGCTGCGTGACAGCGTGCGCGACGTCCTGCGCACCGAGTGCCCGCCGGCAATCGCCCGACAGGCCATAACGGATCCCCAGCGCTGGCGAACGGTGTGGAAGACCGTCGTCAACCTCGGCTGGACCGAACTCGCCGTCCACGACGCCGACAACGACGACACGTTCGGCCTGCTGGATCTCGCCGTGGTCCTCGAGGAGTGCGGCGCGGCGATCGCACCCATTCCGCTGCTGTCCAGCGTCGGCCTGGCCGCGGGCGTCCTGCGCCATGCCGGCCCCGCGGTCGCCGACGTGCTGAGCGAGATCGGCGGCGGCGCCGTGGCCGCACTGGCCGTTCATCCGCCCGGGTATCGACTGCCCGGGGTGCCGATGACGCTGCAGCACGGGCGCGTGCACGGGCACGCCGTCGCGGTGCCCGGCCTCCCCCGCGCAGAGCTGGTCGTCACGCTGGCCTCGTCGCCGGACGGGCCGGTCGCCGCCGTTGTGCGTGTCGGCGACGGTGTCGCCGTGCGCGAGGCCGAAAGCACCGATCCGGCGCAACCGGTCGCCGACGTCGAGATCGACGCCGAGCCGGTCGCCTTCGCACCGGTGGACCTGGAGTCAGCCTTGGCCTCGCCGTTGGTCGCTGCGGCCGCCGACCTGGTCGGTGTGGCGAGCGCGGCTCTGGAACGCTCCGTCGAGTATGCGAAGTCGCGGCGTCAGTTCGACAAGCCGATCGGGGCGTTCCAGGGCATCAAGCACGCGCTGGCCGACAACTATGTGGCGCTCGAGCGGGCCCGCGGTCTGACCTACGCGGCGGCAGCCAGACTCGACGACCCGACCACACCGCCGACGGCGGGCTGGAATGCGGCCGCACTGGCCAAGGCGGCGGCCGGGGAGGCAGCGGTCGGCTGCGGCCGCACCGCGGTGCAGGTTCACGGCGCCTTGGCGCAGACCTGGGAACACGACATTCATCTGTATCTGCGGCACGCGTGGCAAGGGGCGTCGACGCTGGGCGACAGCCGTGCGCTTTACCACGCCGTGGGCCGTCGCTTCGCCGGAGGCACGGCGTGACCACTCTGACCGAGGAATACGCCGCCTGGCTGACCGACTTTCTGCCGGGCGACTACTACGAGCGCTATCGCGAATACCGCTGGGACATCGAGCTTCGGCGCGCGCATCAACGCGCGGCGTTCGAGGCGGGCTGGTTGCAGCCCACCTGGCCGCGCGAGCACGGCGGCCGCTCGCTGGGTTTGGCCGAGGCCATGGAGATCCGGCTGGAAGCCGCGATGCGGTCAGCGCCCAAGCTGCCCAACGTCGCCGGGCCGGGCGTCGCCGCGCCGGGTATCCGCCAGTTCGGGACTCCCGAACAAGTCGATCGGCTGCTGGTCCCGCTACTACGCGGCGACGAGTGGTGGGCGCTGGGCATGTCGGAGCCAGAAGCCGGATCGGACTTCGCCTCGCTGCGCACCCGCGCCGTGCGCGACGGCGATGTGTTTCGGGTCAAGGGGCGCAAGATCTGGACGACCCAGGCGCACCTCTCCAAATGGTGCACACTCTATGTCCGCACCGATCCCGACGCGCCCAAGCACCGCGGAATCTCCTGCCTCATACTCGATCTCGAGTCCGCAGGCATCACCATCGAACCGATTCGCATGTCGTCGATCTCGGATGAGACCTTTTGCGAGGTCCTGCTCGATGACGTCGAAATCCCGGCCGCCAATCTGCTCGGCCCGTACAACGGCGGCTGGCAGGTGGCGATGTCGTCGCTCAACCATGAGCGGCAGATGATTTGGATCATGAACTGGGTGGAGATCCAGCGCGGACTCACTTGTGTCCGCGACGCTGGGACCACCCACGACGACTACGCCTCCGGCGAGGTCTTTACCGAACTCGGCTCGCTGCTCGCCGACGCCGAAGCAGTGCGTGCAACCGGGTATCGCGCGCTCAACAACGAACTCGACGGGCGTCCCAGCCCGGAGGGTGACATTCTCAAACTGCTCGGTTCGCAGACACTGCAACGTGTTTGGGAGCTCGCCGCAGCGGCCGCCGGGCCGCGGTCGATCGACGACACCGACCTTCTCTTCGAACGTCAGGACGGATTGGCGGCCACCATTTACGGCGGGACCTCCGAGATCCAACGCAACATCATCGCCGAGCGACTGCTCGGACTGCCGAAGGGATGACGATGGATTACGACCTCGGCGCCGACGCCGTCGACCTCAGAAAGCGCCTCCGGGAGTTGATATCCACGCACATCCCCGAGGGCTTCCTCGGCGCCTGCACCGACGACCCGCGCGACCTCGCGACCACCGAGTCGTTCTGCAAACTGCTCGCCGCCGACGGGCTGCTGGCCCTGGCCTGGCCCAAAGAACACGGCGGCGGCGGTGGTTCGGTGTGGCAGCAGACTGTCCTGCGCGAGGAGATGTGGGCACACCACGAACCCCGCGGCGCGCAGTACATGGGCATCAACTGGGTCGGGCCCGCGCTGATGCGGTACGGAACCGCCGAACAGAAGGCACGGCACCTGTCGGCCATCGCGGCCGGCGAAGTGATCTGGTGTCAAGGGTTTTCCGAGCCGGAGGCCGGAACCGATCTCGCGTCGCTGCGCACTCGCGCCGTTGCCGACGGTGACGGCTGGCGCGTCACCGGTCAGAAAGTGTGGACGTCCTACGCCCGGATGGCGTCCTGGTGTGTGTTGGCGGCGTGCACCGACCCGAACGCGCCGAAACCCAAGCGGCTCAGCCTTTTTCTGGTTCCGATGGACCGGGCCGGCATCACCGTGCGGCCGATCCGGTCGATGCTGGGACCACATCACCTCAACGAGGTCTTTCTCGACGACGTCGAGGTGTCAGCCGACGAGGTTCTCGGCGAGGTGGGCGACGGCTGGCGGGTGATGCGCGAAGCACTCGCCTTCGAGCGGGTCGGCATCGCCCGCTATGCCCGGTGCGAATCGTTGCTCGATCGAATGCAGGCCGAGCTCGGCGACGACTGGGACCGGTTGCCCGAGTCGATCCGCACCCGCTGGGTGCGGGCACTCATCGACCTGAGGGTCGCCCGGCTGCTGGCCTACCGCGCGGTGTCGCTGCAGGACGACCCGTCGGCCGGGGCGGCAGCCAGCGCCGCGCGCATCGCGACCACCACGTGCGACCAGCAGGTCGCCGAGTTACTGTTCGACGTGCTCGGCCCGACCGCGTTGGACAGCGGCTCGTCGGCACCGTTGCACGGCGCGATCGAGGACCACTGGCGTTACGCCCAGGCCGCCACCGTCGCGTCGGGAACCATCGAAGTGCAGCGGATGCTCGTCGCCCGCGAAGCTCTAGGAGGCAACGGATGAAAACCGCTCTGCCAGAAGACATCGCCGAGTTCAGCGCCGTCGCCGCCAAACGGTTCGTCCGGTTCGGCGGCCCGCAGACCGCCCTGCAGGCAGAGACCGAGGACACGCTGCGTCAGGACGCTCGGACGGCCCTGTCCGATCTCGGTGCATTCGACCTCGACGTCCGATCGTCCGCCGAGGACCTGTTGGCCGCCGCGGTGCTCTGCCAGGCTGCCGGCGCGACGGCGCTGCCCTATCCGCTCGTCGACGAACTGCTGGCAATCGACGGCGCCCGACTCGCGCTGGTGAATCCGGAAGCGCCGCGCATCGACCACGGCGACCTGCCCGGCGACTGGATCGCCGCCGATCTCGACGGCACGCGCTACCAGGTACAGCCGTCATCGAGGACGACAGCCAAACTCGGGCCGTTCCTGGTGCCCGCCACGTTGGGCCAGCCCGACGGCAGGGTGCCGGCAGCCGACATCGATCTGCATCTGAACCTCGGGTCGTGGCGGATCCTGGGCGCGGTGCAACAGGCTCTCGACATCACCCGACGACACGTCGCCGACCGGATGCAGTTCGGCAAGCCGCTGGCCGAATTTCAGGCGGTCCGCTTCACTGTCGCCGATGCGTCCGTCGCCGCGCGCGGGCTCTCGGAACTCGCCAAGTACACCATCAGCCGGACGGATTCCACACCGGCGCAAGTGCGTTCGGCGGATGCCCTGATACTTCGGCTCAAGGCCGCCGACACCGCACGGCAGGTGCTGCGCACCGCGCACCAACTGCTGGGCGCGCTCGGCTTCTGCGACGAGTCCGATGTCAGCGTGCTCGACCGGCATACGCAGTCATTGATCCGCCTGCCCGTCAGCAGCGAGGTGCTCGCGATGCGCCTGACGTCGGGTGTGGCTGGCGGCCAATTCGAGACGTTGTTCTCAGGACCGGTGTCGGCGTGAGTACCCAGACGGCCTCGACCGGGGTCCCCGGTACTGGACCGGACGACGGAATCCCCTTTGGCACCAAGCTAGCTCAACTCGCCGAACAACGACCTGACGACACTGCCTTAACCGTCATCGCGCGCGACGGCACCGCCCACTCGATGACCTTCGCCGAACTGGATCGCCGGGCCAATCAATGGGGGCGAGCACTTGCAGCGGCCGGTGCGCAGGTCGGTTCGCTTGTCGCACTGGCGATTCCTAATTCGCAGGAATTCATACTCGCCGCATTGGGCTGCTGGAAGGTCGGCGCCGTCCCCGTTCCGATGCGCTGGGACCTGCCCGATTGGGAGCGGTCCCGGGTGCTGGAAGTCATCGACCCCATCGTCGTCGTCGACGATCACACCCGGGACGCGCTGGCTTCGCGTGCCGCCGCCGAGTCCGACGGCCCGCTTCCCGAGGTGGTCTCCCCCCACGCCAATGGCATCTGCAGCAGCGGATCGACCGGCATGCCCAAGGTCATCCTGACTCTGGCGCAAGGGGTTTGGACGCCGGAATCGTCGTTTCCGTTCTTGGCGGCGTGGGCTCCGACTCCCCAGCCACAGACCATCCTGGTTCCCGGGCCGATGTACCACACCAACGGCTTCTCACCGCTCACCTACCTGTTGGGCGGGGATCGACTGGTGGTGCTCGAAAAGTTCGATGCGGCAACCGTTGTCGACGCGATCGAGCGCTATCGCATCACCAACTTCACCGCCACGCCAACCATGCTGGCGCGTATCGCGGCCCTTCCCGATATCCGCGAGCGAGATCTGTCCAGCGTCGCCTGGATCCTGCAAGGTGCGGCGGTGATGCCGCACGCGCTGCTGCATACCTGGTTCGAGTTGCTCAGCCCCGAGCAAGTCGTGATGGCGTACGGGATGACCGAGAATCTGGGGTTGACCGCACTGCGCGGCGACGAGTGGTTGGCCCATCGCGGCAGTGTCGGTCGGGGCTTCCGCGACACCGAAGTTCAGATCCTGGGCCTGGACGGTCAACCGGTCGGTGTGCATGAGCACGGTGAGATCTATCTGCGCTCACCGATGAGCGCCGGTTATCACTACCTCGGTGGAGCGCCGCTGCTGCCGTCGACGCCCGACGGGTTCCGCACCGCCGGCGACATCGGTCACGTCGACGCCGACGGATATCTCTACATCGCCGATCGCCGCAGCGACATGATCATCACCGGCGGTGCCAATGTCTTTCCCGCAGAAGTGGAATGCGCGCTCGTCGAACACGAGTTGATCATCGACGTCGTCGTCATCGGCCTGTCCGACCCGGAGTGGGGCCGCCGGGTGCACGCCGTGATTCAACCGGCCGATCCGGTGAACCCGCTGGCTGAGCATGAGGTCATCGCCTACGCGAAGACCCGACTGGCCGCCTACAAGGTTCCCAAGACGGTGGAGTTCGTCGACGAGATTCCCCGCACGGCGGCGACGAAGGTCAACCGCTCGGCGATGATCGAAGCCCGCGGCGGCTGAGCGCCGCTTGAAGCTGGCCCAAGAGCGGCCCACCGTTGGGCTACCAGCAACGTGAAAATTATTCGACGATTTGGCGGATAAGCACGCCTGAGGACTATCTCGCGCTACCTTACAAATGCCTAAGTTAAACCTCAGATTCTTTCAGGATCCGACTATGGCTCAACGGCCTAGCAAGCGGCATCGTCGGCCGCGCCGGGCAAAGGCGTGCCGGCATCGTCGGTCGGCCGGTCTGGTTGCGGCTGCCGGGGCGTTTCTCGGCGCGGCGATGACTCCGCTGGTCACCGCGCCGGTAGCCCATGCCGACGAGTTTGACCTGGTCATTGACCCCATCATCAACTCCATCGCAGGTTCCCTTGCGAGTCTGGCCGGTCTTGATTCCGTGCCGGGTGCGGATGCCTTGGCCGGTCTGGATATGGGCGGCCTGGTGGCGCCTGCCGCCGATTTAGCCGGTAGTAGCAGCCTTGGTGTCGGTGCTGCGGATTCGGCATTGACGGCGGCGTCCGATCCGTCCCCTGCAGCTAGTTCGTTCGACGCGATGCTGCAGGCGGACGCGCAAGAGTGGATCACCAGCCAATCCGGTGCGGCGTACGACGCTCAGCTCAATACGCTGTGGCACGACGTTGGTGGCAGCGGCATCCTGATCGGCAACGGCGCCAACGGGACGCCGGACTCCACATTGGCAGCGGCCAATGGCGAGGCCGGCGGGCTGTGGTTCGGCAACGGCGGCAACGGCGCCACCGACGCGCTAGGCCAGGGCGGTAACGGCGGGGCCGGGGGGCTGATCGGTAACGGTGGCAACGGCGGGGACGGTGCCGATGGCGGCAACGGCGGCAACGGCGGGAATGCCGACCTGGTCGGTGACGGCGGCAACGGCGGGGATGGCGGCAACGGCGCCGACGGCGCGGCCGGCAGCACCGGTGCGACCGGAACAGCCACCAGCCCCGCGGGCGGTGTCGGCGGCAACGGCGCGGCCGGAGGTGCCGGCGGTGCCGGCGGGAACGGCGGCAACGGCGGGTCGATGTTCGGTAACGCCGGTAACGGCGGCAACGGCGCCGACGGCGGCAACGGCGGCGGGGGCGGGGTCGGGGGCGGTGCCTTCGACGTCAGCACGGGCTCCGGGGGCAGCGGCGGTGACGGTGGGAATGGCGGGGTCGGCGGCCAAGGCGGTAGCGGCGGTACCGCCGCTAGCGGCACCGGCGGCAACGGCGGCGGTGCCGGCTCCGGCGGCAACGGTGGCAGCGGCGGCGGCCCCGGCCAAGGCGACGAGAACTTGAGCCACAATGTCTCCTTCGGCAGCGGCGGCAACGGCGGTGCCGGCGGCAATGGCGGCTCCGCCGGCGATGGGGGCAACGGCGCGGCAGGCGACAACCCCGGTTTTTCCGGCGGCAACGGCGGCGACGGCGGCCAAGGTGGCCAAGGTGGAGCAGCGGCCCAACATAACGGCAACATCGGCTACTACGGATTTAACGGCAGCGGCGGTCCCGGCGGCGATGGCGGCGTCGGGGGCAGCGGCGGCAATGGTGGCACCGGCATCAACAGCATCGGCGGCAACGGTGCCGACGGCGGCAACGGCGGGGCAGCCGGCGCGGGCGGGGCGCCAGGCGACGGCTACCACGACGGGCCTGGTATCGACGGGCCAACGGTCGTCGGCACCGGCGGCGCCGGCGGGGAGGGCGGCGCGGCGGGCTCCGGGGGCAACGGCGGGCAAGGCGCCATCGGCTTCAGCGCCGGCAGCGGGGGCAACGGCGGCCAAGGCGGCGCCGGCGGGGACGGTGCCAGCGGCACTGATGGCTACATCCAAGGCATGAATGGCGGGAATGGCGGGAATGGCGGCACCGGCGGCGCCGCTGGCAACGGAAGCACCGTCGGCAACGCCGGCCCGGGGGGCAACGGCGGAAACGCCGGTGACGGCGGCAGCGCCGCGTACGTCGGCTCCGACGCCTACGGCGGTGCGGGCGGAAACGGCGGCGACGGCGGTAACGCCGGCGCCTCTGGCACCACCGCCAATGGCGGCGATGGCGGAAACGGCGGCACGGGTGGCAGCGGTGGGCCCGTCGGCACGCCCGGCATCAACGGCGACGGCGGTGCGGGTGGCACCCCTTACGGCACCGACGGCACCCCTAGTGTGGCCAACGCAACCGTCCCGTTGACGATGAACAATCTTCATCAACCGCTCGCATACATCTCGGTAAACGGCGGACCGCTGGAGCCCGTAGTCGTTGACACGGGATCCACCGGTCTTGTTATCGAACCCCAGTACGTCCCAACACAAAACCTCGGCAGCGACGTCTATTCGGGTTCCGCCGGTTACAGCGGGGGGCTGACGTACTCCTACGACACGTATGACACCACGGTGGGTTTCGGAAGTGGCATCGTCACCTCGCCGACCGCCGTTGACCTCGTCACTCCAGCGTCGACGCCGGCGTTCGAGCAGTACTTTGCTTCCACCGGCGCAGTCGGCGTTCTGGGCATTGGGCCGGATAACGGGTTCCCTGGCACCAGCACAGTGATCGCGGCATTGCCCGGCACTCTTGGTCAGGGTGCGCTGATAAACGAATCCCAGCACGTGCTGGAGTTCGGCCCCAACCCACTAACCGGCACCGTGTCGATCGCCGGAGCGCCGACTGCCATCCTGGACGTAAGGATCGGTGGCGGACCTCTCGAACATGTCTCCGTCGCAATCGATTCCGGCGGCGTAAACGGCTTCATCCCGTCATCAGTGCTCGATACCGGTCAAACTTCCGGAATCGTGCCGGCGGGAACAATCATTTCGGTCTACACCAGCAACGGTGAGACGCTGCTGTACTCATACACGACGACCGGGACGGACGGGCCATACGTTACGACGGGCAATGCGATAAATACCGGGTATTTTCCCTTCAACCTGGGACCGGTGTACATCGCCGAAAGCCCCAGCGGCTTCGGGACGACAACCTTTGATTCCTGACGCGCCGACCCCGGCGGGTTATCATTGCATATCCGGGTCCTTGGTAATCGATTGCCTTCTGCTGCAGCATCATTCGCAACCCTTACCCGTTCTTTTGGACTTGGTCAACAGGTCCGACCGCGAGTGGGGACGTCGGGCACGCCGTGGTCCAAACGCACCGTCGTTCGGATCCAATTCGGCGCTGCCGAAACCGTCGGTGCCGACGTCCTAGCTGATGCTGTTGACGGCGGCGGCGACTCTGTTCTGAAAGTCGGACGGCAGCGGGATGTATCCCAGCGGCGCGAGGCCCTGCTGTCCGTCGGTGACGGTCGACTGCATGAACGCCCGCACCGCCTTACCGGCCTGTGCGTCGGGGTACTTGCCGCAGACCAGCTCATAGCTGGCCAACAGAATGGGGTACGCCCCAGGGGTCGTCGCGGCGTACACCTTCGAAAGGTCAAGCACCAGATCGTCACCCGCACCTTTGATGGTGACATTCGAGATGGTCTTGCCGACCCAGTCGTTGCCGATGTGAACGACTCCGCCCGCGGTCTGAATACCGGCGACATCGAGGTGCTGTCTCATGGCGTAGGACCACTCGTTGTAGCTGATCGCTCCTTCGGTGTTCTTCACCGCCTCCGCGGTGCCTTCGTTGCCTTGCGCCGAGGTCCCGGCCCCTCCGTTGAAAACCTTTCCTGCGCCCTTGGTCCACAAGCCGTCGGCGGCGGCTTGCAGGTACTGCTGGAAGTTGTCGGTGGTTCCCGACGCGTCGCCGCGGTATATGACGTGAATGGCCTCGGCGGGCATCTTCCCGTTCAGCGCCGTGATCGCCGGGTCATCCCAGCGCGTGACGGCGCCGCTGAAAATCTTTGCGAGAGTGGCTGCGTCGAGTGTGAGGACGTCGGTCGACTTGACGTTGAAGGTGATCGCTATCGGCCCGAAGACGACGGGTAAGTCCCACGCGTCCGCTCCGCCGCAACGCTGCTGCGCGGCCTTGTGCTCGTCACTGCTCAGCGGTGAGTCCGAACCGCCGAAGTCGGTCTTGCCGGCGAGGAAGTCCGCGACGCCGGCTCCTGAGCCGCTGGCCGTGTACGCGAGTTGCTTTCCCGAGCAAGATTCTTCGTAGCTCGTGATGAAGTGGGTCATCGCATTGGCTTGCGCGGTCGAACCGCTGCCGGTGAGGTCCTGCTTTCCTCCGCAATCGACGTGGACGCCCTTTGCGTAGGAGGGCGGCGTGTCCAGGTGCGTACATCCCGATAGGGTGAGCACGGCTGCGGCGAGCAAGCCGACGAGGGACCGGGATCCGTTGCGCTGCTTCATGTCTGCCTCCTCGAGAACAACTGTTCAGCCGCACATCGGCGCGCAGCACCGCCGCGCGCCCGGTCGAGCACGTCAGCGAACATTAAAGGTCACCGAAATCGAAATGCGATCGATCCACAAGCGAACAACAGGTGAAGACGCGCTGCGCGTCAGATAATCACCGGACCGGTGCATTCGCTGAATTCATCCGGCAGTCAGCGCACGTTCAGCTATCTGACTTAGCGTCTGCGACGTTGGCGCTCGCCGACGGTTTGTCTACGCCGGCAACGCGCGCCGAATTCACTGCACCGGAGAGGTGACATGACTGACACGCTCGACACACGGCAGACCACCGGCAAGACGGTGCAGGAGTACATCGACGAGTTGCCGCAATGGCCCGATGGCACGGCATTGAAGTCGATGCCGATGACCGCCATGCAATTTCGCATCTGGGCGCTGGCCTGTGCGGGCAAGTTCTTCGAGGGCATGGTCGTGTTCATGACCGGGGTTGCCCTGCCGCTGATCTCGATCCAGTTCCACCTGAACGCTGCCGACAAGGGCATGGTGACCGCAGCATCGCTGGCGGGTATCCTGGTCGGCGCCACCGCACTTGGTGGACTTGCCGACAGCCACGGCCGCAGGCTGATGTTCATCGTGGAGATGGTCATCTTCGCGGTCTTCCTGGTGGCGCTGACGTTCGCGCCCAACTTCATCACGCTGGTCGTCTGTCTGTTCGGCGCGGGCATCGCGCTGGGCTGCGACTACCCGACTGCGCACATGGTGATCTCGGAGAGCATCGCCACCTCGATGCGCGGCCGACTCGTCCTGAGCGCCTTCGCTTTTCAGGCCGTCGGCGCCTTCTTCGGCACGGCGTTGGGCTTCGGCATCCTGTACGCGAACCCGGACGTGGGCGCGTGGCGGATGATGTACGCAGCCGCGATCGTGCCCGCGATCCTGGTCGTCATCGGGCGGTTGTACGTCACAGAGAGCCCGCACTGGCTGGTGTCCAAGGGCCGCATCGAGCACGGCGAGAAGGCCACCACCAAACTGCTCAAGCGCAACCCGCAGTACCCCAAGAACGTATCGCTGGCACACCTGGCCGAGAAGGCCAAGGCCCCCGAAGAGCACGGTACCTACCTGGCGTTGTTCAAGAAGCGGAACCGCCGCGCGACGATCCTGGCCTCAGTTCCCTGGTTCCTGCAGGACCTGGGCGTCTACGGTATCGGTATCTTCACGCCGACCATTCTGGCCGCGGTCATCGGCAAGGAATCGAAGTCGCACGCGCTGGCCGACACCATTCACAACGACATGCTGGGCGCCAAGGGGTCGGCCATGATGGACACCCTGTTCGTCTTGGGCATCATCGTCGCGATCTTCTTGGTCGACCGAGTGGGCCGGATCAAGTTGCAGATCTGGGGCTTCATCGGCTGCGCGGTCGGCCTGCTGTTGTCCGGGCTCTCGATCCGATCGGACGGCAGCAATGTCATGTGGCTGCTGTTCCTCGGATTCACGCTGTTCTACTTCATGGTCAACTTCGGACCGAACGCCATGACCTATCTGCTGGCCGGCGAGGTGTTCCCCACCGAGGTGCGGGGTAAGGGCGCAGGCTTTGCCGCGTCCTTCGCCAAGATCGGGGCGGTGCTGACGGCGTTTCTGTTCCCCATCCTGCTGAAGAGCATCGGCACCACCGCGCTGCTGTGGGGTCTCGTCGTGTGCTTCCTCGCCGGTGCCGTCGTGACGTACTTCTTCCGCATCGAGACCGCGGGCCTGAACCTCGAAGAAGTCGGCAAGTAACTGTCGGAGGGCGCTGGCACAATCGACCTTATGTTCGAACAGATGCCGCCTGTCCTCGAGCGGCTGCGCGCGGCGGCCCGAGCGGAGGACCGGGCACACACGCAGGCATCGAACCTGAACCGATCCGCGATGATGCCCAAGCGCCGCCGCACCCGCGCCCAGAACCGCGCCGACTACATCGCCTCCCAACGGCGGCGCAACAGGGCAGCGCGGGAGGCGGCCCGACCGCTGCCCATCGTCGCCAATGACGAGCCGCCGCCCTTCTGACGATCCGGCGCCGGACGCGGTAACCTCATTCTCACTGCTTGATCAGCAGGCGACCGAGGAGGCGGCATGGCACAAGAAGACGAAGCCGAACCGACGACCCGCGACGCGCGCTTCATCAAGACCGCGGTCGAGATCCTCGGCGAGACCGGGCGCACCGACTTCACCGTGCAGGAAGTCGTCGCCCGATCCAAGACGTCGCTGCGCGCGTTCTATCAACATTTCAGTAGCAAGGACGAACTGCTGATCGCTCTGCTCGAGCGGACCATGGCCCAGTCCACACAGGCCTGGCGGGCCGAGACCGCGGACCTGGATAGCACCGCGGCGATCAAGCTGATCATCGACCGGATCAGCGCCGAACCCGAGTCGAGCACGCAGGACAGCCTGAACCGGGCGATGAACCTCTACAACCAGCATCTGGCCGAGACCAGGCCCCGCGACTACGCCCGGATCATCCTTCCGCTGCACGAGTTGATGCGCGATGTCATCCAACGTGGCATCAGCGAAGGCGTCTTCCGGCCTCACCTCGATGTCGGGCCGGCCGCGGCGATCATCATGCAGACCATCTTGGGCGCCATGCGACTGCACTGGCTGGGAGCCGAATTGACCGGCGCGCCAATCGATGCGGCGCACCTCTACGACTTCTGCATCCGCGCGCTGGGTACCGACGACGGCGCCCAGCCGGAGACGCCGACGCTTGGCGAACTGTTCAACCAGATCGGCATGCGCGCGGGCACGCGTCAGGGCGAATTCGCGATGACGATCCCGGTGAGCCCGCAGGTCGTCAACACGTCCGGCGCCCTGCAGGGCGGTTTGATCGCCACGCTGGTCGACGTCGCGGGCGGTCAATTCGGCTTGGACTACTTGCAGGACGGCACCACGATGACGACCGCCGACCTGAACATCCGTTACCTGCGGCCGATCCGGCAGGGCACCGCCTACGCGGTCCCGAGGATGCTGCGCCAAGGCCGGCGCGCGATGGTGATGCAGATCGACGTCCTCAGCGACGGTGACGGCGACGACGCGCTGCTGGCCACGGCCACGGTGAACTTCGCCATCATCAACGGCGCGACCCCGACGCTGCCCCCCGACTGGCCGCCGGCGTAGCCCACCGGTTACGGCGTGCAGTGCGAAAGTGGTAACGTCATTACCACCTCGTGAGAATCCAGACTTCAAGGAGATCGCCATGCCGTCACGCGAACTTTCCTTCCCGGTGTTCGACGCCGACAACCACATGTACGAGTCGGAGGAGGCGCTGACGAAGTTCCTCCCGGAGAACCGCAAGCGCGTCATCGACTACGTCGAGGTCCGCGGCCGCACCAAGATCGTGGTCCGCGGCCACATCAGCGAATACATTCCCAACCCGACCTTCTCGGTCGTCGCTAAGCCGGGCGCCCAGGAGGACTACTTCCGCAACGGCGCCCAGGGCAAGAGCTACCGCGAGATCCTCGGCGAGCCGATGAAATCCATCCCTGCCTTCCGCGAGCCGGCCGCCCGGCTCGAGGTGATGGACGAACTCGGTATCGACTACGCGCTGATGTTCCCGACTCTGGCCAGCCTGGTCGAAGAGCGCATGAAGGACGACCCGGAGATGACCCACGACGTCATCCACGCGCTCAACCAGTGGATGCACGAGCAGTGGTCGTTCAACTATCAGGACCGCATCTTCGCCACGCCGGTGATCACGCTGCCCATCGTCGACCGCGCGCTCGAAGAACTCGAATGGTGTCTGGAGCGCGGCGCCCGCACCGTGCTGGTCCGCCCGGCGCCGGTGCCCGGCTTCAAAGGCAGCCGATCGTTCGGCCTCGAGGAGTTCGACCCGTTCTGGCAGGCCTGCATCAAGGCCGACATTCCGGTCTCGATGCACGCCTCGGACAGCGGCTATTCCGAGTTCGCCAACGTGTGGGAGCCCGGCGACGAGTTCCTGCCGTTCAAGCCGACCCCGTTCCGCAGCTTCGCGATGGGCCACCGGCCGATCCTGGACGCCATGGGCGCGCTGGTGTGCCACGGCGCGCTGTCGCGCAACCCGGAGCTGCGGATCCTGTCGATCGAGAACGGCGCCGACTGGGTGCCGGACCTGTTCAAGGGGCTGAAGGGCGTCTACAAGAAGATGCCGCAGGCCTTCCTGGAGGACCCGATCGAGGCGTTCAAGCGCTGCGTCTACATCACCCCGTTCTGGGAGGACCGCTTCACCGAGATCGTCAACATGGTCGGCACCGACCGGGTGCTGTTCGGCTCCGACTGGCCGCACCCTGAGGGCCTGAAGGATCCGATCAGCTTCGTCGACGAGCTCACCGACTTCGACGAGGAGGACGTCGCCAAGATCATGGGCGGCAACCTGATGAAGCTGATGAAGGTCGCCAAGCCGGTCTCGGCCTGATTCGCCGGTCACCGTAATAGGGTCGCCAGATGGAACGGCGCACCCTGGAAGCGGTTATCTACGAACGCGAACCACCGATCGCGCGGATCATCCTGAACCGGGCCGACAAGGCCAACACCAAGGATGCGACGCTCGTGCAGGAGGTCGACGCCTGCCTGCACGAGGCCGACCGCGACCGCGACATCAAAGTCGTGATCATCAAGGCGAACGGAAAAGGCTTCTGCGGTGGGCACGTAGCGCGCTGGGGCCCCGACGAAAATCCCTATCCGGACTTCGGGGACACATTCGAGGATCTCTACAAGGGCACCGCCGACCTGTTTTTGTGGCCGACGCTGTATCTCTGGGAATTCCCGAAGCCGACCATCTCGCAGATTCATGGCTACTGCATGGGCGGCGGCATCTATCTGGGCCTGCTGACCGACTTCTGCGTGGCCTCCGACGACGCGTATTTCCAGATGCCGCTTGCTCAGAGCCTCGGTGAACCCGGTGGGCACACCATGATCGAGCCGTGGCTGCTGATGAACTGGCATCGCACCATGGACTGGTTGCTGCTGGCGCCGACGCTGTCCGCGGCCGAAGCGCTCGAGTGGGGGCTGCTCAACAAAGTGGTACCCCGAGACGACCTCGAGGACACCGTCGAAGGGATGGCGCGCAAGATCGCGCAAGTCCCGCTGACGACGTCGATGGCGGTGAAGAACAGCGTTAAGCGCGCCTACGAGTTGATGGGCATGCGGGTGCATCTCCAGGTCAGCCACATCCTCACCAACATGGTCGGCGCGGCCACCGACGTTCAGGAGCGCAGAGCGCAACTCAGGCAATCCGGATTGAAGCCAAGGGATTTCGTCGGCCGCGACGAGGCGACCCCGACAACCGACTAGCGGCTCATCTCGCCGGCCAACTTACGGCCGGCGGCGTGGCGTGCAGCCACGTAGCCGAACACCATTGAGCTCGCGATGCTGGCGCCGGCACCCGGATACGTCCGGCCCATCACGGTCGCCGTCGTGTTGCCCGTCGCGTACAAGCCCTCGATCACGCGGTCGTGTTCGTCGAGCACCTGCGCGTACTCGTTGGTGATCACGCCGCCGCACGTGCCAACGTCCGCGGGCAGCACCCTGGTCGCGTAGTACGGCGCCCGGTCCAGCGGGCCGATCGCGGCGTTGGGCCGGTACCCGGGATCGCCGAGGCAGTCGTTGTAGGCGGACTGGCCGCGGCCGAAGTCGGGATCGAGGCCTTTGGCGGCGAATCGATTGAAGCGGGCAACGGTGTCCGTGAGTTTGTCTGCGGAAACGTCGATTTGGTCCGCGAGATCGGCGATCGTCTGACCGCGCTTGACCGCGCCGCTCTCGATCAATGCGGGCGGCAGGTTCTGATTGCGTTTGAGCGGGTTGGTCCCGGTGACGTATCGGTGCACGTAACCGTCGTCGAAAATCATCCAGCACGGGACGGCCTTGTTGGCGTACATCGCCTTGCCGACCTCGACGTAGGAGTTGGACTCGTTGCAGAACCGCCGGCCCGTCGAGTCGACGTAGATCGCCCCCGGGCGCTGCCGTCCGGAGCCCAGCGACGCGGCCACCGCACCACCGTTGGCGATGAAAACCGAAGGCAGCCACCATGCTTCGTCCAGCAGATCGGTCTTGGCGCCCAGCCGCATCGCGGTTTGCAGCACTTCGCCGGTGTCGCCGGCGTTGGCGATCGACCACTGCGCCTCGTTGGGCTGGTCACCGCTGTAGCGACGGCGCATGTCGGCGTTGTGGCCGAAGCCGCCCGCCGCCAACAGGACTCCCCTGCGCGCTTCGATGTTCATCGGCACCCCGTCGCGGACGATGCGTGCTCCGACAACGCGGCCGTCGTCGACGATGAGGTCGTCCATCGCGGCGTTGGTCCACAGCGGTGGCTGGCCCCCGCTGAGACTGATCAGCGCCTTGAGCATCTGACCGATCAATGACGCTCCGTTGGTGAGGATCTGGCGCCGGCGGAGGCGCGCCGCCGCGGTGCGCGCGAACACCTTTGTCGCGACCGCGAACGCGCGCGGCGCGCGGTTGTAGTACTGCACGGAGCGGAGCTCGTTGGTCAACACCACGTACCCGTAGTTCTTGGCCAGCGGCGGCTGGACTTTGTCATGCCAGCTGCCCAACTCGGCCGCATCGAACGGAATTCCCTCGATGGCCCGGCCGGATGCGTTGCCGCCCTTGTGATTCGGGTAGTAGTCGCTCCAGCCGTCACAGCGGATCAGCTGAACCCCTTTGCGGACCAGGAAGTTGATCATCTCGTAGCCCGCGGTGAGGAACATCTCGCGACGCTCGGGTGACGACGGCGCACCGATGTCACCGACGACGTCGGCGAGGTAGGCCAGGCCGTCCTCGTGCGAGTCGGCGACGCCCTCGGCCCGCATCAGCGGATTGTTCGGCAGCCAGACGATCCCACCGGAGAGCCCCGTCGATCCGCCCACCAGCGCTTGCTTTTCGATCACCAGCGGCTCCAGCCCGCAATCGAGCGCGGCGAGCCCGGCCACCATGCCGCCGCCCCCGCTGCCGGCGATCAACAGGTCGACGGATCGGTCCCATTGCGTGCTCATCGCGCCTCCGCGGTCAGACCGAGGTCGACGATCGGCACGTCGATCGTGGTGTTGGTCTTTTGGATCGCGGGCACCAGGGTCTCGTACGGCAACCCGGCGAGGAAGCCGTCGACGACGCGTTCGAAGTTCGAGATCAGCCCTTCGATCTGGTCCGACAGCCGCATGTACTCAAATCCTCTGGAGTGCAGTCCTTTTTGCTGCCTCGGCAGGTTGGAGAAGTCCTGAGCCGGGATCGGCGGCCAGCTCGGATCGTCGGGCGGCCGCGGCTCCGGCGGCGTCGGCTTCCCCGCGGATCGGTCGGCCGGCATCCGGGTCAACGACCAGATCTCGAACAGCGTCTCCTCGGGCCCCAGCGGCCGGATGCGGTACGACGACGCGCTGCTGTACGTCGGCAGGATGAAGTGGTGCGGAAAGGCGAACCCGATCGCATCGGTGATCCCGCGGCGGACGAGATCGTTGAGATCGGGCATGTCGCTGCCTCTCGCCCGATGCCAGCCGACGACCGCGTCGTTGAGCGCGCTGCGCCAACCCGCCAGTGCCTGCGCCGGATCCGACGGCAACGTGATGGTCTGCAGCCCTTCGGCGATGCGGATGTCGTTCTCGTGCGTCATGCCGCCCATGCCGTCGCCCAGCGTGCGCATGAAGTAGAGACTGCTCGCGACCACCGGGTGCACCGCTTCCGACGTGCTGCCGGTCTGCGCCGACGGCAGCAGCTGCGGATGGGTCTGCGGCACGTGGTAGCCCTCCATGAACGCCGCCGTCGCCAGCTTCCAGTTGACCGGCAGCCGGCAGGATTGCCACCACTCCACCCGCAACGACTCGACTTTCCAGGCGTCGTAGGTCGACGCGAAGGGCTCCATCCAGTCACGCAGCGGCGGGGCGTCGTCGTCGAGGTTGATCCAGGCGCACCCGCCCCACAGCTCGCAGCGGACCGAGACGAGTTGCAGCTCGTCGGGCGACATGTTCTGCTCGGCGAACGCCTCCGGCCGCAACACAAAGGTGTTACGCCCGTCGATGCCCCAGCACCAGCCGTGGAACGGGCAGACGAAGGTGCGTCGGGCTCCAGGAAGAGAGCCGTTGCCCTCAATGAGTTTTACGCCGCGATGGCGGCACGCGTTCTGATACGCCCGCACCGTGTCGGCGTCGACCCGCACGACGATGATCGACTGATCGAGGATCTCGTATTCGACGAAGTCGCCGGGCTTGGGGATCTCCTCCAGCCGGCAGGCCATCTGCCAGACCCGCGGCCAGAACAACTCGGCTTCCATCGCATAGAAGTCGGGGTCGTAATACCGCTGCTTGGGTATCCGGTCCGGGGTGTCGACCACCCACGGTATCTGGTTCACCATCTCGCTGTCCTTGTCACCTCATACGATCCGGGACGCCCGACCTTGCCAGTAGCGTTCGCGGATCCGCCTCTTGTACAGCTTGCCGTTCGGGTCCCGCGGCAGGGTGTCGAATTCGATTGTGCGCGGGCATTTGTAGCCCGCGAGGTGGGTTCGGCAATATTCGATCAGCTCGGCTTCGAGGTCCGGCCCGGTTGCGATGCCGTCGACCGGCTCCACGACGGCCTTCACCTCTTCGCCGAACTCGTCATTGGGGACGCCGAAGACCGCGGCGTCAACAAGTTTGGGATGCATGGTGAGCAGGTTTTCCGCCTCTTGCGGATAAATGTTCACCCCGCCGGAGACGATCATGAACGTCGACCGGTCGGTGAGGTAGAGGTAGCCGTCCTCGTCGACGTAACCCATGTCGCCCAGCGAACGCCAGCCGCGGTGATTGGAGACCGACGCGGTTTTGTCGGGGTCTTTAAAGTACTCGAACTTCGGTCCGCCTTCGAAGAAGAGCTCGCCGGTCTGCCCGACCGGGACCTCCTCCCCGTCTTCGCCGACCACGTGAACCGGCGACATCGGGATGCCCACCGAGCCGGGGTGCGCCAGCCACTCGCGTGGCCCGATCGTCGTGCCCGCGAACCCCTCAGTGCCGCCATAGTATTCGTGGATGATCGGACCGAACCAGTCCATCATCTGCTGCTTGACGTCGACCGGGCAGGGTGCGGCCGCGTGGATCACGCACTCCAGGCTCGACACGTCGTACCGCCGCCGCACCGCCTCGGGCAACTTCAGCATCCGCACGAACATCGTCGGCACGAACTGGGCGTGGGTGACCCGATATGTCTCGATCAGGCGCAGCACGGCTTCGGCGTCGAACTTGGGCATGATGATCGCCGCGGCGCCCACCCGGTTGACCGCCATCGTGTAGTTCACCCCGGCCGCGTGATACATCGGAGCGGGCGACAGGTACACGCTGCCGGAATCCATGCCGTACTTGTGGATCAGCGCCAACTCCAGCACCGACTGCGCCCACGACCCGTTGCCGTCGGCCGGAAGCGCGCGGCGAACGGCCTTGGGCCGTCCGGTGGTGCCCGACGAGTACAGCATCTCCGAGCCGTCCGACAGCTCCGGCGCTTGGCCCGCGGCCGCCACCGCGGCGTCGAACGACCGCCAACCCGGCAGGTTGCCGCCGACCGCAATGTGCACGTGGACCCCGGCGTTGGCGCCGCGCAGGTGCGCCGCCAGGCCGGCCATCGACGCGTCGACGAACACCGCCTTGGCGTCCGAGTCGTCGATGACGTAGGCGACTTCGTCCGGGGTGAAATGCGTGTTGACCGCGGTGTAGTACAACCCGGAAAGCTGGGCGCCCCAGGTGATCTCAAAGAACTCCGGCCGGTTCGGCAGGACCAGCGCCACGCCGTCGCCCCGGCGGAGCCCCGCTTCGTGCAACGCCGCGGCGACCCGTTGGCTTCTGGTGTACAGCTCGCCGAACGAGGTCACATCGCCGTCGGACATGATCAACGCCGGCGTCTGGCCGGCGTTGATCGCGTGGTCGGCGATGTTCACGACTAGCTGGTGGCGCCGTCGCTCGACGCGGCAGCGGCGGCCTGCCTACGGGCGTGCTCGGACGGCAGCACCTTGTCCTTGAACACGGTCTGAATCAGTTGCTGCACATCCTTGCTGATCGAGGCGAGCGCGACGAGGTCGTTGGAACTCTGCCAGTGCACCCGCATGCCCATCAGCTCCCAGGCTCGCTTCAGGTTGGCCTTGGTGAGCATCAGCGTGGTCAACGGTGCCTGCGCGATGTGGCGGGCGATCGCGTCGACGCGCGCGTCGAGGTCCTCCCGCTTGACCACCTCGTTGACGAGGCCGACCTCAAGGGCCTTCTTGGCGTCGATCACCTCGGCGGTGAACAGGTAGTAGGCGGCGCGGCGCCAGTTCATGAACACCCAAGGCTCGATGGAACATTCGCCGGAGGGCATGCCAAAGCCTTGCAGCGGCGGGTAGGAGAAGTAGGCATCCTCGGAGGCGATGACGATGTCGGTGGTCAGGCCCATGTGCGTACCGCCGCCCACACAGTAGCCGTGCACCTGCGCGATGGTCGGCTTGGAGAACTCCCACAGGTTCAGGGTCGGCTTGACGAACAGATCATTCTGCGGTTTCCAAGGGTGTCCCATCTTCAGGGCGCCCTCGACGAACGCTGGATAGTCGACGGCGTTGTTGCCGATCGCATGCCCGGAGCAGAAGCCCTTGCCGTTGGCCTTGAGCACCAAGACCTTGATGTCGTAGTCGCGGTCGGCATCCAGCAACGCGGCGTCGACCTCCTCGGCCAGCTTCTGGTCCTGAGCGTTGGCCTTCTCCGGCCAGTTGAGCGTGATCTTGGCGATCGGCCCATCTTTTTGGTAGATAATTCGTTCACGAGTCTCGTTGAGGTCCATCTGTTTTCGTACCCTCTCTCTAATAAGTGATGTCGCTAGGCAGTGATGACGCCGATTTCTGCGCCGATGTCGTAGGTGGTCCCAACTTGACCTGTCCATTGCACGGTGCCCGAGGCGCCGGCTTCGATTTCCTGCTCCACTTTCTCGGTGGCGATCACGAAGATCGGTGTGCCTTCGTCGACGTGCTCCCCCGCAGCGACGAGCAGGTCGGTGAGCTCGGCTTCGGCGACGGCCACCGATACCCGCGGTATGCGAATGATGAAGTCAGCCATGGGATCCCGCTCTCGCCAGCGTGCGCTGAGCGGCGGCGACGACCCGCGCCGGCGACGGGTATACCTGCGCTTCCAGTGCGGCCGCGGCGGGATTGGGCACGAATCGGGCGCCCACTCGTTCGATCGGCGCGGCCAGCTCACCGAACAGTTCGGCCTGCAAGACCGCGGCGACCTCCGCTCCCGGTCCGGCGAATTGCACCGCGTCGTGCACGATCACGGCCCGGCGGGTCCGGCGCACCGACTCGATGACCGTCTCGACGTCGAGTGGGAGCAGGGTCCGCAGATCGACGACCTCCGCGCTGACGCCTTGTTCGGCCAGCGACTCCGCGGCGGCTAGCGCGTCGTGCACGGCGCGGCCATAGCTGATCAGGCTCACGTCGGCGCCCGGCCGCTTGATGTCGGCAACGCCCAACGGAATCGCGAAGCCGGGGTCGACTGGAACCGGCCCCTTCTTGCTCTGCAACCGAACCGTTTCCACGAACAGACACGGGTCTTCGTCGAAGATCGCCGACGTCAGCAGGCCTTTGCCGTCGCGCGGCGTGGACGGCACGATCACCTTCATGCCCGGAATGTGCATGAACCACGCTTCCAGGCTCTGCGAATGCGTTGCACCCGTGGCCAATCCGGCATAGACCTGGGTGCGGATGGTGATCGGCGCCGTGGTGCGCCCGGCGGTCATGAATCGCAGCTTGGCGGCGTTGTTGATCAGCTGGTCGGCAGCGATGCCGATGAAATCCATGATCATGATCTCGGCCACCGGCAGCATTCCGTCGATGGCCGCGCCGATCGCCGCGCCGACGATGGCCGCCTCCGAAATCGGTGTATCCAATACTCGGTCGTGGCCGTACTTCGTCGACAACCCCGCAGTGGGACCCGACGCTCCGGGGTCGGCGATGTCCTCGCCGAGCAGAAATACTCTGTCGTCGGTCTGCAGCGCGTGGTCCAACGCGAGGTTCAGCGCCTCGCGCATCGTCATCTCTTTGTCTGCCATGGCTTTACACCGGGAACTTGATCGGGGTTGCGTACACGTCACGGTCGAGCTCGTCGACCGACGGGGAATCCGAGGCCATCACGGTCTGCAGCGCTGCCTCCACAGTCGCCAGGGCGTCCTGGTCGATGGCGTCCAGCTCGGCCTCGTCGCAGATGCCCGCCTCGGCGAGACGAGCCCGGAATTTCGGCACCGGGTCGGCGTCCATCGCCGCGGTCAGCTGTTCCTTGGGGATGTAGGGCATCCGGTCGCCGAAGTAGTGGCCGCGGAACCGGAACGTCACACACTCGATGAAAGTGGGACCGTCGCCGTCGCGGGCCCGTCGCAGCGCCTCGTCCAGCGCGTCTTTGACCGCCAGCGGGTCATTGCCGTCGACCCGCACGCCGGGCATGCCGTAGCCGGCCGCCCGGTCGGCGACGTGCTCGATCTTCATGGTGTCGCTGGTGGGCGTCATCTCCGCATAGAGGTTGTTCTGACACACGAACACCACCGGCAAATCCCACAGCGCCGCCATGTTGGCCGCCTCGTGAAACGACCCGGTGTTGGTGGCGCCGTCGCCGAAGCTGACCACCGTGACGCGGTCTGTGCCTTTGCGTTTGGCCGACATCGCCAGACCCACGGCCACCGGCGGTCCGGCACCTACGATGCCGGTCGACAGCATCACTCCCTTGTCCGGTTTGGCGATGTGCATGGTGCCGCCCTTGCCGCGGCTGGCGCCGGTGGTGCGGCCCATCATCTCGCCGTAGATCTCCTCGAGCGGCACACCTTTGCCGATCAGGTCGTGCAACCCGCGGTAGGTGGTGACGAGTTGATCGTCGGGACGCAGCGCGACGCCCATCGCCGCGGCGATCGCCTCCTGCCCACGGGACGGCCAGTACACGCACATGAATTCGCCGGTGCCGATGCCTTTGGACAGCCGGTCGTCGGCCGCCTTCATCAGCACCATCAACGCATAAATACGCTTCTGGACCGCTTCAGTCACTTTGTGTAGGACCCAATCTCCCGGTACACCTTGGGAATTGGCGGCGGGTCCAGACTGAGATATTGCAACGACGACATCTTGCCGCTGGCGCCGAGCTCGCCGAGCTTGGCGACCACCCCGTCGAGGTCGTCGCAGTCGAGCTCGTAGATGGCGATGAACGGACCGTCTCCGTCGGTTGGCGCGAAGCGGCGCGCCGAGACGATGCCGTCTACCGAGCAGATCTCGGCTAGATGGGTGTCGTTGTACCACGAGTGGTACTCCGCCTCAAGGTCCGACGACACCGGCATGGTCTGCAGGTAGATAATGCCCCTAGCCATTGCGCCACTCCTCCTCATCGCTACGCTCTGCATCGTCGTCGGCGGCAGCCATTGCGCCACTCCTCCTCATCGCTACGCTCTGCATCGTCGTCGGCGGCAGCCATTGCGCCACTCCTCCTCATCGCTACGCTCTGCATCGTCGTCGGCGGCAGCCATTGCGCCACTCCTCCTCATCGCTACGCTCTGCATCGTCGTCGGCGGCAGCCATTGCGCCACTCCTCCAATTCGCTTGTGGTGCCGCTCAACTGCCGGACCATGGCTTGACCTTCAGGAAACCGCCACCGTCGACGCGCAGCTGCTGACCGGTGATGTATCGGGCGGCGTCGGAGGCCAGAAACAGCACCGCCTCGCTGATGTCCTCGGGCTCGACGTAGGGAATGGGCATGGCCTGCACGAGCGGGAACACCGGTTCGGCGTCTTCGCGGGTCGGGTTCTTCAGGTCGGGACGGAACGCGCGGTACATCGGTGCGCTGTGCAGCATGTCGGTATTGACGTTCGTCGGATGCACGGCGTTCATCCGGATGGAGAACGGCGCCAGCGCGCGGGCGAAGTCGTTGACATAGTGCGCCGCAGCGATTTTGGCGAAAGCATAGCCCGCTCCCCCGGGTCCGCCGTCGATGCCGCTGGTGTTCATCGACGACATGAACGCAGCGTTGGACCCGATCACGATGATCGAGGCGCCGGACTCCAGATGCTTGAGGCTGGCGTGCACCAGGTTGAGCACGCCACCCAGGTCCACGTCGACGGCATCGGCGAACGCCTGGGGCGGCAGACCCGCCGTCAGCGGGCAGATGCCGGCGTTGGCCACCACGACGTCGAGATGACCGAGCTCGGCGACACCCCGGTCGATCGCCGCGGACAACGCCGCGCGATCGCGCACATCGGCGATCTCGGTGACGACGCGCCGGCCCTCCTTCTCGACGAGTCGCGCGGTCTCGTCGAGGTCTTCCGGCCGGGCGAGGGGATATTCGTTGGTGTCGATGTCTTCACACAGGTCGATCGCGATGATGTCGGCACCTTCGGCGGCGAGCACCCGGGCGTGTGAGCGTCCCTGGCCGCGGGCGGCCCCGCTGACCACCGCTACTTTGCCTGCCACTCTGCTCATCGCCGCTTCCTCCTCATGCGCTCAACAATGCGACTTCCGTTGGAATGCAAGCCATTCGGTGTGCGCAGGAGCGCCGAGGCGGCCGCCGAGAGGGACCGGACGAGCGTTCGACTCCATCGCTTCTCTTCCACGACGCTGCATCATTGCAGGACAGGGGCTACTTGATCTTTATAGTATCTATACTACTTAAAATAGAAAAGACACCCGAAAACGGTGGACCGCCCGCCCAGGCAGGCTCACCGGGGCAATGTGTGTTTCGGTAGATTCATCTCCTATGTCATGGAGCGCACAGTCATGAGTACCGGTGTCGAGCACCTGGAGTTTCAGGCCGAAGCCCGCCAGCTGCTGGACCTGATGGTCCACTCCGTTTACTCCGATAAGGATTCGTTTCTGCGGGAGTTGATCTCGAACGCCTCTGACGCGCTGGACAAGCTGCGGATCGAGGCGTTCCGTAACAAGGATCTGGACCCCGACAACACTCTCACGTCCGATCTGCACATCGAGATCGTGGTGGACCACGATGCCCGCACCCTGTCGGTGCGCGACAACGGCATCGGCATGACCCGCGCCGAGGTCGTCGACCTGATCGGCACGCTGGCCAAATCCGGCACCGCCGAGCTGCGCCAGCAGTTGCGTGAGGCGCAGAACGCTAAAAACGCGTCCGTGTCCGAGGAGCTGATCGGCCAGTTCGGCATCGGCTTCTACTCCACCTTCATGGTCGCCGACAAGGTCGAACTGCTCACCCATAAGGCCGGCGACAGCGAGGCCATCAAATGGGAGTCCAGCGGCGACGGCACCTACACGATTGAAACGGTCGAGGATGCTCCGCAGGGGACGTCGGTCACGCTGCACCTCAAGCCCGCCGACGCCGAGGACGCGCTGCACGACTACACCTCGGAGTGGAAGCTGCGGACGCTGGTCAAGAAGTACTCCGACTTCATCGCCTGGCCGATCCGGATGGAGGTCGACAAGACCACACCGGGCGAAAACGGCGGCGAAGACACCGTCACCCGGGAAGTCGAGACGCTCAACTCGGGCAAGGCGCTGTGGGCCAAGCCCAAGGACGAGGTGTCCGACGACGAGTACAAAGAGTTCTACAAGCACATCGCACACGCCTGGGACGAGCCGCTCGAAGTTATCTCGATGAAGGCCGAGGGCACCTTCGAATACCAAGCCCTGCTGTTCATTCCGACCCGAGCCCCGTTCGACTTGTACGAGCCCGATGCGTCCATCGGTGTGCAGCTGTACGTCAAACGTGTGTTCATCATGGGCGACTGCGACCAGCTCATGCCCCGGTACCTGCGGTTCGTCAAGGGCGTCGTCGATGCCCAAGACCTGTCGCTGAACGTGTCCCGCGAGATGCTGCAACAGGATCGGCAGATCAACGCGATCCGGCGCCGGTTGACCAAGAAGGTCCTCTCGACGATCAAGGATCTGCAGTCCGAGCGGCCGGAGGACTACCGCACCTTCTGGGGCGAATTCGGCAAGGTGCTCAAAGAGGGCCTGATGCGCGACTTCGACAACCAGGAGACCTTGCTGGAGATCTCCTCGTTCGCCTCGACACATAGCGAGGACGAGCTGACCACCCTGGCCGGATACGTCGAGCGGATGAAAGAAGGTCAACGACAGATCTTCTACGCGACCGGCGAATCACCGCAGCAGATCCTCAGCACCCCGCATCTGGAAGCGTTCAAGGCCAAAGGCTATGAGGTGCTGCTGCTTTCCGACACGGTCGACGAGATCTGGCTGGGATCGGTGACCGAGTTCGACGGCAAACCACTGCAGTCGGTGGCCATGGGCGACGTCGACCTGGACACCGAGGAAGAGAAGTCCGCGCATGAGGCCGAGCGCAAAGAACAGGAGCAGGAGTTCGCCGATCTGCTGGCGTGGCTGACCGAAACGCTGGGCGAACACGTCAAGGAAGTCCGGTTGTCCACCCGGCTCACCGATTCGCCGGCCTGCCTGATCACCGACGCCTTCGGTGTGACACCGTCGCTGGCCCGTATCTACCGGGCCACCGGGCAGGACGTCCCGGTCGGCAAGCGGACGCTGGAACTCAACCCGACCCACCCACTGATCACCGGGCTGCAGCAGGCCCACAAAGAGCGCGGCGACGACCCGACGAATGGTGAAACCGCCGAGTTGCTCTACGGCGCGGCACTTCTCGCCGAGGGCAACGCACCCGAAGATCCGGCTCGCTTCGCCGACCTGCTGGCGAACCGGTTGGCACGCACGGTTTAGCCGCCGGCTTGGCCGTGCTTGACCTGATTGAACGGCACGCCGCGGTCGGCGGCGTACTCGCGCGGGAAGTTCAGCACCCGCTCGCCGATGACGTTGCGAGCCAATTCGCTGGTGCCGCCGCCGATGCAGACCGTTTGGCGGGACAAGTACCGCACACCGGTCTCGAGGCCCTCGCCCTCGGCGCCGACCACTCCGGCGGTTCCGGTGATGGCCAGTCCGGCGTCGATCTCCAACGTCACTGTCTCGGCGTGGAACAGCCGTAGCAGGCTTCCAGCGGCGGGCGGCAGCGAGCCGTCGTTCACGCCGCGGAAGATGTGCGCGCCCAGTTGGTCGCTGACCGCGCGGTGCACCAGTGCGCGCCCGGCGATCTGCTGCACCCGCTCGTTGTCGGACTGCCCGGTCGCCGCGGCGAGCCGCGCATAGTTCACCGGCGTCGATCGTCCGCCCTCACTGCCACTGCCGCTGGCGAATTCCGAGCCCATCCCGACCGCGCGCCGCTCATGGTAGAGCTGACGCGACGCCACCGACCACCCGTCGTTGACCTCGCCAACTACCGCGTCGTCACCCACGTCGACCCCGTCGAGGAACTCCTCGCAGAACTCCTTCGTACCGTTGAGAAGTTGGATGTGCCGCAACGTGATCCCCGGATGTTTGATCGGCACCAGGAACATGGTCAGGCCCTCATGCTTAGGCACATCCCAGTTGGTGCGCGCCAGGCACAATCCGTAGTCGGCGGCAAAAGCACTGGTGCTCCACGTCTTTGCGCCGTTGAGCACCCAGCGGTCGCCGACGCGCTCGGCGCGGGTGATCACGCCCGCGAGATCCGATCCCCCACTGGGCTCGGACAACAGCTGTACCAGTATCTCGTCGCCCCGCAACGCGGCGCCGATGTGCTGACGCTTGATGTCCTCGCTCGCAGTGTCCAGCAACGTCGCACAGCAGATGGTGAACGTCGGCGTGTTGAGGATCAGCGGCATCTCGTAGCTGAGGCTTTCCTCGTTGAAGGCCTTCTGGTATTCGTAATCCAGACCCAGCCCGCCGTATTCACGTGGAAAGCAGATCCCGGCGAATCCGCCTCCATAGAGCCGCTTTTGGAGCTCGCGAGCGCGTAGCCAGCAGCGCTCCTCATCGCGATGCGCCGCCGGTGGGTGCGCCGGATCGATGGGAGGCATGTTCTCGGCCAACCAGGCACGCGCCCGGGCCCGGAACTCGTCGACGGATTCGACGTCGGTAACTGTGCCGGTTGCCTCGGTCATCACGCCGACCTCGGCGCGGGCTGTCCTGCCTCCTGCAGCTGATAGACCCGCACGTTGTGTTCTTCTGGCGTGCCGAACATCGACCGGTACAACGCAGCCCGTCGCAAATACACGTGTAGGTCGTGCTCCCAGGTCACACCGATACCGCCGTGCATCTGCACGCAGTCCTGGATGATCTGGGTCGCCATTTCGCCGACGTAGGACTTGGCGATGCTGGCCGACAGATTGGCATCCGGTGATCGGCTCGAGATGGCCGCGACCGCCGCGCCCGTCGTCGCACGGCACGCCTCGAGCCACATCTTCATGTCGGCGAAGCGGTGTTTGAGCGCCTGGTAGGACGCCAGTGGACGCCCGAAACTGTGCCGGTCCAACGCCCACGCGACGGTGAAGTCGAACACGGTCTGCAGGATGCCGACGACCTCGGCACACTGCAGCATCTGGGCGATCTGGCTCTGCCGGTCGAGGACGTCGGCGGCGTTGCCGTCGACGGCCGCGCTCGCATCGACGGTCACCCCGTCGAAATGCACACGGGCGTACTGCTTCACCAAATCGATCGACTGCTGCGGCTCGACGCGCACACCCGGTGCGTCGGCTGGGACCAGGAATTGGCGCACGCCGTCGTCGGTGTGCGCGACGACGAGCAGCAGGTCGCTCTGGGCGCCCGCTTCCACCCGGTCTTTGACGCCATCGATCCGGAAGCCGGAATCGGTCGCCGTCGCCGTCGTCGACGGTGTGTGCGGGGCCCAACCGTGCCCCGGCTCGTAGACCGCCCACGAGGCGATGGTTTCGCCGGCAATCAGCGATTCGATGGTCTCCGCGTGCGCCTGCGGATCGGTGCTGTCCACCAGCGCCGCAAGCACGGTGCTGACCGGATACAGCGGGCCCGGCGCCACTGTTCTTCCGAGTTGTTCTGCGACCATCGCCAGATCGGCCACCCCGTCGCCGGAGACGCTGCCGCCGCCGAGTTCCTCAGGGACCAGCAGCGCCGTCCACCCGAGTTCCGCCGCTCGCTGCCACCAGGCCGGCTCGAAGGAAACGCCTTGAGTGTGCAGCTCGCGGACCCGACTCAGCGGCACCTCTTTTTGCAGAAATGCTTGGGTGGTGGAGGCGAAGAGTATCTTTTCGGGGGAATCGACGACAGTCATACGTTGGCTGAGACCTCTCTGGCCTTCCTACCGTTGGCGAGGAAGTCCGGGGAGTGTCCCGGCCATCCGTCCAATCGGTCCCAGTCGTGGTCACTGGTGATTTCGATGGTAGCAATGAGCAATACAGTAAGAGATACCGGAGTGCAGTCGATAATGACGTTGAGAAGCCGCGGTCGGCATGGTTGAGGCCGGTAAACCGCAGGATTCCGCCAAGGCCAAGTTGGACGCGATCGCGCTCGCCGAGCAAGCCGAGGCCGAGGCCGCCGAGGCCGAGGCGCTCGCTGCGGCCGCACGCGCACGAGCCCGGGCGATCCAGTTGCGCCGCGAAGCGGAATCGCTGGCAGCCGGCGAGGCCGACGAACCCGGTGAGGCCGCCGGGACCCCCGCGGTCGCCGAAGCGGCCGACGCCACCGAGCCAACCGATTCGGCCGAGGCCGCCGAGCCACCGGAGACCGCTGAGCCGCCCGACGCCGAGGAACCCACGGCGACGGAAGCCGCGACCGTGCGCCGGTGGCGCGTGTCGTTGGCCGTGCTGGCCGCCGCCACCACGATCGTCGCCATCTGTGCACTGCTAGGGGCCAGTGGATGGATGGCCTGGCATCACCACAACGTCGTGAGGCAGCGGCAGCAGTCCGCGGCCTTTGCCGCCGCCGCCCGGCAGGGCATCGTGAACCTGACGTCCTTGGACTTCAAGAAATCCAAGGAAGACGTTCAGCGGATCGTTGACAGTGCCACTGGCGAGTTCAAGGACCAATTTCAGAAGACGGCGGACGATTTCGCGTCGGTGGTCAAAGACACCAAGGCGGTAGCAGAAGGAACGGTCGCGGCCTCGGCGGTCGAGTCGACGAGTCAGGATTCGGCCGTTGTTCTGGTCCTGGCCAACGAGCGTGTCACCAATGCGGCCGGCGCCAAAGACCAACCGCGGACGTTCCGGTTCCGGGTCTCGGTGGTCCGCGACGGCGATCAGCTGAAGTTGTCGAAAGTGGAGTTCGTCCTGTGAGCGACGACGACACAACCGAGCAGCACAACGACGCCGAGGCGCCCGACGTCGAGCCCACCACCGGAGTAGAGATCGACAAGAGCGCCGACGCACCCGCGGCCGAGACCGCGCCCGCAAGGCGGCTGCGTGCCATCCCGGTCATCCCTGTGGTTCTGGTGGTGGCGCTGCTGGCCGCCGGCGGGCTGGCCGCGTGGGTGTACATCTCCCAGTACCGGCCCGATAAGGCGACCGACGCCGCGGCCGCTCAGTCAGCGATCGGCGCGGCCCGAGACGGCACGGTGGCCATGCTCTCCTACAAACCGGAGACCCTGGACCAGGATTTCGCTGCGGCGAAATCCCATCTCACTGGCGATTTCCTGAACTACTACGACACGTTCACCAAGCAGGTCGTGAGCCCGGCGGCCAAGGGCAAAGGCGTGACGACCATCGCTCAGGTGGTGGGCGCGGCCACCACCGAGATGCACCCCGAGTCCGCGGTCGTGCTTGTGTTCGTCAACCAGGTGACCACGAGCAAAGAACGGCCGGATCCCTCTGCGGCGGCGAGCAGTGTGCTGGTGTCGCTGACCAAGGTGCACGGCACCTGGCTGATCAACAAATTCGACCCTATCTAACCGGTAGCGAACGAACGGCGCAGCGTCTGCGCATGCAGCGCAACGCTTTCGCGGGAGACCACCCAGTCCGGCACCACGGCGTCGAAGCCGTGAAAGGTGGCTGCGACGACGTGCAACTCCGTGTGGACGTAGGCGTGCAGCAGTCGATTCGCGTAGGCGATCGCTTCGTCGCGGCACGGGTCGATTTCGGCGCAGCTGATGAACGCCGGCGGTAGCCCCTCCAGGTTCGCCCGGTGCGCGGGGACGTACTCGGCCGTCGCGGTGCTGTGACCCAGGTAGTGCGCCCACGCCCGGCTGACCGCAGGACCGTTGAGTCCCGGCGTGCGCTGGAATTCCCGTCGCGACGGCGTCGCGTCGGAATCGAGCATCGGCTGGTGCAGCACCTGAGCCAGGATCGTCGGACCTTCGTGGTCGAACATGCGCTGAGCCAGCGCGGCGACCAGTGCCGCGCCCGCATCGCGGCCGATCACCACGACGCGGCTGCTGTCCGCGTACAGGCTCGCGCTGTTCTCGACGGCGTAGCGCAGTGCGGCCTCCATGTCCTCGAGCGCCGCGGGGCACGGGTGCTCGGGAGCCAGTCGGTAGTCGACCGACACGACCAGGCACTGGGCCTCGCGAGCCAGCTCCACGCACTCCGGATGGTCGGTGTCGAGATTTCCGGTCACGAAGGCACCACCGTGGGCGTAGATCGCCAGCGGCGCCGCCGACGGGCCCGGACCCCGGTAAAGCCGCAGGCCGAGCGGGTGGCCGCCCGGGCCGGCGATGGTCACGTCGTCGATCTCGACGGTGCCGACGTCGACGGCCGCGGCGCGCTCGGCCGCCAGCTGGTCGGCGCGTCGCCGCTCGGCGGGCAGCGACTCGGCGTGGAACTCGGCGATGTCCAACCCGGCCGCAGCGTCGCGTAGCGCCGGGTCGATGCGGCTCAAACCCCGGGGGCGTGCGTGGTCGGTCTCAGTCGTCATGCCCTCGTCCTTCAACGGTGTTAGGTCACCCTATTTAAGCCGTTGACGCGGGCCGTTCTCCGGGGAGGGCGGTGACCGTCGACGGCAACCCGTACAGCGCGGTCGCGTTGCCGCGCATGATCCGCTCCCGTTGCGCCGCCGGGAAGCGATTGACCGCATAGGTCGGGGCGTCGTAGCTCCAGTGCGGATAGTCCGTCGAGAACATCAGGTTGTCGCCGAGGTCCATCATCTCCATGTATTCACGGAACTGGGTGACGTCGGTGTCCTCCAGCGGCTGGGTGGTGAAGCGGACGTGTTCGCGCACATAGTCCGATGGCCGGCGGCGGACGTGCGGCAGGTCGGCGCGGCGGGCTTCCCAGATCCGGTCCATCCGCCACATCACCGGCATCGCCCAGGTGAAGCCGCCCTCGACGAACACCACCCGCAGGTCGGGGTGCCGATCGAAAGCGCCGTCGAACACCAGGCTCATCAAATGCGACACATACAGCAACGGCCAGGAGGCGAAGAAGTCATGCCAGTGCGCCGGATTGCCGACCGGGTAGATCGGAATCAGCTCGAACGGCGTCTGACCCATCAAATGGGTGGCGACCGGCAAGCCGTTGGCCGCAGCTGCTGCGTACAGCGGGTCGAAATGCGGGTTGCCGAACGGTATTCCACGCGTCTGCGGGGTCATCAGCACCTGCGCCATGTACGGATGGCCGGCCCAGCGATGGATCTCCCGGGCCGCCTGCTCGGGCACCTGAGCGCTGACGCTGATCGATCCCCGCCAGCGACCGTGCGCGTTGTTGCGGTCCAACCAGACGTCGGCGAGCCAGTCGTTGTAGGTGGACTTCAGCACGTGCTCGGCTTGCGGCAGCTGCGCGTCGCACATCGGTTCCAGGGTGGCGATGCCGACCCCGGCGTCGACGAGCAGTTGCTTGGCCGCGTAGTCGGGGTCGGTACCGGCGAAGCCACCGCCGGGCGGGGCGGCGTCGACGCGCATGGAGAAGGTCTTGAACGAGTCGGGCGTGTCGTAGAAGTGCGGCAACGGGGTGACCGCGTTGCCGGTCGGCCAGATCTTGTCGACCCAGTCGGCCGGCGCATACGACTTCAGCACGTCGGTCGACACCGGCATCGGGTGCACATCGGTGTCGACGATCGCCACCGCGATCTCGGTTTGCGTCTCGACTCGTTCGATCGTCGTCATAATGCCGTTCCTTCGACCGGTGCTGTCAGTCCGTACAGCTCACTAGCGTTGCGCCACAACACATTATCGCGTTGGGAATCGTCCATTCCGGCCGCCGCGTCTGCCGGCGCGGTGGTGGACCAGTGCGGGTAGCCCGATCCGTACATCAGCAGGTCGGCCTTGCCGGAGAAGTCCATCCACCGCTGCATCTGACCGGGATCGGTTGGCCCGTCGAATGCCGACGAACAGAATCTGACATGGCCGGGCAGGTAGTCGCTGGGATAGCGGTCGACCCACGGCGTCTGATCGCGCATCGACAACCAGAACGTGTCCAGTCGCCACATCAGCGGGGTGAGGATGTCGTAGCCGCCGTCGGCGAAGACGAATGTGAGATCGGGATGCCGGCCGAACACGCCCTCGACGATGAGCGTCGCGAGATGCACGAAGTAGTTCAGCGGCATGAACGACGCGTAGCCGGGATAGGTGTGCGCATGACCGGCGAACGTCGGCGCGTAATCGACGCCGTTGCCGCCGTTGATATGCACCGCCACCGGAAGCCCGTGCGCGGCTGCGGCTTCCCAGATCGGCTCGAACATTGGCTTGCCGTAGGGCTCTCGGGACTGCAGCGGAATACCGACCTGCACCAGCTTCGGATGCGTCGCCAGCCGCTCGATCTCGGCCACCGCACCCTTGGGGTCTTCCGGGTTGACCCGGATGGTGCCGCGGAACCGGTTCGTGGTGTCCGATTCCAGCCACCGGTCCAGTAGCCAGTCGTTCACCGCGGCGCAGATCCGGCTGTTGAGTAGATAGTCGGCGATGTTGCCGCGGGTCAACGGGTTCAGCACGGCGTAATCGACGCCGGCGTCGTCAAACAGATGCCGGCTCACGGTCTCAGGATCGGAGCCCGGGTACTTCTCGCCGTAGAGGTCTTCGCGATAGTTGCCGCCGGGCGCCTGATACCACTGCTGTTCGACGTCGGGGATCGACCGGAGTCGATGAGCGGCGGGTAGGTACTTGCGGATTTCGGCGTTGTAGCGGAAATGCGGTTGGACATTCGCGTCGATGATCATGCGTTCAGGTACACCTGCCCATCGGCGACATCGACGCGGTAGGTGCGCACCCGCCGTTTCGGATCGGCCAGGTTCTGGCCCGTGGTCACATCGAATTCCCAATTGTGCCAAGGGCACCGAACGATCTGGCCGTCTTTTATCCGCCGTAGACCGCCGGGCTCGTCGGGTGCGGATTCGTTGGTGCCGCCAATCAGGCCCTCACACAACGGCGCACCCTCGTGGGAGCAGTAGTTGACGATGGCGTGCAGGGAACCGGCGACGTTGTACACCCCGACGCCGAACTTCCCGACGTCGACCAACTTCATCGCGCCCGGTGGTAGCTCGTCGAGGGAGCACACGAATCGACGTTCAAGCACGGATCAATACTGTCCTCGTTACGGTGACCGCCACAAGCCATTGGGCTTGGTTGCTATTTATACTATGATAGCGAAATTCCGAGCGCCCTTAAGGAGCGGCAATGACGCTGCGCACTGAACGCGAAGACGTTGGGGATGAGCCCGTCGTCTTGGACACCACCGGTGAGACCAGCCCCTATCCGTTCTTCGAATACATGCGGCGCACCGATCCGGTGTTCCACGGGTCGCTGATGGACCACGAACTCATGCCGCCGGAGTTGAAACCGGAAGACGAGTGGGTGCTGTTCGGCTACGACGGCGTCTTCCAGGCGTTCCGCGACGACAAGATCTTCACCTCCGCCGCCTACGACAAGACCATCGGGCTGGTGATGGGCCACATGATCCTGGCCATGGGCGGCAAAGAGCATCACGACCATAGAAGCCTGGTGGCAAGGGCATTTCGCGCCACCGCACTCGAACGCTGGGAGCCGTCGGTCATCGGCCCGGTCTGCGATCAGCTGATCGATGAGATCAAGAACGACGGTCACGCCGACCTGGTGAAGGCGCTGACGTTCGAGTTCCCCACCCGGATCATCTCCGAACTGCTCGGGCTGCCCCGCGAGGACCTCGACCTGTTCCGGCGGTTGTCGCTGGACATCATCTCGATCCCGACCGACATCATGGCGGGGCTCACCGCGGCCAACGAGCTGCACGACTACTTCCTCGACCAGGTCGAGCAGCGCCGTCGCAAGCTGACCAACGACATCATCGGTGATCTCGTCGCCGCGGAGATCGACGGCGAGAAGCTCACCGACGAAGCCATCATCGCGTTCCTGCGCCTGCTGCTGCCCGCCGGTCTGGAGACCACCTATCGCTCGTCGGGCAACCTGCTCTACCTGTTGCTCAACCACCCCGAGCAGTTGGCGATGGTTCGGCAGGACCGGTCGTTGATACCGGCGGCGATCGAAGAAGGGCTGCGCTACGAGACACCGCTCGTCATGGTCATGCGCACCACCACCGAGGACGTCGAGGTGGGCGGCCACACCATTCCGGCGAACGCGCAGGTCGATCTGTGCATGGGGTCGGCCAACCGCGACGAGAGCCGCTGGGACGACGCCAACACCTTCGACATCCATCGGCCTCGCCAAGCGCACATCTCGTTCGCCGGTGGGATCCACATGTGTCTCGGAATGCACCTGGCCCGGATGGAAACCCGGGTGATGCTGAACAGCTTGCTGGACCGGACCACGGACTTGGCGCTGATCGCCGACGACGGGACCGGCGAAGAGACCAAGATCGTGGGCCCGATCTTCCGCTCTCCCAACAAGCTTCCCGTGACCTTCGGCATCGCGTCGTGAAAAGCCACGCCGCGATCCTGCACGACGTCGGCGGCCCGTGGTCTGTCGAAGAATTCGAGTTGGACCCCCCGAAGGCCGGCGAAGTGCTCGTCGAGATGGCCGCCGCCGGCCTGTGTCACTCCGACGACCACATCCTCAAGGGCGACATGTCGGCGCCCAACGAGGTCATGCGATCCATGGGCCTGCCGACCATGTTCCCCATGATCGGCGGGCACGAGGGTTCGGGCATCGTGCGCGAAGTCGGGCAAGGCGTCACCGACTTCGCCCCCGGCGACCACGTGGTCATGTCCTTCGTCGCGGTGTGCGGCCAATGCCGTTGGTGTGCAACCGGAGCCGAGTACATCTGCGATGTCGGAATCGGCACCATGATCCCGGGCATGCCGACCGACGGGACATTCCGCCACCACACCACCGACGGGCGCAATCTCGGTCACATCGCCAAGGTCGGGACCTTCGCCCAACACACTGTGGTGTCGACGAATTCACTCGTGAAGATCGACAAGCAGCTGCCGCTGCTGCCCAGCGCGCTGCTGTCGTGCGCGATTCCGACCGGCTACGGATCGGTCGCCAACCGGTCCAACATGCGCGCCGGCGACACCGTCGTGGTGATCGGCGTCGGCGGCATCGGCACCGCGGCCATCCAAGGCGCCCGGATCAACGGCGCGGCGCAGATCGTCGCCGTCGATCCCGTTGAATTCAAACAGAAATCGGCACTGCAATTCGGCGCGACCCACAGCGTCGGGTCGGCCGAAGAGGCGATGGACTTGGTACGGGGACTGACCTACGGCGTGATGGCCGATGCGGTTGTGGTCTCACCGTCGCTGATGAGCCGCGAAGACGTTCGCGACGGGGTGGCCCTGACCCGCAAGGGCGGCACCTGCGTGCTGACCGGGATGACCTCGCAGCTGACCCACTCGGTCAAGATCAACTTGCAGGAATTCATCCTGATGAACAAGACGTTGGCGGGCACCATCTTTGGCTCGTGTAACCCGAAGGCCGACATCGACCGGTTGGCCAAGCTGTATCAGAGCGGCCAATTGCAGCTCGACGAGATGATCACCAGGCGATACCGCCTCGACGAGATCAACGACGCCTATGCCGACCTGCTAAACGGCGAAATCGTGCGCGGCGTCATCGATTACGGGGTGGCCTGACCTGCCGGCGTTGGTTCTGGTGCACGGCGGTGAGCATTCAGCCGATTGCTGGGATCTCACCGTCGACGAGCTCCGTCGCCTCGAGCCGAACTTACCGGTGCTGGCCGTCGACCTACCCGGCCACGGCGCGACGCCGGGAGATCTGACCTCGGTCAGCATCGCGGATTGTGTGCGGTCGGCGGTCCAGCAGATCGAGAACGCCGGGCTGCGCGAGGTGATCGTGGTCGGCCATTCGCTCGCGGGGCTGACGGTGCCCGGAATCGTGGCTGCGTTGGGGCGATCGCGGGTGCGCGAGATGATTTTGGCGGCGTCGTGCCTGCCGGTGCAGGGCGAGGCGATCGTCGACACGCTCGTCGGCCCGCTTGCCTGGTACGTACGCCGGACCGTGCGGCGCAAGAAGCTGCCCGTGACAACGCCGGATCTGTTGAGCACCTTGATTTTCTGCAATGGCATGACGCGGGAGCAGCGTCGCTTCACGCTGTCGCGGATACACGCCGAGGCAACGACGCTCATCGCCGAGCCGGTCGATCGCCGTGATCTGTCCGACGATGTTCCGCGGACGTGGATCCTGACCCTGCGTGATCACGCGCTATTTCGGCGCACCCAGTTGCGCAGCATCGCCGCGCTCGGCGGCGTCCACACGCTGATTCCGGTCGACACCTGCCACGACCTGATGATCAGCGAACCACGGCTGCTGGCCGAGATTCTGATCGAGCGCTGCCGACTGCGGTCCCGCGCGTAACCTGCGGCACGAAATCACTTGTGTCACTTTGGTTTCGCCTGTGGATAACTTTCTGCGGTTGTCGGTATTGTCCGTTATTATTCGAACATGCGTTCTAGGAGCCGTGAGGAGATCGTCGAGGTTCTCAACGCGCTCGAAGCGAACTACAAGAGCGCCTTGGATCTGACGTTTGACGTGCTGACCACCCCCGAACGGCTCAGGGTTCTGGAGCGGTGGGAGCAGATGCGCCGTTGCCAACCGGCCGTCGAACACCCGTTGATCAATCAGCTTGCCGCACAGGCTGACCCGACCGAATTGGGCGGCAAATTAGCCGGAGCATTGGCCGACCGGTTGCGGATCAGCCGCGCCGAAGCGTCGCGACGTATCCACGAGGCTGCCGACTTGGGTGATCGTCGCGCATTAAACGGCGAGGCTCTGCCGCCGGTGCTCGACGCCACCGCTGCCGCGCAGCGCAACGGCGACCTGGGCGCCGGTCACGTCGCTGTGATCCGGAGCTTCTGGCATCGGCTGCCCGACTTCGTCGACATCGAGACCCGCACCAAGGCCGAGGCGCAATTGACCCGCTTGGCCGTAGAGCACCGCCCCGATGAGTTGGCCAAGTTGGCCGACAAGCTCGCCGACTGCCTCAACCCCGACGGCGACTTCACCGACGTCGACCGCGCCAAACGGCGCGGCATCGCCATCGGTAAACAGGATCTCGACGGCATGAGCCCCATCACCGGATGGCTGACGCCGGAAGCCCGCGCAACGATCGATGCCGTGTTCGCCAAACTCGCAGCACCGGGGATGTGCAACTCCGCCGACGACGAGCCGTGTGTCAGCGGCACTCCGTCGCAGGCCGCCATCGACGACGACGCCCGCACCTCTGGGCAACGCAACCACGATGCGCTTCTTGCGTTGGCACGCAGCTCCTTAGCCTCCGGGGAGCTCGGTCAGCACAACGGCTTGCCCACCAGCATCGTGGTCACCACGACCCTGAAGGAGCTGGAGGCCGGCGCCGGGAAAGCCCTGACTGGCGGCGGCACACTGCTGCCGATGAGCGACGTGATCCGGCTCGCCAGGCACGCCCACCACTATCTGGCCATCTTCGACAAGGGCAAGGCCCTGGCGCTCTATCACACCAAACGCCTGGCCTCGCCTGCGCAGCGAATTGTGTTGTACGCCAAGGACCGCGGGTGCACCTTTCCCAACTGCGAAGTAGCTGGCTACTTCTGCGAAGTCCACCACTGCGACCCCTACGCCACCAACCCCGTCACCGACATCAACACCCTCGCCCTGGCCTGCGGCCCCAACCACAAACTCGCCGAACAAGGCTGGACGACACGGAAGAACCGGCATGGCGATACCGAGTGGATCCCGCCGCCGCATCTCGACCGGGGTCAGCCGCGGATTAACACCTTTCATCACCCCGAGAAGCTGCTACGGGACGACGAAGAGGATGGACCGTAGTCGACTCTTGTCGAGCTAACAGCCGTGTGACCTTGAAAACAATCGCACTGGTCGTTTGCCCCGAGCGTATGGTTTGCTGCATGCCGCTGCGTTACGTGGATCCGCATACGAAGCACGGCCGCTGGTATAGGGCCTTCGAAAGCTTCATCCGTTCGCGGTCGGGAGAGTTGTCGGTGCGTCACATCTTTTCTCACATCGACCCTTGGTTGTATCGCGCAACCGGCGGCCGCTATCCAGCGTTCCTGGGCGCACTGTCGACCGCGCCGCTGATGACGACCGGCGCTAAGTCGGGTCAGCCGCGAGAGCATCAGGTCAACTACTTCCACGACGGGACCGACGCCATCGTCATCGCATCCAATTACGGCGGGCCGAAGCACCCTGGGTGGTACTTCAACTTGAAGGCCCACGCTGAATGCGAACTGGGCGGTGAGAAGTTCTTCGCGACTGAGGTGACCGACCCGGACGACTACGCGCGCCTTTACGGACTGGCGGAGCAGGTCTACGCCGGTTGGGGCGACTACCGCCTTAAGACAGATCCCATTGGCCGCCGTATCCCGGTCTTCCGGCTCAAGCCAATCTAGCGAGACGCAGTCAAATTGACTGGTCAACAACGGGATTCGGACGCCGGATAGATGGACCAGCGACCAAAAACCGGCATGGCGATACGGAGTGGATCCCGCCTCCGCACTGTGGATTACGGGCAGGCCCGTAACCGAGGTTGCTCAGCGCAGCGAGTAGCGCACCGGTAGATGCTTGAGCCCGCCGACGAATGTAGTGGCGACATGTTCTGGGTCACCGTTCAATTCAATGGATTTCAACCTGGGCACCAGCTCGGTGAAGAAGCTGTTGACCTCCATGCGGGCCAGTGCGGCCCCCAGGCAGAAGTGCACGCCGTAACCGAAAGCCACATGCTTGTTGGGTTCGCGGCCGACGTCGAAGTGGAACGGGTCGGTGAATGCGTCCTCGTCCCGGTTGGCTGACACATACGACAACAGCACCGACTCCCCCGCCTCGATCGGCACCCCGCGCACCTCGGTGTCCTCGGCGGCGGTGCGCATGAATTCCTTGACCGGTGTGGCCCAGCGGATCATCTCCTCGGTTGCCAGCGGCATCAGATCGAGGTTGCCGCGCAATCGGTCGAGTTGGTCGGGGTTGTCGATCAACCCGTGCAAGCCACCGGAGATCGTCGCGCTGGTGGTGTCGTGGCCGGCGGTGGCCACGATCAGGTAGTAGGACACCGTCTCGATATCGGACAGCGGCTCGCCGTCGATGCGCGCGTTGGCGATTGCGGATGCCAGATCCTCGGTTGGGTGCTCGCGGCGCGCCGCGGTGACACCGTTGAAGTAGCCGAACATGTCGAGCAGCGCCGGCAACTGGTCCTCGTTGGAGCTTCCAAGTTTGAATTCGCTGTCATCGCTCCCGAACAACTCCTGGGTCAGCTTGAGCATCCGCGAGAAGTCCGATTCGGGAATTCCCAGCAGCGACATGATCACGAACAGCGGGTAGTTGACGGCGATCTCCTGGACGAAATCGCATTCCGGGCCATCCGCCAGCATCTTGTCGACGTAGGTCGTGGCGAGCTCGTCGACACGGACCTTCAGCGCCCGCATCGCCTTGGGCCGGAACCAATCCGCGCCGATCGCCCGCATCGCACGGTGCTGCGGATCGTCCAGGTGGATCAACGTGCGCACCCCCGCAGCGGCTGACATCTCGTCACCCTCCGTCGTGGTCAGCACCGGGCGCGGCCAGTTGGTGAACAGCGCGTTGTTGCGTTCGATGTCCATCACATCCGCATGCTTGGTGATCGCCCAGAACGGCCGGTAGTTCGGCACCTCGACCCGCGACACCGGAGCGTTGGCGCGCAAATGAGTCAGTGCCGCATGCAGTTTCGGTTCGTCGGCGTACGCTTGCGGATCGGCCAGAACCTTGGCGGCGTCATCCATCGTCGGCGTGCTCATCGGCAGCTCCTCATCGACGTAGCTCCTGTAGCACCGCGGCGACGGTGGCCGCGGGCATGGTTCGCGGAAATGTCGGCATCACCCGATCGATCACGCCGTCGCAGCGGTCGGCGATCGCGGCCGCGAGCTTATCGGTCGTTGCGACCGCGGCGAACGCGTGCAAGATGTCGTCGTCGACCAGCGTCGCCATGGCGTCCCACTCACCTTGCCGCGACAGCCGGTGCAACTCGTCGGCGACGTTGCCCCAGCCGTGCAATTCGAGCACTTTGCGGTAGGCCGGCGTCGAACCGTAGAACGCGATCTGCTTGCGGACTCCTGCTGCGCCGAGCCGTATCTCGTCCTCGTCGGCACCGGTCACGACGAACACCGGGCATGCCACCTGGAACGCGGACCGATCGCGGCCCGATCGCTGCAGGCCGCGCTCGAGCGACGGGACGGTGACCTCGTGCAGGTACCGCCGCGTCGTGAAAGCGTGCGCCAGTAGACCGTCGGCGACCTCACCGCACATTTCGGTCATCGCTTCACCGACCGCGGCGATGAATATCCTCGGTGCCGGAAACGGTTGGGGCTCAGGGGTAAACATCGGTGTCATCAACGTATGGGTGTAGAACTCGCCCTCGAACCGAAGTCGGCCGCCGTCTTTCCATGCTGACCAGATCGCCTGCAGCGCAAGAACGAACTCACGCATCCTGGCCACCGGATAGCTCCACGGCATGCTGAACCGCTTCTCGATATGCGGCTTGATCTGAGTGCCCAGGCCCAGAATGAAGCGGCCCTGTGAGTAGGTCTGCAGATCCCACGCGAGGTTGGCCACCGTCATCGGACTGCGAGCGAACGCCACCGCGATACTGGTTCCCAATTCCAGCCGCGAGGTGTGTTCGGCGGTCAGCAGCAAAGGCAGGAAAGGATCGTGGTTGATTTCGCCGGTCCAGCAGGCGTCGTAGCCCTGCCGCTCGAGCTCTTTCGCCAACTCCGGCACGCGGGCCAGATCGGTAAAGACGCCACCGTCGACCTTGAGGTGATGGCGCGTCATACTCGTGAAGTTACAGTAAGCAATTCGGTAGGGTCAATGTTCGCTGCGGATCACGACTTTCGAAGCGCGAGCCGGGCGTTGTCCCACGTCAGGATTCGTTCGTCGGGTAGGAAGCGCAGAAACACGTGCTCGGCGTAGTAGGCCTGCGAAGCTGCCGGCAAGGCGCCCGCCGGCGGGCGGAACGACGCATACTTGGCGTCGACGGCGGCCTCGATTCGGCCCCGGGCGTCGGAATCCTCCACGACCGCGACTCGTCCGGTGAAATGGACGCCGCGCAAATCGACGTACCGCTCCCCCGACTCGACGAGGAACGACGCCCGCGGGTCGTGCTGGACGCGCGCGATCTTCTTGGTGCCGACCGGGGTCATCAGCGCGATCGCATGGTCATCGACAACGAACCACACCGGAAGCGCAATCGGCATACCGTCGCGGCGAAGTGTGGTCAGAATTCCGGTATGCGCCGATTCAACGGCTTTCCATGCCTCGTCCTTGGTCAACCGGATGCCCATCGCCTCGCTCCCTCGCCGCGTTATCGGACGGCCGCTGGCCGCGCGCCTCTCGCAGACGCTACAGTAAGCACTTCAGTACCTGCCGGCCGACCAGTGAGGACGCCCCGATGACGAAGCCCCCCGACTGGCAGGAGACGCTCGACGATCTCGACCGTCGCCGCCGGCGCACCTGGGCGATGGGCGGTCCGGAGCGACTGGCCAAACACCGCGACAAGGGCAAACTCGATGCGCGGGCGCGCATCGAATACCTTTTGGATGCGGGGACGTTTCGCGAACTCGGCACGCTGGTCGGCGGCGAGGCCGCCGCGGACGGCATCATCGTCGGGTCCGGCTTGATCAACGGCTCACCGGTGATGCTCGGCGCCGAAGATTTCACCACGTTGGCGGGCAGCATCGGGCCGGGCGGAAACTCCAAGCGCTACCGCATCGCCGAACTGGCTCTGCGCGACAAGATTCCGTTGGTGATGCTGCTCGAGGGCGCGGGCTTTCGCCCGGGTGGTGGGCACTACGGGCGTTCCCCCACCGATCTACTTGCCCAGGCGCAATGCTCGGGCCGGGTGCCGACCGTCGCCGCTGTGTTGGGTCCGTCGGCCGGACACGGCGCACTGGTGGCACCGGTGTGCGATTTTCGCATCATGAGTGAGCAGGGTGCGATCTTCACCGCGGGGCCTCCGGTGGTGAAAGAGTCCACCGGAGAGGACATCTCGAAAGAGGACCTCGGCGGTCCCGGCGTCGCGCTACCGAGCGGGGTGATTCACAACGTCGCCGAGGACGACGAAGCGGTGCTCGACGACGTCCGCCGCTATCTGTCCTATTTCCCTTCCAGCGCTTGGTCATATCCGGCGTCGCTGCCCGATGACGAGACCTCCGCGCCACGGTCGCTACCGGAATTGATCGACATCGTCTCGCGCGACAACCGCCGCGTCTACGACATGCGCGGTGTGCTCGATGTGATTTTCGACCGCCCCGACTGGTTCGAGGTTCAACCGCGATTCGGCAAGGCGGTCATCTGCGCGCTGGCCCACCTCGGCGGCCATCCGGTCGCGGTGGTGGCCAATCAGCCCAAGGTGCTGGCGGGTTCCATTGATGCTGACGCCGCGGACAAGGCGGCGCATTTCATCATGGTGGCCGACTCGTTTCACCTGCCCATCCTCTTCCTGGCCGACAACCCCGGCATGCTGCCCGGAAGTCGCTCTGAGCGCAGTGGCGTGCTGCGCGCGGGCGCGCGGATGTTCGCCGCCCAGACGGCGGCCAGCACGGTCAAGCTACACGTGACGCTGCGTAAGGCCTACGGATTCGGTTCAATGGTCATGTCGCTGTTGAGTTTTGACGGCCAAGGCGCAACCTTCGCCTATCCCGGTGCGACGATGGGCGCGATGAGCGCGGCGGCGCTGAGCAAGGCATCGCATGCCGGCGAAGACCTCACCGCTCAACTGCGGGATGCCGAATTGCAGGCGTCGTACCGGTCGGCCGAGCACATGGGCTTCGACGAACTCATCGACCCCCGCGAGACACGAGACGCGCTATTGGCTGCCCTGCGCCGAGGACTGTCGAGCCGGCAGGCTGCCGCCGAACCGGTGAGCCGCACTGTCATCATGCCGTAGGTGAGCGACCGAGTTCGCTTGCAGCGCTGGCCAGGTCAGCGGCTGGCTCGGTAGGCGGCGACGATCGGCTCGAGTTCATCGGGCGTCGCGCCGTGCATGATCAGCGCGTCGGCCCCGTAGCCGAATTCCTTGTCGATCCGGTCCACGCATTGCTGGGCCGACCCGGTTGCCGACGGCTCCAGCCACTCGTCGGGGATCAGCGTCGCGATGTGCTCGATCTGCTCGGGTGTGGCTTTGTGGTCGATTCCGCCGGCGATCGACGTCACCACCGTGTCGGCCCGAAACCGCTGCAGGACAGCAGGGTCCCAATTATTGGTCCGCACCAACAGGTCGCCGTATCCCTGAAGGTATGTGGCGAGTCGCGCGACGGTCTTCTTCAACCGCAGCTGCTCCGGCAGATGGTCGCCAACCGTGGCGAAGCAGGACCACACTCGTACGCTGTCCGGGTCGCGTCCGGCCTTCTCGGCAGCGGACTTCACTGTCGTCACACAGCGCTGCAGAGTTTCCGGTGTGAAGTAGGTGTGCAGGATGACGTCATCGAAAACCCTGCCGCCCAACGACAGTGTGTTCGGCCCGAACGCCACCAGGGCCAGGCGGATGTCCTCCCTGAAGTCGGGATCGAGAAAAAGGATGGGGTACTTGCCCATTGGCCCGTCATGGTTGAAGATCACCTCGCCGTGCCACAACCGGCGCATAACCTGGGCCCAATCCTCCATCTGTGCGGTCGTCACCGGCGGGATGCCGAAGGCCCCGTAGATCGCGGCGATGCCGCGGCCCACGCCGAGCGTGAAGCGACCACCGGACAGCCGGTGCATCGTCGTCGCCCAGGATCCGGTGATCAAGGGGTGCCGGGTGTTGTGATTGGTTGCGGCGGTGGCGATCTGCATCCGGCTGGTGACGGCGCATGCGGCACCGACCAGAGACGACGCCTCTTTGACGTTCCAGCGTTCGGAGATGAATGCGGTGCCGAAGCCCAACTCCTCGCCGCGTCGCGCCTCGTCCATCAACGTGGCCGGGCCTTCGCCGCCGGCTCCCGCCAACAGGTAGTAACCCAATTCGTCGAGCGGTCGATCGGTCAACGCCAAACTCCTTGCTTGTAGCCACAATTCCAGACTTCGATGATTTTGCCGGCCACGACACGGAAGATCTCCATGCTGCCGACGTCAACATTGGTGCCATCCTTGAGCGTCATCGGAGACTGATAGACGATGGCAACGTGTTCGCCATCGTCGCCGGCCACCACCAGGTTCAGGTCGAACCTGATGGCCTTGAACATGCCCCAGTGATCGATGATGCGATCGACGGCCGCCCGGTGCGAGAGCACTACCGCCTCACCCACCTCGTGCCGGATGACCGTGTCGCCGATCAACTCCTCGGCGAGCGCGAAGTCGCGCTCATTCCACACCACGAGGTTGTAGAGTTCGACGACCTCGCGCGCCGTGCGCGTCGGGCACAGCGGTTCGTTCGCGCTCATTCAGCAGTACGGCTTTCCGCGCCTTCAGTAACAGTAAGCAGAAACCGCTCGGTCACCCGCTGCACCCGCCTGGAGAAGATATGTCCGACGTGGCTGCCGTCATACCAGTACAGTTCGCCATTCCAGCGTTCGTGCAGAGCGATTGCGGGTTCTCGCATGGCCATCCGGTCATGCCATGCGCCGACGATGAGCCGCTGGTGCGGCGGTGGCGCGGGGTCGGCGGCCAACGGGTCGATCACCGAGGTGAGCTTCGAGACTTCCGGGGAGGCCAGCAGGTCACGGTATCCGTCGCGCGACGACCCCCAGCGACCCAGGTGCCGTGCGATCATCGCGTTCAGCCCCAGAATCGGGGTGTACAGAGCCACAGCGTCGATCTGCCGCTCCAAGTGCGACACCAGCGCGGCCACCGGAGTGCCCATCGAAATCCCGGCCACCACAACGGCGGTGGCTTGCGGCTGCACCCATCTGACGACGGCCCGGACCTCCGACACCGCACGCATCATCCCGGCGACGTTGCCCAGCGGATCCATGTCCGGATACGCCGGCCACTCGCGGCGCCGGCAGCCGTGGCCGGGCTGCACCGGCATCGCGACGTTGAAGCCCAGCCTGTGGTGGATGTGTCCGATACGAGACAGCACCAGGTCTTCGGTGCCGCCCTGGCCGGCGCCGTGCACCCACACCAGCCACGGCCGCGGTCCGTCGTCGTGCCGGCACAGGTGTACCGCTGCGCAGGCTGGTCTGCTCAGACCCTCGGCCGCCAAGGTCTCGGGCAGCGCCGGATCATGGTCGAACCTCATCCGCTCGTAGGCCAACCGGCCGATGCTGTGCTGCCGCAGCGTCTTCACCTGTAGTGGTTCCGGTTCGGCGTGGGCGCCGTCGACTCCCAGCGCCGCCAGTTCCTCGGCCGCGGCGCTGCACTCGGCCGGTGTGCGCAGCTCGGCCGGATCACCGCCCAGCAGCGAAAACCCGGACAGCACAAGCTCGTCCAGCATGGCCTCGCCGAACTGTCGTGCGCCGCGCGGCGTCATCGGTGTCCATCCGGTCGATTCGTTGAGGCCGGTCACGGTGCGCGGCACCACCATGCCGAACTCGCGTGCGATGCGCGTCGCCAGCGATATGCCGTTCATCTAAGCCAACTTGAAGCCGGTGTATCCGGCCGTCGCGATGTCGTCGCAACGGCGCCGGTATTCGGGGATTCCGCCGGTATAGCCCATGTACATCCGTTTCTTGCCGGGCACGTTGCCGCCGTTGTACCAGGAGTTGCAGGACGGGTGGAGCAGTACGGTGGCCGCGACCAGCGAGGTGGCGTGGTCAATCCACTCCTGTTGCGCGGTCGCCAACGCCTCGATAGTGCGAATACCGTTGGCACGCAGATACTCCAAGCAGTCGCTGATCCACTCGACGTGCTGTTCCAAGGCAGCGACGAAGTTGCTGGAGGGGCTCGGACCGCCCGGGCCCTGGATGGTGAAAAGGTTCGGGAAACCGGCAACCGCCAGGCCCAGGTAAGACAACGGACCCTCGCTGGCCCAGAACTCGCGCAGCGACCGGCCGTCGCGACCGCGCACATCGATACGGCTGAGTGCACCGGTCATCGCGTCAAATCCGGTGGCATAAATGATGACGTCCAGTTCGTGGGACTCGTTCTCGGTGCGGATGCCGGTTGTCGTCACCTCGCGAATCGGCGACTTTCGCAGGTCGACCAGGGTGACGTTATCCCGGTTGAACGTCTGGTAATAGCCCTGGTCGATGATCGGCCGTTTGCACGCGAATGGATGGTCGGGCACCAACGACGCCGCGGTCTCGGGGTCTTTGACGATTCGGGCCACCGCCTCGCCGTACAGTTTGGCTGCCATCCGGTTGGCATCGATGTCGAAGAAGATGTCGCTCCAGTTCAGCGCACCCAATATGCCGTTCTCATCGATGGCGCGTAGTTGGTCCTCGCGCGGGGCCGCCTTCAGCGGCGGGCTAGCGAGCATGTCCAGCAGCACCGAGAAGGCGCTGAGCCGCGCGGCACCGATCGGGTGTTCGCGCTGAGCCGCTCGGATCTCGCCGTAACGGGCCTTCATCTCGTCCAGTTCGCCGGGCTCGAAGGGGCGCACCTGCCACGGCAACGTGTATGTAGGTGAGCGCTGGAATACTGAGAGCTGCAACGCGTCCCGAGCCACCACCGGTATGAGTTGAACACCGCTCGAGCCCGTGCCGATGACGCCGACCCGCTTCCCGGTCAGATCGACGCCCTCTTTCGGCCATCTGCTGGTGAACAGCGAGGTTCCGGCGAAGTTCGCCATCCCGGGTATGTCGGGTTCCAGCGGCACCGACAAGATCCCGGAGGCGGCCACGACAAAGGGGGCGGTGAAAGATTCGCCAACTCCGGTCCGGGCCGTCCAGGCCGCCGCCTGCTCGTCGAAGGTCATCCCAACGACCTCGGTGCTGAACTGGATGTCGCGGCGAAGGTCGAGTCGGTCGGCGACGAAGTTCAGGTAGGCCTCGATCTCGGGCTGGGCCGGCATCGTCTCCGTCCACACCCAGTCCTGCTGGATCTCTTCGGAGAAGCTGTACGAATACTCGATGCTCTCGATGTCACAACGTGCACCGGGATACCGGTTGTAGAACCACGTGCCGCCGACGTTTTCAGCCTTCTCCAACACGCGGGTCCGAAACCCGCTCTGCCGCAGCCGATGCAGGGCGTACAGGCCCGAAAAGCCCGCGCCGATGACCAGCACGTCGAAGTCCGGCGCGGCGTCAGACATCGGCACCGCTGATCTGCTGGATGGTCCTGGTGAGATGCAGGGTCTTGATCCGCCAGGCGCCGTCCTGCTTTTCATAGGTCTCGTGGTAGTGGCCGGCACCGTGCAACTCGTTGCCGTTGCCGAAGATGATCCAGTCCTCCATTGCCCAGATGCCGGTGGCGGTGACCGGTGACGTGAGGGTGATCTCCGGGGTGTGGCAGTGGTGCATGGTGGCGGCGTTCTCCAGGCTGGCCAGCACCATGGACACGAAGGTGTCGGCGCCTTCCACCGGCGGAGCCGTCCTCGGATCCGCTCCGCCGGTGGACACCGCCGTGTCCAGCAGGACCACCACGTCGTCGCTGAATACGCTGCGCCACCCGTCGGGGTCCTTGGCATCGAGGAAGCGGCAATAACGCGCTTTCAACTGCCGAATCGCTTCGAGTTCGTCTGCCACGCTGCAACGCCTCCTCGCCCTGGAATGCATACTGTAACGTATTTAGTATCCCCGCCACGAGCGCTTGAGGAGCCGGTGTGAAAGTTCCATTCACCTGGAAAGTCACCGGTTGGTTCATGGTCGGATGGTCCCCGGAATTCCCAATCGGCGAGGTCCGGCCGTTGCGCTATTTCGGTGAAGACCTGGTTGCCTACCGCGACGACGACGGCGAGCTGCACGTCCTGGAAGGACATTGCAAACACCTCGGCGCCCACATCGGCCACGGCGGCACGGTTGTCGGCGACTGCGTGCAGTGCCCGTTCCACGGATGGCGGTGGGGACCCGACGGCACCAATCGATACATCCCGTATCAGCCGGACCGACCGAACCGCGCACTACGACTGCGGGTCTTCCCGGTCCGCGAGCAACACGACTGCGTGTTCATCTGGCATCAGCCGGACGGCAAGGAACCGCAGTGGGAGATGCCGGACATCTTCGATAAGTTCCCGCAATTCGACACCGATCCCGCCGCCTACTACCGCGCGTACCCGGAGTTCTCCCGACGGGCCGAGCGCGAACCGGTGCATCCGCAGATCGTTGCCGAGAATGCGCCCGACAGTGCACATTTCGAATATGTGCACCACGCGACGGTCACGCCCCGAGTGTTGGACTGGAAGATCGTCGACCACGAATGGCAATTCGTCGCGGGATGGCCGGACGCGCGCAGCGAGAACCCGGACGATCTCGCGTTGCGGTTTCACAGCCACCTGTTCGGACTCGGCGGCGCGATCAGCGTCTTCGAGGGCGCCCAGAATCACCGGCTGATCTTCACCTGCACGCCGGTCGACGACGAGTGTTCGGACCTGTTCTATTCGATCTGGTGGCCGCGAATCCCCGGCGACCGCTCCGACCTACCGCACGGCGAACTGCGCGACACCATCGAAAAGCACTTCCTGTCCACGGTCTTCGACGATCTGCAGATCTGGCGCTACCAGAAGTACGTGGAGAACCCGGCACTGTCCAAGACCGACGCGAAAGGTTATATGGCGCTGCGTAAGTGGGCTACTCAATTCTACGAAGTGCCGGCATGACCGCCCTGTCGGAGATCGCGGCGCCGCACCATACCGCGATCGTCACCCAGGAATGTCAGGGCGCGGTCATCGGGCCGGATGCCGGGCTCGCGATGCTCGCCGATGAAGCACGCCGGGTCGCACTGCCCAACATCACCAAGCTGCTGCCCGTCGCCCGGGCCGCGGGCGTGCGGGTGGTGCACTGCGTGGTGCAGCGACGACCCGACGGCCTCGGCTCGAACCACAACGCCAAGATCTTCGCCATCGGACGCGGCGAGGTGAATATCCTTCCAGGCACGCCCGGTGCGGCGGTGCTGCCCGAATTAGGGCCAGAACCAACAGATCTCGTCCTCAGCAGATGGCATGGCGTCGGCCCGATGGGCGGCACCGACCTCGACGCGGTGCTGCGCAACCTCGGCGTGTCAACCATCGTGGTGGTCGGTGTCTCGCTGAATATCGCGATCCCCAACATCGTCATGGATGCGGTCAACGCCGCGTACCGCGTCGTTCTGCCGCGCGATGCCGTCGCCGGCATCCCCGCCGAATACGGTGAGGCGATCATCGACAACACGCTGTCGCTGCTGGCCACCATCACCACCACCGACGAGTTGCTCCGCACTTGGAGCGGGCCTGATAAGAAGACTTCGTGACCGAAGCCTCGAAGACCGCGTCCGCCAGCCGTGGCGGATTCCCCGATGTCCGGCCGGTCGAGGACGCCCCGCCCGAACTGGGCCGCTTTGTCGCAGCGCTGCACCGTCTGCAGGATCTGACCGTCTCGACCCGGCCGGACCCTGCGCTGTGGGCTGCCGCGGCCGAGCACGTGGAAAGCGCCGGCGCACTGCTCGACGGCCACCAGGTTTCGGAAGTCGAAGCGGTGGCCGGCCGGGTGCTCAGCCTGCCCGGGTTGGGCCATCCGCTGTTACCGCCGTGGACCATCACGAGCGCCGGACCCGACGGTGTCACGATGGCCGGGCACTTCACCCAATCCCATGTCGGCGGCAACCAGGCCGTGCACGGCGGCATGATCCCGCTGTTGTACGACTGGCTTTGCGGGATGGTGGTGACGTGTGCCGAGATTCGGCCTACCCGGACCGCGTACCTGCACGTCGACTACCGCAAGATCACGCCGATCGACGAGCCGTTGACGGCTCACGGCCGGGTCTCCGAGCTCGACGGCAGAAAAGCATTCGTCACCGCCACCATGACCGCGGCCGACGGTACCGTGCTCACCGAAGCCAACGGTCTGATGGTTCGTTTACTTCCGCACCAGCCGTGAGAGGCGCAATGTCCGACATCGCAACGCATTTCACTGTTCCTGATGTTGTCGCTGCTGTCGCGGCGGCGATCCCAGATCGTGAACTCGTCATTCAGGGCGACCGGCGCTACACCTACGCCGAGGTCATCGCGCGGTCCAACCGTCTTGCCGCGTACCTGCACTCGCGCGGATTGGGTTGCCACACCGAACGATCGGACCTCGCCGGCCACGAGGCCGGACAGGATTTCGTCGGTCTGTACGCCTACAACGGCAACGAATTCGTGGAAGGCCTACTCGGCGCGTTCGCCGCGCGTGTTGCCCCGTTCAACGTCAATTTCCGCTACGTCAAGGCCGAATTGCAGTATCTGCTGGCCGACTCGGGCGCCACGGCGCTGATCTATCACGCCGCGTTCGCGCCGCGGGTCGCCGAAGTACTGCCCGATCTGCCACAGCTGCGGGTGCTGATCCAGATCGCCGACGATTCGGGTAATGCTTTGCTCGACGGCGCTGTGGACTACGAGACCATCATCGGTTCGGATTCGCCGGAGCCGGCGCTGCAGCACTCCCCCGACGATCTGTACGTCCTCTACACCGGCGGTACCACCGGGATGCCGAAAGGCGTGCTGTGGCGGCAGCACGACATCTTCATGACGTCGTTCGGCGGCCGCAACATCATGACCGGAGAGCCCAGCGGCTCGATCGACGAGATCGTGGAGAGGCTGGCCGGCAGCGCCGGAACCAAGCTGTTGCTCCTGCCTCCGCTGATTCACGGCGCGGCACAATGGAGCGTGATGACGGCGATCACCACCGGCCAGACCGTCGTATTCCCCTCCGTCGTCGACCATTTCGATGCCGACGACGTGGTCCGCACGATCGAGCGGGAGAAGGTAATGACCGTGACGGTGGTCGGCGACGCGATGGCGCGGCCGTTGGTCGCCGCGATCGAGAAAGGCATCGCTGACGTGTCGTCGCTGGCCGTGGTGGCCAGCGGGGGGGCGCTGCTGACCCCGTACGTCAAACAGCGCGTCATCGACGTGCTGCCCAACGCCATCGTCATCGACGGCGTCGGCTCATCGGAGACCGGTGGCCAGATGCACCACATGTCGACGGCCGGAACCGTGTCGACGGGCTTCTTCAATGCCGGGCCCGATACCGTCGTCGCCGCCGAAGATCTCGGATCGATCCTTCAGCCGGGCCACGACGGCATGGGCTGGCTGGCGCAGCGCGGCTATGTCCCGCTCGGTTACAAGGACGACGCCGCCAAGACCGCGGCCACCTTCCCGGTGATCGACGGTGTGCGGTACGCGGTGCCGGGCGACCGGGCTCGTCACCACGCCGACGGCCGCATCGAGCTGCTGGGCCGCGATTCGGTGACGATCAACTCCGGCGGCGAAAAGATCTTCGTCGAGGAAGTCGAGACCGCGATCGCCTCGCATCCGGCTGTGGTCGACGTCGTCGTGACCGGACGCCCCAGTGAGCGATGGGGCCAGGAAGTCGTTGCCGTCGTGGCGCTCGCCGAGCAAGCTCATGCCGACCCCGCCGAGTTAATCGACCATGCCGCAAAGACTTTGGCGCGCTACAAGCTTCCGAAAGCCGTCGTGTTCCGCGCGGCGATCGAACGCAGCCCGTCGGGAAAGGCCGATTACCGCTGGGCACGGGAGCAAGCGATCAGCGAATAGGACGCTTCTGGGAAGATCTGGGACTGGGCGGCGTTCTTACACCCGAGGACACATCCAGAAAAGAGGCACCACGATGACCGAAGGTTTACCCGAACACGCACTCGAGGTTCGCTCGCTGGTGACGTCACGGGGCACGCTCGAGATCTCGCTCCACGATGTCCCGGTTCCCTCCCCGGCCGCCAACGAAGTGCTGGTCCGCGTCGAAGCCTCGCCGATCAACCCGTCGGACTTGGGCTTGCTCATTGCAGGTGCCGACATGTCGACCGCATCGGTAGCCGGTACACCGGAGCACCCCGTCGTCACCGCACCGTTGAGCGATGGCGCCCTGCGGGGACTGTCGGCGCGCCTCGACACGTCGCTCACGGTGGGCAACGAAGCGGCGGGCACCGTCGTAGCCGCGGGGTCGTCCCCGGCAGCGCAGGCACTCATCGGCAAGCTAGTCGGGATCGCGGGCGGTGGCATGTACACCCAGTACCGGACGATCGACGCGTCCGCGTGTCTTGTGCTGCCCGACGGCGCAACGGCGAAGGAAGGCGCGTCGTCCTTCGTCAACCCGCTGACCGCCCTCGGCATGCTGGAAACCATGCGCCGCGAAGGCCACTCGGCCCTCGTGCACACCGCCGCGGCGTCGAATCTAGGACAGATGCTCGTCAAACTCTGCATCGCCGACGGCGTGCCGCTGGTGAACATCGTCCGTAAGCCCGAGCAAGAAGAGCTGTTGAGATCACTTGGTGCCGAACATGTTTACAACTCCACCTCACCGTCGTTCTCGACCGACCTCGTCGACGCTCTCACAGCGACGTCGGCAACCATCGCTTTCGACGCAACGGGCGGTGGCACGCTCGCGAGTCAGATCCTCACAGCTATGGAGAAGGCGGCCAGTGCGCGCGCAACGGAGTACTCGCGTTACGGGTCGGCGGTGCACAAGCAGGTCTACATCTACGGTGGACTCGACACCAGCCCCACCACGCTGACCCGGAACTTCGGCATGGCGTGGGGTGTCGGCGGTTGGCTACTGACGCAATTCCTGCAAAGAACTGACGCCGAGGGACTTTCCCGACTGCGGGCCCGGGTGGCTGCGGACCTCACCACGACGTTCGCGAGCACGTACACGCAGGAGGTCTCGTTGGCGGGCATGCTGCAACCCGACGCGTTCCGCGCCTACGTCAAGCAGGCGACCGGAGAGAAGTTCCTCGTGACGCCACAGGGCTGAGAGGTGTTGAGCGATGACTGACAACCGCGAAGAGGGCCTGAACGTCTTCAACGAGCTGATGCCCGGAATCATGCCGCACGACGTCGAGAACCTCCGTGATGGCAGCTTCGCTCAGGAACTCGGCGAGTTGAGCCTCGATCACGTCTTCGGATCGCTGTGGACCAGGCCAGGTTTGGATCGCCGATCTCGGAGCCTCGTCACGCTCGGCGCGCTCATCGCGATGCGCGCCACCGAGGAACTCCGCATCCACATGCCTATTGCCCTGCGCAACGGGTTGACCGTCGAAGAGATCGAAGAAGTGGTCTACCACATCACCGGATATGCCGGCTTCCCCGCCGCCAACGCCGCGCGCGCCATTGGCCGTGAGGTCCTGCCCACCCCAGAGCGTCGAGACGCGAAATCAGACAGGTGAACTAGCGGCAGCAGTTCGGATCGAGCACCGTGCAGAGTGCGACCAACGCGTCGCGGCGCGGTCGGTGATACACGTTCATCCCGCGACGCTCTGACTCGACCAAGCCCGCGCGTCGCAACTGCGACAGGTGATGACTCACCGTCGACTCGCCGAGCCCGACCGCCGACGCGAGATCGCAACTGCACACCTCGCCCGCATCCGAACTGAACAGCAACGAAACCAGCTTCACCCGCACCGGATCTGCCAACGCCTTGAGCCGCAACGCAATCTCCAAGGCTGCCGCGTCATCGACAGGCCCGGCGGCAACCGGCGAGCAGCACACCGGCGCGGACATATCCACGACGGGCAGGGTCTTGGGCATGCGACCATTCTGCCACATACATTGACATATATCGAAAAGGTGGCATCATCGACCTCATCGATAGTTCGACATAAGCCACAAAGGTTGGAGTCGTCATGGCCCGTGTCCAGCTCGCCCTCAACGTCGATGACCTCGACGAGGCCATCGCGTTCTACTCTCGGCTGTTCAACACCGGCCCCGCCAAGGTCAAGCCGGGTTACGCGAACTTCGCCGTCACCGAACCACCGTTGAAGCTGGTCCTCATCGAAAACCGGGGCCACGGCGGGACTCTCAACCACCTCGGTGTCGAGGTGGACTCGAGCGATGCCGTCCACTCCGAGATCGCACGCCTGGCCGACGCGGGACTGGTCACCGACGAGGAGATCGGGACGACCTGTTGCTTCGCGACGCAGGACAAGGTGTGGGTGACCGGGCCCGCCGGCGAGAGGTGGGAGGTCTACACCGTGCTCTCGGACTCGGAGTCGTTCGGCGCCAACACCTCTGCCTGCTCGTCGTGATCCGCTCAGCGCAAGATGAGACGGCGCCCGCCGTCGTGGAAAAGCTGTCCCGGCTCGACCAGTTCTTGCCGTTGTGGATCGGCCTCGCGATGGCCATCGGCTTACTGCTCGGACGACTTGTTCCAGGGCTGAATGCGGCGCTGAATCACGTTCAGGTGGACGGGATTTCATTGCCGATAGCACTCGGGCTGCTGGTGATGATGTATCCGGTGCTGGCCAAGGTGCGCTACGACCGGCTGGACACCGTGACCGGCGACCGCAAGTTGCTGGCGAGTTCACTGGTCTTGAACTGGCTTATCGGCCCCGCGTTGATGTTTGCGCTGGCGTGGTTGCTGCTGCCCGATCTACCCGCTTACCGCACCGGCCTGATCATCGTCGGCCTGGCCCGTTGCATCGCGATGGTGATCATTTGGAACGACCTCGCCTGCGGAGATCGGGAAGCCGCAGCGGTACTGGTCGCGCTCAACTCCGTCTTTCAGGTCGTCATGTTCGCTGCTTTGGGCTGGTTTTATCTCTCGATCCTGCCCGGCTGGCTCGGCCTGCAACAGAGCACCATCAGCACCTCGCCCTGGCAGATCGCCAAATCCGTCCTGGTCTTCCTCGGCATCCCGCTACTCGCCGGATACCTCAGCCGGCGCTTCGGTGAGAAGGCCAAGGGGCGCAACTGGTACGAGTCGAACTTCCTGCCCAGAATTGGTCCGTGGGCGCTGTACGGCCTGCTGTTCACCATCGTCATTCTCTTTGCGCTGCAAGGACATCAGATCACCAGCCGTCCCCTCGACGTGCTCCGCATCGCGGTGCCGTTGCTGGTCTACTTCGCCGTCATGTGGGGCGGCGGCTACCTTCTGGGTGCTGTAATCGGCCTGGGCTACCAACGCACAGCCACGCTCGCGTTCACCGCTGCGGGCAACAACTTCGAACTGGCCATCGCCGTGTCGATCGCGACCTACGGGGCCACGTCAGGTCAGGCCCTGGCCGGTGTCGTCGGGCCACTCATCGAAGTCCCGGTCCTGGTTACCCTGGTCTACGTATCACTGGCACTACGAGGGCGATTCGCTCCTGTCGCCCGCGAAGGCGTCGCCTGATGTCCCTGACCAAACCGGCCGTACTGTTCCTCTGCACGCACAATGCAGGGCGGTCCCAGATGGCCATGGGCTTCTTCAAATGTCTTGCCGGCGAACGCGCCAGCGTCTACTCGGGCGGCTCCGAACCCGCAGCTGAGGTCAACCCCGCGGCGATCGCGGCGATGGCCGAAAAGGGCATCGACATCGCCGCCGAACAACCAAAGCACTGGACGACGACCATGCTCGACGCGGTGGATGTGGTGATCACCATGGGGTGTGGCGACTCCTGCCCCGTTCTGCCCGGGCGGCGCTACGAAGAGTGGGTCCTCCCCGATCCAGCAGGCCAACCCGTCGACGTCGTCAGGTCAATCCGCGACGACATCGAACACCGGGTGCGCACTCTGCTCGAGCAACTGGGAGTGAGGGCGTCAACGCCCTGACTGCGGACCCATCATCGCGCCCGGCTTCATCTCGCCCATCTTCATGTCGGCACAACAATCTTTCGATTCGTGTGCCATCGCCGCATGACCCATTGTCATGTGTGCGTGCTCGCTCCAATTCAAGAAGAAGCCGGAGAAGAAGATCCCGGCAACGATGAACAGCCCGCCGGCGACGATCCCCACCCACGCCAGCGCCTGGTTCAAACGACTGGGACTCGTCGGTTGGGCGGTGCCGGGGTCGTCGGAAACCGTGGTCGTATCGGACATGACGTGAACCTCCTGTGTTCGGACTTGGCGGAGGCCATGTTACCCCACCCGGGGTGGGGTGGGATGGTTTAAGCTGTAATGCGTTCGCGCCGCGGAGGAATTGGCGCGCAATGCCGGCGAAAGGGACCGCCATGTCAGAGGAATTGACGGCCAAAAAGAGTGCTGCGCTCAACCGGCTCAAGACGGTGCGCGGTCATCTGGACGGAATCATCCGGATGCTGGAAACCGACGCCTACTGCGTAGATGTGATGAAGCAGATTTCCGCGGTGCAGTCCGCCTTGGAGCGCACGAACCGGGTGATGTTGCACAACCACCTGGAAACCTGTTTTTCGGAGGCGGTCGTGGCCGGACAAGGAGAGAAGGCGATCGCCGAGCTGGTCGATGCTCTCAAGTTCAGCCCCGCCTTGACCGGCCCCGACACCTGCTTGAACGGAACATGACCCAGGCGTCGCGAAGACGTCTGGGTCAGCCGCCGGACAAGTGCGCCTTCGTCGCTCGTGTCAGGTCGTCGGCGAGCACTTCTGCTTCGCCGGCCAGCAAGCCGTCCAACGCAAGTCGCGCGACGTCCGCAGGATCGGTCTTTTGGTCTGCGGGCGCGAACGCGGCCATGTCGGTGTCCATGTAGCCGACGTGCACGGCGGTGACGTGGATGCCGCGAGGCGCGAGTTCCTGCCGGATCGCATCGGTCATCGCCCACCCTGCCGCCTTGGCGGCCGAGTACGCGCCGGAGGCCGACGCATGCAGCCAGGACAACACCGACAGCATGTTGAGGATCGCTCCCCCGCCGTTGCGTTCGATGACCGGCGCGAAGGTGCGGATGACATTCAGCGTGCCGAAGTAGTGCGTCTCCATCTCCAGCCGGATGTCGTCCAACGATCCGGACAGCAGCGACGCACGCGTCGAGGTACCCGCGTTGTTGACGAGCACATTGACGTCACTCGCCACCTCCGCGGCACGGCGTACCGAGTCAGTGTCGGTGATGTCCAACTGCACTGGTTCAACGCCGGGCACGTCGATCGTTTCAGGACGGCGGGAAGCCGCCTAGACCTTGGCTGCCCGCTCGACGAGTTGGGTCGCAAAGTGCTTACCGAGTCCCCGGTTGGCGCCGGTGACCAAAGCGGTGATCTGATCGTTGTTCATCGTGGCCTCCTGTGAGCAGCCAAGGATTGAGAGATTTCCGACCCGCATTCTTTCGCAGTGATCGCGGTGACGGAAGATGCTGCTTAGTCCAGCCGCTCGATAATGGTGGCGTTGGCCATGCCGCCGCCTTCACACATCGTCTGCAGCGCGTACCGTCCGCCGCTCTGCTCGAGAGCGTTGACCATCGTGGTCATGATGCGAGCACCGCTGGCGCCCAACGGATGTCCGATGGCGATCGCACCGCCATGGACGTTGGTCTTGGCCAGATCCGCTCCGGTGTCCTTGGCCCAGGCCAATACCACGGGCGCGAACGCTTCGTTGACCTCGAACAGGTCGATGTCGGCCAGGGTCAGCCCGGCACGGCGCAACACCTTTTCGGTCGCCGGGATGACGCCGGTGAGCATGTACAGCGGATCCGATCCCACCGCGGTAGTTGTGTGAATCCGGGCGAGCGGGCGCAGACCCAGCTTCTTGGCGGCCGCGCCGCTGGTGATCAGCACCGCGGCGCTGCCGTCCGACAGCGGCGACGAGTTGCCCGGTGTGATCTCCCAGTTGATCTGCGGGAAGCGGTCGGCCACCGCGGGGTTGTAGAACGCCGGCTTCAGGCCGGCCAGCGTCTCGACCGTGGTGCCGGGCCGGATGATCTCGTCGGTGCTCAGCCCCGCGATCGGCGCCAGCTCGTTGTCGAAGAGTCCGTCCTTGGTGGCACGGGCAGCCTTCTCGTGGCTGGCCGCGGAGAACTCGTCGAGTTCGGTGCGGGTCAGGCCCCACTTGGCGGCGATCAGCTCGGCACTGATGCCCTGCGGCACAAGGCCTTCGGGGTAGCGGCTCGCCATGCCCTCGCCGAACGGGTCGCTGCCCGGCAGGACCGAGCTGCCCATCGGAACGCGGCTCATGGACTCCACACCCGCGGCCACCACGATATCGTAGGCACCGGCCAGGACGCCCTGTGCGGCGAAGCTGATCGCCTGCTGACTGCTGCCACACTGCCGGTCGACGGTGGTGCCCGGAACCGACTCCGGGAAGCCGGCACCCAGCAAGGCGTTACGTGCGATGTTGACCGCCTGATCGCCCACCTGCGTCACCGCTCCGGCGATGACGTCCTCGATCTGGCCTGGGTCCACGCCGGTGCGCTGGACGAGTTCACGCAAGCTGTGCGCCAACAGATCTGCGGGCAATACGCCATGCAGTGCGCCGTTGGCCTTGCCTTTGCCGACCGGCGTACGCACCGCGCCCACGATGACGGCGTCTCGATCCTGATATGCCACGACTCCTCCTTGAGTGCGAGCTAAGTATTGATTGCTATACCCAGCTATAACACCTAGGTATACTGTGAGCAACCCAGAAGCGAGGTGATCTATGACACTCCTGCAGGGCGTACTGGCCGACCGGGACGCCTGGACGGCGGTCGGCCAATGCTCGATCGAGAAGACCATGGCGGTGCTCGGCACCAAATCCGCGATGCTGATCATGCGCGAGGCCTATTACGGGACGACGCGCTTCGACGACTTCGCCACGCGCGTGGGCATCACCAAGGCCGCGGCGTCGGCGCGACTCTCCGAGCTGGTCGAGCTCGGGATGCTGACCCGGCAACCGTATCGGGAGGCAGGCCAGCGGACGCGCGACGAGTACGTGCTCACCGAGGCCGGTATCGACTTCATGCCGGTGGTGTGGGCGATGTTCCAGTGGGGCCAGCAGCACCTGCCGGGCACCAACCGATTGCGACTGACCCACCTGAATTGCGGCGCCGACGCCATGGTCGAAATGCGTTGCGCCGAAGGCCATCTGGTGCCTCCTGATGAGCTCGGCGTGGAACTTGCCAAGCGGCGTCGGCACCGCGACGGCTGAGCGTGACGCACCGGCGCTCCTCGCCGGTCACCGCGCTGTTGTACGATACTGTAATCTTTACAGTACGAACATGCGGCTAGATGCCGGTCCGCGCGACGAAGCTGGAGTGCAGCTGTGGAAAGTCAACTTCGGGACGTCGCCGCCAGCGACGACAAACCTGCCGACTTCATCCGAGACCCCTATCCCTACTTCGCCCTGAAACGCAAGAACGCAGATGTGTTCCACGGGTCCGTCATCGACTACTCGAAAACTCCGGAATCGCTGAGGCCCAGAAACTCCTTCGCCGCAGTGTCATTCGACGCGGTGAACACGGCTTTCCGCGACGGTGAGGTATTCAGCTCGACCTACTACGACAACACGATCGGGCTGTTCATCGGCCCGTCCATCTTGGCGATGGAGGGCAAAAAGCACCGCGAACACCGCAACCTGGTCTCAGCGGCTTTCAAGTCCAAGGCGCTGGCGCGCTGGGAACCGGAGATCGTGCGGCCGATCTGTCATGCCTTGATCGACGAATTCATCGACGCCAGACGCGCGGATCTCGTCCGGGATTTCACCTTCGAGTTCCCGACCCGCGTCATCGCCAGGCTGCTGGGTCTGCCGTCCGAGGACCTACCGGAATTCCGCCGGCGAGCGGTTCAGTTGATCAACTACACGGTGAAATACGAGCGCGCCTTCGAAGCCTCCGCCGCGTTGAAGGACTACTTCTTGCAGCAGATCGAACAGCGCAGAGCCGAACACACCGATGACATCATCGGCGACCTGGTCACCGCGGAGATCGACGGCGAAAAGCTCAGCGACGAAGCGATCTACTCATTCTTGCGGCTGCTGCTGCCCGCCGGCCTGGAAACCACGTATCGCTCTTCGGGCAACTTGTTCTTCCTGTTGCTTACCCATCCCGATCAATTCGACAGGGTGCAGGCCGACCACGCGTTGATCGCGCCGGCGATGGAGGAAGGCTTGCGGTTCGAGACGCCGCTGACGACGGTACAGCGGTTCACCACCGAAGACACCGAGTTGGCAGGGGTCGAGATTCCCGCCCGCTCGGCGGTCGACCTGTGCATCGGCTCGGCCAACCGAGACGAAAACCGTTGGGAACGCTCGGAGGAATTCGACATCTTTCGCGAGCAGAAACCCCATATCTCCTTCGCCGCAGGTGAACACACCTGCTTGGGACTTCACTTGGCACGCATGGAAGCTCGCGTCGCCATCGAATGTCTGCTGAAGCGAGTGAGCAATCTCAAGCTCGTCACTGACGACGACCCCCACATTCACGGGCAGCCGTTCCGCTCTCCGACCGCACTGCCGGTGACATTCGACCGAGAGGAGCGCTGACGTGGTCAACGAAGTCGCGATCATCGGTGCGGGGCTGCACCCGTTCGGCCGCTTCGACGGCAAGTCCGCGATGCAGATGGCCGCCGACGCCATACAGCTGGCACTCGCCGACGCCGGAGTCGAATGGAAGGACATCCAATTTGCGGTCGGCGGGAGTTGGACGGTGGCCAACCCGGACGCGATCGTGGGCATGGTGGGTCTCACCGGCATCCCGTTCACCGATGTGTTCAACGCCTGTGCCACGGCGGCCAGCGCCACGAAACTGTGTGCCGACAGTATCCGGTTGGGCGACTACGACATCGGTATTGCGGTCGGAATGGACAAGCACCCGCGCGGCGCCTTCACCGAAGATCCTGCGCTCGTGGGGATGCCGAGCTGGTATGCGCAGAACGGGCAGTACCTGACGACTCAGTTCTTCGGAATGAAGGCCAACCGCTACCTCCACGACCACGGCATCACGACCGAGACGCTCGCCAAGGTGGCCGCCAAGAATTTCCGCAACGGCGTGCTGAATCCCAACGCTTTTCGCCGCAAGCCGATCTCCGAAGAGGCCATTCTCGCCTCACCGGTGCTGAATTACCCGCTGACGCAGTACATGTTCTGCGCTCCGGATGAAGGCGCCGCCGCTGTGGTGATGTGCCGCGCCGACATTGCGCACCGGTTCAGCTCCAAGCCCGTCTACGTGCGGGCAGTCGAAATTCGCACCCGCCGCTACGGCGCCTACGAGGTGAACACCACCTACGCGCCCGTCGACGAAGATGTCTCGCCGACCGTCTACGCCGCGAAAGCCGCGTTCGAAAAGGCCGGTGTCGCACCGCAGGACGTCGATGTCATTCAGCTGCAGGACACCGACGCCGGCGCCGAGGTGATCCACATGGCCGAGGCCGGGTTCTGCGCCCACGGTGACCAGGAGAAGCTGCTGGCCGACGGCGCCACCGAGATCAGTGGCGCAATGCCGGTCAACACCGACGGCGGCCTGATCGCCAACGGCGAACCGATCGGGGCGTCAGGCCTGCGCCAGATGCACGAACTGGTGCTCCAGCTGCGCGGCGAGGCCGGTGAACGTCAGGTACCGGGCGATCCGCAGGTCGGGTTCGCACAGGTTTACGGTGCGCCTGGAACGGCGGCGGCAACGATCCTGACAACCTGACCGGGGCTACGAAACCTTTTTCGGTGCGGAGTAGTTGGGCTTACCCAGGCCGAGCATGTATTGCGCGATCATGTTGCGGAACACCTCGAGGGTGCCGCCGTAGATTCCGACCAGCGGCGCGAAACGGTAGACGTATTCCGACGCCCCGTCGTCGGCCGCACCGTCTGTGCCGAGCGGCAGCGTGGACGCCGTGCCCATGATGTCCATCAGCTCCGGTGAGACGTCGCGCATGGTCTGCGCGATCGCCACGCGACCGAAGATGCTCGGCGCGCTGAGCGCCGCCTCGATCCGGGCGGCGCTGCGGCCCAGTCGGTAGGCGACTGATTCATCGTCAACGAGCCTGCGCCCGTTCTGGTCTCGCTGCGCGACCTTGGCGGCGGTCTTGTCGAGCGCCGACGCCATGAACCCGGCCTGGTGCATCATGATCGAGACGTCTTGTAAACCGTCGGGAGCGGCCGCGACGGCGCCGTGTTCGGTGTTCAGCGGCTCGCGCAGCACCGTCCAGCCGCCGTTGACCTCGCCGAGCCGGTACTTGTCGTCGACGCGCACCTCGCTGTAATAGACGATGTTGGTGCGGTCGCCGTCAACGGTGCGGATGCCCTGGATGTCGATGCCCGGCGAATTCAGCGGAACCAGAAACATGGTCAGGCTCTTGTGCTTTGGCGCTTCGGGATCGGTGTTGGTGATCAGGAAGACGTACTGGCATTTGTGCGCGCCGGTGGTGAACATCTTGGATCCATTAATGATCCAGCCGTCGCCGTCGCGCACCGCACGGGTCTTGCAGGTGGCGATGTCCGATCCGCCTTCGGGTTCGGTGTAGCCCAGGCACAGCCGCACCTCACCGCTGAACACTTTCGGCATGACCTCGTCCCGCAGTTCCGGCGAGCCGAACTTCGCCACCGAACGCGCCACCATCGCGGTGGTCCCCCAGGTCACCCAGGGCACATGCGCGCGGCGCTTCTCCAGTTCCCAGATGCGACGGCGAACTCGGGGAAACCCGCCTTCGGCCGCGCCCTTCCATTCTTTTTCAAGGTAACCCGCAGCTCCCAGCGCCAAGTGCACGCCTTCGTCGAAGTTGTCACCGGTCTCCCGGTCGCGACGTCGGACGTCGTCCGTAACATGGGTCTGCAGCACATGACGCGCCTCGCCGAGAAATGCCTGATCGTCGTCCGACAACTCGACGCGGGAGAAGTCCACCTATCTGCCCTTTCCTCAACGACTTTCGCGGGTCGCGACGAGCTCGGCGATGTATCGGGCGCTGACGCCCGGGTCGCCGCCCGCCAGCGCCCATCCTCGGGCCCGCACCAGGTATGCGGTCGCCGCGGCTTCGGCAGAGACACCGAGACCGCCTTGCACGTGCACCGCCATCGTCGCGGCTTTCGAGGCCTCTTCGGCCATGAACACAAACGCCGACGGAGCCAACTCCGGACGCTCGTCGGGTTCGTTGTCCAGGAACCATGCGGCACGCCGCGCCAGATTGCGGCCTCCTTGCACGGTGATGGCGATGTTGGCGAGCGGGTGCGAGATGCCCTGCAGCGTCGAGATCGGCACGCCCAATGTGTAGCGGGTTTTCGCGAACTCCGCCGCGATGGTCATGGTCTCTTCAACGAGGCCCGTCAATGCCGCCGCGGTGAGCACTCGCCACTCGTCCAGTGCCGTCTGGTATTGGGCCAAAGCATCGGCGCCGCTTGCCAACACGAGTCGAGTGTCGGCGGCGGCCGGATCGACCCAGGCCATCGGCAGTCGGCCGATGTTGTCGACCTTGGTCGGCCGGGTGTCGAATTTGAGCAGCACCACGTCGTCACCGTCGCGAACGATGATCTGATCGGCGATCGATCCGGTGGGGATGAGCCGGGTCCCGGACACGTTGTCGTGTTGCGGGTCGAACGCCGCGAGCTGTTTGCCGGTCACGACGTCGGGCTCCGCCGATCCGAGACGGGCCAGCAACCGCGCGGCGCAGACGTGGTCGATCCACGGCACGGGTGCCAGCGAGCGACCGATCTCCTCGGCCACTAATGTCAGATCGACCAGCGTCGCCCCGTCTCCCCCAACCGTGTCCGGTAGCGCCATCGTCGACGCGCCCATCCCGCACAGCCGCTCCCACAGGCTCTTGTCGAAGCCGGATTCCTCTGCGGCACGGACGGTCTCGATCGAGCAATGCGTCTTGAAGAAGTCGCGGTAGGCGGCTTGCAGCGCCTGATGGTCCTCGGTCAGGCTGTAGTCGAGTCGGCGAAGTTCATAGCGGTCCATGGTCAGTGCTCCTCCCGACCCTCGAAGAAGAATTGCTGCGCGTTGTTGTAGAGATAGTTGTCCAGGACCTCGGCCGGCAGATCCAGCGCCTGGGCTTCGGGCACGACGCGGCGCATTTTCAAAACCGGCCAGTCGGAGGCGTAGATGATCTTGTCGCGTCCACGCGTGCGCATGTAATGCAGCAGGCTGTCCGGCAGCCGCTTGGGCGACCAGGCCGAGGTCATCAGGCGAAGGTTGGCGTATTTGATCAGCAACCGAATCGCGACGTCCCACCAGGGATCTGCGCCGTGGATCATGCACAGCTTCAGTTCAGGAAAGCGCACGCACACCCGGTCGAGATGGATGGGGTTCTGCACTTCACCGGGGATGGGCGGTCCCGGGATGCCGGTGTTGATGCACAGCGGCAGACCGATCTCGGCGCATTTGGTGTAGAGCGGATAGTAAACTGCATCACTCGGCGGGTACTGTCCGTCGCCCCAGAAGCTCGGTCCCACAACGGCGTAGGCAACCGGAAGATCGTTGACGACAGCGCCGAGTTCGCGCAACGACGGCATCGGTCGCAAGAGGTTGACGCCACCCATGGCGAGCGCAAAGCGGTCCGGCTTGGCCTCGACGAATTTGCGGGCGGTGACCGACGGTTTCGCGAGATTATCCATCAGGATGGCCCTGCGCACACCCTGCTCGTCCATCTCTTCGAGCAGCTCGGACAAGTCGACCGGAGCGAACATCGAATCCGGGCCCTTGAAGTAGTCGTCGCGCACCTTGAGCATCCACGTGGGCTGCTTCTCGGTCTCGCCGAAGTGCACGTTGACGAGGCAATCGATCACGTGTTGGACGTTCATGTCGACATCGGCGCCTTTTCTGTCGCGTGACGTTTCGCCCAGCGGTAGTCGGCCTTGCCGTTGCCCAGGCGATGAACCTGCTCCACGAAGACGTAAACCTTGGGCGCCTTGAACCGGGCCAGGTGCGACGTGCAATGCGTATGCAGCAGTTCGCGATCCACGACGGCTCCTTCGCGCAGTTGTACCAGCGCCACGATTTCCTCACCCCACCGTTCGCTGGGGCGGCCCACCGCCAGCGCGTCGGCGATCGCCGGATGCGCGCGCAAGATCTCTTCGACCTCTTCGACGAACACCTTTTCTCCGCCGGTGTTGACCACCAGCGAATCACGGCCGTAGAGCCGCAGCGTCCCGTCGTCCTCCAGGCTGGCGCGGTCGCCGGAGATCACCACGCGCTTGCCGTCGATCACCGGAAAAGTCTTGCGGGTGGCGTCGGGATCGTTGAGATACCCCAGTGGAATTCGTCCCTCCCTGGCGACCCAGCCGACCTCGTTCTCGCCGGGGATGAGAAAACGACGGTAGTCCTCGGCAAGCACCAGGCCGCCCTCACGCAGAGTGAACGTGTCGGTTCGGCTGTCGCTGCGACTGTGCCCGAATCCCATGTTGCCGGTCTCCGACGACCCGAAACCATTGATCAGGGTGAGCTGTGGCAACAGCTCCAGAAGAGCCGCTTGATATTTCGGATTCGTCGCAGCCCCGCCGGTGCCGATCATCGCCAGCGACGACAGGTCATAGCTGCCCCGTTGCAACTCGGCGACCAGCGGTGCGGCGTAGGCGTCGCCGACCATCGTCATCATCGCCACGCCCTCACGCTCTGCCGTCTCCCACACCGACCGTGGATCGAGTCGCTTGCTGGTGTCGTACAACACCACGGTGAGGCCGGCCATGATCGCAGAGAACGCCGTCCACATGCCGGCGGCGTGCATCAGCGGTGACACGGCGAACCACGGCGATCCGGCTACACGGCTTACCTTGTCGCGGATCTCCTGGGCCGAATCGTGGTCGGCACCGACCATCGACGAGACGTACATGTCGGATTGGCGCCAGAGCACACCCTTGGGCCGACCGGTGGTGCCCCCGGTGCAGATCATCAGCAGATCATCCGGTGACGCGGTCACGTTCTGATCGGTACCCCCCTGTGACAGAGCGTCATCCAGGGACACCGCACCCGGCAGTTCCGGTGCCGTGCTGCCGTCGTCAACCGACAGCAGCAGATCGGCGCTGTCCGGCGGGAGCACGTCGGCGAACTTCGCGCCGAGCGACTTGTGGTAGATGACGGCACGCGGCCGCACATAGTCGAGCAATTCCCGGACTTCGCGCGGCGCATAGTTGTAGTTGACGTTCACCGGAACGGTGCGGGCCTTGAGGCAACCGATGACCATGTCGGCGTAGAGGTCGTTGTGCATGAGCAAGGCGACGCGGTCCTGACCGCATTCCCAGTTCTCTAAGTTCGCCCGTTCCTCGTGAGCCCCGAAGCCGTTGGCCGCGAGATAGTTTGCGAGCCGACGGGTGCGGTCCGAGGTTTCGCGGAACGTACGGCGACGGTCACCGCAGACGGTGACCGCGCGGTCGGGAATGACCTCGGCGATCACATCCAAGACCGCACCTATGGTCCACTCGCTCATGGGTCCGCGCGGCCTTCAGCGCTCACGCGGCCGAGCCGACTTTGACGCCCAAGAGGTCTAACGCATTGTCGCGCATGACCTTCCGGATGTCGGCAGCACTGAAGCCGACCAGTTCCTCGGTGAACGACACCGGGTTCTCCAACCCTTCGCCATGCGGCCAGTCCGATCCGAACAGGATCTTGTCGACACCGATGACCGACGCCAGCTCAGGCAGGTCGTCCTCGTAGTACGGCGCGATCCAGACATTGGTGCGCAGTTGGTCCACCGGATCCACCGGGAAGAGGTTCGGATGGTTGTTGGCCGCTTTCTTCAGCCGTTTGACCAAGCGATGAACGAAGTAGGAGCCGTTCTCGATGCTGACCGCTTTGAGTTGCGGGTGACGGGTGAACACGCCGTGCGCGATCATCGACGCCATCGTGTCGTGGATCGCGCGGTCGTCGACGAGTATCTGATCCAGCGGATTCGAGCCGCCGAAGGCCTCGAATGTGGACTTTCCGCCCCACATTCCGGCGATCTGCAGGTAACCGCTGTCGCTCAGGTGGAAGCCCACCGGAACCCCCGCCTCGGCCAACGCGGCCCACACCGGATCGTGCAGGGGGTCGCCCAACGACCGGGGCTTGAGCACACCCGGCACCGGCGCCGGGCGCACCAATACCAGCTTGGCGCCGCGGGCCAACACGAACTCCAGTTCGTCGAGAGCTTTGGCCGGGTCGGCCAGCGACACGATCGGCGCGGCGATGATCCGGTGGTCGGGCCGGTCGAAACCCCAATCCTCGTCGAGCCACAAGTTGAACGCGTGGATCGACGCCATGGTCGCCTCGACGTCGTGCTTGAGGGCTTCCTCGACGCCGCACGCGAATGTCGGCAACATGAATACCGTTTCGATGCCCTGGGTGTCCATCACGGTGATACGGGCATCGCGGTTCTGGTACTCGGGGTGCTGCTCGAGCCGCTCGACCTTCATCAGCGACGCGGGATCGACACCGTCTGGGATCTCGCCGCGGAACAACAGATCGAGGCAGCCCGGCACGATGATCGGATCGAATGTCGGGTTGGGTACGAACCGGTTCACCCGGTCTCCGATCACCGCCTGGGTGTGCCTGCCGTCGCTGAAGATCTGCACACCGCGCCTGCGGAACTTCTTGTCCAGATGCCGGGTGAACGCGTCCAGCGGCTCGTAGTAGTGATTGTCGACATCGATCGCCTTATAGCCCAGGTTCCCCATGGTGATCCTTTCCGGTACTGCACGATTCGTCGGTGGTGAGCGCCGAGGCACTCAGACCGGGAAAGCTTGGAGCTCGCTTCTCGAGGAAGCTGGTGACGCCTTCGATCACGTCGGGACGCCGCAGCGACTCCTGCAGCAGGGCATCCGATCGTGAACTTGCGTCGGCGATTTCGCGCATTGCGTCGCCGTAGGCCTGCCGTTTGATCACGGCCATCGATGCCGGCGAGCAGTGCTGGGCGATGTCCTCGGCATAGTCCATCGCGCGCTTCATCAGCTGCTCGGGTGGCACGACTTCTTTGACCAGCCCGAGCTCGGCAGCCTCGTCGGCGAGGAAAGTACGCCCGCTCAACAACAGGTCGAGTGCGACACCCCAACCGGTCAGCCGCGGCAGTATCCACGAGACGCCGTATTCCGCGATCAGCCCGCGCCGGGCGAACGACGCCGCGAACTTCGCACCGTCCGCAGCGAATCGGACGTCGCACATCAGCGCCTGGGTGAGACCGATCCCGACGCATGATCCGTTGATGGCCGCTACGACCGGTTTCGACAGCGAGGTCAGGTAGTAGGGCTGACGTTCGCCGACCAGGCTGGCCAGCTTGCGTTCGTCGGTTTTCTCGATCGACTGCGCGACATTGCCCATCGAACCGAGTTGGGCGCCGGCGCAGAATGCCTTGCCGCGACCGGTCAACACGATCACCCGAACGGCCGGGTCGTCTTCGGCGCGGTCCAACCCCGCGTAGAAAGCGGTCGCAATGTCACCGCCCCAGGTGTTGAGCCGGTCCGGCCGGTTGAGGGTCATGATCGCAACACCGCTCGGGGTGACCTCGTAGAGCACCGCGTGGCCCTCTTCTGAGTCGGCGACGAGGTGGTCAGCGGTATTCATGTGTCCCACTCCTCCTCGAGCACAGGCGGCGACTCCGGCGATGCGTGTACGCATACTGTATACCTATCGGTACCGCATTCTGCAATCGTCGTCGGACGCTGTTTTGCGCCGTCCGAGCGGCCAAAATCGTAGGGTTGGGCGAGGCCGGAGCCACCGTTGCGCCGATGCGCCAAAATCCCTACGAGTGAACCGATTTCGCCGGGAAGGCCTGTCCGCGGTAGACGAGTCGAATGCCCGGAGTGTGTCGCGCCGGCGTTCGTCGGTCCGTGCGGCTCGAGCTTCGCTTGCGGGCGCACGTACCAAAAAGCCTACGATAGGTATTACAGTAACAAGCGGCGTGGGCGACACGGCTGCGTAACTGCAGATCAACCGGCAGGTGACGGTAGATTCGAACCCGTCGGCCGCGAAGCGTCGAACGTGATGGAGGTGCCCGCAGTGGCCAAGCAAGCAACCGCGGAGAAGCGTCAGCGGCGTGAACGTGGATCCATCAACCCCGACGACATCATCAGCGGCGCGTTCGAACTCGCGGAGCAGGTCTCGATCGACAACCTGAGCATGCCGTTGCTCGGCAAGCACCTCGGTGTCGGAGTGACGAGCATCTACTGGTACTTCCGCAGAAAGGACGATCTTCTCAACGCGATGACCGATCGGGCGCTGCGCAAGTACGTCTTCGCAACCCCCTACGTGGAGGCCAGCGATTGGCGCGAAACACTGCGCAATCACGCCCGCTCGATGCGAAAAACGTTCATGGGCAACCCAATTCTGTGCGATCTGATTCTGATCAGGTCAGCACTGAGCCCGCGCGCAGCCAAGGTCGGGGTTCAGGAGATCGAAAAAGCCATCGCCGGCCTCGTCGAGGCGGGACTGTCACCGGAAGAGGCCTTCGACACGTACTCCGCAGTCTCGGTACACGTTCGGGGCTCAGTCGTGCTGCATCGCCTCCAGGAGAAAAACCAGGCGACCGAGAACGGTGGGCGCACGATCGAAGACACGATGGTCATCGACGCCAAGACCACCCCGCTGCTGGCACGGATGACGACGAAGGGCCGTCACATCGGCGCCGCCGACGACAACAATTTCGAATACGGCCTGGATTGCATTCTCGACCACGCCACTCGACTGATCGAGCAGGGCTCGAAGTCGACTGGCCATCAACGTAAGTCGACGTCAGCCCGGCCACGCAAGACTTCCCGATAGCTCAGCTCGATGGCGGCTCCGGCACAGTGAAGTGCTCGTCGCGCAGCCGGAAGGCCTCCTTCGTGCCGTGCTGCGCCCGGGTCTTGACGAAGTTGAACTCCCCCGGCGCAAACTGCAGATTCGTGCCGAAAGCGTGAAATAGATAGCTCGCAACCTCTTCGCCCTGGTACGCCTGGCTCTGCTCGACGAGCCGAAATGCCTCCTTGGCGATGACGATACCGTCGGCCGGCATCTTGGCCGCCTTCTCCGCCCAGAATTGCGCCCGGGCCGCTTCGTGGCCGGGATCGCAAGTCTCCGTGAAGATTCCGAGGTGTTCGATCGTGGCGGCCTCGATGATGTCACCCGTCAACAGCAGGCGTCGTGCCAGCACCGGCCCCAGTCGATGGAAGAACATATGCAGGCTGCCCAGCGCGGGTCCCAGGAATCGGGTAGCCGGCATGCCGACCTTGGTATTGCGCGCGATGACGGAAATGTCTGTCATCAGCGCGATCTCGAAGCCACCGCCGAGCGCGTAGCCGCTGATCTCACCCACGGTGACCTTCGGGAAGCCCATCAGGTTGTGGTAGAAGCTGAACGACTTGCGGTCGACCGTGAGCCGTCGGCGCTGACTGGGACGCGTCTTGGCCGGCCCCTCGGGACTGCGCTCGCCGTACCAACCGTAAGCATTGTTCATGTCGGCGCCGGTGCTGAATACGCCATCCGCTCCGCGTAGCATGACGACGGTCAGATCGTCGTCCTCGGCGACATGATCCAGACACCGGGCGACTGCGTCGCGCATCGTCGCATCGTAGGAATTGCGTTGTTTGGGATTGTTTAACGTTATTGTCGCGATCCGCTTTTCCGGATCGATGTGGAAAAGAACGCGATCGTCGCCGCTATCTGAGACCGTCATCTGCCGGACCCCCTCCTGTTGTGTGCCCGCCGTTGGACACCGAGCGCGGAACCAGTCGCGGCCCGACGTCTGACATCAGCTTGGCCTCGATGGTCTGGTTGCCGGCGAAGGCAAGGGTGTTGCGCCGCGCCGCCGCGAGGTGGTCTTGAGCCAGCCGGACCGCCTTGCCGGCGTTGCCGTCGCAGATCGCGTCGAGCAGCCGCTGATGGTCACGCAAGGCCGCTCGCTTTGTCTTGTCCACCATCGGGGCTGGTTCGCCGTGGCCGTTCCAGACCGAGGACTCGTGCGCCGACCAGATCAACTCCAGCGACCCGATCAACAAGATCATCGGCTCGTTGCCGCAACGCGAGACCAAGGTCTCGTGAAACCGGCGGGCGTTCGGCACATACTGCGAATCGTCATCGAATTGGGTTGTCTGCAGATCGATCTCGGCCTGCAGATAGGGGACGACTTCGGTCATCCGGTCATCTCGCGCGGCGCACATCCCCGCGCAGATCGGCTCGAGGTGCAAGAGCGCCTCGCTGACGTCGACCGGCGTGGCGGCCCGAGATTGCAACACCATGCTGATCATGTGCGCGGTCCGCTCGGCCGTCGGGTGCTGGACGACCGCGCCGCCGACGTTACCGCGACGGACCGAGATCAGCCCGTCGGTCTCCAGGATGTGGATCGCCTCGCGCAGCGCCGGCGGGCTGACTCCGAATTCACCGAAAAGGCTTTCCTGCGAGGGAAGAACATCGCCCTCTTTCAGGCGGCCCGACAGAATGTCATCCCGCAGTTTCGACGCCACGATCTCGGCGACGCGCGGTTGGCGGAAGCGCTGCGGTGCCACGTCAGCTCGTCTCGGCTCGTCGCTTGCCCAGACGATGGCCCGTCAACTTCTCGGGGGGCAGTGCCAGCGTCGTGGTTTCGCCGATGCACAGCAGTTCACCGTCGCGCAGTAATCGGGCTGTCGACGCAATCCCACGGTCGACCTCGCTGCGGGAGATCTCGAAACGCAATTCGGTCAGCACCGGCGTCGGACGATGGAAGGTGACCTGCAGCGAACGGGTCTTGCCGGACAGCCCGACAACGCAGTTCTGATGCTGCATCACGCAGTCGAAGAAGACCGCCAGGAAACCACCGTGCACCAGTCCCGGCGGGCCTTCGAAGACAAGTGGGAAGGCGACACTCCCGGACGCGGTTTCGCCATCGATCCGGTCGAAGCGATATTCCGGAAAGCACGGGTTGAACGCGCCGATGTCCGTCGCGTGATCGAGGTAGACACGACAGCTTGCCTCGTCACCGATCCGTGGGGTGCTGTCCGGCGGCACCGCCACGCTGAGTTCGCGCTCCCACGCGCCGATCTGTGCGAGCATCGCGTCGACCGTCGGGTGCGGCTGCTCCAACGACAGCAGCAACGAGCTGAGGCGGCGCATTGCACCGGCCGCCTCGACAATTTGGGGCAGCGGCGCCTCGCCGAACCGCGCCGTGTGGCGTTCGCCCATCCGACCTCTTCCCGACGCCCTGTTCCGTAACGCCGCTTTCCTTGCTAAGTTATACAGTGCAGAACTCGTATTGCCTACTGTAGGGGTATCTGTATCGGCAGGGAAGGGCAGATTCGACAGTGAGTCAGGACGTGGACTCCGCGGCGGTGGACGGCTCGCTCGTCGCGAGCCGCGACGGCGCGATCCTGCGGCTCACGCTCGACCGCCCGTCACACCGTAATGCGCTGAACCACAGCATGATCGAGAGCTTGGTCGCCGAGTTGAGCAGAGCAGCAACCGACGACGCGCTGCGGGTAATCCTCATCCAAGGCGCCGGCGACGATTTCTGCTCGGGCGCTGACTGGGTCGCCACCAACAACAGCAGCGATCAACGGCCCCGCACCGGCGACGTCCTGCGGCGTCTACCCCACGGCGCCCACCGGGTGATCGAGTTGATTCACCACATCCAGTTGCCGGTGGTCTGCAGCGTGCGCGGGTTCGCGGTCGGGCTGGGCTGCAATCTGGCGCTGGTGGCCGACTTCACCGTCGCCGCCGCTGACGCCGAGTTCTGGGAACCCTTCGCCGCGCGTGGATTCAGCCCCGACTCCGGCTCGACCTGGCTACTCCCCCGATTGGTCGGGCTGACCCGAGCCAAGCAGATGCTGTTGCTCGGCGACAAAGTGAGCGCCGTCGACGCGGCCAACTGGGGCCTGATCCATCAGTCCGTCGAGCCGGCCGACTTGGACCGGGCGACCGAGGCGCTATTGATCCGCCTGGCCAACGGACCGACGGTGGCACTGGGACTGGCCAAGCAGGCGATCAACTACGGCCAGCATGCGACGTTGAACCAGTCGATGACGCAGGAGCTCTTCGATGTAGAACTATCTTGCAGGACAAGTGATTTCAAAGAGGGCCTTGCTGCGTTCCGGGAGCGCCGCCCGCCAGAATTTCGCGGCCGATGAATAACAGCAAAGGGGAATCGTGATGTCCGCACCGTCATACGACACCATCAAATACGAAGTCGACGGACACAAGGCCACCATCACCCTGAATCGGCCCGACGCCCTCAACGCGCTGAGCCCTCATATGGTCACCGAGCTGCGCAACGCATATCACGAGGCTGAAAACGACGACGCGGTATGGCTTCTCATCGTCACCGGCACCGGGCGGGCTTTCTGCACCGGCGCTGACGTCAAGGCGATTCCCGGCGACGGCAAGGTGATCAACGAACGCCCGTACCTGTCCAGCTATGAGCAATGGGAGGCGCCGCAAGAGGGCACACCGCCGTTCCGAACGATGGCCAAACCGGTGCTCGCCGCGATCAACGGATTATGTTGTGGCGCTGGCCTCGACTGGGTCACCACCGGCGACATCGTCATCGCGTCCGACAAGGCGACATTCTTCGATCCGCACGTCAGCATCGGACTGGTCGCCGCGCGCGAGCTGGTCCGAGTGGCCCGGGTGCTGCCGCGTTCGATCGCACTGCGGATGGCGCTGATGGGCAAGCACGAACGGCTCAGCGCGCAAAGGGCATACGAGCTCGGCATGATCAGCGAGATCGTCGACCACGACCGCCTGCTGGAGCGCGCCCACGAGATCGCCGACATCGTCAACTCGAATGCGCCGCTTGCCGTACGGGGCACCAGACTGGCCATCCTCAAGGGGTTGGACCTGCCACTGCACGAAGCCGAGATGCTGGCAGAGTCGTTCCGCGAACGGAACCTGCACACCGAGGACTCGCTCGAGGGCCCCAAGGCGTTCGTCGAAAAGCGGCCACCGGAATGGCGGTGTCGATGACTTTCCAGACCATCGAACTCGCGGTGGACAGCGGGGACCGGATTGCCACCATCACATTGAACCGCCCCGATCAACTCAACGCGTTCAACCGAACGATGTGCGAGGAGATGGCGCAGGCGTGGCGACTCGTCAAGGCGGACGACTCCGTCAATGCGATCGTTCTGCGAGCCGCGGGCAGTCGGGCGTTCAGCGCGGGCCTCGACGTCAAGACGCCATACGGTCAGCCCGAAAACATCTGGAATCACGAAGATCCCGGCGAGGCGCTCAGTCCGAAGTGGCAGAAGATGTGGAAGCCGGTGGTGTGCGCCGTGCAAGGCATGTGCACAGCGGGCGCGTTCTACTTCATCAACGAGTCCGATGTCGTCATCTGCTCCACCGACGCCACGTTCTTCGATTCCCATGTATCGGCCGGGCTGGTGTGCGCTCTCGAGCCGGTCGGGTTGATGCGTCGCATCGGCCTGGGTGAATCGCTGCGAATTGCGTTGATGGGCAACGATGAGCGGGTCAGCGCCGAGACGGCACTGCGTATCGGTTTGGTCTCCGAAGTCGTTTCGCCGGAGCGCCTGTGGGGACGCGCGCACGAGATCGCGGCGACCATCGCGGCCAAGCCGCCGTCGGCGACCCAGGGCACGGTGAAGGCAATCTGGGAGTCGTTGGACAAGCCTTACCGCGCCGCGCTGGATCAGGGTCTGATCTATACCCGGCTCGGAAATCCAATCGGCACCGCCGAACTCGCGGCCCGAGGCGGTGGCCGCGCACCGGATCCAAAAATCCGATGACCTCGATGTCCAGGCACCGGCTCAGCCAACGCATCGACCACGTTCTGCGCCTGCAGCCCGAATCACCGGCGCTGGAATACGACCGGCGTTGGGTGTCATGGGGAGAGCTCGACCAATTGGCGACCCGGATCGCGCGGCTCGTCGGTGACAGCCGACCCGAAGTGGGCATCCTGCTCCGCAACCGCCCCGCGCAGGTCGCCTCGTTGCTCGGTGTGCTGCGCTGCGGCGCGACGGTCGTCGTCATCAACCCGGCGCGCGGCGACGAACGCCTCAAGGCGGATCTGAGTGAGCTCGCGCTTCCCCTGATCATCGGCGAGGCGGATGACCTCGCCATGCTCGGCCAGATACCCGACGTGACGACGGTATCCATCGACGGACTAGCTGCCGAGCCAAAGGTGCGCGCAGCCAGGCTTTCTCATTCAGAGCGGCCTGGAGTCGCCGTGCGGATGTTGACCAGCGGCACGACCGGACCGCCCAAGCGGGTGGACCTCAGCTACGACATGCTCGCGCACAGCGTGATGGGGCCCGAGGCTAACAAAGCGTCGGCGCCGACGGAGTTACGCCGCGGCGTTGCGATCGTGAACTCACCGCTCGTCCACATCGGCGGGGTGTTCCGGATCCTGCAGTGTGTCGCCGAGGCGCGACCGTTCGTGTTGCTGGAACGATTCGAACTCGACAGCTGGGCCGCAGCGGTCCGCACCCACCGGCCCCGCGCGGTGTCGCTGGTGCCGACCGCATTGCGGATGGTGCTGCATTCCGAACTGTCTCGTGACGACCTGGCAGGCATCAGGGTCGTGACGTCCGGCACCGCGCCGCTGTCACCGGAGGATTCCGACGCGTTCACTGAGAAATACGGCATCCCGGTGTTGACCTCCTATGCCGCAACAGAATTCGGCGGAGGGGTCGCCGGCTGGACGTTGCCCGATTACCGAGAGCATTGGCACGCCAAACGCGGCAGCGTCGGACGGGCCAATCCGGGTGCGGGCCTGCGCGTGGTCGGTGACGACGGCAATCCGCTGGAAGCCAACCGGATCGGGCTGCTCGAGGTGAAGCCGGCGCAGCTCGGTCCTTCCGCGGGCTGGATGCGCACCACGGACATGGCCCGCATCGACGCCGATGGGTTCCTGTGGATCGTCGGCCGCGCAGACCAGGCGATCATCCGCGGCGGCTTCAAAATCATGCCCGACGATGTACGCAACGCCCTGGAAAGCCATCCCGCTGTCGCGGGTGCCGCTGTCGTCGGGCGCCGCGACGACCGGCTCGGCGAGACACCGGTGGCGATGGTGGAAGTCCGAGAACCGACAGATCCGCCCGCGCTGATCGACTACCTGCGGACTCGGTTGGCGCGCTACGAGATTCCCACCGAAATCGTCATCGTTCCAGAACTGCCCAGAACTCCGTCCGGCAAGCCTGATCTGAGTGCGGTCCGCGGCTACTTCAGTGACAGCGTCGCTGCCGTGCAGGGTGACCATGCGTGAATCGCCGACCGTCGGTGAAATACTGCGCGACCAGGCGATCCGACGAGGCGAGCATCCGCTGCTGGTCTGCGACGACGACCGCGTCAGCTACGCCGAAGCCGACCGTCGCTCAACGTTGTTGGCGCGTCAGTTGGTCGGTCTGGGCGCGGGCAAAGGCAGCCACGTCGGACTGCTGTACCCCAACGGTGTCGCGTTTGTCGTCGGCACGCTCGCCGCAGCGCGGATCGGAGCCGTGGTCGTCCCGTTCTCCACGTTCTGCACCGCGCGGGAATTGCGTGAGCAGCTGTTCGACAGCGACACCGTGATCCTTCTGGCCGCGACGTCGTACCGATCCCACGACTATCGTCAACGGCTGGCCGATGCGTTGCCGGGTTCACGCGTCGGCTCCGGCGATCGGTTTTTCGATGCTGCCGCACCGCAATTGCGTCATGTCCTGTTCGAAAACCAGCCCGCCGGGGCGGTCAGCGAGGCGCTGCTGGTGGCGATGCAGGACGATGTCGACGGCTCCGACCCGCTGGCGATCATCTACACCTCCGGCACAACGAGTACCCCCAAGGGAGTGGTGCACACCCACGCTGCGCTGCTCAATCACCAGCGAAACCTGAACAAGGTCCGCAAGCTTACCGCCGCCGAGACGCTGTTCTGCAACTCACCGTTCTTCTGGATCGGCGGCTTCGCGTTCGCGTTGCTCGCCACGTTGATCGCCGGGTCGACACTGGTGTGCTCAAACGCCGAGGACCCGGGCCGGACGCTCGATCTGCTGGAGGCCGAGAAGCCCACGCTGACCAACGGTTTCGCCGCCGGCATCGCGCGTTTGGCGCAGCACCCGAGTTTCCCCAGTCGCGACCTGTCGTCGATGCGCCGGGGCAACCTCTACCCCGTCATGGCTCCCGAAGCGCGGCCGGCGGACCCGGAGTTGCGACACAACATGCTCGGGCTGACCGAAGCCGGCAGCGTGGTACTGATCAGCGCCGATGAGAGCGACCAACCCGAGCATCGACGTGGATCATTCGGCAAACCGGCACCGGGGTTGGCAGCCAAGATCATCGACCCGGACACTAGGAAGCCGGTCGAGGACGGCGCACGCGGAGAGCTGTGCATCCGCGGCCCGTGCCTGATGCAGCGGTACTACAAGCGAAGCCGTGAAGACAGTTTCGACCCCGACGGCTGGTTTCATACCGGCGACCTGGCCGCCATCGACAGTGACGGGTTTGTCTACTACCTCGGCCGGCGCGGTTCGATGATCAAGACAGCCGGCGCCAACGTGTCTCCGAGCGAAGTCGAGCAGGCGATCGCAAAAGTCACCGACGGTGTCGTCGCGCATGTGGTCGGCATCGCCGACCCCGACCGCGGTGAGATGGTCGCGGCCGTCATCGCGATGGACGACGTGGCCGACTTCGACGAGGCCACGCTGCGTCGCCGGCTCACTGCCGAACTGTCGGCGTACAAGATCCCCAAGCGATTCGCGGTCGTACCGAACGCCGATATTCCGTTGCTGGCGAGCGGCAAAGTGAACCGGCAGAAGTTGGCGACGTTCTTCGATGCCTGACACCGTCGACGATCTGGTGAGGCTTCACGCCGGTGCGCATTCGGCCAAGCCGATGGTGATCGATTCCGACTGCCGACTCGGCTATCGCGAACTCGATTGCAGCACAGCCGATCTTGCTTCAGCATTCATCGACGCCGGGGTCAGCAAAGGCACCAGGGTCGGGCTCGTCATGCCCAACGGTGTCCGATGGGTGCAGATCGCGATTGCGCTCACCCGTATCGGGGCGGTACTGGTTCCGCTCAGCACGCTGTTGCGGGCGCCGGAGCTCGTCGCCCAACTGCGAACCGCGTCGGTGCAGTTCCTGATCACCGTCGAGGAATTCCGCGGCCATCGTTACGTCGATGACCTCCGGTCAGTTCTCGATGTCGACGATCCGACAGCACCGCTGCACTGTCCCGAACTTCCCGCACTGCGCCAGGTTTGGCCGGCCGATCAGCTGCCGAAGTCACCGGGGGTGTCCACTGTCGACGCGGTGGCCGCGACGGTGACACCCAGCGATCCGATGGTCATCATGTTCACCTCCGGCAGCAGCGGAGCGCCCAAGGGGGTGGTGCATTCGCACGGCAGCGCGTTGGGCGCCGTCCGATCCGGCTTGGCAAGCCGCTGCATCGATTCCGAGACGCGGCTGTACCTACCGATGCCGTTTTTCTGGGTGGGCGGTTTCGGCAGCGGCGTGCTGTCGGCGCTGGTGGCCGGCGCCACCCTGGTGACCGAGGAGATCCCGCAACCGGACACCACGCTGCGCCTGCTGGAGCGCGAGCGGGTGACGCTGTTTCGGGGCTGGCCCGATCAGGCCGAAGCGTTGGCGCGTCACCCGTCCCGTACCGAGACTGACCTGTCGGCGCTGCGTCCCGGCAGTCTCGACGCCTTGCTGCCAGTCGGCCGGCGCGCTCAACCCGGCTCCCGGGCAACACTGTTCGGCATGACCGAGGCGTTCGGACCGTACTGCGGCTATCCCGCCGACACCGACATGCCACACTCGGCCTGGGGCAGCTGCGGCAAGCCGTTTCCCGGCACGGAGGTCCGAATCACCGACCCCGACAGCGGACGGCCGGTTCCGGCGGAAACCGTTGGGATGATCGAGATTCGGGGGCCGCACACCCTGCGCGGAATATGCCGACGCACGCGCGAGGACGTCTTCACCGCCGACGGCTTTTACCCGACCGGTGACCTCGGCCGGCTCGACGACGACGGTTTCCTGTTCTACCACGGCCGATCCGACGACATGTTCAAAGTCAGCGGCGCGACCGTCTATCCCGGCGAGGTCGAGCGGGCGCTGCGCACCATCGACGGCGTCGAGAACGCATTCGTGACCAACGTTCCCGGCACATCGGGCGAACGCGTGGGCGTGGCGGTGGTGTGTAGCGCGCGCACGCCGGCAGCCGAGGAGTTGCGGAGTTCAGCGCGAGCACTGTTGAGCGCGTTCAAAGTTCCGACGGTGTGGCTGATGCTCGGGTCCGACGACGACGTTCCCCGTGGGGGCACCGGCAAGGTCGACGTCCGCCGCCTGCGGGACATGCTGATCGAGGCGGGCCGGCCTTAAGGCACGCGCGTCCAGGGTTGACAGTTCCGTGACTCGAAGGCCTTCACCGACGAGTTGATGTTCGCGAACATCGGGCCGACAGACATATTCGTCTGCAAGACGTGCTCCTTGTTCGCATCGGGCGTGCTGTAGGTGAACCACGCGCACATCGAGTCTTGCGTGGGCACATTGTTGATCCATACCCCGAACGTCGACCCCGACCCAGCCGTGCGGTACAGGCCGGGAGCGATATCGGGCCCGACAACGAAGACGCCGTTGCCGGGGATCGGGTCCATCGGATCGGCGATGGCGGGTGGAGCAAGCGCAATTCCCGCCACACAGACAACCGCTAACGCAGAAGCGCGAGATGCGAGCACTGGGGGCATGTCTTCCTTCTCCAATTGTCGCCCACCCCGATGGCAGCGTATGCCCATGCGCGGGTGCGGGACAACAGATGGCGGCAGGGGGTTGTCAGGACGCACCGTCGTCCGCGTCGACGACGCCGTGCTCGACGAGATGGTCGATCAACGGAACCGCGCCGGCAGCCAGATGCTCGGACATCGCCCTGCGCGCCGACTCGCCGTCGCGCTTACCCAACGCCGTCAGCACCCGCCGGTGATCTTTGATCGATTGGGCGGGCCAGCCGGTGATGACCGGAAAGACGGATTCCGGTGCATAGCGGGTGATCTGCGACATCATCTGGGCGAGCTTCGGCGACGCAGCGGCCACGTTGATCGCCCGGTGGAACTCGTGATTGAGCCGAACTGTCCGTTCGATGTCGTTGCCGGCGTAGGCCTGCTCGAGCTGCGCTTGGATCGCTTTGAGCTCGCGCAGCTGATCGTCGTCGATGTTGTCGGCTGCCCGGGCGGCGAGTTCGCCGCCCACATGCGCCTGCAGATTGGCGACATCGGCGAGATCGCGCCCGGTCACCGGCAACACCACGAAGCCGCGCCGTGGTTGCTGGGCCAGCAACCCCTCGGCGCGTAGTTCGAACAACGCCTCCCGCACCGGGGTCACGCTGATCCCGAGTTCGGCGGCCAACTGATCGAGACGGACGTACTCTCCGGCGGAGTAGGTGCCGTCGAAGATCCGCTTACGGACATATCGCGCAACGTCTTCCGAGAGTTGTGGTCGCGCGGCGAAATCCGGCACGCTCATGGTCAGATCCGGTACTCGGCAAGCAGCCGTTTGCTGATGATCGACTTCTGTATCTCGCTGGTTCCTTCGCCGATGAGCAGGAACGGCGCGTCGCGCATCAGCCGTTCGATTTCGTATTCCTTGGAGTAGCCGTAGCCGCCGTGGATGCGGAAGCTCTGTTGGGTGACCTCCGAGCAGAATTCACTGGCCAGATATTTCGCCATCCCGGCGGCGACGTCGTTGCGTTCACCGGAATCCTTGAGCCGTGCCGCGTTGACCATCATCAGATGGGCCGCCTCGACTTTTGTTGCCATCTCTGCGATTTGGAAGGCAATGGCCTGGTGTTCGGCGATCGGCTTGCCAAAGGTGTGGCGCTGCTGAGCATAACGTGCGGCAAGCTCGAATGCGCGTAGCGCCACCCCGACGGCCCGGGCCGACACGTTGACCCGCCCGACCTCGATGCCGTCCATCATCTGGTAGAAACCTTGACCCGGCACACCGCCCAGCACGTCATCGGCGCTCGCGGCGTACCCGTCGAAGATGAGCTCCGTGGTGTCGATTCCCTTGTAGCCCAGCTTGTCGATCTTGCCCGGTATCAACAGACCGGGTGCCACCTCCCCGAAACCAGTCGGCTTCTCGATGAGAAAGGCGGTCAGGTTGCGGTGCGGCGCCTCGGCACCCTCGTCGGTGCGGACAAGCACCGCAACCAAACTCGAGCTGGCACCGTTGGTCAGCCACATCTTCTGGCCATTGATGGTGTAGTCGCCGTCGCTACCGCGGGTGGCGCGAGTGCGAATCGCGGCGACGTCAGAACCCAACTCCGGCTCCGACATCGAAAACGAGCCGCGAACCTCACCGACGGCCATCCGCGGCAGGAAGCGTTGCTTCTGCGCGTCGGTGCCGTGCTGACGCAGCATGTAGGCGACGATGAAGTGGGTGTTGAGCACTCCCGAGATGCTCATCCAGCCGCGGGCCAGTTCTTCGACGCACAGGGCATAGGTCAGCAGCGACTCGCCCAGTCCGCAGTACTCCTGCGGGATCATCAGGCCGAACAGACCCATCTCCCGCATCTGGTCGACGATCGCCTGCGGATAGGTGTCGGTGCGCTCGAGCTCCGGCGCGTTCGGGATCACTTCCTTTTCGACGAATTGCCTTACCGTGGCAATGATCTCGGTCTGGAGTTCGGTCAAGCCGTATGTCTCGGCGAGTTTCGTCATGCGATGCCTTTCTTATCGGTCAGCAGGCGATCGTGTTCGCGTCGCTGAGACGCGCGATGTCGGCGGCGCTCAGCCCCAAACGGGCGCTGAGTAGGTCGGCGGTATCGCCGCCCAGTGTGGGTGCGGGTTCACCGGCGAAGTGCTTGCCGTCGAAGACGGTCGGCAACCCCGGGGCCAGGTAGTCGCCCAAGCCGTCCTGATGCAGCCGGCAGAACAACGGATTGCCGGTGACGCGTTCATCTTTGGCGGTCTCCGCGAAGGTCCGATAGCGCTCGAACAACACGCTGGTGGCCGACAACGCCGCGGTGATCTCGTCGGCCGTGTGCTCAGCGAACCAGATCCGGAACAGTCCGCTGAGCACGTCGCGATACCGGTAACGCTGGCCTTCGTCCGCGAAATCCGCACCGAGCGATTCGGCCAGCGCCGAAACCGCTGCGCCAGTACCGGATACCTCGACGAGATCGCGAAAGTGGCGCTTCGTCAGGGTCACAACCATGAACGCCGCGCCGTCAAGGCTGGTGAAGTCCTGGCCGTACTGGCCGTAGATCGCGTTGCCCAGACGCTGGCGTTCCGCACCGCCGTTCACCTGAGGCTCGGTCAGCAGTCCCAGATTGCCTGCCGTCGCCAGCGCGACGTCTTCGAGCGCGATGCTGACCTGCGCGCCGACTCCGGACTGGTCCCGTCGACGCACCGCCGCGACGATCGCCAGCGCGGCATACACGCCACAGCAGACATCCCAGGCCGGCAGCACGTGGTTGATCGGGCCGGCATGGTCGGCGGGCCCGGTGACCAACGGATAACCGGTGGCCGCGTTGACGGTGTAGTCCACCGCCGTTGAGCCGTCGTGACGGCCGGACAACTGGACGTGAATCACGTCTGGTCGTTGCGCCGCCAGCTTGTCGAACGACAGCCAGGGCAGGCCGGCAGCGTTGGTGACCACGATGCCGTCACCCTCGACGATCAGCCGCTGGACCAGATCCTGCCCCTCCGGCGACCGCATATCGATGGTCGCCGACCGCTTGCCCTTATTCAGACCGGTCCAGTAGATCGACGTACCGCTGGAAGCCAACGGCCACCGGTTGATGTCGGACGCGCCGCCGATCGGGTCGACGCGGATCACCTCGGCGCCCAACTGGCTCAACGTCATTCCGCACAGCGGCGCGGCGACAAAGCTGGAGACTTCGACGACGGTGAGGTCAGCCAGCGGCGCGCTCACTGCGGCCCGACCCGCTCGAAGACCGCGGCGAGGCCTTGCCCACCACCGATGCACATGGTTTCCAGCGCGTAGCGTGCGTCGCGCCGGTTGAGTTCACGGGCCAATGTCGCCAGCATCCGGCCGCCGGTGGCGCCCACCGGGTGGCCCAGTGAGATTCCCGAGCCGTGCACGTTCGTCCGTTCCAGATCGGCGGCGCTGAAGTCCCACTCCCGCATCACGGCAAGAGCCTGCGCGGCGAATGCCTCGTTGAGTTCGATCAGATCGATGTCGCTCAACTGCAGACCGGCTTTGGCCAGCGCACGCTCGGTGGCCGGTACCGGCCCGATGCCCATCACCTTGGGCTCGACGCCGGCGACGGCCCACGACACCAGTCGCACCAGCGGAGTCAGGCCCAGTTCCGCGGCGCGCTCCGGGGTCGTCACCAGACACATGGACGCCGCGTCGTTTTGGCCGCTGGCGTTTCCCGCCGTCACCGTCGCGTACGGATCATCCTTGAGCAGAACGGGTTTGAGCTTGCTCAACGACTCGACGGTGGTGTCGGCGCGCGGGTGCTCGTCGGCGTCGATGACGTCTTCGCCGCGGCGGGTGCGCACGGTGACCGCAACGATTTCCTCGGCCAGCAGGCCGTCCTTCTGCGCGGCGACCGCCCGCTGGTGCGACATCACCGCAAGCTCGTCCTGTTCCTGGCGCGAGATGTTGTATTGGCGCCGTAGATTTTCCGCGGTTTCCAGCATTCCGCCGGGCACCGGGTAGTGCCGGCCGCCGGCCGTGCTGCGCCCGCGCGCCAACCCGTCGTGCACCTGAACGCCGCGGGCACCTCCCCACCGCATATCGGTGGAGTAGAACGCGACGTTGCTCATGCTCTCCGCACCGCCGGCCACGACGACGTCGTTGTCGCCGGAGGCAACCTGAAGGCAGGCCTGGATGACGGCCTGCAGTCCCGACCCGCAGCGACGATCGACCTGCATGCCGGGCACCGTCACCGGGAGTCCGGAATCGAGCGCGACGACGCGTCCGATCGCCGGCGCCTCGCTGTTCGGGTAGCAGTGCCCGAGGATGACATCCTGCACCGCATCGGCCGGAATGCCGGTGCGCTCGAGCAGCCCGGTCAGCGCGGCCACCCCCAGCTCAACAGCACTCTGCGACTTGAACATTCCGCCGTAACGCCCGATCGGGGTCCGGACGGGCTCGCAGATCACGGCCTCGCGGGTGCTCACAGGTGCCTTCCGCCCGTCACCTCGAGGACGGTTCCGGTCATGTACGACGACAGATCCGACGCCAGGAACAACGCGACACTGGCGACCTCGCTGGGCTCACCGGCGCGGCCCATCGGCACCTCGGCGACCTTCGAGTCCCAAATCCGTTGCGGCATGGCCTCGGTCATCGCCGACCTGATCAGCCCGGGCTGAATAGCGTTGACCCGCACACCGAGGTGGGCGAGTTCCTTCGATGCCGCCTTGGTCATGCCGACGATGCCGGCCTTGGCCGCCGAGTAGTTGGTCTGGCCGACCATGCCGACCTTCCCGGAGATCGACGACATGTTCACGATCGAGCCGCGCTTGTTCTCCCGCATCACCGCCGCAGCTTTGCGCAGCCCGTTCCAGGTGCCCTTGAGATGCACGGCGATCACCTGGTCGAACTGCTCCTCGGTCATCTTGCGCATCGTAGCGTCACGGGTGATGCCGGCATTGTTGATCATGATGTCGAGCGCACCGAAGCCGTCGATCGACGCACCGATCAGCGCGTCGACGTCGTCACCGGATGTCACGTCGCAGCGCACCGCTATCGCGACGTCGTCGCCGCCCAACTGCTTGGCTGCCGCTTCGGTCGCCTCGAGATTCACGTCGCCGAGCACCACGCGGGCGCCCTCGTCGACGAATCGCTGCGCGATGGCGAGACCCAGTCCCTGGGCTCCGCCGGTGATGACTGCGGTCTGACCGGTCAACAACGACACACGATCACCGTCCTCCTTGTGTAGTACTGACCCCCACATCTTCGCACATCATATTTCATATATGATCAGGGTCCGGGTGGCTCCCGATAGTCGCCCGCCTCGCCGGAGAAGGAGCGTTGATCCCATGCCCACTGCTGCCGTCGACGACGACGATTTCCAGCAGATCCTCAAGCAGACCCGGCAGTTCGTGCGTACCGTCGTGGTGCCGCGGGAGCCGGAGATTCTCGCCAACGACGAAGTACCAGAAGATCTTCGGGACCAAGCCAAAGAGATGGGGTTGTTCGGGTACGCGATTCCGCAGGAGTGGGGCGGGCTCGGTCTCGATATCACCCAGGACGTCGAGCTCGCGATGGAACTGGGCTACACCTCGCTGGCGCTGCGCTCGATGTTCGGCACCAACAACGGCATCGCCGGCCAGGTCCTGGTCGGCTTCGGCACCGACGAACAGAAGGCCGCCTGGCTGGAAGGGCTGGCGTCGGGCAAAGTCGCGTCGTTCGCGCTGACCGAGCCGGGTGCTGGATCAAACCCGGCCGGGTTGCGCACCAAAGCAATTCGCGACGGATCGGGTTGGCTGATCTCCGGCGAGAAGCGGTTCATCACCAATGCTCCGGTGGCCGATCTGTTCGTGGTCTTCGCCCGAACCCGACCGGCTGACGACGACGGGCCGGGCATCGCCGTCTTCCTGGTACCCGCGGACGCCGATGGCGTCGAGGTCGGCACAAAGGACGCCAAGATGGGGCAGGAAGGCGCCTGGACCGCAGACGTGCGCTTCACCGACGTCCGCGTCTCGGACAGCGCCCTGATCGGCGGCAGTGAAGACATCGGGTATCGGGCCGCGATGACGTCGCTGGCCCGCGGGCGGATTCACATCGCCGCGCTGGCCGTGGGTGCCGCGCAGCGGGCCTTGGACGAATCCGTGAACTACGCCGCGACCGCCACCCAGGGCGGCACCCCAATCGGCAATTTCCAGTTGGTGCAGGCGATGATCGCCGACCAGCAGACCGGCGTGATGGCCGGTCGTGCACTCGTCCGCGAGGCCGCCCGACTCTGGCTCACCGAGCAGGACCGCCGGATCGCCCCGTCGGCGGCGAAAGTGTTCTGCACCGAAATGGCTGGCAACGTCGCCGATCTCGCCGTTCAGATCCACGGCGGCAGCGGCTACATGCGCGAGGTACCGGTGGAGCGCATCTACCGCGACGTCCGGTTGCTGCGACTGTACGAGGGAACCAGCGAGATTCAGCGGTTGATCATCGGCTCGAATCTGGTTAAGGCAGCGTTGCGGAAGCAGTGACGGTCGGGTGCTATCGTCCGCGTTACAGTGACCTTTACGATATGGAGCCCACATGACCGGTCGCCTGGCGGACAAGGTGGCTTTCATCACCGGGGCAGCGCGCGGCCAGGGACGCGCGCACGCGGTGCGGTTGGCCCGCGAAGGCGCCGACATCATCGCGGTCGATATCGCAGGCAAACTCCCCGCATGTGTGCCCTACGACTCGGCGACTCCCGAAGACCTGGCGGAGACGGTTCGGCTCGTCGAAGCCACCGGACGCCGAATTATCGCGTCGGCGAACGACATTCGTGACTTCGACGGCCTGCGCGAGGCGGTGGACGATGCGGTGGCCTCGCTGGGCCGGTTGGACGTCATCGTCGCCAACGCCGGGATCTCGTCGCCGCAGGCCTGGAATGAGATCACGCCCGAGTCGTTTCGCGACGTGCTCGACGTCAATGTGACCGGGACGTGGAACACGGTGATGGCCGGCGCGCGGCAGATCATCGACGGCGGGCGGGGCGGGTCGATCATCTTGATCAGTTCGGCTGCCGGCCTCAAGATGCAGCCGTTCATGGTGCACTACACCGCGAGCAAGCACGCGGTGACCGGGATGGCCCGCGCATTCGCCGCCGAACTGGGCAGACATTCGATCCGGGTCAACAGCGTGCACCCCGGTCCGGTCAACACCGCGATGGGCGGCGGCGATATGGTCGCCGCTGTGACCAAGGCCAACGAGGCCATTCCGCAGATGGCGCACGTCCTCACGCCGTTCCTGCCGGAGTGGGTGGCTCAGCCCGAAGACATCGCCGATGCGGTCTGCTGGCTGGCCAGCGATGAATCACGCTTTGTCACCGCGGCGGCGGTTCCCGTCGACCAGGGCTCGACTCAGTTCTGACCTGCCGCCGCACTGCTTTTCTTCACGGCTCGGCCGATGAACGCCACTTGGTGATCGACGACCTTGTCGAACCAGTCATGGCCCGGCCAGACGTCGAAGTGGTCGCACGGGTAGTGGTGGACCTGAGCTCTCCCCCGCTCGGCCACCTTGGCGACCGAACCGGCCGGGACGAAACGATCGAAGTCGGCGATCTGCACGAGCAGCGGACAGCGCAGTCTTCTTGCCGCACTTGACGATCGCACCCGCGCGAGCTGGAGCCCGACTCCCGCATCGATCTCGTTGCGCCACGTCGGGCCCGCCATCGCCAGGTAATTCTCGTAGGCGCCGGGCAAAGTGAGCGCCCCCGCCTCGCCGGGCTTGCCCACGACCGGCATCAACGTGGGGCTGCCACCCATGGCCGCGGCGATGCGGCCTTTCACCCCTGCGGCAGTCCAGCGCATCCCGGAAATGAGGTCACGCTGCGCGACGGCCAGCCGACCGGTAGCCAGCCCGCTGGTCAGCGGCGTCAACGCGATGACGGCGGCGATGTCATCGCGATCTGCCGCGACCCGCAATACGTGCCCGCCGGAGAACGAAACGCCCCACAGAATGACCTTGTTGGCGTCGACGTCCGGCAATCGCTGCGCCGCGGCCACCGCTGCCCGATAGTCGTCGAGTTGACCGACAACCGAGACCGTCTGCCGGGGTTGACCTTTCGACGCGCCGAAGCCGCGGTAGTCGAACGCGAGCACGTCCACACCCGCGTCGCTTAGCCGTTCGGCGAACGGCTCGAGACCCGAGTCCTTGGTGCCGGCGATGCCATGTGCCATAACCACGACGGGTCGGCCGGCTGGACCAGCGCCATGGAAATGCCACGCGTCGCAATCGGTGTCACCAGAGCGGAATGTCACCGAGGTGTATGTCATACGCGCACCGACTCAGCAGTTCGAGCGTTGGCCCGCTTGATGCCTGCGGGTAGCTCGCGCGCCCGAATGTCATGCTCGTAGTAGAAATAGTCGACCTGCTGGGTGTGCCGTGGCCGATCGGTGCAGTGCCCGGTGTGCAGCTGCTGGTCGGAGTCGATGACCCGTTCCATCTCGGCGACCGACGGCAAGGCGTAGCGGCCGACGGCGTATGCCGCCAGCAGCCGCGCTTGGCACTCGACGAACGGGAACAACGTCGGGACCGCCTGGGCGAATCCGACGAAGGCCAGATCGTTGAAGCCGGGCTTGAACATTCGCTTGTACAGCCGAATTTGGTTTCCCGGTGCACTGATCAGGTCCGGGTCGAAGAACGGGAAGGTGATGTTGTAACCGGTTGCATAGATGATCGCATCGAACACATCGCTGGTGCCGTCCTCGAAATGGACGACGTCGCCGTCGAGAAGCGACACGTTCGGCTTGGGGATCACGTCGCCAGAGCCGAGCCGCAGTGGTAGCTCCACCGATTGGGTCGGATGTGCCTCGAAGAGTTTGTGATTCGGCTCGGGCAGTCCGTAGAGCCGCGGATCGGTGCCCATCAGCGGCATCAGCACCTGAACCGCCTTACGTTGCCATGACAGTGGCAGATACGGCGTCGTGCGGAACAGCTTGTCGCCGGGTCTGCCCGCGATGTACTTCGGCACGATCCACGCGCTGGAACGCGTCGACAGCGTCACCCGGTTCTGCAATGCTCGCGACGACAGTTCGACGGTGATGTCGGCCGCGCTGTTTCCCAGTCCTACCACCAGGATTCGTTTACCGGTCAGCTCTGCGGGAGTCTGCGGGTCGATGTAGTAATGCGAGTGAATCGCCTGTCCGGTGAAAGTGCCGGGAAAGTCCGGCCACCGTGCATCCCAGTGATGCCCGTTGGCGACCACGAGCATGTCGAATTGCAGGGTGCTGCCGGCCTGGTCGTCGATTTGCCAACCCCCACCGCTGTTGCGGCGGGCGTGCACGACACCGTTGTTGAACTCGATGTGCTCGAGCAGACCGAAGGTGTCCGCGTAGGCATCGAGGTATGCCTTGATGTCCGAATGGTGCGGGAACTCGGGATAGTCCTCGGGGATCGGAAAGTCCTTGAACGACAACCGATGCTTCGAGGTGTCGATATGCAAGGAGCGGTAGGCGCTGCTGCGGCCGTTCGGATTGCCGAAGGCCCAGTTCCCGCCGATCCGATCGGACATCTCGAACGTGGTGTACGGCACGTCGTAGTCGCCGAGCATCTTTCCGGCGGTAAGTCCGCTGATGCCGGCCCCGATCACCGCGACACGCGGCCTGTCGGTCACGGCGTCGCCGCCTGCTGCGACGCGTACTGGCCTACAAGCTCTATGGTGCCCAATTCGCGGATCGCCCGGCACCCGCGAGCCAGCATGGTCAGCACCATGTCGTCGCCGCGGTCGGTGGCAGTCGCGAAGGCGAATCCGAGAGCCGAGATCAGCAGCGCTTGCAGCATGCCGAGTCGGTAATCCCGCCAACAGGTTTCGCGATCGTAGTCGGTGACGCCGTAGCCGAGAAGAGCCCGGTGGTACTCGTCGACAAGGTCGTGCTCGATCGACGCGCGCAGCTCCGGCTTGAGACTGGTTGCGGTGAAGTAGGCCAGATCTCGTGCGGGCAGCCCCACGCCGAGCGTCTGCCAATCCACCACCGTGACCCCGGCGGCGTCGGGGAAGAAGAGCAAGTTGTCCAGGCGGTAGTCGCCGTGCAAGAGGGCGAATCGGTCGTGCTCGGCGAGCAACCAGGGCGTCGTCAAATCCATTGCGGTGGCGAATGTTTCTCGATCGGCCGCGGTCATGCGATCGCCGAGTTTCTCGAGGGTGATCTCGACGCTCATCCGCGCGACCTCGCCGAGGCCGCCGGCCGAGGCCGCGTCGGGCCGGGCGAAGGCGATGCCGGGAAACTCCAGCCAGACCGGGTCGCACCAGCTCGGGCCGTGCAGTCCGGCCAGCGCGGTGACGACCAGTCGCGCTTCGCGTTCGTCGCAGCCGGCGATCTGATCGCCTTGGGCGGCAGGTGCCTGATCGGCAAGCAGCAGCGCGTAATCCAGCGCATCGTCGCTGATCTCGCAGTAGAAGCACTGCGGTGTCGGCACCCGCACCCGGTCGGCCACTCCCGTGTAGAAGGCGCATTCGCTGCGATAGCCGATGGCCACCCGGTCACGAACGGTGTCGTCCTGCGCAGGCAGCTTGATCACGAAGGTCTCAGGCAAGCGGCCCGGGTTGTCGGCGTAGGTGACCGACACGCGGTAGGTGGCTCCGGTCTGGCCGGTGCCGATCGCGACCACCTGTACATCGGACAATTCCGCGTGGGCGTCGCCGCGGTTCAGCACGGTCGAGAGCCACTCACGGGTGACGTCGTCTGGATATCGGGGAATGGACATCGGGATATTCGCCCCTTTGCGCGCTGAGGACCGATCAGCCGGCCCGACCGATGGGACAACTGTAAGGCATTCGACAACTGCCGCGCGGAGTTGTCCAGATTCCCGGGCCGCACATTGTCGGCTCGTGTCAGGCGGGGGTGAACACCGCGGTGGATTCCGTGCGGCCCCGCAATTCCGTCTCGCCGTTGGCGTCCCAGTGCCGGCGCTCGGCGGCGTCGGCTCGTTCGATCGCCGACGCCGAGGCGACGATCCGCTGATCCAGCGTCTTCGCGAAATCGGCCAGGCGTGCCGCCTCATTGACGGCGTCGCCGACCACTGTGTATTCGTATCGGTTTTCCGCACCGATGTTTCCGGCGAACACCGGACCGGCCGAGACACCGATCCCGAAGTCGACCATCGGGAGCCGTCGCAGTTGGTCGCGCAGCAGTCGCGCGGTCGCCAACGCGGACGACGCGGCGCCATCGGAGGCCAGCGGCGCTCCGAAGATCGCCAGCGCGGCATCGCCCTGGAACTTGTTGATCAGCCCGTTGTGGTTGTCGACGGCGCTGACGACGATCCGAAAGAAGTCGTTGAGTATTCGGGCGACCTCCTGCGGCGGTTGACTCGCGGCCAGTGTCGTCGAACCCACCAGGTCGATGAAAAGGATTGCGGCATCCCGCACATCGCCCGACAGCGTGGTGCCCTCCTCGATCGCCCGGCGTGCCACGTCTGCGCCGACGTGCCGGCCGAACAGGTCCCGCAGCCGGTCGCGTTCGCCGATGCCGGCGACCATACGGTTGAATCCGCTTTGCAGACGGCCGATTTCGGACTTCTCATAGACCCCGACGGAGGTATCGATGTGGCCTCGCTCGACCTGCGCCATCGCGTCGACAACCTCGCTGATCGGGTCCGATATCGATCGGGACGTCAAAATCATCACCGGGAGCCCGATCAGCAGCGCGACGAGCGTCACCACCAGAATAGGCATCTCGACCGAGCCGGTGTTCTGCATGATCCACCCGTTGGAGCGAGTCAGCACCAGGCCCACGATCGCCAGGCAGGGCAGCCCGCTACCCAGTAGCCACATGCCCACGAGTCGGGTCAGGACGCGGGGCGCGACCACAACGCCGTCGGAACCCTGCGTTGCCGCCAGCAGAATGGGCCGAAGCGATCGCTGCGTCAGCAGCAGGCTGAGGGTTGCCGCCGCGGTGCCGCCGAATACGACCGCCAACACGGTCGGGACCGCAAGAACCCTCAGCCCGTCGAGATTTGCCGCGAGGTAGATCAAGCCGCTGGATGCCCATACCGCCGCCAGGATCATCGATTGCCGGCCGAGAAGGCGCATGGCCGTTCGCCGCTGATCGGCATCGGGTTGCTGCCCGCTGACGTACCAGCGCAGCACCGGAACGAGATTGGCCACACCACCGACGGCGACGACGACGGTTCCCAGAACGACGACCGCCGTCGCAATGATCAGGCTGCGCGCAGTGAAGTAGACCTGCGCGTCGCCGGCGAACTGACCGTGCAGCGGCACGACGATCGCCGCGGCATCAGCGGTCCCGATCAAGTGACCGCCGGCAAGACCGGCCGCATAGCGGATGGCCAGGTTGCGGCCGATCGTCCGGTGCGCTTGTCCGGCTTCGGTCACTGACATACGGTAGCCCGCCGACGATGCACGCCGGCACGGCGTGCGGAGGAGGCGGGCAGAGGTAGGTCAGACGGCGGGGTAAGCCACCGACTTGATCTCGGTGTACTGGTCGAATCCGGCCACGCCGTTCTGGCGACCGATTCCGCTTTCCTTGTAGCCGCCGAATGGGGTGTCGGCAGCGTACCCAGCACCACCGTTGACGCCCATGAAGCCGGCCTTGATGCGGCGGGTCACCGACAGCGCGCGCTCGAGGGAACCGGCAAACACGTTGCCGGCCAAGCCGTACACGCTGTCGTTGGCGATCCGGATCGCGTCCTCTTCGTCGTCGAACGGAATGACCGAGAGCACCGGGCCGAAGATCTCCTCCTGCGCGATGGTCATCTTGTTGTCGACGTTGGTGAAAAGCGTTGGCCGGACGTAGTAACCCTTGTCGAAGCCGGTCTCCGCGCCGGGGCCGCCGACCAGCGCTGTGGCGCCCTCGTCAACACCCTTCTGGATGTAACCGTTGACCCGGTCCAGCTGCCGTTGCGAAATCACCGGCCCACACAGGGTTCCGGGATCCTGCGGGTCACCACATGTGACGTTCTCGTAGATGTTCTTCAGGATCTCGACACCCTCGTCATAGCGCGACCGCGGCAGCAGCAGCCGGGTCGGGTTGGCGCAACCCTGGCCGGCGTGCATGCACGGCGCGATGCCGACCATGCACGCCGTGCCGAAGTCCGCGTCCTCCAGGACGATGGTGGCCGACTTGCCGCCGAGCTCGAGGAACAGCCGCTTCATGGTGGCCGCGCCCTTTTCCATGATCCGCTTGCCGACCACGGTCGAGCCGGTGAACGAGATCAGGTCGACCTTCGGCGAGAGCGTGAGCTCTTCGCCCACAAAGTGATCCGACGCGGTGACGACATTGACGACACCGGCGGGGATGTCGGTCTTCTCGGCGATCAGCCGGCCCAGCCGGTTCGCGTTGAACGGGGTGTTCGGCGCGGGCTTCAGCACCACGGTGTTGCCGCTGCCCAGCGCCTGGCCCAGCTTGTTGAGGGTGACCTCAAAGGGGAAGTTCCACGGCACGATGGCGCCGACCACACCGACCGGCTCCCTCCACACCTTGATGGTGGTGTTTGCGCCGGTGAGGCTGATGACCCGGTCCCCGAGGTCGGTCTCCCAGGCGTACGAGTCAATCAGCCGGGCCGGGTACTTCAGCCCGTCCGCCAGCGGAGCGTCCAATTGGGGCCCGTAGGTGATGGCCCGGGGCGAGCCGACCTCGAGGATCAGCTCCTCGCGCAGCTCGTCGATCTCGGACTCGATCGCCTCGTGCAGCTGCAACAGACAGCGCTTGCGCAGCTCCTTGTTGGTCGACCAGTCGGTCTCGTCGAACGCCCGCCGGGCGGCGTCGATGGCCCGGTGCATGTCCTCCTTCGACGCGTCCGAAACCTCGCCGAGCGACTCCTCGGTCGCCGGGTTGATGTTCGTGAAGGTGCCGGCCTGGCCCTCGACCAGCTTGCCGTCGATCATCATCTTCGGCTCGAACCGGACCTTTACAGTTTCAGTCATGTCTGTCGCTCTCTCGTTGATGGGACGCTGAGCACGGCGCCGGTCGCAGAATACTATGGAGAGCCTTACCGGAATGCTCCCGGTTGGCAAGCTTTTCCGCGCCGGCCCTTGTTGACCAAATATCTGTTCCACCGTAGAGTTCGGCATTGACCCAAGTCAATCGCCCTGACTCAATAGGAACCGTGGATTTCTCTTACCCACCAGAGGTGGAACAGGTTCGCAAGGAACTGCGTGCGTGGCTGGCCGCGAACCTGACCGACGACGTCATTGCCGCCAACCGCGCGCGTGGTCGCGACGAGGCCGCCTTCCAGACACTTCGCGCGTGGAACGCGACGATGGCCGACGCCGGCTGGGCCGCGGTGTCGTGGCCGCAGGAGTACGGCGGTCGCGGCGCGGGAGTGCTCGAGCAACTGGTCTGCGCGGAGGAGACCACCCGTGCCCGGGTGCCGGTCCACCTCAATGTGATCGGGATGAACAACATCGCTCCTGCGCTCATGGAGTACGGGACCGAAGAACAAAAGCGCACCCTGCTCCCCCGGATGATGCGCGCCGACGACATCTGGTGCCAGGGCATGTCCGAACCGGAAGCCGGCTCCGACCTCGCCTCGCTGCGCACCCGCGCGGTGCGTGACGGCGACGCGTTCGTGGTCAACGGCCAGAAGATCTGGACCTCGCTTGGGCATCGGGCCGACTGGTGCCAGCTGTATGTCCGCACCGACCCGGACGCACCGAAACACAAGGGCATCTCGTGTCTGATCCTCGACATGTCGTTGCCCGGCATCGAGGTTCGGCCACTCGTCACGCTCAACGGCCAGGCTGATTTCGCCGAGGTGTTCTTCAACGACGTGCGGGTGCCTACCGACGCGTTGCTCGGCCCGGTGAACGACGGCTGGAAGATCGCCACCACGACACTGAGCTACGAACGGGCCGGCGCCGCGCGGCTGTACACCGAGATGCACGAGCGCCTGACCGAGCTGGTCGCCGACCTCGCCGACGTCCGGATTGACAATCGACCGGCGCTCGAGGACGCCGTAACCCTGCGGCGCCTCGGCGAAATCGCTTTGCGCATCAAGTATCTCGAGGTGCTGTGCAAACGGTCGATCTCGGCGATCCTGTACGGCGGCGACGCATTCGGTTCAGCCAGCCTGGCCAAGACGATCTGGGGTGAGGTCGGCCAGGAGATCGCAGCGCTGGCCTTCGACCTGCTCGGGTCGCACCCCGACGGGGCTCGATGGGTCGACTATCGGCTGACGTCGCGGTCACTGACCATCGCCGGCGGGACGACGCAGATCAACAAGAACATCACCGCCCAGCGGGTTCTGGGGTTGCCGCGATCATGAATCTCGAGTTGACCGACGAGCAGGTCGCGCTGCGCGACACCGTGCGAAGTTTTCTCGCCGAGAAGGCGTCGATCCCCGGGCACGTCCGTCCGTTGCTCGAAGACGAGACCGGGATGACCGATCAGGTATGGCGTGGGCTGGCCGACTTGGGCGCTACCGGCCTTCTTGTCCCGCCGGAATGCGACGGCGCCGGTATGACGATGGTCGAGGCCGGCATCGTCGCCGAAGAACTCGGCGCCCGGCTGCATCCCGGGCCGTGGCTGTCCAGCGCCGTCGCGTCGACTCGTGCGCTGTCGCGCTTCGGGGTGGACAGCAGTCTCGCGGCCCGATGGCTCACCGGGATCGCCGACGGCTCGACGATCGTGACGGTTGGACCGCTGGACGGTGTTCGCCCCAGCGTGGTCGAACGCGGCGATGACGTGGTGTTGTGCGGCCAGATCGGCGCTGTTCCGGATGTCGCCGCCGCCGACCTGCTCCTCGTTCTCGCTGACGATTCAAGTGGCACAGGCCTTTTCGCGGTCCACACCGCCGGCATCGACGTGACGCCGCGGCCCGGCATCGACCCGACCCGCAAGCAGTTCGACGTCCGCCTCGAGGACACGCCCGCGCAACGCCTCGCGACGGCGACGCCGGATGCGGTCGAGGCGCTGATCGACGACGTCATCATCGCCCGGGCCGCGGACGCCCTCGGCGCCGCACGCGCCATCCTCGACCTCGTTGTGGACTACGCGAAGGTCCGCCGGCAATTCGGTCAACCGATCGGCGCGTTCCAAGCGGTCCAGCATCTGTGCGTCGACATGTACGAAAGTGTCGAGTTGGCGCGCAGTGGGGTGATTCACGCACTGTGGGCAGCCGACGCCGCAGACCGCGCCGAAAGACATTCAGCTGCGTTGCGAGCCAAGGGTTTTGCAGGACAATTGGCCGCGGTCGCCGACACCGCCATTCAGGTCTTCGGCGGTATCGGCTACACCTGGGAACACGACGCGCACCTCTATCTCAAGCGCCTACTGGGCTGGAGCGTGTTCCTCGGAGGGCCCGACGGCTACCTCGTGCAGTTGGGTGCCGAGTTCGCCGAGTCGATAAATCGCTGAAAGGCAAAGGACACGACGATGATCGACTTCAAAGACCAGGTGGCGATCGTCAGCGGCGCGGGCCGCGGCCTTGGACGGCTGTACGCACTCGAGTTGGCGCGCCGCGGGGCGGCGGTGGTGGTCAACGACCTCGGCGGCTCCATGCATGGCGACGGGGCCGATGCCAGCGTCGCGGATGCGGTCGTCGACGAGATCGAGCGCGCCGGCGGCGTCGCGGTGGCCTCACACGATTCGGTCGACAGCCCAGAAGGCGGCGAAGCGATCGTGAACACCGCGATCGAGCGATTCGGCCGGCTCGACGCGGTGGTGAGCAACGCAGGCATCTTCAACAGCGTGCCCTTCGACGAACTGTCGCAAGACGACTGGCGGCGCATGCTCAGCGTGCACCTGGACGGCGGTTTCTATCTGAGCCAGCCCGCGTATCGAGCGATGAAGAAAGCGGGCTATGGGCGATTCGTCTTCATCTCCTCCTCGGGCGGAATGTTCGGCCAGCCGCTGGAAGCCCACTACGCCGCGGCGAAAGCCGGCCTGGTCGGCTTGGCCAACGTCATCGCGATCGAAGGCGCCGAGCACGGCATATCAGCCAACACCGTTCTCCCGTTTGGCTTTTCACGCATGGTGACCGAAACGGTCGGCGATCCGAAAGCGTTGGAGGAAACCGGGTTCCTCAAGTTGATCCAACCGGAGCTGGTGGTGCCGATGGTCGTATACCTGGCCAGTAGGGCCTGCGAGTTCAGCCATCAGAACTACTCGGCCTGCGCTGGGCGCTTCGCGCGCGTCTTCGTGGGCCTCGGCGCGGGTTGGCTCGCCGAGGCGGGCACCACCCCGACGGCGGACGACGTCGCGGCACACCTGTCGGACGTGTCGGCGACCGAGCCGTTCACGGTGCCGGGCTCGATCTTCGAAGAGGTTTTCGCCGTTTGCGATCGCCTCGGCGTCAACGTGTTCTCCTAGCAACGCCCTTCCGCACCGTTCAAGCTGCACCGTTGACCAGCAGCAACCTGGTAGCGTTCGACCAAATAGTTGGGTCGGTTGTCTCCGGACCGGAGGTGTCGTGGGGCTTCAGCAACCAGCCGAGGCTGCAGCCACAGGAGACTCTGCGCGCCTAGACTTGCGCGATGCCGATCCGTTGGAGCGGACCACTCGACCCGGGCGTACCCCGATGACACCTCGGGCACGAGGTGCTCGCCGGACCCTCCCCGATCCGGCAAACAGCCGCGGAGGCGCTTACGACGACGGCACCCGCCGGACCGAAATCCTGCAGACGGCGGCCACCCTGATCGCATCGTCGGGCCTGCGGACCTCGCTGCAGGAGATCGCCGACGCCGCGGGCATCCTGCCGGGAAGCCTGTATCACCATTTCGAATCGAAAGAAGCGATCCTCGTCGAGTTGGTGCGGCGGTATTACGCCGACCTCGACCGGATCGGCGAAATCGCCCACGAGAAGCTGGACAAGTCCGACTCGCGCTCTGCCGCAGACAAGATCGTCGAGCTGGGATCGGCGATCGCGCGTTGCGCCGTCGAGCATCGCGCCGCGTTGCAGATGTCGTTCTACGAAGCGCCGAACGCGAACCCCGAGCTCGTCGAACTGCTGCAGAACCCGCCCACCGCAGTCCAGCAGGCGATGCTGCAGACCCTGCGCGCCGGACGATGGAGCGGCTTCATTCGATCCGATATCGATCTGCCGACGCTGGCCGACCGGATCTGCCAGACCATGATGCACGTCGGACTCGACATCATCCGTCACACCGCCGGCGCGGACGAGACCGCGATCGTCTTGTGCCACATCATGTTGTACGGCTTGGCCAGTCGACCGCTGTCCGACGAAGAACTGGATCGCTCCAGTGCGTTCGCAACGGCCGAGGCCGCAATCAAAACCTGGGCTGACGAAAGTGACGCCGACGCCAACGACAAGGCCGCCCATGTCCGTGCGGTGGCGCGGGCCGAGTTCGGCAGAAAAGGCTACGAAGTCACCACGATTCGAGACATCGCGTCGGCAGCGGGTCTGGGCACCGGGACGGTGTACCGGCTGATCGGATCCAAGGACGAACTTCTCGGCTCGATCATGGAATCGTTCGGCGTGAAGGCCGGCGGTGGATTCGCCAGCGTGCTGCGCACCGACGCGACGGCGGCAGAAAAGCTCGACGCGCTCAGCTGGGTCAATATCAATGCGCTGGACCAATTTCCCGACGAGTGGAAGATCCAGCTCGCGTGGATGCGCCAGTCGCCGCCGGACACCCCTAACCCCGGTTTGGCGTTCACCATGCGGCTGCGGCAACTCAAAACGCTGTTGTCGGAGGGCATTCAGGCGGGCGACATCCGGATCGAGGGTGCGCCGTCGCTGGCGATGCTGTCGCGCTGCGTGATGGACATCCTGTGGATGCCGGAGAACATCGTGCGCGCTCAGGGCACTCGCGCGGCGTTGATCATCTCCCGCGACACCGTGGTGCGGGGCGCCGCCAACCGGTAGGGGCACCTGGCATCCCCACCCGCCTAGCGCCACCAAATAACTGTTCCGATAAAGTGCACCGAAGCCTTTACCGTTGGCTTTCCGAGAGAGGATTGAAATGACTGGTATCGAGCAGTTCCGCTACGACGGCAAGCGGGCGCTGGTAGTTGGAGGTGCCACCGGCATGGGTGCCGCGGCGGCCAAGATCGTCGGCGACCTCGGAGCTGAGGTCATCAACCTCGACTACGCGCCGGTCGACCCCAGCCTGGGCCGCGGGATCCAGGTGGACCTGCGCGACCCCGCGTCGATCGACAGCGCGCTCGACCAGGTCGGCGGCCCCGTCGATGCTCTCTTCTCCGCCGCCGGCATCGCCGACGGTCCTGACCTGATGAAAATCAACTTCATCGGTCACCGCCACGTGATCGACCGACTGATGAACAGCGGCCAGCTGAACCGCGGTGGGGCCATCTGCTTCATCTCCTCGGTGGCCGGCATCGGATGGGAAACGGACCTGCCGCGGTTGCAGGAGTTTCTGGCCACGCCCGACTTCGAGTCAGCGGACGCCTGGGTCAAGGCACACGAAGCGGACAACTTCGGGCACTACGGCACCAGCAAGCAAGCGATCAACGCCTACGTCGCCACACACGCATTCCCGTTCCTGGCCAAGGGCGTTCGGATCAACGCGATCTGCCCCGGTCCGACCGACACTCCCCTCGCCCGTGCCAACGCCGACCTGTGGCTGTCCTTCGCGCAGGACTACCGCGAAGCCACCGGCACCGAGACGCACACTCCCGAGCAGATGGGCAACGTGATGGCGTTCCTCAACAGCCCAGCCGCGGCCGGGATCAATGGCGTGACGCTGCTGGTCGACTACGGCCACGTCGCCTCGTCGAACGTTGGAACGTTCGCGGCCGGCAAGCCGATCATCGACCTGCTGATGGGCCGGATATCACTCGGCTGACCCATCGCGGACGTTTCCGTCCCCAATCGGCCGCAGGCTGATAGAAACAGGCCTGCGACGACTACACGGAGGTGCCCGGTGAGACGACGGCTTGTCACCGCGGCAGCGAGCGCGTCCTTGGTGGCCGCGCTCTGCTCGGGATGCTTCATGCACGACACCAAGGTGGCGCAGAAGACGGCCCGGATCACGGTCGACAACAACACCCGGGTCTCGCACGCTGTGTCGTGCAGCCAGGTGGACTGGACGCTGATCGCGAACATCAGCGCCGCGCCCGCGAACGTCCGCGTCATCGTCAAGCTGGAACCGGAGAAACCCAAGCTGGAGTCGGTGCATTTCGACAACTTCGCAGGTTTCTCCGGCGTCGCGAACGCGGGAGCCGGCGACACGAAAATCCACTTCGCGAACGACACCTACACCGTCACTGGCACCGCTGAAGGAACTCAGTTGAACGATCCTCGCGTATCGGTGACGCAACCGTTCAAGATCGAAGTGGGCTGCTGACCGACGCCGTTCAATCGCGGCATTCGCGCGTTTGGCGAATGCGCTTTTTGACGCTCATGACATTAACTGAGTTGATGCCAGAGTTGCAGAAGATAATCAAAATGACTGTCGCCGCAAAACCCACAGGGTCGAGTTTGCGCAGCTAGAGGGCCTGCAACAACGAAACACGCTCGTACTTGCGTTTGAAACCATTGTTCGGGGGCTATTCGCCATTCGCGTGTTTGCAACTCGAAGTGAGTATGCAATCGGACAGCAGATAATCGAGAAGGAGCCCATCGTGAGTTTCACTACGACCGCAATGAAGACGGCGATCGGCGCCGCGGGAATTACAGCGGTAAGCCTCGTCACGGCAGGAAGTGCCGCTGCCGCGCCGAACATCCAGGGATTCGGCACCAGCGAGCCTTTGATCGACGGCCCGATGGTCACCAACTACACGGTGAGTAACCTGCAGCCCAGCACCATCTCGATCCCCGGTTACACACCTAAGGGGACGCTATACCAGGCGGACGTGACCGTCCGGTCCGACGGCGGGGTCGTCACGCCGCAGGTGCGAGACTTCAGCGCTCGCGGCCCGAACGGCCAGACCTACAAGCTGATCGACAATGTCCAGGCGCCGAATGGACTGAACCCGGCCCCGATCGCGCAGGGCAGCGAGTCGAAGGGCACCCTGTACTTCGATGCGACAGGTGCGCCGCCGAACGGCGTGGTCTACAACGACGGACTGCAAGACATCCTGATGTGGACCTCCAACGTGCCCGGGTCATCGATGCCGGGTCAGCCGAGCAATGCAGTCCCTGCACCGGGCCAGCCGAGCAACTCCGGCCCGGCACCGGGCCAGCTTCCGGCCCCGGCGACCACCTAAGTCGCTGACTGACTGGTTCTGCCCTCGCCCACCGACCGGGCGGGGGCAGAACTTTGTGGTGCACTCCCCAGGTGACGAATGATCTTCCGGGGCAACGACGTTCATCGACACCGCGGTGCAGGAGTTCAACGAGAACGAAGGCGGCTACTCGTCTTCGTCGTCGAGCGGTGGCTGAAGTTCTTGGGCGGGAGGCGAGTTCTGCAGCCATCTCCTGAGCCGCAGGAGGCCGTTGGCCAGGATGCCGATGGCCAGCAGGACCAGGAGCACGACGATCACGGCGGTCACGCTGTCAATGGTGACAGGTCGACGCTCGGGCTCCTACGAAATCTGCGCCATCACCGGGGCGGCCTGCTCCGGGCACTGCACGCGAATGGTGTTGCCGGTCAGGGTGCCGGCTTTGGTCGCGGTGTAGCCGCGGGCCTCGAGGCTGGTTTCGATGGAGGCGAGGCTGGTGCCGGACCGCAGGGCCCCGCAGATGTCGAAGTTCGTGTCGATGCTCGCGGCGCGGGCCGGCGCGGCGATGGCGAGCGCGGCAGCAACACCGGCCAAGGCGGCCGCGGCGATACTCGCAAGGACCACCAGCTTCTGGACGTTCGGGTAACGGTGCTGGCGGGTGCTCACGGTCTGCGACATGTCGGCCTCACTGGTTTCGGGTTTAGTAGCCGTTGTCGTCCACAACGCCGCAGCGGCCCGGATGCTGCCCGATCGTGATCCGTTTCACTCGGCAGCGGATCCCGCCTTGACGCCTCACACCTCGATCTGCGCGAGGGGCGCGTTGCGGGACAAGCGATTCGGTGCCGTGCGCTGCATCGGCGGCGGCGGCCGACCGGCCATATCAGGATTGCAATTCCGCACACGCCGACGGGACGCAGATCGACGCAGTCACTCCGTCGCGTGAGTGCGGGCGGAGGGATTCGAACCCTCACGCTCTCTCGAGCACCGGCACCTAAAGCCGGCATGTCTGCCGTTCCATCACGCCCGCAAGCCCCACGAGCGTAGCGCCCTCCTCGTCCCGCGAGGCTCTGGTGGTCCCGGGCGTCGCCGCCACCTGGTAGTACCTTCTAGGGGTGTCCACTACGCGTCGTCGCAGGCCCGCGCTGATTGCGCTGGCGCTGCTGGCGGCCAGCGGCTGCCTCGCCCTGGGCTGGTGGCAGTGGACGAGGTTCGAATCCGCGTCGGGCACCTTCCAGAACCTCGGCTATGCGCTGCAATGGCCGGCTTTCGCCGGATTCTGCGTCTACGCGTACTACAAGTTCGTCCGCTACGAAGATGCGCCGCCGGAGCCGCGGGACGATCGCATCGTGACCGAGATTCCGGACGGACTGCTGCCCGAGCGACCTGAAGCCGCACCGCACAACAACGATGACCCGGCTCTCCGCGAGTACAACGCCTACCTGGCAGACCTTGCCAAGGCGGACAACGACAACGATCGTCGACAGAACAGGACCACCGCATGACCGCGCCCGGACAGAACATCCGGACCCCACTGCTCGCTTACCGCGTGATGGCGTGGACGACGGGTCTGTGGCTCATTGCCCTGTGCTACGAGATCGTCTCGCACGTGGTGTTCCATCACGAAATCCGTTGGATCGAAGTCGTTCACGGCTGGGTCTACTTCATCTACGTCCTGGCGGCGTTCAACCTGGCAATCAAGGTCCGTTGGCCGATCGGCAAAACGGTGGGTGTGCTTCTCGCGGGCACGATCCCACTGGTCGGCATCATCGTCGAGCATTTTCAGACCAAGGACGTCAAGGCGCGCTTCGCGTTGTGAGTCAAGCCTATTCGGCGAGCTCACGCAGAGCCGGCAGCAACATCGCGAGCGCGCGACCCCGGTGCGAGGCGGCGTCTTTCTCCGCCGAAGTCAGTTGCGCCGCAGTGCGATCCTCGCCTTCCGGAACGAAAATTGGGTCATAGCCGAAACCCGCATTGCCGCGAGGATCCCGCGCGATCACGCCGGGCCACTCGCCCCGAACGACGACCTCCCCCGCGCCGGACACCAACGCGCACGCCGATACGAACGCTGCGCCACGGCGCTCGTCGGGCATATCCCGTAACTGCGCCAACAGCAGAGTCATGTTGGCCGCATCATCGCCGTGCCAGCCCGACCACCGCGCCGACAACACACCCGGCATGCCGTTCAGCGCAGTCACTTCCAACCCGGAGTCATCGGCGACGGTCGGCAACCCGGTCGCGTTGAACCCGTCGCGCGCCTTGGCGAGTGCGTTGTCTTCAAATGTCGCACCGGTTTCCGGAGCTTCATCGAACGGCGGCACGTCGTCCAGCGACATCAGCGTCAGCCCGGACAGCGCGGCGGCGTCCAGCACCCGGCGTAGCTCGGCCAGCTTCTTCGGGTTACGGCTGGCCACCAACACGCGTGTCATAGGCGCCGCTCCTCCTCATCGCTGCGCTCTGCGTCGTCGCCGGCGGAAGTCATCTGCGTCGCTCCTCCTCATCGCTGCGCTCTGCATCGTCGCCGGCGGAAGTCATCTGCGTCGCTCCTCCTCATCGCTGCGCTCTGCATCGTCGCCGGCGATCAGCTTCCGAACGCCTTCTGCGGCGCGGCCCCTTCGGGCAGCACACCCGGATACGGCAACGCAAGCGCTTCGCTCTGAACGGCGAATAGTTTCTCGCAGGCACCTTGCGCGGCGTCGAGCATCTTGTCCAGCGTCGACCGCGGGAAGGTGGCGCCTTCGCCGGTGCCCTGGACCTCGACCAGCGTGCCGGTGTCGGTGGCCACCACATTCATGTCGACCTCGGCGCGAGAGTCTTCCTCGTAGGGCAGGTCGACCCGCACCCGGCCGTCGACGACGCCGACGCTGATCGCGGCGATCGCGCACGACAGCGGCCGCGGATCGGAGAGCTTGCCGGCCGCGGAAAGATAGGTCACCGCGTCGGCCAGCGCGACGTACGCCCCGGTCACCGCCGCGGTGCGGGTACCGCCATCGGCCTGCAGCACATCGCAGTCGATCGCAATCGTGTTCTCCCCCAACGCCGCCAGGTCGATGCACGCCCGCAGCGACCTGCCGACCAACCGGCTGATCTCCTGCGTGCGTCCAGACGGCCGGCCTTTCACCGATTCCCGGTCGCTGCGCGTATGGGTGGCCGACGGCAGCATGGCGTACTCCGCGGTCAGCCAGCCCAGCCCCGATCCTTTGCGCCAGCGCGGCACCCCCTCGGTGACGCTGGCGGTGCACAGGACTTTGGTCTGGCCGAATTCGATGACCACCGAACCTGCCGGGTGCGAGGTGAACCCGCGGGTGATCGTTACCGGTCTGAGTTCGTCGTCGAGGCGGCCGTCTTCTCGTTTTGACACGCCGCCAACCCTAGCGTGGCGACGATCCAGAGCGCGTAGCGCTCGAGTGCCCGGCTGGCGGGGCGCTCGGCGCCGAAAGCCCGTCTGGCCGGGCGATCAACCCTAGCGTCCGCTCAGGAGCGCGCGACGTTGAACGTCTCGCCGCACACCACCGCGTGCACCGGGCCGTCGAATTCGGCCTTGGCCTCGCTGATCACGTCCTCGCGCGACGTCCACGGTGGGATGTGGGTGAGCAACAACTCGCCCACCCCGGCCGCGGTTGCGATCCGGCCGGCCTCGGTGCCCGACAGGTGCAGGTTGGGTGGCCGGTCGGGAGAGTGGGTCCACGACGCCTCGCACAGAAAGACGTCGGCGCCGCGGGCCAGGTCGATCACCGCGTCGCAGTAACCGGTGTCTCCGCTGTAGACGAACGTCGCCCCGGCCGGGTCGGTGATGCGCATGCCGTACGACTCGGTCGGATGGCACACCAGCCGCGGTGTGACGCTGACGGCGCCCAACTGCACGGCTTCACCGTCGACCCAGTGCCGGACGTCGAAGATGTCGGAGCAGTCGTCGATCTCACCGCCGTATGGCGACGACGCCGCGCCGAGCCGCGACCAGGTATCGCTGGGCCCGTACATCAACGCCTTACCGGCCGGCGGCGACGGGTGATAGCGGCGCCAGACGAACAGCCCCGGTACGTCGAGGCAGTGGTCGGCGTGCAGATGCGACAACAGAACCTGCACCGATCCCGGGTCGGCATGCCGCTGCAGTGCGCCGAGTACCCCTCCGCCGAAGTCGATTACCAGCGGTGGAGTGTCGTCAGCTCTCAGTAGGTAACCCGATGCCGGCGAATCCGGGCCAACGACGCTCCCAGAGCAGCCCAGCACGGTGATTCGCACGGTCACTACTGTGCCATGCCCAGCGCATTGATGGCCAAAACATCCGCGCCTTACTGACGAGTAAGGTCACCCGGCGCGGCGATGTGACGGTGCACCGGTTCGACGCCGGTAATCGCCGGCCCCAGAAACCGCGACGCGAGTGCGAGAAACGCCTCCGGGTCGCCAGTCGCCTCGAACGACCGACGCGGCGGGGATGCAGCCGGGCGATCCGGATGAGGGTGCAGCAGGTCACGCTCGGTGAGCACGCGCAGCAGTTCCTTGGCCGTCTCCTCGGCGCTGGACACCAGCGTGACGTTGTCGCCCATCGCGAGCTGGATCAGCCCGGACAGCAGCGGATAGTGGGTGCAGCCCAGGACCAGCGTGTCGACGTCGGCGCGCTGCAGCGGCTCGAGGTAGCCCTCGGCCAGCCCGAGCACCTGCCGACCGCTGGTGATGCCACGCTCGACGAAGTCGACGAACCGTGGGCAGGCCACCGCGGTGATCTCGGTGTCGCGGGCGGCGGCGAACGCGTCCTGATACGCCCCCGAGGCGACGGTCGCCTGCGTGCCGATCACGCCGATGCGACCGTTGCGGGTGGTGGCGACCGCCCGTCGTACCGCGGGCAGGATGACCTCGACGACGGGGACGTCGTAGCGCTCCCGCGCGTCGTGCAGGCAGGCTGACGACGCCGAGTTGCACGCGATCACCAGCGCCTTGACCCCGCGATCGACCAGGTCGTCGCCGATGGCCAGCGCGTGCGCGCGGATCTCGGGAATGGTGAGCGGACCGTACGGGCCGTTGCCGGTGTCGCCGACGTAGACGATGTCTTCGTCGGGCAGTTGGTCGATGATGGCGCGGGCGACCGTCAGCCCGCCGACGCCGGAGTCGAACACCCCGATCGGCGCCAATGCGTCAGTCACGGCGTCGCTCCTAGCCGGCGACGCTGCCGGGCATCACGTTCCGGTCTGGACAACAGGTAGGCGGCCAGCACCCCGGCGATGCCGCCGCAGAGATGGCCCTGCCAGGACACCCCTCCGCACACGTTGAGCACCGGCACGGCCCCCCACAGCACCCCGCCGTAGGCGACCAACACCAGAACGCCGACCAAGATCTGCCAGCCCGAGCCGATGAAGAACCCGAACACCAGCAGGAAGGTCAGCCAGCCGAAGATCAGCCCCGAGGCGCCGATGTGGTCGCTCTCCAGGCCGCAGGACGATCCCCAGTTGCCGATCAGCCAGGTGCCGAGGCCGCCGACGATCCAGATGATCGCCGTCGCCCAGAAAAACCGGGCCAGCCCGGCCAGCGCGACCAGGAAGCCCAGCACCAGCGCAGGCCCGGTGTTGGCCGCCAGATGCGCCCAGTTGGCGTGCAACAGCGGTGCGAAGAGAACGCCCCACAAGCCGTCGGTCTCCATCGGGCGGATGCCGTAGTCGTCCAGGTGGTGCCCGTCGATCTGGTCGAAAAGCTCGATGACGTACAGCAGCGCCACGAAGCTGACGATGGTCGTTCCGGCGACCACCCAGCCGGAACGCTTCTTCGGCCGCCGTGCCGGTGTCGGCGTGTAGTTGCTCATCCCCGTAGCTACCCTTCCACCTGCCGGAATGCTCCCGGCAACAGGTCCCGATACGACGGTATTCCGGCAACCGGGTCGGCGGCGATCACCGCGCCGAGCACCGCGTGGGCCAGGCAGTCGGCCGCCGCGGCGCCCACGGCGGTGGCCAGCGGCGTTTCCGGCGAGAAGGCGGCCGGCAGGTCGGCCGGCGGAGCAACCTCGATCGCGCCGGTGGCCAGGGCGAACACGGTGTCGCCGTCGACCGGGGTGTGCGACGGGCGGATGCTGCGGGCGAGCCCGTCGTGCGCCGTGCTCGCGATGTGCCGGCAGGCCGCCGGGCTCAGCGCGGCGTCCGTCGCCACCACGGCGATGGTGGTGTTCAGCGAGCTGAGCGGGGATTCGAGTGCGGCCAGCGCGGCCACCTGCTCGTCGGGGGGCGTGGTCAGCCCGAACTCGTCGACCAGATAGCTCAGCCACGGCAGGCCGGTGGATTGGTCGACGACGTTGCCCGCGGAGTTCACCGTGACCAGCGCGCCGACGGTCACTCCGGACGCCAGCATGATCGACGCCGTCCCCAGGCCGCCCTTCAGCACGCCCGCGCACGCACCCACGCCGGCGCCGACCGTGCCGACACTGACCTGTGGGCCCGCGGCCGCGCAGGCGGCGTAGCCGAATTCGGCGGTCGGCCGACTGCCCCAGGCGCCGACCTCCAGATCGAAGATCACCGCGGCCGGAACGATCGGCACCACGCCACCTTTCATCGCGACGCCGCGGTCGTGCTCCTCCAGCCAGCGCATCACCCCGTCGGCTGCGGCCAGCCCGTACGCGCTGCCGCCGGCGAGCAACACGGCGTCGATGTAGCGCACGCTGTTCGCCGGGTCGAGCAGGTCGGTTTCCCGGGTGCCGGGGGCACCGCCGCGAACGTCCACGGCGCCCACCGTGCCGGGCGGCGCCAGGACGACGGAGACGCCACTGGCCCAGCCGGTCCCCATGGTCGCGTCCGGATCGAGGCGATGGTGCTGTCCGACGAGAATGCCCGCGACGTCGGTGATCGCGTTCACCGCGATCCCATCAGCGCCACGACGAGATACTCCTGCAACACGGTCAGCCATTGGTAGACGTCGAGGTGTGGCGCCAGCGGATGGTCGTCGGGCAGCCGATCCGGGCCGTCGGGCCCGATGTCGAGCATGGTGCCCAACGCCAGCCGCAAGTCGTTGACGGCCGCGACCCAGGCGTGCGCGGCGTCCTCGGTCAGCTCGAACTTGCCGCCGCCATCCGGCAACGTATCCAAAAGCTGTTGCGCTGCAAGGCGTTTGGTATCGATGATCGCCGGCTCATGCAGGCTGCGCAGCGCGGCGTTCAGGCTGTCGGTCGGCTCGTCGGCGTTGTCGTCCGGCTTGGAGAAATCGGGCAGCAGCCGCTGCAACGTCGCGTTGTCCGGCGGTTCGGAGTTACCGGTCTTGATGCCGGTGATCTTCTCGAGTTCATCTGCCGGCGCAGAGGATTCGCGCTCGTCGAGCAAGCCGATCATGGACACGACCAAATTCTTGAGCAGGGCCGCCTCGTGTGAGTCCAGACCGGACCGGAAACGGGGACCGTCGGCGGTGTCGACCCGCTTCCACTTACGCACCCTTTAGCGATCCTGCTGCATGGTGGCCCACAACCCGGCCGCGTGCAGCTTCGATACGTCGCCCTCCATGGATTCCCGGCTGCCCGACGACACCACGGCTTTGCCTTCGTTGTGGACCTGCAACATCAGCTTGGTGGCGTGCGGTTCGCTGTAGCCGAACAGTTTCTGGAATACATACGTCACGTAGTTCATCAGGTTCACCGGATCGTCCCAGACGATGGTCACCCAGGGCGCGGCAGTGGCTTCAACCGTGTCCGCTTCCCGCTTCTCGGTGGTTCCCGGCTTGGTCGGAGCTGAGGCACCCATGCCTAACAGGATACCGAGGGGCGTCCGCGTAGACCCGATACCGTTGCGATGTGTACTCCGGGCTGCTGACCGACAAGTACGAGTTGACCATGCTGTCGGCAGCGCTGCGGGCCGGCACCGCGGAGCGCCGGTCGACGTTCGAACTTTTCGCCCGCAGGCTGCCCGACGGACGTCGCTACGGGGTGGTCGCAGGTACGGGCCGATTCCTGGAAGCCTTGCCCGAGTTCAGGTTCGACGACGACGCCTGCGAGTCACTGGCGGAATTTCTGGACCGCGACACCCTGGGCTATCTGCGCGACTTCCGGTTCCGCGGGGACGTCGACGGTTACGCCGAAGGCGAGCTGTATTTCCCCAATTCCCCGGTGCTTTCGGTGCATGGCAGCTTCGCCGAATGCGTGCTGCTGGAGACGCTGGCGTTGTCGATCTTCAATCACGACACCGCAGTCGCCTCGGCGGCCGCGCGGATGGTCAGCGCCGCCGAGGGACGGCCGCTGATGGACATGGGCTCGCGTCGCACCCACGAGCAGGCCGCCGTCGCGGCCGCGCGCGCCGCCTACATCGCGGGGTTCGCCGCGTCGTCCAACCTGGACGCCCACCGGCGCTACGGCGTACCGACCGAAGGGACCAGCGCGCACGCCTTCACGCTGCTGCACACCGGCCCGGACGGGCCCGACGAGCCGGCCGCGTTCGCCGCACAGGTCGACGCGCTGGGCGTGGGCACCACGCTGCTGGTCGACACCTATGACGTCAGCACCGGCGTGGACAACGCGGTGGCGGTCGCCGGGACCGGCCTGGGTGCCGTGCGCATCGACTCCGGCGACCTGGGCGTGCTGGCCCGCCAGGTCCGCGCCCAACTCGACCGGCTCGGCGCCACCGGAACCCGCATCGTCGTTTCCGGTGATCTCGACGAGTTCGCCGTCGCCGGTCTTCGGGCCGAACCCGTAGACAGCTACGGTGTCGGCACCTCGCTGGTCACCGGGTCGGGAGCGCCGACAGCGAACATGGTCTACAAGCTGGTCGAGGTCGACGGCATGCCCGTCGAGAAGCGCAGCGCGCGCAAGGAGTCGCACGGCGGCCGCAAAGCGGCGCTGCGGCTGTCCCGTCCGACCGGCACCATCACCGAGGAGATCGTGCACCCCGCCGGCCAACCGGTTGAAAGCAACGACCCGTCGAGGGTGCTGACCGTCCCGCTGGCGCGCCACGGCGAAGCGGTGGCGGACACGGATTTGAGCTCGGCCCGCAAGCTGGTGGCGTCAGGCTTGCGAAGCTTGCCGTGGGAGGGTCTGATGTTGTCGCACGGTGATCCGGCGATTCACACCACGCAGATCCCGGCCCGACGTCCGTAACCGCAGGAGTAGCCACGCCCAACGACGAGCCGGCGCCCGTGACGCAGCTGCTGGCCACCGCGGTGGCGGCACTGGGCGGCAAGGAACGCAGCGGCCAACTGCAGATGGCCACCGCGGTCGCGCATGCCTTCGACAACGGCGAACACCTCGCGGTGCAGGCCGGCACCGGCACTGGAAAGTCGTTGGCGTACCTGGTCCCGTCGATCAGCCACGCGTTGTCCGACGACACCCCGGTGGTGGTGTCGACCGCGACGATCGCCCTGCAACGCCAGCTGGTCAACCGGGATCTGCCTCAGCTTGTCGACGCGCTCACCGACGCGCTTCCCCGCGCGCCGCGGTTCGCGCTGCTGAAGGGTCGGCAGAACTACCTGTGCCTCAACAAGATTCACAACGGCTCCGCGGCCGACGACGAAACGCCCGAGGAGCTGTTCGCGCCGCAGGCGAAAACCGCGTTGGGTCGCGACGTGCAGCGGCTCACCGAGTGGGCGTCGACGACGGAGTCCGGTGACCGCGACGACCTCAAACCCGGGGTGGCCGACCGGTCCTGGTCACAGGTCAGCGTGTCGTCGCGGGAATGCCTGGGCATGGCCCGCTGCCCGTTCGGCACCGAGTGCTTCGCCGAAAAGGCACGCGCGACCGCCGGCCAGGCCGATGTCGTCGTCACCAATCACGCGTTGCTGGCCATCGACGCCGTCTCCGACTCCGCGGTGTTGCCCGAACACTCCCTGCTGGTGGTCGACGAGGCCCACGATCTGGTCGACCGGGTGACCGCGGTGGCCACCGGCGAGCTGACGGCGACCACGCTCGGCGTGGCAGCGCGGCGCATCGCCCGGCTGGTCGAACCCGAACTGACGCAGCGCTGGGAGCGAGCATCCGCGAGCTTCACCGCGGCGATCCACGACGCCCCCGCCGGTCGGATCGACCACCTCGACGACGAACTGGCCACCGATCTCACCGCGCTGCGCGATGCGGCCAGCGCGGCCCGGTCGGCGATCGACCTGTCGCCGTCCGATCCCAAGGCTGCCGCGGCCCGCGCCGAAGCGGTCGCCAGCCTGGCCGAAATCGCCGACACCGCAACGCGGATCCTGGCGTCGTTCGCACCGGCGATCCCCGACCGCACCGACGTGGTCTGGCTGGATCACGAGGAGAATCGGGGCACGACGCGAACCGTGCTGCGGGTGGCGCCGCTGTCGGTGGCCGGACTGCTGCGCACCCGGCTGTTCGCCGACGCCACGGCGGTATTGACGTCGGCGACGCTGACGGTCGGCGGCTCGTTCGACGCGATGGCAGCCGCGTGGGGCCTGGCTGATGCCGAAACACCCTGGAGTGGAATCGATGTCGGATCACCGTTCGAACACGCCAAAGCCGGGATCCTGTACGTCGCAGCCCATCTGCCGCCGCCGGGCCGCGAGGGCACCGGGTCGACCGAACAGCTGAACGAGATCGCCGACCTGGTGACCGCGGCGGGCGGACGAACACTCGGACTGTTCTCGTCGATGCGGGCGGCACGCGCGGCCGCCGAGGCGATGTCCGAGCGGTTGTCGACGCCGGTGTTATGTCAGGGCGACGACAGCACGGCGGCACTTGTCGAGCGGTTCGCCGCCGACGACGTCACGTCGCTGTTCGGCACCCTGTCGCTGTGGCAGGGCGTCGACGTGCCCGGCCCGTCGCTGTCGTTGGTGATCATCGACCGCATCCCGTTCCCGCGGCCCGACGACCCGCTGTTGTCCGCCCGGCAGCGGGCGGTGGCCGCCGCGGGCGGCAATGGCTTCATGGCTGTCGCCGCCAGCCACGCCGCACTGCTGCTGGCTCAGGGCGCCGGGCGGTTGCTGCGTCGCGTCGACGACCGCGGCGTGGTCGCGGTGCTCGACTCGCGGATGGCCACCGCCCGCTACGGCGGCTACCTGCGCGCGTCATTGCCGCCGTTCTGGGCGACCACCGACGCGACGGCGGTGCGGGCGGCGTTGAGGCGGCTGACCACAAGCTACGCCAGCGTGACTAGTCCTAGCTCAGCCTCCGATGCCAGCATCGGATGATGCGGCAATACCCGCACGGTGTAACCGACTGACCCCGCGACCGGCAGCGGGGTCGTCGTGGCGAAAATGTGGTCGCCACCGGCGGCGGTGCCGGTGTACGGCATGTCGACCGTCACCGGATCCAGCAGCGCATCGCCGGTGTCCACCCTGCCGACGACGGCCTGGACCGTCACCTCGTCAGGCCGCAGACCGGCCAGCTGGACGGTCGCGGTCAGCGTCAGCTTCGACCCGAGCACCGGAGTGTCCGGCAGCCCGGTGCTGTCGACGTCGGTGATGTCGATGTGCGGCCACGCCTCGAAAGCGCGACGGCGGTAGTCGGCCAATTCGCGCGCCGGGCCGAAGTCCACCTGGCCGTCGCCGTCGACCGACACCGTGCTGCGCAGCGACTGCGCCGCCGGCAGGTAGTAGCGCTCGGTGTAATCGCGAACCATCCGCGAGGCCAACACTTTCGGGCCGAGGGTCTGCAGGGTGTGGCGCACCATCTCGATCCACCGGCGCGGCGTGCCGTGCTCGTCACGCTCGTAGAACTTCGGCGCCACCGACTTCTCCAGCAGGTCGTACAGCGCGGCCGCCTCCAGATCGTCGCGGCGCTCCTCGTTGGCCACCCCGGAGGCCGACGGGATCGCCCAGCCGTTCTCGCCGTCGAACCACTCGTCCCACCACCCGTCCCGGATGGACAGGTTCAGCCCGCCGTTGAGCGCACTCTTCATGCCCGACGTGCCACACGCCTCCAGCGGGCGCAGCGGGTTGTTCAGCCACACGTCGCAGCCCCAATAGAGCAGCCGGGCCATCGACATGTCGTAGTCGGGCAGGAACGCGATGCGGTGCCGCACCTCCGGCCGGTCGGCGAACTGCACCACCTGCTGGATCAGCGCCTTGCCGCCATCGTCGGCGGGGTGTGACTTGCCCGCCACGATCAGCTGGATCGGCCTGTCCTCGTCGAGCAGCAGACGCTGCAACCGATCCGGGTCGCGCAGCATCAGCGTCAGCCGCTTGTAGGTCGGCACGCGTCGGGCGAAGCCGATGGTCAGCACGTTCGGGTCGAAGGCCGTCGCGATCCAGCCCAGTTCAGCCTCGGGGGCGCCGCGGACCAGCCAGGAACGGTGCAGCCGGGCGCGGACGTCGTCGACCAGCAGCGCGCGCAGTTGTGCGCGGATCCACCACAGGTGACCCGGGTCGACATCGTTGACGCGTAGCCAGACGCCGGGATCGCTGAACGAGTCCGAGCCGAGCAGCTCGCGGCCGAGCTCCAGCCATTGCGGTGCCGCCCAGGTGCGGGCGTGCACGCCGTTGGTGATGGACCCGATCGGCACCTCGTCGGCGTCGAAACCGGCCCACAGATCGTTGAACATGGCCCGGCTCACCTCGCCGTGCAGCAGCGAGACCCCGTTGGCCCGCTGCGCGAGCCGCAGCCCCATGTGGGCCATGTTGAACTTCTCCGGATCGTCCTCGGCGCCCAGCGCCAGGATCCTGGCCAGCGGTACGCCGGGAAGCAACGCCGCTTCGGGCGCGTAGTCGGGGTCCGCTGCGGTGTTGGCGAAATACCGCTGCACCATCTCGACTGGAAAGCGGTCGATGCCGGCGGGCACCGGGGTGTGGGTGGTGAAGACCGTGCTGGACCGCACGACGGTCAGCGCTGTGTCGAAATCCAGGCCGGCGTCGACGAGTTCACGGATCCGCTCGGCGCCGAGGAAACCGGCGTGGCCCTCGTTCATGTGGAACACCTCGGGCGCGGGCAGCCCCTCTATCGCGGTGTAGGCGCGAATCGCCCGGACACCGCCGATGCCCGCCAGGATCTCCTGCCGCATCCGGTGCTCCTGGTCGCCGCCGTACAGCCGGTCGGTGACCCCGCGTACCTCGTGCTCGTTCTCGGGGATATCGGAGTCCAGCAGCAACAGCGGCACCCGACCGACCTGGGCGATCCAGATCCTCGCCCGCAGCCGGGCGGACTCCGGCAGCGCCAATTCGACCAGGGCGGGCGCGCCCGTGCCGTCGGTGAGCAGCCGCAGCGGCAGTCCCTGCGGATCCAGCGCCGGATAGGTCTCGTGTTGCCAGCCGTCGGCCGTCAGCGACTGCCGGAAGTAGCCGGACCGGTAATACAGCCCCACCGCGATCAGCGGCAGTCCGAGATCCGATGCGGATTTCAGATGATCGCCGGCCAGGATTCCCAGGCCGCCCGAGTAGTTCGGCAACACCTCGGCCACGCCGAACTCCATCGAGAAGTACGCGATCCCGTTGGGCATCGCGACGCCGTCGCTCTGCTGGTGCTGGTACCACAGCGGGCGGTTCAGATAGTCGTCGAGCTCGGCCGCCAATTCGTCCAGCCGGTTCAGGAATTCGCCGTCGAGGGCCAGCTCGTCGAGCCGGGCCGGGCTCACCGCGCCGAGCAAAGCAACGGGATCCTGGCGACACTGTGCCCACAGCGCCGGGTCGATCGTCTCGAAGAGTCGCTGCGTCGGCGTATCCCAGGACCATCGCAAGTTTGTGGAGAGCTGTTCCAGCGCCGCCAGGCGTTCCGGAAGATGGGCACGGACCGTGAACCGACGCAGGGCTTTCACGCGTCATTACCTTACTGACGCGCAGGCGGGGTTCGCCCACCGAACGGTCCGCGCCACCCGGCCCCGGGTGTGGTCCGACACTACGGTGGGTATTGGGCGCACAGGGCTTTCGAAAGACGAGCGCTGCTCGCGCCCAGAACGACAACGGACAAGCGGAGACTCACAAAGGAGTAGCGGTGCCCGGTCGTGTCGAGATCGATGACGTCGCCCCCGTCGTATCGTGCGGTGCCTACCCGGCGAAAGCCGTGGTCGGCGAGGTGATACCGGTTCGCGCGTCGGTCTGGCGGGAAGGCCACGACGCCGTCGCGGCAACTCTCGTGGTGCGTTACCTGGGGCCGCGCTACCCGCTGGCCGGTGAGACGCGGCGGCTCAAAGCGGTGCAGGCACCGGTCAAGGCGCCGACGGCGGCCGCACCCGACGCCGACCCGGTCGTGAAGGTCAAACCGCTGCACGTCGCGATGACCCCGGGCCTCGAGCCGTTCGTCTTTCACGGCGCGTTCACGCCGGACAGCGTCGGGTTGTGGACGTTTCGGGTCGACGGGTGGGGCGATGCCATTCACACCTGGCGGCATGCCGTCGAGGCCAAGCTGGACGCCGGACAGGGCGAGAACGAGTTGTCCAACGACCTGCTGGTCGGCGCGCGATTGCTGGAGCGCGCTGCGGCCGGAGTGCCGCGCGCCCGGCGCGACCCGTTGCTGGCGGCCGCGACCGCGCTGCGCACCCCCGGCGACCCGCTGACTCGCGCCGCACCGGCGCTAAGCCCCGAGGTCGACGAACTGCTGACCCACTACCCGCTGCGGGAGCTGGTCACCCGCGGCGAGCAGTACGGGGTGTGGGTGGACCGACCGCTGGCCCGCTTCGGGTCGTGGTACGAGATGTTCCCGCGCTCGACCGGCGGCCGGGACGCCGACGGCAATCCGGTGCACGGCACGTTCGCCACCGCGGCGGCGGCGTTGCCCCGCATCGCGCAGATGGGCTTCGACGTGGTGTACCTGCCGCCGATCCACCCGATCGGCAAGGTGCACCGCAAGGGCCGCAACAACACCGCGACAGCAGTGCCCGGCGACGTCGGATCGCCGTGGGCTATCGGCAGCGACGAGGGCGGTCACGACGCGGTGCACCCGCTACTCGGCACGATCAAAGACTTCGACAAATTCGTGGCCGCGACCAACGAACTGGGCATGGAAGTCGCGCTGGACCTCGCGCTGCAATGCGCGCCCGATCACCCGTGGGCGTCTCAGCACCGCGAGTGGTTCACCGAATTACCGGACGGCACAATCGCTTACGCGGAGAACCCGCCGAAGAAGTACCAGGACATCTACCCGATCAACTTCGACAACGACCCCGCCGGGCTGTACGACGAGGTGCTGCGCGTGGTGCGGTACTGGATGGACCACGGCGTCAAGGTGTTCCGTGTCGACAACCCGCACACCAAGCCGCCGAACTTCTGGGCCTGGCTGATTTCTCAGGTCAAAGCGGTCGATCCGGATGTGCTGTTCCTGTCCGAGGCGTTCACTCCGCCGGCTCGCCAATACGGTTTGGCCAAGCTGGGATTCACGCAGTCCTACACCTACTTCACCTGGCGCACGGCCAAGTGGGAGCTGACCGAATTCGCTCAGCAGATCCCGGCGATCGCCGACTTCCGGCGGCCCAACCTGTTCGTCAACACCCCCGACATCCTGCATGCGTCGTTACAGCACGGCGGCCCCGGCATGTTCGCGATTCGTGCCGTGCTGGCCGCAACCATGAGCCCGACCTGGGGGCTGTACTCCGGCTTCGAACTGTTCGAGGGCCGCGCCGTCGTCGAGGGCAGCGAGGAGTACCTCGATTCCGAGAAGTACGAACTGCGCCCGCGCGACTTCGCCGGTGCACTGGCAGCGGGGCGATCGTTGGAGCCATTCATCGCACGGCTGAACAGTATTCGTCGACTGCACCCCGCACTCGAGCAGTTGCGCAACATCACCTTCCACACCGTCGACAACGACGCGCTGCTGGCCTACAGCAAGTTCGATCCGGCCACCGGCGACTGCGTGCTGGTCGTTGTGACGCTCAACGCATTCGGGCCCGAGGATGCGACCTTGTGGTTGGACATGGCCGCGTTGGGTATGGAGCACCACGAGCGGTTCTGGGTGCGAGACGAAATCACCGGCGAGGAATATCAGTGGGGAGCAGCCAACTACGTGCGTCTCGATCCCGGCCGGGCCGTCGCCCACATCATCAACATGCCGCTCATACCGTCCGAAGCACGAATCCCGCTGCTGAGCCGGAGGTGACGCTGCGATGAAGTCCAGCAACCAACTCGCCAAAGCACATTTGGCGCCCGAACCCGGCGACCTGGCTCGCCTGCTGGCCGGTGAGCACCACAATCCGCACGGCATCCTGGGTGCCCACGAATACGGCGACCACACGGTCATCCGGGCGTTCCGGCCGCACGCCACCGACGTCGTCGCACTCATCGGCGACGACCGATTCCCGCTGCAGCACATCGACTCCGGTTTGTTCGCCGTGGCGCTGCCATTCGTCGATCTCATCGACTACCGCCTCGAGGTCCGCTACGACGGCGGCGAGCCGCGTGCGTTCGCCGACGCCTACCGCTTCCTGCCGACGCTGGGCGAGGTCGACCTGCACCTGTTCAATGAGGGTCGTCACGAGCGACTTTGGGAGGTGCTCGGCGCACATCCACGTTCGTTCACCACCGCCGACGGCGCGGTGGACGGTGTGTCGTTCGCGGTATGGGCGCCGAATGCCAAGGGTGTCAGCCTGATCGGCGAATTCAACGGCTGGACCGGCAACGACGCCCCGCTGCGGATGCTCGGCTCATCAGGGGTGTGGGAGTTGTTCTGGCCCGGGTTTGCGCACGACGGCTTATACAAATTCCGGGTGCACGGCGCTGACGGTTCGGTCACCGACCGGGCCGATCCGATGGCGTTCGGCACCGAAGTGCCCCCCCACACCGCGTCCCGGGTGACCGTCAGCGACTACCACTGGGGCGACGACAACTGGATGGCGGAGCGCCCCAAGCGCAATCCGGTGTTCGAGCCGATGAGCACCTACGAAGTCCACCTCGGCTCGTGGCGGCCGGGCCTGTCCTACCGTGACCTCGCCCGCGAGCTCACGGAATACGTTGTCTCACAGGGATTCACTCATGTCGAGATGCTGCCGGTCGCCGAGCACCCGTTCGGTGGATCCTGGGGATATCAGGTCACGTCGTATTACGCGCCGTCATCGCGGTTCGGCGCGCCCGACGAGTTCCGGGCGCTGGTCGACGCGCTGCACCAAGCCGGTATCGGCGTCATCGTGGACTGGGTTCCCGCCCACTTCCCCAAGGACGCCTGGGCGCTCGGCCGTTTCGACGGCACACCGCTCTACGAGCATTCCGACCCGCGGCGTGGTGAGCAACTCGACTGGGGCACTTACGTCTTCGACTTCGGCCGCTCCGAAGTCCGCAACTTCCTGGTGGCCAATGCGCTGTACTGGCTCGAGGAATATCACGTGGACGGCCTGCGGGTCGACGCCGTCGCCTCGATGCTCTACCTCGACTATTCCCGTCCCGAAGGCGGGTGGACGCCGAACATCTACGGCGGCCGGGAGAACCTGGAGGCGGTGCAATTCCTGCAGGAGATGAACGCGACGGCCCACAAGGCCGCACCCGGGATCGTGACGATCGCCGAGGAGTCGACGTCGTGGCCCGGGGTTACCAGGCCGACCAGCGTTGGCGGCCTTGGCTTTTCGATGAAGTGGAATATGGGTTGGATGCACGACACCCTCGACTACATCGGCCGCGATCCGATCTACCGCAGCTACCATCACCACGCGATCACCTTCTCGATGCTCTACGCCTTCAGCGAGAACTTCGTGCTGCCGATCAGCCACGACGAGGTCGTGCACGGCAAGGGCACGCTGTGGGGGCGGATGCCGGGCGAAGATCACGCGAAGGCGGCCGGGCTGCGCAGTCTGCTGGCCTACCAGTGGGCACACCCGGGTAAGCAGTTGCTGTTCATGGGTCAGGAATTCGGCCAGCGCGCCGAATGGTCCGAAGAACGCGGCCTGGACTGGTTCCAACTCGACGAGAACAGCTTCTCCACCGGCATCACCCGCCTGGTGGGCGACCTCAACTCGATCTACCGCAGCCATCCGGCGTTGTGGAGCCAGGACATCAAGCCGGAGGGCTACTCCTGGATCGATGCCAACGACTCCGCGAACAACGTGTTGAGTTTCCTGCGCTACGGCAGCGACGGCTCGGTGCTGGCATGCGTGTTCAACTTCGCCGGCGCCGAACACAGCGGATACCGCCTCGGCCTGCCCTGTGCCGGGCGGTGGCGTGAAGTGCTCAACACCGACGCCACCGTCTACAACGGCAGCGGGATCGGGAACCTCGGCGGCGTCGACGCGACCGACGACCCGTGGCATGGCCGTCCGGCGTCGGCGGTGCTGGCCTTGCCGCCCATGTCGGCACTGTGGCTGGCACCCGAGTAAACGACTAGTAGAGCGCGTTCGCCAGGTTGCGCCGCCCGGCAATGACGTCCGGGTCGGCGGGATCGAAGAGTTCGAACAGCTCGATCAGCCGCGTACGTACCGATGTCCGATCGTCACCGGATGTCCGCTTCACCAACGCGACCAAGCGGTCGAACGCACCACTGACGTCCTGGCTGAGCAACTGCACGTCGGCGGCGGCGAATGCAGCATCGACGTCGTCCGGCGCGGCATCGGCGGCCGCGACCGCCTCGGGCCCGTGCGCCGTCGCGCGCATCAGGAACGCGATTTGGCGCACCGCGCCCTTGGCTTCTTCGTGGTTCGGGTTGGTGTCCAGGATGGCCTGATACGAGTCGAGCGCCGCACCCAGGTCGTTGTCCTCGAGTTGCTGACGCGCCCGGGCAAGCTCGGGGTCGACTTCCTCCGGCTCGCCGGAATCGCTTGCACCACTGAGCTTTCCAGCAGTGGCTGACAGCAGTGAGTCCACCCAGCGCCGCAACTGCTCGGCGGGCTGCATGCCCTGAAAGCTCGAAAGCGGTTGTCCGGCAGCCAATGCCACAACGGTGGGTACCACCTCGACGCCGAAGATCTGCGCCACTCGCGGGGCGACATCGACGTTCACGCTGGCCAACGACCACTTGCCGTTGTCGGCAGCCGCCAACCCGGACAGGGTGTCGGCCAGCTGCAGACACACGTCGCTGCGCGGCGACCACAGCAGAACCACCACCGGCACCTGGTTGGAGCGCAGCAGTACTTCTTCTTCGAAATTGGTCTCGTTGACCTCCACGCCGGCGGATGCCGCCGATCCATCGCCGGCGACGTCCCTGCTGGCTGGGGGAGGTTGCTTGAGGGCGGACAGGTCGACTGCACCTGCCAGCGCGGGCCCGATCGGAGGTCGAGGACGGCTCACGTGACCCAGTCTGGCACGGGTACACAGATCGCGATTCACCCGGTTGAGGCGGCCGTATGACCAACGTCACACGAAGTGCCGCGAAGCCGCCGCCGCTACCGCTTCAGCAAACTTTGCGCCGCGGGCGACAATCCGCCTGCGAAAACCGTACTGGCCGGTAACTAGCCAGCGCGCAAGATCAGCGCGTCGCCCTGACCACCTGCTCCGCACAATGCAGCAACGCCGTAGCCGGAGCCCCGGCGGGCCAGTTCAAGCGCGACGTGCAGGGTGATCCGCGCGCCGGACATGCCGATCGGGTGCCCGATCGCGATCGCGCCGCCGTTGACGTTGACGATCTCGGGATCGATGCCGAGTTCCTGCGTCGACGCCAACGCGACCGCGGAAAACGCCTCGTTGATCTCCACCACGTCGAGTTGGTCGACGGAGATGCCTTCCCGGCTGAGCGCCTTCTTGATCGCGTTGGCGGGCTGCGACTGCAGCGTCGAATCCGGGCCGGCGACCACGCCGTGCGCGCCGATCTCGACCAGCCAGGTCAGGCCCAGCTCTTTCGCTTTGTCCTTGTTCATCACGACCACCGCTGCCGCACCGTCGGAGATCTGCGACGCCGAGCCTGCGGTGATGGTGCCGTCCTTGCGGAACGCCGGCTTGAGGCCGGCCAGTGACTCGGCGGTGGTGTTCGCCCGGATGCCCTCGTCCTCGCTGAACTGCAACGGATCACCCTTGCGCTGCGGGATGCTGACCGGCACCACCTCGTCGGCGAAGACGCCGTCTTTCCACGCCGCGGCGGCCTTCTGGTGCGAGCGCGCCGCGAACTCGTCCTGCTGCTGGCGGGTGAATTTGTCGACGTCGTTGCGCTGCTCGGTCAGCGCGCCCATCGGCTGGTCGGTGAACACGTCGTGCAGGCCGTCGTAAGCCATGTGGTCGCGCACCGTGACGTCGCCGTATTTGTAACCGGCCCGGCTGTCGATCAACAGGTGCGGGGCTTTGGTCATCGACTCCTGGCCGCCGGCCACCACCACGTCGAACTCGCCGGCCCGTATCAGCTGGTCAGCCAGGGCGATGGCGTCGATGCCGGACAGACACATCTTGTTGATGGTCAGCGATGGCACGTCCCAGCCGATGCCTGCCGCGACGGCGGATTGCCGCGCGGGCATCTGGCCGGCCCCCGCGGTCAGCACCTGGCCCATGATCACGTACTCGACCAGCGAGGCAGGCACGTTGGCTTTCTCCAGCGCGCCTTTGATCGCGACGGCACCGAGATCGCTGGCACTGAAATCCTTGAGCGAGCCCATCAGCTTGCCGATGGGCGTCCGTGCCCCAGCAACGATCACCGATGTCGTCATGACTACCTCCAGAGCGGGGTTCAACGGCCGATCCGACAAATCGGCAGAGGCGGATTCTTTCCCGTCAGGTTACCGTTACGTGATGACCACCGATCAAGTTGACACCCGTCGAGTACTCGGCACTGCTCTGGTCACGGCAGTCGACCATGTCGGCATCGCGGTGCCCGACCTCGATGCGGCAATCGCGTGGTACCACGACCACCTCGGCATGATTGTTCTGCACGAGGAAGTCAACGATGATCAGGGAATTCGCGAGGCGATGCTGTCGGTGCGAGGGGCCGCGGTGGGCAGCGCGCAGGTCCAGTTGATGGCCCCGATCGACGACTCGTCGGCCATCGCGAAATTCCTCGACAAGCGCGGTCCAGGGATCCAGCAGCTGGCCTACCGGGTCAGCGACCTCGACACCCTCAGCGAGCGCCTTCGCGAGCAGGGCGTCCGGCTGCTCTATGAGGCACCGCGGCGCGGCACAGCGAACTCGCGGATCAACTTCATTCATCCCAAAGACGCCGGCGGCGTGCTGATCGAATTGGTCGAACCCGCCGACGATTCAGAGAACTAGCTCCACTTCCGGGTCGGCCCGCGGGTCGCCCGATTGGTCCAGCACGGTGTGTGCCAGTGTCGTCGGTCCTCGACGGCCACTTCACCGTCGTCCGTCGGCCACACCACCACATGGGCTGTGCCCGAGCGTATTTCGTGATCGCAGCCGGGGCAGCGATACGTCTTGACCGCATACGCGCCCGCGACCTGCCGAACTTCGTAGTCATAGCCGTCGGGCCCGGTCTCCACCCGGCGCGGGGCCGGCAGCGGCCCAAGCGGCTGCTGCCGACGCGGCGTCGTGCGGCGTCGAGCCATGTCAGCAGTCTAGTGAGCCCGCTCAGAACAACCGGAACTCGTCGGAATCCATCCCGCGCATCTTATCGTAATCCAATGTCAGACAACGAATTCCACGGTCCGTCGCTAAAGTTTTCGCCTGCGGTTTAATCTGCTGCGCCGCGAACACGCCACTGACCGGCGCCAGCAGGCTGTCCCGGTTCAGCAGGTCCAGGTATCGGGTGAGCTGTTCGACCCCGTCGATTTCGCCGCGCCGCTTGATCTCCACGGCGACCGAACGGCCCTGTTCGTCGCGGCACAACAGATCGACCGGCCCGATCGGCGTCATGTATTCGCGGCGCACCAGCGTGTAGCCGGCGCCCAGCAACTCCACGTGTTCGGCGAGCAATACCTGCAGATGGGCCTCGACGCCGTCTTTGACCAGCCCCGGATCGATCCCCAGTTCGTGACTCGAGTCGTGCTCGATGTCCTCGACGGTGATCCGCAGCTGCTCCCCCGCCTTGTTCTGCACCACCCACACCGGTGCTTCACCTTCGCTGCCCTCGCGCTCTTCGGTGAACCAGCACGGCGGGCTCATCCAGTTCAGCGGCTTGTAGGCACGATCGTCGGCGTGCACGCTCACCGAGCCGTCCGCCTTGAACAGCAACAATCGGCGTGCCGAAGGCAGGTGGGCGGTGAGGCGTCCGACGTAATCCACGGTGCAGCGGGCGATGACGAGGCGCACGCAACACACCTTAAGCGCGAGGCGTGCGAACAATTAGGCTGACGCCACCATGATGGCGAAACGAACGACCGCGCAACGGCTGGGGCGATTGCTGGAGCGGGTTACGCAGCAGAGCGGTCGGTTGTCAGAAACCCCGGCGTACGGGTCGTGGCTGCTCGGGCGGCCGTCGGAGAGTCAGGCTCGCAGGCGCGTCCGCATCCAGCTGATCAGCACGGTCTTCATCGTCGCGGCCAATGTCATCGGTATCGGGGTCGCAACGCTGCTGCTGACCGTCGCCTTCCCGGAGCCGAGCGTCTTCAGCGATGCGCCGCTGTGGATCTCGTTCATCGCCGTACCGGTGTACTGCGTCGTCGCGCTCGCGCTGGGCACGGCGTGGATAACGCAACGGACCATCGGCGCGCTGCGTTGGGCGATCGAGGAGCGCGAGCCCACCCCGGACAACGAACGCAGCGTGTTTCAGGCGCCGTTCTGGTTGGCCTTCGGCGTGCTAGTCCTATGGGCCGTCGGCGCTGGACTGTTGACGACGCTCTACGGGATGGCCAACAGCACCTTCATCCCGATCGTCGGTTTCTCCGTGAGCATCTGCGGCATCCTGGTGTCCACCGCGTCCTACCTCTTCACCGAGTTCGCGCTGCGCCCGGTCGCCGCGCAGGCACTCGAGGCGGGCAATGTACCGCGCCGGTTGGCGCCCGGCATCATGGGCCGGACCCTGACCGTCTGGTTCCTCGGTTCCGGTGTTCCGGTTCTGGGCATCGCGATCACCGCGCTGTTCGTCTTGGCGCTGGGCAATCTCAGCCTGACCCAGTTCGCGGTGGCGGTGCTGGTCATCGCGACCGCGGCGCTGATCTTCGGCTTCGTGTTGATGTGGATTCTGGCCTGGCTGACGGCGACGCCGGTGCGGGTGGTGCGCGCAGCACTCAAACGAGCCGAAGACGGTGATTTGCGCGGCGATCTGGTGGTGTTCGACGGCACCGAGCTCGGCGAGCTGCAGCGCGGGTTCAACTCCATGGTCGACGGCTTGCGTGAGCGCGAGCGCGTGCGTGATCTGTTCGGCCGGCACGTGGGACGCGAAGTCGCCGCCGCCGCGGAGCGGGATATGCCGCAGCTCGGCGGTGAAGAGCGCCACGTCGCAGTGGTTTTCATCGATGTCATCGGCTCGACGCAGCTGGTGACGAGCCGGCCGGCCGCCGAAGTCGTGCAGCTGCTCAACCGGTTCTTCGCGGTGATCGTCGAAGAGGTGGACCGACACCACGGACTGGTCAACAAATTCGAGGGCGACGCCGTACTGGCGGTGTTCGGTGCGCCCAATCACCTGGACCGGCCGGAAGATCAGGCCCTCGGCGCGGCGCGCGCCATCGCCCGTCGTCTCGACAGCGAAGTGCCCGAGTGCAAAGCAGGCGTCGGGGTCACCGCCGGAAAGGCCGTCGCCGGAAATGTCGGCGCGAAGGAGAGATTCGAATACACGGTGATCGGCGAACCGGTCAACGAGGCGGCCAGGCTGTGCGAGTTGGCGAAGAACGAGTCAAGCCGGCTGTTGGCGTCCGCGGACACCGTCAATGCCGCGAGCGACGACGAGCAGGCCCACTGGTCGTTGGGTGACACGGTGACGCTGCGCGGTCATGACCAGCCCACGCAGTTGGCGACGCCGGTCTAGTCCGGGACCCCGTGCGTGAACACCGCACGGCTGAGCCGCAGCCAGGCGTCTCGGAAACGGGCGGGATCGATGTCACCAGGTGGACGGCCGAGCAGAACTTCGATGACCGGCATGTAGCTCAGACCGGCCAGCAGCACCGCACTGATCGCTTCCGGGTCGGCGATCTGCGTTCCGGCTTCCTCGGCGCTGGCACGCAACGCCTGCCCCATGATCGTGTGTGCGAATGCGAGGTTGCGCACCCACAGTTCGTCGACCAGGTCGGGTGCGGCATCAGGTTCGTGCAGCATCAGCCGCACAAGATCGGCGTTTTCGGCGATGGTCTGCTGCGCTGCGGTGGCGACGTTGGTGAGCGCTTCGAGTCTGTCGGCCGGCGTGGTCGCCTGCCGCCATGCGCGCGAGGCCCGCATCCGGTCCAGTCCGCGCCGCAGCGCAGCCCGCAAAACCTCGTTCTTACTGCGGAAATGCCGGTAAAGCGCGCCGGAGCCCGGCGACATTCCGCACGCTTTCTGCAACTCGGCGGTCGAGGTCGCGGCGTATCCCCGGCTGGCGAACAGGACCAGCGCGGTGTCCAGAAGCCGGTCGCGACTGGGTGTGTCAGCCGTTTGCATTTCGTTAACGCTACTCGATTGCAACCTGAGTAGTAAGTAAGTACTCTCTCACCCCAAGAGTAAGTGCGTCGTGCGCGGGGGCCTTCAGTCAGGACGCGTTTGCTGACAACTCCGGAAGGAACGCGGCATGGGCTCTCACACTGCGACGTCGGTCATCGACAAACGTCAGACGCGTCCCCGCGACGAATCGGCGACCGATTTCCTCCGTGACTTTCCTGCCCTGGTCGCACTCAGCCGCCTTGCCGTTCCGATCCTCGCCGTCGACGACAGCGGCGCGATCGAATTCGCGAACGAGGCGTTCGCGGCGATGGTCGGCCACTCGTGCGACGAACTGGTCACGATGACGGCACAGTCGCTGGTGGCCTGCATTCAGGTGCCGGGCGCAAAAGTGGTCTCGGTCCTGCGGGAGCACGCCAACACGGTGATTCGACTGCAGCACGCCGATGGCTGGACCATGCCGGCGTTGATCAGCGACTCGGTGCTGATCCGTGAGAACGAGAAACTGGCCGTCGTGGCGTTCACAGATTTGACTGAGATCGCTTGGCACACATCGCCCTACGACGAAATGCTGCCTGGTCGGTAGTCGGCGAGGTCGGCTCCCAGGAGCCTCGCAGGATCGTCACAGGTAGGGTGCGCGATACTGCCAGCGTGATCGACTATCTCGACTTCCGATCGTGAGTACTCGGCTGGCCGACTTCGTCGTCGATCGGCGGATGCTGATCATGGTGGCGCTCGCGCTGCCCATCGGCGCACTCTCGGCGGGCGCGGCGTGGTGTCTGCTTCGACTCATCGGGCTGGTCACCAACCTCGTCTTCTACCAGCGGTGGGCCGTCGACCTGGTGGCACCGGGAGCGCAGCATCATTCGTGGTGGCTGGTTCTGGGTGCGCCCATTGCCGGCGGTCTGGTGATCGGTGTGATGGCGCGGCTCGGATCAGAGAAGATCCGTGGCCACGGCATGCCCGAGGCGATCGAGGCCATTCTGACCCAGGGCAGCCGGGTCGATCCGAAAGTCGCTGTCCTCAAGCCTATTTCGGCGGCGATCAGCATCGGGACGGGTGGGCCGTTCGGCGCCGAGGGCCCGATCATCATGACCGGAGGCGCGCTCGGTTCGATTCTCGCGCAGTATCTGCACCTGACCGCCGACGAGCGCAAGATCTTGCTGGTGTCCGGCGCCGGCGGCGGAATGGCGGCGACCTTCAACTCTCCGCTGGCATCCATCTTGCTGGCGGTCGAGCTCTTGCTGTTCGAGTGGCGCCCCCGCAGCACGGTTCCCGTCACCGCCGCGGTCGCCGTCGCGACAGTGGCGCGCCAATTCATCCTCGGCGGCGGCCCGGTGTTCCCGGTGAGCGTGCACGCCACCCAAATCCCCTGGAACATCGACTTGTTGGCGTTCGTCACCGGCGTGTGCGGAGCGGCCATCGCAATCCTGGCCACCCGGTTGGTCTATCTGTCCGAGGACGTGTTCTCGCGGTTGCCATTTCACTGGATGTGGTGGCCTGCGATCGGAGGAGCCGTGATCGGGGTCGGCGGACTGATCCAACCCCGCGCCCTGGGCGTCGGTTACGACGTCATCGGTGAGCTGCTGACCGGCCACGCCACCGTGTCACTGATCGTCGGGATTCTCATTGTGAAGACGGCAATCTGGTCGTTGTCGCTGGGTTCGGGGACATCGGGCGGCGTGCTGGCACCGTTGTTCATGATCGGCGGTGCGCTCGGAGCCTTTGTCGGACAATGGTTCCCGGCCGTGTTTCCGGGATTCTGGGCTCTGCTGGGATTGGCCGCCGTGGTCGGCGCCGCGATGCGCGCGCCGTTGACCGGAATCGTGTTCACCCTCGAACTCACCCACGCCTGGCCCGCGTTGTTCCCGCTGATCATTGCCTCGATCACCGCCTACGGCGTGTCGGTGCTGACCCTCGACCGCTCGATACTCACCGAGAAGATCGCCCGGCGTGGACTGCACCTGACGTGCGACTACACCACCGACCCGCTGGAGGCCTTCTTCGTCGAAGAAGTGATGCGCCCTGGGCCGCCGCGGATGCCGACAGGCGGCACGGTCGGTACCCGCGACACGTTGCGGCACGCGGCGAATGTTCTCGCTGAAGCGGGTGGCCGGCCGTTGCTGGTGGTGTTGCCAGACGGTGCCGAGTGCGGGCATCTGGTGATGGACGACCTTCTTCCGGCCCGACTCCATGATCTCAACGAGGACACTTTGCGCACCCGACATTTCGCCGCGTTCACCCGGGTCCGGACGGCGCCGTCCGACTGAGCGGCGCCGGCGACCACGATGTCGCTTTTCCGCTAGAAATGTCACTGGCGGGGTGTAAATGTCGAGCTGTGTACGAAGATTTCGACCGCTGCTACCGAGCCGTCCAATCCAAGGACGCTCGGTTCGACGGCTGGTTCGTCACCGCGGTGCTGACCACCGGAATCTATTGCCGCCCCAGCTGCCCCGTCCGGCCGCCGTTCGCCCGCAACGTGCGATTCTTTCCCACCTCGGCCGCCGCGCAGGGCGCCGGTTTCCGGGCGTGCAAGCGCTGCCGTCCAGACGCGTCGCCGGGATCGCCGGAATGGAACGTTCGCGGTGACCTCGTCGCGCGGGCCGTGCGGCTGATCGCCGATGGCATCGTCGACCGCGATGGCGTGCGGGGCCTGGCCGCACACCTCGGCTACACCACCCGACAGCTTCAGCGGCTGCTGCACGCAGAGACCGGCGCCGGACCACTCGCGCTGGCTCGCGCACAGCGCGCGCAGACCGCGCGGGTGTTGATCGAGACGACAGTACTGCCTTTCGGTGATATCGCTTATGCCGCAGGGTTTTCCAGCATCCGGCAATTCAATGACACACTGCGGCTGGTATACGACAGCACGCCGAGCGAGTTGCGCAGACGCGCGACCGCGCGGTCTGGTCACAACATCACGTCGACGGGAACGGTGTCGCTCCGCTTACCGGTACGAGTTCCGTTCGCGTACGAGGGGGTGTTCGGCCACCTTGCCGCGAGCGCGGTACCGGGATGCGAGGAGGTACGCGACGGCGCGTATCGCCGAACCTTGCGGCTACCGTTCGGCAACGGCGTCGTCAGCCTGACGCCGGCGCCTGACCACGTCCGTTGCACGCTGGCGCTCGAGGATTTCCGCGACCTGACGTCGGCCATCTCGCGTTGCCGTCGGCTGCTGGACCTCGATGCCGATCCTGACGCGGTGATCGATGCATTGGGTTCGGACCCAGAGCTTGCCCCGGTGATAGCCAAGGCACCCGGTCAGCGCATACCCCGCACCGTCGACGAGGCCGAGCTCGCAGTTCGGACTGTCCTGGGCCAGCAGGTGTCGATCAAGGCCGCGCGGACGCATGCCGGCCGGTTGGTCGCCGCTTACGGCGAACCAGTTCCCGACGCCGACGGCGGACTCACGCACACCTTTCCGTCCGTCGAGCAGCTCGGTGAGATCGACCCAGACCACCTGGCCGTTCCGCGAGCGCGCCGTCGCACCGTCACTGCCCTGGTCGCCGGGCTGGCCGACGGCAGCGTCGTGTTGGATTCCGGCTGTGACTGGAACGCTGCCCGCAGCCAGTTGCTGGCAGTTCCCGGAATCGGACCGTGGACGGCGGAAGTGATCGCCATGCGTGGTCTCGGTGACCCCGACGCCTTTCCGGCCAGTGATCTGGGATTGCGTCTGGCGGCAAAGGAATTGGGTCTGCCTACTGAGCAACGAGGGCTGACCGCGCGAAGCAGGCGGTGGCGCCCGTGGAGGTCGTATGCGACCCAACATCTCTGGACCACGTTGGAGCACGCGGTGAACCATTGGCCGCCGAAGGAGGCCGCATGATGCATTTCCGAACCATCGACAGTCCGATCGGGCCGCTGGCGCTGGCCGGTCAGGGCACCGTGCTGACCCATCTGCGCATGCTGGATCAGACGTACGAGCCGAATCGGTCGGACTGGGTGCCCAACGAGCAAGCTTTCCCACAGGTGGTCGAGCAATTGGAGGCCTACTTCGCCCGAGAACGCAACGATTTCGAAGTCGACCTCAATTTGGTGGGAAGCGAATTCCAGCGCCGGGTCTGGCAGGCGCTGCTGACGATTCCGTACGGCGAAACCCGATCGTATGGGCAGATCGCCGAACAGATCGGCGCGTCCGGCGCCGCCCGTGCGGTCGGTTTGGCCAACGGCCGCAATCCAATTGCGATCATCGTGCCGTGCCACCGGGTTATCGGCGCGAGCGGCGGCCTCACCGGATACGGCGGCGGGCTTGGTCGAAAACGGTGGCTCCTCGATATGGAGCGGTCGCAGACCTCCGCGACACTGACCCTTTTCGACTGAGCCGGGCCGTTAGAACCCCGGCAGCTGCAGCGGCGACGGCGCAGGCGGGCCGAACGGAAGGCCGGCCGGCGCGGCGCCCGGTGCCCCAGGTATCGGGAAGGGCATGTCGCCGTTCGCGACCGAAGTCATGAAGGACGGGCACTGCGACTGGATCGCCATCCCGACGAGGAAGCCGGCAAGTGGCGGTGCCAGCCCACCGTTGCCGCTGATCTGGGCGGCGCTGCTGGCCAGTCCGCTGCCGGGCTGGACCAGCATTGGGCAGATGGACTGCCCCACCTGCGCGATGGCGCCACTCACCGGACCGTTGTTGCCGATACCTGCGCTATTGAGCACCGGCGCCATGGCGTCGCCGACCGAGTCGGCGTGCGCATGGGGGCTGACGCCCGTGGCCGCGGCGAAGACCGCCGCCGTGACGATGACGGGCCGCAGTGCCCGCGTCGAGACCGCTACGGCAGCGTCCATCATGGTCCGCCGGTCATCTGCGCCCGTCCGTCCCCTCAGCGGGCTGCGCATTCGAGCTGCTCCACCAACTACCGTCATGTCGGGTCCCCTCCTCAGTAGCTTGTGCCCCATAGAGCACAAGTATCACTTCGGTAACGGTAGGGCTGTTTTATAACATTAGCAACACAGAAAGGTAACTCTTTGCAACCTGAGCGTTGCGCTACCGCGACTTCCGAGACCGAAGTGCGATGATCGCCGGCTTCGATGGGGCCAGCCGGCCGGCGCAGCCTTTAGGCGAATGGGAAAAGCGCCCAGTTATAAGTAACCAAGGAAATACGTATTCGGAGAAATACATTTGGTCTTTAAATACAAATGCCTCGGCCCCCCGATATGGGGGGCCGAGGGTTTTGTGGTTGTGTTCGGCGGTGTCCTACTTTTCCACCCGGGTGGGTAGTATCATCGGCGCTGGCAGGCTTAGCTTCCGGGTTCGGGATGGGTCCGGGCGTTTCCCTGTCGCTATGACCGCCGTAACTTTATATAAAATTGTGGGGTTGTTATTGGTGGTGGGGTGCGGCAGTTTTGTGGTTATTTGGTGTAGTGGTTGCGTGTGTGTAAGTTTTCGGCCGGTTAGTGCCAGTTCCCTGCAACCATTGCTGGTCTTCTAGGTCTGGTCTATTGATCCCGTGGTCTGCGGGGGGCCTTATCCCACTTGAATGGGTGAGAAGCCTGGTCTTGGAGAAGGTTTCCCGCTTAGATGCTTTCAGCGGTTATCCTGTCCGAACGTGGCTATCCAGCGGTGCCCCTGGTGGGACAACTGGTGGACCAGAGGTTCGTCCGTCCCGGTCCTCTCGTACTAGGGACAGGTTTCCTCAAGCTTCTGACGCGCGCGGCGGATAGAGACCGAACTGTCTCACGACGTTCTAAACCCAGCTCGCGTGCCGCTTTAATGGGCGAACAGCCCAACCCTTGGGACCTGCTCCAGCCCCAGGATGCGACGAGCCGACATCGAGGTGCCAAACCATCCCGTCGATATGGACTCTTGGGGAAGATCAGCCTGTTATCCCCGGGGTACCTTTTATCCGTTGAGCGACACCCCTTCCACTCGGGGGTGCCGGATCACTAGTCCCGACTTTCGTCCCTGCTTGACGTGTCAGTCTTGCAGTCAAGCTCCCTTGTGCACTTGCACTCGCCACCTGATTGCCGTCCAGGTTGAGGGAACCTTTGGGCGCCTCCGTTACATTTTGGGAGGCAACCGCCCCAGTTAAACTACCCACCAGGCACTGTTCCTGAACCGGATAGACGGTTCGAGGTTAGAGGTCCAATACGATCAGAGTGGTATTTCAACAACGACTCCGCAATTACTGGCGTAATTGTTTCACAGTCTCCCACCTATCCTACACAAACCGTACCGAACATCAATACCAAGCTATAGTGAAGGTCCCGGGGTCTTTTCGTCCTGCCGCGCGTAACGAGCATCTTTACTCGTAGTGCAATTTCGCCGAGTCTATGGTTGAGACAGTTGAGAAGTCGTTACGCCATTCGTGCAGGTCGGAACTTACCCGACAAGGAATTTCGCTACCTTAGGATGGTTATAGTTACCACCGCCGTTTACTGGGGCTTAAATTCTCCGCTTCACCCTCGAAAGGGTTAACGGGTCCTCTTAACCTTCCAGCACCGGGCAGGCGTCAGTCCGTATACATCGTCTTGCGACTTCGCACGGACCTGTGTTTTTAGTAAACAGTCGCTTCTCACTGGTTTCTGCGACCCACTACCGCTGCCGGCCGCGAAGGCCATGACGGTGTGTGGGCCCCCCTTCTCCCGAAGTTACGGGGGTATTTTGCCGAGTTCCTTAACCATAGTTCTCTCGTACGCCTTGGTATTCTCTACCTGACCACCTGTGTTGGTTTGGGGTACGGGCCGTGTGTGTGCTCGCTAGAGGCTTTTCTTGGCAGCATAGGATCACCGAATTCACCTCATCCGGCTATGCATCACCTCTCGGACTGATATGACACCCGGATTTACCTAGATGTCGTCCTACCGGTTTGCCCCAGTGTTACCACTGACTGGTACGGCTACCTTCCTGCGTCACCCCATCGCTTGACTACTACCCATCCGGGTCCCGCGCAGCCGGTGAGTTCTCGCACCCCGAAGGGATTGATGAACCACCTTTTGGGCGGTTAGCAGAATGGATTCGTCACGGGCGCGCACACACGGGTACGGGAATATCAACCCGTTGTCCATCGACTACGCCTGTCGGCCTCGCCTTAGGTCCCGACTCACCCTGGGCGGACTGGCCTGGCCCAGGAACCCTTGGTCTTTCGGCGGGCAAGGTTCTCACTTGCCTTATCGCTACTCATGCCTGCATTCTCACTCCCACACCCTCCACCACACCATCACTAGGTGGCTTCGCTGGATGCAGGACGCTCCCCTACCCAACAACACAAGGTTGTTGCCGCGGCTTCGGCGGTGTGCTTGAGCCCCGCTACATTATCGGCGCACAATCACTTGACCAGTGAGCTATTACGCACTCTTTCAAGGGTGGCTGCTTCTAAGCCAACCTCCTGGTTGTCTATGCGACTGCACATCCTTTTCCACTTAGCACACGCTTAGGGGCCTTAGCCGGCGATCTGGGCTGTTTCCTCTCGACGCACGGAGCTTATCCCCGCCGTCTCACTGCCACACTTTCACTTACCGGCATTCGGAGTTTGGCTGACGTCAGTAACCTAGTAGGGCCCATCGGCCATCCAGTAGCTCTACCTCCGGCAAGAAACATGTAACGCTGCACCTAAATGCATTTCGGGGAGAACCAGCTATTACGGAGTTTGATTGGCCTTTCACCCCTACCCACAACTCATCCCTCAGTCTTCAACCTAAGTGGGTTCGGGCCTCCACGCGGTCTTACCCGCGCTTCACCCTGGCCATGGGTAGATCACTCCGCTTCGGGTCCAGAACACACCACTACACCACCCAAAGGTGGATACGCCCTATTCAGACTCGCTTTCGCTGCGGCTACCCCTCCCGGGTTAACCTCGCGACATGTCCCTGACTCGCAGGCTCATTCTTCAAAAGGCACGCCATCACCCCACGACAAGTCGAAGGCTCTGACGGCTTGTAGGCACACGGTTTCAGGTACTCTTTCACTCCCCTCCCGGGGTACTTTTCACCATTCCCTCACGGTACTAATCCGCTATCGGTCATCAGGAAGTATTCAGGCTTACCGGGTGGTCCCGGCAGATTCACAGCAGATTCCACGGGCCCGCTGCTACTCGGGTAACGACACAAAACAGGCATGCAGTTTTCACCTACCGGGCTCTCACCGTCTACGGCAGACCATCCCAGGCCACTTCGACTAACCACACACTGCTGCTCTCCGGTCGGATAGAACCAGACGCATCATCCCCACAACCCCGCACACACAACCCCTACCCGGTTACACATGCGCACGGTTTAGCCATCCTCCGCGTTCGCTCGCCACTACTAACGGAATCACACTTGTTTTCTTTTCCTACGGGTACTGAGATGTTTCACTTCCCCGCGTTCCCTCCCGCACCCTATGTATTCAGATACGGGTGACACGACATCACTCGTGCCGGGTTTCCCCATTCGGACATCCTCGGATCCACGCTCGGTTGACAGCTCCCCGAGGCATATCGCAGCCTCCCACGTCCTTCATCGGCTCCTGATGCCAAGGCATCCACCATGCGCCCTTTAACACTTACAAACACAAGAAAACAACTCAAACAAAAACGCTACAAATCAGCAATTTTGCTTAGATGCTCGCAACCACTATCCAATTACCAAACACCACACCCCACCACCAAGATGGAGCGACACCACCTGACCCCGAACCAATCCCTTGGCCCGGGACAACACCAGGTGTTGCCTCAGGACCCAATAGTGTGCCGGCGATTCTGCTGCCTCAACAAGACAATTGCTGTTGCGCACCAAGCCGACACCCACTACAGGCGACCGGCTCCTCACGGCTCACATCCCCACCAATTGAGGATGTTTTTCGTGGTGCTCCTTAGAAAGGAGGTGATCCAGCCGCACCTTCCGGTACGGCTACCTTGTTACGACTTCGTCCCAATCGCCGATCCCACCTTCGACAGCTCCCCCCACAAGGGTTAGGCCACTGGCTTCGGGTGTTACCGACTTTCATGACGTGACGGGCGGTGTGTACAAGGCCCGGGAACGTATTCACCGCAGCGTTGCTGATCTGCGATTACTAGCGACTCCGACTTCACGGGGTCGAGTTGCAGACCCCGATCCGAACTGAGACCGGCTTTCAAGGATTCGCTAAGCCTCACGGCATCGCAGCCCTTTGTACCGGCCATTGTAGCATGTGTGAAGCCCTGGACATAAGGGGCATGATGACTTGACGTCATCCCCACCTTCCTCCGAGTTGACCCCGGCAGTCTCTCACGAGTCCCCGCCATAACGCGCTGGCAACATGAGACAAGGGTTGCGCTCGTTGCGGGACTTAACCCAACATCTCACGACACGAGCTGACGACAGCCATGCACCACCTGCACACAGGCCACAAGGGAACCGACATCTCTGCCGGCGTCCTGTGCATGTCAAACCCAGGTAAGGTTCTTCGCGTTGCATCGAATTAATCCACATGCTCCGCCGCTTGTGCGGGCCCCCGTCAATTCCTTTGAGTTTTAGCCTTGCGGCCGTACTCCCCAGGCGGGGTACTTAATGCGTTAGCTACGGCACGGATCCCAAGGAAGGAAACCCACACCTAGTACCCACCGTTTACGGCGTGGACTACCAGGGTATCTAATCCTGTTCGCTCCCCACGCTTTCGCTCCTCAGCGTCAGTTACTGCCCAGAGACCCGCCTTCGCCACCGGTGTTCCTCCTGATATCTGCGCATTCCACCGCTACACCAGGAATTCCAGTCTCCCCTGCAGTACTCCAGTCTGCCCGTATCGCCCGCACGCCCCCAGTTAAGCCAGGGAATTTCACGGACAACGCGACAAACCACCTACGAGCTCTTTACGCCCAGTAATTCCGGACAACGCTCGCACCCTACGTATTACCGCGGCTGCTGGCACGTAGTTGGCCGGTGCTTCTTCTCCACCTACCGTCACCAGAAACAAAAGCTCCCGGCTTCGCCGATGGTGAAAGAGGTTTACAACCCGAAGGCCGTCATCCCCCACGCGGCGTCGCTGCATCAGGCTTGCGCCCATTGTGCAATATTCCCCACTGCTGCCTCCCGTAGGAGTCTGGGCCGTATCTCAGTCCCAGTGTGGCCGGACACCCTCTCAGGCCGGCTACCCGTCGTCGCCTTGGTAGGCCATCACCCCACCAACAAGCTGATAGGCCGCGGGCCCATCCCACACCGCAAAAGCTTTCCACCACAGACCATGCAGTCCGTAGTCCTATCCGGTATTAGACCCAGTTTCCCAGGCTTATCCCAAAGTGCAGGGCAGATCACCCACGTGTTACTCACCCGTTCGCCACTCGAGTACCCCCGAAAGGGCCTTTCCGTTCGACTTGCATGTGTTAAGCACGCCGCCAGCGTTCGTCCTGAGCCAGGATCAAACTCTCCAAACAAAAACCCCCACACCACAACAGTGCAGGCAGAATTCAATCAGAACAATCTGACCTAACAAACGACACCAAAAACTGGCATCAAAAACACCACACCCCAACACGGGAAGTCAGAATGCGGCAAAAAACAACAACAAAAACAAAACCACCAAACACACTATTGAGTTCTCAAACAACACCCGTTTTCGGGCAACCCTGCTACTGTACTCCGCGGTAGTTGCACCGTCAACTTCGCTAACCGCTCCTCTCGGAGTCGGGCTGCGACGCTATGTGCGAACTAGTCTACGCGCTCGATCTCGGCGCCGAGACTGACCAGATTCTCGACGAAAAGCGGGTAGCCGCGGTCGATGTGGAAGACGTCGTGCACCTCAGTGTCACCGTCGGCCACCAGCCCGGCGAGCACCAGTCCGGCGCCGGCCCGAATGTCGGAGGACCAGACCGGGGCACTCGATAGTTGAGGAAGGCCTCGCACCACGGCATGGTGCCCATCGGTCCGGGCATCTGCGCCGAGCCGGATCATCTCCTCGACGAACCGAAACCGCGCCTCGAAGACGTTTTCGGTGATCATCGACGTGCCGTCGGCGATCGCCGCCAAGCCGATCGCCATCGGCTGCAGATCTGTCGGGAAACCCGGATACGGCAGCGTCGAGACATTGATCGCCTTCGGCCGCTCATATTGGGTCACCCGGAAGCTGTCGTCCGTCTGGGTGACCGTGGCGCCGACGTCGTGCAATTTGTGCAGCACGACCTGAAGATGTCCCGGGTCAACACCGGTCACCGTGATGTCGCCGCGGGTCATCGCCGCGGCGATGCCCCATGTCGCGGCGACGATGCGGTCGCCGATCACGCGATGCTCGGTCGGGTAGAGCCGCGGCGCTCCGGTGATCGTCATCGTCGGCGAACCGGCGCCTTCGACTTGAGCGCCCATTTGGTTCAGCATCGTGCAGAGGTCGACCACGTCGGGTTCGCGCGCGGCGTTGTGGATCGTCGTGACGCCTTCGGCCAGAACCGCGGCCATCAAGATGTTCTCGGTGGCGCCGACCGACGGGTACTCCAGCTGAATCTCCGCACCGTGCAGTGCATCCGCATGGGCGACGACGCAGCCGTGCTCGATGTTGCAGACGGCTCCGAGCTGTCGCAGCCCGGCCTGGTGCATATCGAGCGGCCGCGACCCGATGGCGTCACCGCCGGGCAGTGCGACTTTGGCTCGCTTGCACCGTCCAACCAGCGGGCCAAGCACACAGACCGACGCCCGGAACTGCCGGACTGCGGCGAAGTCCGCGTCGTATTTCGGCTCGTCCGGTGACGTGATGCGAACGGTGGCGCCGGAAAGCTCGACCGTGGCGCCCAGGCCTCGCAGCACCTCGGCCATCAACGGCACGTCAAGAATGTCGGGGCAGTTGGTGATCGTGCTGGTGCCCTCAGCAAGCAATGTCGCTGCCATCAGCTTCAAGACGCTGTTCTTGGCGCCCCCAACAGCGACTTCGCCCGACAACCGACTGCCACCGGTCACCACGAAACGCTCAGCCACGCGGCCAGTTTAGTGAAGCCCCATCGCCCTGTCAGTCGGCTGCGGCAGTCGGAGCGGTACGTTTTTAGTCATGGCAGTGCACTTGACCCGCATCTATACCCGGACCGGCGACGACGGAACCACCGGGTTGAGCGACTTCTCGCGGGTTTCCAAGAGCGACGCGCGGCTGGTGGCGTATGCCGACTGCGACGAGGCCAACGCGGCGATCGGCACCGCGATCGCGCTGGGAAAACCCGAACAGCAGATCGCTGACGTCCTACGGCAGATCCAGAACGACCTGTTCGACGCCGGAGCGGACCTCTCGACTCCGATCGTGGAGAACCCGAAGTATCCGCCGCTGCGCATCACGCAGCCCTACATCGACCGGCTCGAGGGCTGGTGTGACGAGTTCAACGAGAACCTTCCGCCACTGAATTCGTTTGTGCTGCCTGGTGGTTCGGCGCTGTCGGCGCTGCTGCATGTTGCCCGTACCGTGGTGCGGCGCGCCGAGCGGTCGGCTTGGGACGCCATCGATCAGCATGCGTCCGACGTCAGCCCACTTCCCGCGAAATATCTGAATCGGTTGTCGGACTTGCTGTTCATCTTGTGTCGGGTGGTCAACCCTGACGGCGATGTGCTCTGGCGGCCTGGCGGCGGCAGAACCGACCAGCCCAAGAAGTAGCCGGGTAGCTCAGGTACTGCTGCGGCGCGCCCGCGGCGACGGGCGTGACTCCAACCAAGACTGGAATGCGGTCAATGCGCCTCGATCCAAGGCGATTTCGTAACCAGCCCGGCGGTCTTGCGTGGTGTCGCTCAACTCGAGCACGACGATCTCTTCAGTCATGATGTCGAATTCGTCGCCGCGTGGTGCCCGTCGCGAAACGACCTCGACGCCGCGCCGGTTGAGATGACGGTCCGGCCAGAGGCGGACGCTGGACAGTCGATAAAACGCGGCATCTCCACCGCGGTAACGAATGACGCCGTGACGCCAGCCATGACCGCCGACCGCAGGTATGTCCCGCATGATCGCCGCAGTTCCACCTTGGCGCAGCTTCCACAGCCGATAGCTCAGCGCGACAACCGCAAGACCGAGCAAGGCGACGAGCACGACCATGACAACCATGAGCGTGCTCATCGCCGCGGCCCGCTAGTCGAGCGCGCCGACGGCACGCAGTCTGGCGCGACCTCTGGCGGCTGTGCGGGGATCATCGGATTGCGAATCCTCTTTGGCAGCGGACTCGTCGATCTCCGAAGCGAATTCCGCCGACTCGGCGAGGATGCTGACGCCTTCCTCGGTGACCGATAGGAAGCCGCCGTCCACCGCGATTCGAAGGTCGTCCTCGCCCTCGCGCTCGACGCGGACCATGGCGTCGTCGACCAATTGTGCGACCAACGGGATGTGGCTCGGCAGAATACCGATCTCCCCCACGGTGGTGCGGGTGAAGAGGAACGTTCCCTCGCCCGACCAGATCTTCCGGTCGACGGCAACGATCTCCACGTTCATCGTGGCCATCTCACACCCGTCCTTCCGCGCTCAACCCTTGCCGCCGGCGAGCACACATCACAGCTTGGCGCCGAAGCTTTCGGCTTTCTTGGCCAAGTCGTCGATACCGCCGATGAGGAAGAAAGCCTGCTCGGGAATGTGGTCGAAGTCGCCCTTGGCCAGCTTGTCGAAGGCCTCGATGGTCTCCTTGAGCGGAACGGTGGAGCCGGGCTGACCGGTGAACTGCTCGGCCGCCATCATGTTCTGCGACAGGAACCGCTCGATGCGTCGCGCCCGGTTCACCTGCTGCTTGTCCTCTTCGGACAGCTCGTCGATACCCAGAATCGCGATGATGTCCTGAAGGTCCTTGTAGCGCTGCAGGATTCGAATGACTTCCTGCGCCACCCGATAGTGCTCGTCGCCGACGATCGCCGGGTCCAAAATGGTTGAGCTGGACGCGAGCGGGTCGACCGCGGGGAAGATGCCCTTGGAGAACACGTTTCGCGACAACTCGGTGGTGGCGTCCAGGTGCGCGAACGTTGTCGCCGGCGCCGGGTCGGTGTAGTCGTCGGCGGGCACGTAAACCGCTTGCATCGACGTGATGGACTTACCGCGGGTCGAGGTGATCCGTTCCTGCAGTTCACCCATCTCGTCGGCCAGCGTGGGCTGGTAGCCCACCGCCGACGGCATCCGGCCGAGCAGCGTCGACACCTCGGACCCGGCCTGAGTGAACCGGAAGATGTTGTCGATGAACAGCAGCACGTCCTGGCCCTGCTCGTCGCGGAAGAACTCGGCCATGGTCAAGGCCGACAACGCAACCCGCATACGAGTGCCGGGCGGCTCGTCCATCTGACCGAACACCAGCGCGGTGTCCTTGAGCACGTCGGCGTCCGCGAGCTCCACCCACAGGTCGTTGCCCTCGCGGGTGCGCTCCCCCACGCCGGCGAATACCGAAGTACCACCGAAGTTTCGGGCGATGCGGTTGATCATCTCCTGGATCAGAACGGTCTTGCCGACGCCCGCACCGCCGAACAGCGCGATCTTGCCACCACGCACGTAGGGCGTCAGCAGGTCGACGACCTTTAGGCCGGTCTCGAGCATCTCGGTCCGCGGCTCCAGCTCGTCGAACGGCGGCGGCTTGCGGTGAATCCCCCAGTGGTCGAAGTCTTCTCCGTAGCCGGGCTCGTCCAGGCAGTCGCCCAGGGCGTTGAACACGTGGCCCTTGACCCCGTCGCCGACCGGAACGGAGATCGCTTTGCCGGTGTCGGTCACCTCGACGCCGCGGACCAGTCCGTCGGTCGGCTGCATCGAGATGGTGCGAACCAGGTTGTCACCGAGGTGCTGCGCGACCTCCAGCGTCAGCGTCTTCGCGAGATCCGCGTAGGTGATCTTGGCGTGCAGCGCATTGAACAACTCGGGTATGGAGCCGCGCGGGAATTCGACGTCGACGACGGGTCCGGTGATCCGCACCACGCGGCCGTTGGTGTCGCCACCCTTCGAGTTCGTCGACTTCTCAGCCTGTTTGGTGGTAGCAGCCATGTCCTCTTCGCTTCCTGATGGGGCCTATTTGGCGTCGGCGAGCGCATTGGCGCCACCGACGATTTCGCTGATTTCCTGAGTGATCTGCGCTTGCCGCTCACGGTTGGCTTCCAACGTGAGCGACTTGATGAGGTCGTCGGCATTGTCGCTGGCCGATTTCATCGCCCGCTGGCGTGATGCCAATTCTGAGGCAGCGGACTGCAGCAGCGCCGTGTATATCCGGGTGGCCAGGTAACGCGGCAGCAGCGCGTCGAACAGCGTCGTCGCGTCCGGCTCGAACGAGTACAACGTGCGTGGCTCGTTGTCGTCTTCGACGTACTCCACGACCATCGGGGCGATGCGGTGCGCCTCGGCTGACTGCGACATCATGCCCTTGAACTCGGTATAGACGACGTGCACCTCGTCGACTCCGGGCTCCTCGGCGTCGTCGCCGCCTTCGGACCCGCTGGTGAAGGCGGACACCAACGTCTCTGCCACCTCCGCGGCGTTCTCGTAGCTGGGCCGCTCCGAGAAGCCGGTCCACGACTCGGTGATGTCCCAGTTGCGAAAGCTGTAGTAGCCCAGCGCTTTGCGCCCGACGGTGTACAGCACAGGCTTCTTGCCGCTCTCGCGTAGCAGCGAGAAAAGCTCCTCAGCCCGCCGGAAGGCGCTGGAGTTGTACGCACCGCACAGGCCGCGGTCAGACGAAACCACCAGCACGGCGGCCCGTTTCGGCTCAGGACGCTCGACCAGCAATGGATGGTCCAGCGCGGCCTCCTCGGCCAGCGTGGTGAGCACACGGGTGAGCTCGTCGGAGTACGGCCGGGCCTCCTGCAGCCGGGCCTGCGCCTTGCCGATGCGCGACGTCGCGATCATTTCCTGGGCCTTGGTGATCTTTTTGATCGACCCGGCGGAACGGATTCGACCCCGCAGTTCGCGAAGTGTGGCAGCCATTCTCGATTACTTCTTCTTCTGCTCCGGCGGCGCGGGCTTGTGCACCTGCACCGACTCTTTCGCAACCTGGTCTTCGTCGAGCGGTTCCACGTGCTCGTCGGGCACCACCGAGCCACCGCCGGTGGCCGCGAAGCCCTTCTTGAAGTCCTTGACCGCGTCGGTCAGCTTCGTCTCGTTTTCCTCGCTGAGCTTCCCGGAGTCCCGAATGTCGGACAGCAGCCCCTCGTGCGAGGCGCGTACGTGGTCGAGGAACTCGGCCTCGAATCGGCTGACGTCTTCGACGGGCACCGAGTCCAGGTGACCGCCGGTCCCGAGGAAGATCGAGACCACCTGCTCCTGAACGGGCAACGGCCGGTACTGCGGCTGCTTGAGCAACTCCACCAGTCGCTCGCCGCGCTCCAGCTGTGCTTTCGATGTCGCGTCCAGGTCTGAGGCGAACGCCGCGAACGACTCCAGCTCGCGGAACTGCGACAGGTCCAACCGGAGGCTTCCGGCCACCTCTTTCATCGCCTTGATCTGCGCGGCGCCACCCACACGCGACACGGACACACCGACGTTGATCGCCGGCCGCACACCCTGGTTGAACAAGTCGGACTCCAGGAAGCACTGCCCGTCGGTGATCGAGATGACGTTGGTGGGGATGTACGCCGAGATGTCGTTTGCCTTGGTCTCGATGACCGGCAGACCGGTCAGTGAGCCGCCGCCGAGCTCATCGGACAGCTTCGCGCAGCGCTCCAGCAGCCGTGAGTGCAGATAGAAGACGTCACCGGGGTACGCCTCGCGACCCGGCGGGCGACGTAGCAGCAGCGAGATCGCACGGTAGGCCTCGGCCTGCTTGCTCAAGTCGTCGAAGACGATCAGCACGTGCTTGCCGTCATACATCCAGTGCTGAGCGATCGCCGAACCGGTGTACGGCGCAAGCCATTTGAACCCGGCGGCGTCGGACGCGGGCGCCGCGACGATGGTGGTGTAGTCCATCGCGCCACCTTCGTCCAGTGCTCGACGGACCGAAGCGATCGTGGTGCCCTTCTGGCCAATCGCCACGTAGACGCAACGCACCTGCTTCTTCGGATCACCGGATTCCCAGTTCTGGCGCTGGTTGAGAATGGTGTCCACGCATACGGCGGTCTTGCCGGTCTTGCGGTCGCCGATGATCAGCTGGCGCTGGCCGCGGCCGATCGGGGTCATCGCGTCGATGGCCTTGATACCGGTCTGCAGCGGCTCGCTCACGCTTTGCCGCTGCACCACCGACGGGGCCTGAATCTCCAAGGCGCGCCGCGCGTCCGGTTCGATGTCGCCCTGGCCGTCGATAGGGTGCCCGAGCGGATTAATGACCCGGCCGAGGAAGCCATCACCGACGGGCACCGAGAGCACCTCGCCGGTTCGCTTGACCTGCTGGCCCTGTTCGAGCTTCTCGAAGTCACCCAGGATCACCGCGCCGACGCTGTGCTCGTCGAGGTTCAGTGCGACACCCAGGACGCCACCGGAGAATTCGAGCAGCTCCTGGGTCATCACCGATGGCAAGCCCTCGACGTGTGCGATGCCGTCTCCGGCGTCGACCACCGTGCCCACCTCTTCACGGGCGGTGTCGGAGGTGAAGGAGCTTACGTATTCCTCGATCGCGCCTTGGATATCTTCAGCGGAGATCGTCAACTCTGCCATGGCTTTTCGTTCTTCCTGCTTGTCGATGGTGTTGAGTTAGGTGGTGTTTCAGTCCGGTAGCTGGCTTTGGGCCGCGGCGAGACGAGACGACAGTGTTCCGTCGATGGTCTCGTCGCCGACGGTTATCGCCAGCCCGCCGAGCAGCTCGGGGTCGATGTGCAATTGCGCCGCAACCGGATGGCCGTAGATCCGGCTCAGCACTTCGGTCAGCCGAGTGCGCTGGGCGTCGCTGAGTTCGGCCGCCGCGCTCACTTGCGCGACGACTTCTCCCCGGCGAGCCACCGCGACTTTTGCCAGTCCCAGCACTGCGTCTTCGGCCGACTGCCCGCGCAACAACTCGACCGTCTTGGAGAGCAGATCAGCCGTGACCGAGTCGATGCTTGTTCCTGCACCGCCAAGCACGTTGCGTAACAGCTCAGTTCGTGCGTCGGCGGCTACCTCGTAGTCGCCGAGCAAGATGGCGAGACGAGGCTGGGCGTCGAGAATTCGGGAAAACCGGAACAGTTGTTCTTCGACGTCGTCGAGGTGCCCGGCCCGGTCGGCCCGGACCAACACTGCCGACTGCGACACCAGTTCAACGGCATCGACGAGATCGGATTGGGCCGACCAGCGCTGGGCGACGGCATTCTTCAGCAAGTCCAGCGCGGGCTGACCGACCTTGTCCGACAACAGGCGTTCGATCAAACGAACTCTGGGCGACGCGTCTTCGGCCGGCAACGTCAGATAGCGGGTGACGACGGTTTCGCGAATCAACATCGCTGCGGCCGCCGTCAGATCGTCGGCAAGCGTCGACAGTCCGTTGTCGTCGAGGCTTTCGGCTGCCTCACCGAAGTGCTTCAACAGGTCAGCCAACGCGGCCCTGCTGGCCGAGCGCATCTTGGCCGCGATCGGATACTCGACCTCTGCCTCCGAAGGTGCCATCGCATCGAGGTCATCGAGGAACCTGTCCACGGTGGCGGCCTGCTGCGCCGGATCGGCAACGTAGCCACGCACCAATTCGCCCGCCCGCCGCACGGATTCGGCACCGACGTCTTGGCGCAGCTGGCGGATCAGCTGTGCGCGGGCCAGCTCGACCTGCTTGACGCCTTGCGCTTTGATCCGCTCGACATCGCTGTCGGCCTGTTCGGCCAACTGCTCAGCGATGCGTTTGGCGTCGACCTGCGCCTCTTCGGTGATCCGCTTTGCCTCAGCGTGGGCATCTTCTTTCGCCTTGCTGTGGGCACGGCTGGCTTCCGCCAGCCGGTCGGCGGCAGCCGCCGAGTCAGCAAGATCCTTGCGCACCGCATCCTGGCGGTCCGACATCAACTTGCGGACTGGTGGCACCACGTAACGCCAGATCAGCCACACGATGACCGCGAAGCCGGCCAGCTGTCCGAGGAATGTTGACATGTCTCCCTACCGCCCCGACCCCGTGGCCGTGACCGAGGTCGAGATGTCGACACCGAGGATGCGGCTCGCCAACGTGGCGGAGATCGTGTCCACCTTCGCGCGAAGCTCTCCCGCGACGGCGTCGCCTTCCCGCTTCAGTTGCTCGTTGGCGTCCTGCAGTGTCGCCGACACCTGCTCCTCAGCACCGCCGCGCTTCTCCTCGACGACCTTGCGGCCCGAAGCGCGCGCCTCGTCGCGAGCCGCCGAGGCCTTGACCCGAGCGTCGGCCATCGCCTTCTCGTAGTCTTCCTGTGCGGCAGCGAACTGTTCGGCCGATTGCTTGTTGTCAGCAGCCGTTTTGGTGACCATGTTGTCGCGCTCTTTCAGCACCTTCGAGATCGGCGGAACCACAAAGGTGCCGATCACGCCGAGCACGATCAAGAAGATGATCAGCTCGACGAAGAACGTGCCGTTAGGGACGAGGAAGTTGCTGCCTCCCTCAGCCAGGACCATCGCGCTCATGTCACCCATCGTGTTGTTACTTGACCGGAGTGGCGAAGACGAACAGCGCCATGAAGGCCAGGTTGATGAAGTAGGCGGCCTCGACCAGACCCACCGTGATGAAGAACGGTGTGAACAGTCGGCCCTGCGCCTCGGGCTGCCGGGCGATGCCGGAGATCAGCGCGTTACCGGCGACACCGTCACCGATACCGGCGCCGATCGCGCCACCTGCCAAGATCAGCCCGCCGCCGATGAGGGCGCCGGCAGCGATTGTGGGGTTCATTGCTTATCCTCCTTGATATTTGGTAGCGGTCTACCAAGTCCGTCGTGTTGTTGGGAGCCAGAAGTCGTCTTGCGGTCTTACTCGTGTTCCCCTTCCAGCTCCATCGCTTGACTGAAGTACAAGATCGTCAGCAGCGCGAAGATGAACGCCTGAATCGCGCCGACGAACAAGTCGAAGGTCTTCCAGACTGCGTTGGGCAGCCACAGGATGTACGGCGGGAACAGCGCGATCAGCGCGACCAGGATCCCGCCGGCGAAGATATTGCCGAAGAGTCGGAGCGACAGCGAGATCGGCTTGGCGAGTTCCTCCACCACGTTGATCGGCGCGAGCACCGCGACGTGCCCCTTGAGCACCGCGACTGGGTGTCCGATGATGCCGCGGCGCCAGATGCCCGCCGCGTGATAACAGACGAACACGAACAGGGCCAGGGCGAGCACGTAGTTGATGTCCGCCGCGGCCGACGACAGCAACTCGGTCGTTTTCCCGTGATCGGAGTACTGCAGCGGCAGCACCGACAACCAGTTGGAGATCAAGATGTAGATGAAAAGCGTTACGGCGAGCGGCAATACGAAGGGCGCGATCCGCATGCCGATGGCACTTTCGATCTGGTTGCGCATCTGAATGGTGATCGCCTCGAAGAACAGCTGTACACCACCCGGAACGCCGGTCGAGGTGACCTTCGCGCGCAGGAAGAATGCGAGTCCGATGACGATGACGGCCGCGATCGCCGACGAGGTAACTGTGTCGACATTGACGGTCAAGCCGAACCAGTTGGCGGTTTCGTGATGGCCGACCTCGATCGCGCCCTCAGCCAGAAACGCCTCAGTCATCGCTGCTTCCTGTCCCTTCAATCGCGTCGGCCGTCCCGGTACGCAGCTTCTTCATCACCGGCAGTGCGGTCGTCAGCACCAGCAACACCTGAAAGAGCGCCAACCCGAACACCACACCGAGCCCGGCCGGCCGGAAGACGAATGCGATGGTCAGTCCGACGACGGTGATGACCATCAGCCGGGTTGCCGAGTTCAAGGCCATTTTCTTTTTCAGCGGATGCGCATCCGCGGTGATCGCGGCCACCGAACGTTGCACTCCCAGCGCGTTGAGCAAACCCAACAGCAGGCCCACGCCGAAGAACGCGCCGACTTTCGGATGGCCGAGCGAACCGGCGACTGCGATCGCGACGGCGGTCAGCACGAGCGAAGTGACGAAGAGCCGAACGGGCCGGAAAGCAACGGAGGGGAACACCAACGGCGCGTCCTGCGCTGGTGTTGTCACTGCTGCACCTCAGTCCTCATTCGGGGGGAGTTGCCGGGTCGATTGTTGCGTGGCCCGTTGAGCGTATCGGAGCGCATTCTTCGCACTCGCATCACCCAAGGGACTACTCCCCTTTGTCGGTCGTCAGTCGGCACAATCGGAGGTGAATCCGTTGGCCAGTGGCCGGCAACCCGCGAGGTTAATTCGGGTTCTACCAGCACCGTACCACATCGACGATGACCCTACTACTCCTCGTCGTAGACGTCGTCGCGGCGTCGTAACAGCGGAATCAAAGTCGCGACAGCCGCGATCGCGATTGCGCCCAACATCACTGCGGCGGTATCACGCGGGTTGAAGAAGATCGTGCTCGCAGTGCCGAAGGCGACGATGCCGACCCACAAATAGATGATCAGCACGACCCGCCGATGCGAATGACCGATCTGGAGCAGTCGGTGGTGCAGATGCATCTTGTCGGGGCTGAACGCACTGCGGCCCGCCCGGGTTCGTCGCACGATCGCCAGCAGGAGATCGAGCATCGGCACGAACATGACCGCGACAACCAACAGGAACGGCGACAGCAGAGCAAACACATCGCGAGCCCCGTACGCGGACTGCGAAATCGGTCCCGCCGCCGTCGTCGACGCCGCCGCCAGCATCAGTCCGATCAGCATCGAACCGGAATCGCCCATGAAGATCTTCGCCGGGTGGAAGTTGTGCGGCAGAAAGCCCAGGCACGCGCCGGCCAACACCACCGATATGACAGCAGGCGGATAGAACAGCACGTCGCCGCCGTGGTCGCGCAACAGGCCGACGGAAAACATGCAGATCGCCAACGCCGTGATGAGTCCCAGCCCCGCAGCCAGCCCGTCGAGGCCGTCGACGAAGTTCATCGCGTTCACGATCGACACGGTCAGCGCCAGCGTGAGCAGAATCGACGACGCCTGATCCAACACGATGGTCCCGACGCCGCCCAGCGGAATGTAGAGCACGCTCCAGGCGACTCCCATCGTGACCAGCACACTGGCCGCGGTGATCTGACCGGCGAACTTGGTCAGCGCGTCCAGGCCCCAGCGGTCGTCGATCAGACCGATGCCCATGATCAGCGCGCCGGCCACCACCACCGCGGGCATACCCGAGGAGTAGACGAAACCGCGGGTGAGCGCGGGTAGCTGCGATGCCAGAAAGACGGCGGCGATGACTCCGATGTACATGGCCAGCCCGCCCATCCGGGGCGTGGGCGTCACGTGCACGTCGCGTTCGCGGGGATAGGCCACCGCACCGAATCGGGTGGCCAGCAGGCGAACCGGGCCGGTCGCGAAGTAGGTGATGATCGCAGCAGTCAGCCCGACGAGGGCGAGCTCGCGCAGCGGGACACCGGCGCCACGATCGGATAACGCGAGCAGACCGCCCGCGAGGGTGTCGGCACCGCTAACCATCTGAGGAAAGGTACTTCACCGCCCTGAGATCGATCTGAGGTGACCCGGCCGGTCAGCCGGTCAAACTCCCGTCGTCCACGCCGAGCACCTCGGCGATCCGCTCTGCGCTGACCGGTCCGGATCGAAGGATCCGCGGCTGGCCGCCGGTCAGATCGAGGATGGTCGAGGCGGCCTGCTGCGCTGACGGACCGGCATCGAGGTAGACGTCGACGAGGTCACCCAACTGCTCGCGGGCGTTGGCGGCGTCGACGGCTGGCGGCTGGCCGGAGACGTTCGCGCTGGACACTGCCATCGGTCCGACCTCGCGCAGCAGTTCGATCGCGACCGGGTGCAGCGGCATACGAAGCATGACCGTGCCGCGGGCATCGCCGAGATCCCACTGCACTGACGGCGCCTGGCGGACCACGAGGCTCAGCGCACCGGGCCAGAATGCGCGCACCAGGTCGCGCATCGCGGTGGACACCGACATGGCCAGGCCGTCGATGGTGTGCCAGGAGCCGACCAGCACCGGCACCGGCATGTCCCGCCCGCGACCCTTGGCCGAGAGCAGCGCTGCCACGGCCGCGCTGTCGAACGCGTCCGCGCCTACGCCGTACACCGTGTCTGTCGGAAGAACAACCAGCCCACCGTTTTTCACGGCTGCAGCAGCCTTCATGATTCCGCGGGAGCGCTGGTCGGGATCGGAGCAGTCGAACAGTTCACTCATTCGCCACCCCTCCTGCGGGCCGTTGCGAATCTCGGCCGTCCGGTCAGGTCGGTCCGGGACTCGATAGCGTCGAAAAGTCCTGTTTCACAAAGACCTTCGCATGTCAGCGTTGATGTGGTGTCGTCGTGCTCGACGGCGAACCAGCCTCCGGGCCGCAGCCAGCGCGCCGCGAGCGGAACGATCGCGTCGATCACCGCCATGCCGTCCGGTCCCCCGAACACCGCGTGAGCCGGATCATGCTGGAGCACTTCGGGTTCGAGCGCCGTTCCGTCGGGCACGTAGGGCGGGTTCGCGACCACCAGGTCGACCAGTTCGTCGAGTTCGGGCAAGACGTCGGCACCGGTGACGTCTGCCCGCAGCAACTCCACGGCGGTGCCGGCCGAATTCGCCCGCGCATAGTCCAGTGCCGCAACGGAATCGTCGATACCTAACACCCGCGCGTCGGGCCAGTGTCGCGCCAGAGCCAGGGCCAAGGCACCCGACCCGGTGCAGATGTCGACGATCACCGGCGCAGCGGGAAGGGGTTGCGCCGTCGCCCATTCCAGCATCGCCTCGGTTTCGGGGCGCGGGATGAACACGCCGGGACCGACGGACAGCGTCAGCGGGCCGAATACGGCGGTACCGGTCAGGTGCTGCAACGGAATTCGGCGCGACCGCGCCGCGATCACATCGTGGTAGCTATCGAAGAACGCCTCGTCCGCCGAGTCGACCAGTAGCAACCGCCCACGCTCGGTACCTGCGACGTGCGCGGCGAGTTCCTCGGCGTCGTGGCGCGCGGAGTCGATGCCGGCATCAGCGAGTTGCGTTGTGGCCGAGTCGATCGCGGACCTCAACTCGAACTGGATCGTCATGCTTGCTGCTGCAGCCGAGACTGCTTGTCGGCGGCGGCCAGCGCGTCGAACAGCGCATCGAGGTCGCCATCGAGAAGCTGATCGAGGTTGTGCGCTTTGTAGCCGATGCGATGGTCGGTGATCCGGTTCTCCGGGAAGTTGTACGTGCGGATGCGCTCGCTGCGGTCGACGGTGCGGATCTGGCTGGCGCGGTCCGCCGACGCGTCGGCCGACGCCTGCTCTTCGGCCAGCGCCTGCAAACGCGCCGCCAGCACCAGCATCGCGCGGGCCTTGTTCTGCAGCTGCGACCGCTCGTTTTGACAGGTGACGACAATTCCGGTGGGCAGGTGGGTGATTCGGACCGCCGAGTCGGTGGTATTAACACCTTGCCCGCCCTTCCCCGACGACCGGTAGACGTCGATGCGCAGATCCGACTCGTCGATCTGCACCTCACCCACTTCTTCGGGCTCCGGGTAGACCAGCACGCCGGCCGCCGAAGTATGCACGCGGCCTTGAGATTCGGTGACCGGCACGCGCTGCACGCGGTGCACGCCGCCCTCGAACTTCATCCGCGACCACACGCCGTCGGCCGAGTCACCCTTGCTCGCGATCGTCAGCGTTGCGTCTTTATAGCCACCCAGATCCGAGTAGGTCTCGTCCAAGACCGTCACATTCCAGCCGTGCCGCTCGGCGTAGCGGATGTACATCCTGGCCAGGTCCGCAGCGAAGAGCGCCGATTCCTCGCCGCCCTCACCTGATTTGACCTCGAGGACGACGTCGTCGGCGTCGTGCGGGTCACGCGGCGCCAGCATGTCGCTGAGCTTGGTCTCCAACTCATCGACCTGAGTTTCCAGCTCAGTGACCTCGTCGGCGAACGACGCGTCATCGACGGCGAGTTCGCGTGCGGTCTCCAGATCGTCACGGGCCGAAATGAGCTGGCGGTGGGTGGCCACGATCGGGGCCAGCTGCGCGAACCGGCGCCCGACCTTGCGCGCATTGCCGGCATTGCTGTGCAGCTCAGGATCGGCCAGCTGACGCTCGAGGGCGGCGTGTTCAGCCACCAGAGCGTCAATCGCGTGCACGCTCTGCGTCATGCTCACCTCCTCTGTCGTTGCCCGAACGCAAAACGACGCCCGGCCTGCGCGGTGTCCGCAACAGATCGGGCGTCGGTCGTGCTACTTGTCGGCCGAAGCGTCCGTCTCGGCGCCGGCCTTGCGCTTGCCGTAGCGCTTCTCGAAGCGCGCGACCCGGCCACCGCTGTCCAGGATCTTCTGCTTGCCGGTGTAGAACGGGTGGCATTGCGAGCAGACCTCGACCACGATGTGGCCGCTCTCTTTGGTGCTGCGGGTCTGGAAGGTGTTACCGCAACCGCAGACCACGGTGGTCTCGCCGTAGGCGGGATGAATGTCAGATTTCATGGTGTCCTCTTCAATCGGCGGTCGCCGGGTCGCCCTGTGGTGCTGAATATCGGACGTGAACCGGAACCTGAATGTCGGCTGCTGATTATGCCAGGTCAGCCGCTCTGTCCCTAAACGCCTGCGTGGGGCTGCACATTCCCGCCAGTGCGTTCGACGACGGCATAGCTGGTCCCACGGCCGGGCCGGGTCCACAAGGTGCCGCCGTGCGGGCTGCTGCCGAGTGCGCTGAGCTCACGTTTCAGGATTTTGTTGGTGGCCGTGGTCGGCAAGCTGTCGACGATCCACACGTGCCGCGGCCAGGCCTTGGGCGACAGATCGGGCTGGTCAGCCAGGAAATTGCTGAATTCAACGGGTGTCAGCTCGGTGCCGTCTTTGAGCACGACGGCCGCCATCACCTGATCGCCGACCTGCTCGTCGGGAACCGCGTATACCGCGACATGGCTGAGGGCCGGTAATCGCTGCAGGATCCGCTCGATCGGCGCTGCCGTCATGTTTTCGCCGTCGACGCGCAACCAGTCGCCGCTGCGCCCGGCGAAGTAGATCCAGCCGTCGGCGTCGCGGTAAGCCAGGTCGCCGGACCAGAACATGCCGTTGCGCAACCGTGCGTCGGTGGCGTCCCTGTCGTTGTAGTAGCCGGCGAACAGCCCGGCTCCGGTGGTGTTGACCAGTTCGCCGATCGCCTCGTCGGCATTGGTCAGCGCGCCGTCGTCGTCGAACTCGGCCACCGGGCATTCGGCGAGAGTGTCGGCGTTGTAGATGCCGACCCCGGGAAAGCCGCGGCCCAGAGAGCCCGGCGGGCAGCCGTCTTCGCGGGTGATGATGATCGCGCCTTCGCTGGAGCCGAAGCCGTCCCACACCGTGCAGTCGAAACGTCGACTGAACTCCGCGATGTCGCGGTCGCTGGCCTCGTTGCCGAACGCGACCCGCAGCGGGTTGTCGTTGTCGTCAGGCTGCTCGGGGGTGGCCAACACATACGCCAACGGCTTGCCGACGTAGTTCATATAGGTCGCGCCGTAGCGACGGAGGTCCGAGAGTAAGCCGGACGCCGAGAAGGTGGCCGGCACCATCGCCGAACCGGAGCCGACAGCCACGCTCCAGCCGGCCAGCAGGGCGTTGGAATGAAAGAGCGGCATCGACAAGTAGCAGACGCCCGACGAATCGACATCGAACCGGTCAATCAGGTTGGCACCGGCGAAGATAACGGTCAGATGCGTGATCTGGACGGCCTTCGGCTCCCCGCTGGTGCCCGACGTGAAGATCATCATGAGCGTGTCGGTGGGGGCGACCTCGCGATGCGGCACCAGCGGACCCGCCGTCGCGAGCAGATCCGACCACTCGTCGGTGCTGACGTCCACTACGCGGACTCCCGGCAGCTCCAGTCCGTCGATCAGCCCGCGATGGGCCGGATCGGTGAGCAGTATCTGACAGTCCGCCCGCAGGATGTCTTTGGCCAACGCCGCACCGCGCCGGGTGTCGTTGATGCCGCACAACACGTATCCGCCGAGTGCTGCCGCGGCCATCGCGGTGAGCATTTCGGGTGTGTTGCCCAGCAGCGCACCGACGTGCAGCGGTCGCTCGGGGTCGGCGATACCGATCAGTGCGGCGGCGGCCGCCGAGGCGTCGCTCAGATGCTCTTGCCAGGTCCATACCTGATCGCCGTGCTTGACCGCCGGCGTGGTGTCGTCGCTGCGTGCGCGAAGCAACTGCTGAATAGTGTCCGCCACGGCTCACCGCTTTCCCTGTCGGTATTCGACAGGCGCAGATTACCGTCGCGGCAACCGCCTCAAAGCGAGACTGCCCTAGTTGGCCGGCCGAGCCGGTGTGCTAACCGGCATCGTCACCGATCAGTCGTTGTCCATGCCCGGGGTCGTCTTGGACACCTGAACAAGGAACTCGTAGTTGTTCTTGGTCTTTCGCAGCTGCGACATCAACAAGTCGATGGCTTGGTGCGAATCCAGACCGGACAACACGCGACGCAGCTTGTGCACGACCGAGAACTCGTCTGGCGACAGCAGCAATTCGTCCTTACGGGTACCCGACGGGTTCACGTCGACGGCCGGGAACACGCGGCGCTCAGAGATCTTGCGATCGAGCTTGAGCTCGGCGTTACCGGTGCCCTTGAACTCTTCGAAGATGACGGTGTCACCGGTGGATCCGGTTTCGACCATCGCCGTGGCGATGATCGTCAACGATCCGCCTTCTTCGATGTTGCGGGCGGCGCCGAGGAAACGCTTCGGCGGGTAGAGCGCGGTGGAGTCGACACCACCGGACAGGATGCGGCCCGAAGCCGGTGATGCGTTGTTGTACGCACGGCCGAGCCGGGTGATCGAGTCGAGCAGCACCACAACGTCCTTGCCCTGCTCGACAAGTCGCTTGGCCCGCTCGATGGCCAGCTCGGCGACCGCGGTGTGGTCCGTCGGCGGTCGGTCGAACGTCGAGGCGATGACCTCACCCTTGACCGAGCGGGTCATGTCGGTGACCTCTTCAGGTCGCTCGTCGACGAGCACGACCATCAGATGGCATTCCGGGTTGTTGAGGGTGATCGCGTTCGCGATGTCCTGCAGGATCGTGGTCTTACCGGCCTTGGGCGGCGACACGATGAGCGCGCGCTGACCCTTACCGATCGGCATGATCAGGTCGATGATGCGGGTGGTCAGACGATCGCCGGTGGTTTCCAGGCGCAGCCGCTGGTTGGGGTACAGGGGCGTCAGCTTGGAGAAGTCGGGGCGCTTCTTGGCGTCCTCGACCGGCCCGCCGTTGACGCTGTCCAGGCGCACCAGCGGGTTGAACTTCTGCCGAGGATTCTTGTCGCCGCCTTCGCCTTCGCGGGGCACCCGCACCGCGCCGGTCACGGCGTCACCGCGGCGTAAACCGTTCTTACGCACCATGTTCATCGAGACGTAGACGTCGCTGGGGCCGGCGAGGTAGCCGGAGGTGCGGACGAACGCGTAGTTGTCGAGCACGTCGAGGATGCCGGCGACCGGCTGGACGACGTCGTCTTCGCGCAGTTCGGTGTCACCGCCGCCGCCTTCGCCGGACCGCTCGCCGCGGCGCCTGCGCTCGCGGAACCGGCGGCCGCGACGTCCGCCGCGCCCGTCACCGTCGTCGTCTTGCTGGTTCTGGTTCGAGCCGCCGCGGTTCTGCTGGCCACCCGAGTTCTGCTGGTCGCCGCCCTTGTCGGAGTCTTTGTCCGAATCGCGGTCCTCGGACTTGCTGTCCTGTTGGTCGCGCTTGGGTTTGTCGTTCTGGTTCTGGTCGTTCTTGTCGGCCCGCTCGGTGCGCTCCTCCGCGACTTCGGTGGCGGAGTTCCGTCCGTTGGAGTCGGATTGCGGCGCGGCATCGGCGTGGTTGGCCGCGGCGCTCGCGTCGTGGTTGTCCGCTTCGGCAGCGGCGCCTCCGTTGGAAGCGGTGCCGTTGGTGTGTCCCTGCCGGCTTTCCCGGATCGCGGCGATCAATTCGTTCTTGCGCATTCCCGACGTGCCTTTGACGCCGGCCTTGTTGGCCAGCGCGCGCAGCTCGGGAAGCACCATGGTTGCCAGCGAGCCGTCGGGCGCATTCTGTTTGGCGCCGGAGTCACTGGAAGTCTCTGGGGTCACGGGGTTGGGCAGCTTGTCATTTTCGGTGCTGTCGCCAGCCGTAACGAGGTCCGTATCGGTCACGGATTTCCTTTCTTTCCCTCGCTGATCGAATCAAGCCAGGGTTCGTTGCATTCAGCCAAGTCGCCGAGTGCTGCCAAGAATCGTCTCTGCAACGGTGATCGCCGAAATTGGCGCAATTAATGGCGACCCATCGTCCACGAGAAGAATTTGGTATTTCGTCCTAGTGTCGACGCAGATACAGACGCTGCGATTGCTGGACGGCTTCGAGAATAACGTGCTTCGATGCCGGAAGCAAGGAGGCCCTCCGCCGTGGCGGGTTCGCTAGCTGGGAACAGCCGTTCCCGAACTCCAGCGGACCCCTTCGCCCGCAGTCATCTCGCTGACAGCAAACCCGTTTGCAGCGGCATATTCCAACGCTTCAGCAGGCAGCTCGGCCGCTGTGCTCAGGGCAATCACCGTTGGACCGGCACCGGAGAGCACAGCTGCCATGTCGTAACGGCGCAACAGCCTCAGGTATTCCGCCGATGCCGGCATCGCGTGCGCGCGTTGCGGCTGGTGGAGGACGTCCTCGGTGGCGGCCATCAGCAGGTCCGGGCGTTCGGTGAGTGCGACGACCAGCAGTGCGGCACGGCTGACATTGAAACGGGCGTCCTGGTGGCTGACCTGAGCGGGAAGCAGTACCCGCGCCTCCGCCGTCGACGAGCGCTGCTCGGGAATCGCGGGGAACAACCGGATGTCGGGATGCAGGCGCACCGGTACCGCCGAGAACTTCGGTGGCAGGCCGCTGACGTCGGTCCACGACACCACGGGGCCGCCCAGCACCGCCGCCGCGGCGTTGTCGGGGTGGCCCTCGAATTCCGACGCCAACTGGATCAGGTCGGCGTGGCTCAACGGCGTCCAACCTGCCTGCGCGAGAAGGCCATTGACCGCCGCGAGGCCACCGACGACCGCCGCCGCCGACGAGCCGACCCCGCGGGAGTGCGGGATCGCGTTACGGCATCGCACCCGCAGGCCCGGCACGCTCGCGCCGGCCGCCTGCAGCCCTCGTTCGACTGCGCGGACCACCAGATGCCCGGCGTCGAGCACCAGTTCGCCGGCGCTTTCTCCTTCGACCTCGACGTGCAACCCGGAATCGGTTGTCTCGACGGCGATTTCGTCATACAGGCTCAGGGCGAGCCCGAGACTGTCGAAGCCCGGGCCGAGGTTGGCGCTGGACGCCGCGACGACCGAGCTGCCCAGCAGCCCGGCAGGCAGCATCGTCACTACGTCAATCCCAACTTCGCGACGACGGCCACGGGGTCGACGGGAACCGGTTCCACCGTCGGCATGTCGCGCAGCGCGGTGTCGGGATCCTTCAATCCGTTGCCGGTCACCGTGCACACCACGGTCGAGCCCCGCTGCACCCAGCCGTCCTCGACGGCTTTGAGCAAACCGGCGATGCTTGCCGCCGACGCAGGCTCGACGAAGACGCCCTCGGTGCCGGCGACCAGGTGATAGGCCTCGAGGATCTCGTCGTCGGTGGCGGCCAGGAACCGGCCGTTGGACTGCTGCTGGGCCGCGACGGCCTGTGCCCATGACGCCGGCGAGCCGATCCGGATCGCGGTGGCGATCGTCTCGGGGTTTCTCACCGGCTCCCCCGACACCAACGGCGCCGCGCCGGCCGCCTGGGTGCCCAGCATCCGCGGCAGCTTGTCGATCACACCGTCAGCGTGGTACTCGGTGTAGCCCTTCCAATACGCGGTGATGTTGCCCGCGTTGCCCACCGGCAGGGCATGGACATCCGGCGCGGTTCCCAGCACGTCGACGATTTCGAACGCTGCGGTCTTCTGGCCCTCGATGCGAACCGGGTTGACCGAGTTGACCAAGGAGATCGTCGGGAAGTCGGCGACGATCTTGCGGGCGACCTCCAGGCAGTCGTCGAAGTTACCGTCGACCTGAATGATCTTGGCGCCGTGCATCACAGCCTGCGCGAGCTTGCCCATCGCGATCTTGCCCTGCGGGATCAGCACCGCGCAGGTGATGCCGGCCCGGGCGGCGTAGGCGGCCGCCGACGCCGAGGTGTTACCGGTCGACGCGCACAGCACGGCCTGCTGCCCGCGCGCGACGGCGTCGGTGACGGCCATCGTCATGCCGCGGTCTTTGAAGGAGCCGGTGGGGTTCAGTCCTTCGACCTTGAGATGAACCGTGCAGCCGGTCTTCGCCGAGAGCCGGGGCGCGGGGATCAGCGGGGTGCCGCCCTCGAACAAGGTGACCGGAACCCAGTCGTCGCCGACCGGCAACCGGTCCCGGTACGCCTCGATCAATCCCGGCCACTGCCGATGCGTGGCGGCGTGTGACGAACTCATGCGTTGGTTCCCTCCAAACGCAGCACGCTGGCCACGCTTTGCACGACGTCGAGATCGGCCAGCGCATCGACGGTTTCGGACAGGGCGGCGTCGGTGGCGCTGTGCGTGACGACCACGACACGGGCGCCGATCCGCTTTCCACCCTCGCCGACGACGCCCTCTTGGCGGACCTCGGCGATGCTGACTTCACGCTTGGCGAATTCCGCTGCGACCGTGGCCAATACACCCGACTTGTCGGCGACGTTCATGCTGACGTAGTAGCGGGTCGAGATCAGTCCCATCGGGGCGACCGGCAGCTGGGCGTATTTCGATTCTTTCGGTCCGCGGCTGCCGAGAACACGGTTGCGGGCCGCCATCACCAGGTCACCGGCGACCGCGGAGGCGGTCGGCGCTCCACCGGCGCCCTGGCCGTAGAACATCAGCCGGCCCGCGGCTTTTGCCTCGACCACGACGGCGTTGAACGCGCCGTTCACGGTCGCCAGCGGATGCTGCAGCGGGACCAGCGCGGGATAGACGCGAGCCGAAACCCGCTGTTGCCCATCGTCGGTGGTGATCCGTTCGCAGATCGACAGCAGTTTGATGGTGCAGCCCAATGCGCGCGCCGAGGCGAAGTCGTCCGGGCTGATCTTCGTGATGCCCTCGCGGTACACGTCGTCGGCGGTGACCCGGGTGTGGAACGCGATCGACGCCAGGATGGCCGCCTTCGCCGCGGCGTCGTAGCCTTCGACGTCGGCGGTGGGGTCGGCTTCGGCGTAGCCGAGCGCGCTCGCATCGGCCAGGGCCTTGTCGTAATCGGCCCCGGTGCTGTCCATTTCGGACAGGATGTAGTTGGTGGTGCCGTTGACGATGCCGGCCACCCGTTGCACGGTGTCGCCGGCCAGCGACTGGGTCAGCGGACGAATCACCGGGATCGCACCGGCGACGGCAGCCTCGAAATAGAGGTCCACATGGGCGTTTTCAGCGGCCTGCGCAAGTTCGCCGGTGGCGACCGATAGCAGCGCCTTGTTCGCCGTCACCACGGACTTACCGTGCTCGATCGCCGACAGGATCGCCTTGCGTGACGGCTCGACGGGACCCATCACTTCCACGACGATGTCGACGTCCTCACGGGAGACCAGCGCGTCGATGTCGTCGGTCAGCAGATCGACAGGCACACCACGGTCGGCGGCCACTCGGCGCACCCCGATGCCGCGCAGCACCAGCGGCGCGCCGATCCGGGCGGCGAGGTCGTCGGCACTCTCCTCGATGATGCGGACAACCTCGCTGCCCACATTGCCCAGTCCCAATACCGCGACACCGACCGGCTTTTCATCTGAGCTCATGTGCGCCACTCCTCCTCATCGCTACGCTCTGCATCGTCGTCAGCGCGGCTCATGTGCGCCACTCCTCCTCATCGCTACGCTCTGCATCGTCACCGGCGCGGCTCATGTGCGCCACTCCTCCTCATCGCTGCGCTCTGCATCGTCGTCAGCGCGGCTCATGTGCGCCGCTCCTCCTCACCTCAAGACTCAGCAGGTCGTCGACCGTCTCCCTGCGCAGGATCAGCCGCGTCTCACCGTCACGCACCGCCACCACCGCCGGGCGGCCAATCAAGTTATAGCGGCTCGACAGCGAATAGCAGTACGCCCCGGTCGCGGCCACGGCGATCAGGTCGCCCGGCGCGATGTCATCCGGCACCCAGGTATCCCGCACGACGATATCGCCGCTCTCACAATGCTTTCCGACGATGCGACCCAGCGTGGCCGCCGCGTCGGTACCTCGCGACACCATCCGTACGTCATAGTCGGCGCCGTAGAGCGATGTGCGGATGTTGTCGCTCATCCCGCCGTCCACGCTGACGTATCGCCGATTCGCGGTCGCGCTCACCCCGACGTCTTTGACGGTGCCGACCTCGTAGAGGGTGACGGTCCCCGGTCCGGCGATGGCGCGGCCGGGTTCGACGACCAGACGCGGCGGCGGCAACCCCACCGCCGCGGATTCGTTGCGCACGATGCACCCGAGTTTGTCGGCCAGTTCGCTCACCGGTGGCGGATCATCGTTGGGCAGATACGAGATACCCAGCCCGCCACCGAGATCGACGGTGGAGATCTGCGCGGTCTTGTCGACACCGAACTCGGCGACCACGTCGCGAAGCAGACCGATCACCCGGTGCGCGGCGATCTCGAAGCCGCCGACGTCGAAGATCTGCGAGCCGATATGACTGTGCAAGCCCACCAGTCTGAGGCGGTCGCTGGCGAAGACCTTGCGAACCGCCGCCATCGCCGCGCCGTTGGACAATGACAGACCGAACTTCTGGTCTTCGTGGGCGGTGGAGATGAACTCGTGTGTGTGGGCTTCGACGCCGACCGTGACGCGGACCAGCACGTCCTGGACGACGCCCGCCTCGCCCGCGATGGCGTCGAGACGCTCGATCTCGAGCATGGAGTCGACGACGACGTGCTTGATTCCGGCCTTGACGGCTGCGGTCAACTCGGTGACCGATTTGTTGTTGCCGTGCAGCGCTATTCGCTCGGGCGGGAAGTCGGCGTGCAGGGCGACGGCGAGTTCGCCGCCGGTGCAGACGTCGAGCGACAAGCCCTCCTCGTCGATCCAGCGCGCAATCTCGCTGGACAAGAACGCCTTACCGGCGTAGTGCACGTTGGCGCCACCGCCGAACGCCGCCGCGATCTCGCGGCAGCGCGACCGGAAGTCGTCCTCGTCGATGACGAACAACGGTGTGCCGTAATCCTGGGCGAGCGACGTCAGCGAGACACCGGCGATGCTGACCGCCCCGTCGTCGCCACGAACTGCGTTGCGCGGCCACACATTCGGCGCGAGTTGCAGAAGCTCCTCAGCCGATGCGGGGCACGGCGGGACGCTCCCATGGTGGAATTCTTCGGCGTGCCGCGGGCCGGCGGGATGGGCGCTCACATTCGCTCCGGAGCGCTCACGCCCAGGACGCCTAGCCCGTTGGCGATCACCTGGCGGGTCGCCTGGCACAGCGCCAACCGGGCGGTGTGCAATTCATTGGGCTCCTCGTCGCCTTGCGGCAGCACCCGGCAGGAGTCGTAGAACCGGTGATAGTCGCCGGCGAGGTCTTCCAAATAACGACACACGCGGTGTGGTTCACGCAGCGCCGCAGCGGTTTTCAGCACCCGGGGGAACTCGCCGAGGTTGCGGATCAGCGCGCCCTCTTTGTCGTGGGTGAGCAACTCGAGGTGGCCGGTGTCGGCGATCAGGCCGAGCTCGGCGGCATTACGGGCCAGCGCGGAGAGCCGCGCGTAGGCGTATTGCACGTAGTAGACCGGGTTTTCGTTGGATGCCGACGACCACAGCGCCAAGTCGATATCGATCGGGGTGTCCACCGAGGACCGCGTCAGGCTGTAGCGCGCCGCGTCGACGCCGATCGCCTCGACCAGGTCGTCGAGGGTGATCACGGTGCCGGCCCGCTTGCTCATCTTCATCGGCTGGCCGTCGCGGACCAGGTTGACCATCTGGCCGATGAGCACCTCGACGCATGCTGGGTCGTCACCGAACGCGGCCGCGGCGGCCTTGAGCCGGGAGATGTAGCCGTGATGGTCGGCGCCGAGCATGTAGATGGTCAGGTCGAAGCCGCGTTCCCGCTTGTCCAGGTAGTAGGCGAGGTCACCGGCGATGTAGGCGGGCTTGCCGTCACTCTTGATCACGACGCGATCTTTGTCGTCGCCAAAAGCACTGGTGCGCAACCAGGTTGCGCCGTCCTTTTCGTAGATGTGGCCGTTCTCGCGCAGCCGGGCGATCGCCTGCTCGACGCGACCGCTGGTGTGCATCGACTCTTCGTGGGTGTAGACGTCGAAGTCGGTGCCGAATTCGTGCAGCGACTCCTTGATGTGAGTGAACATCAGGTCGACGCCGATCCGCCGGAACGTCTCGTGCTGCTCGGCGTCGGGCTGGCTGAGCGCGTCAGGCGCCTGCGCCACGACTTGCGCGGCGATGTCGGCGATGTAGTCACCGGCGTAACCGTCTTCGGGTGTGGGTTCGCCTTTGGCCGCGGCGATCAGCGAGTTGGCGAACCGGTCGATCTGCGCGCCGTGGTCGTTGAAGTAGTACTCACGTACCACGTCGGCGCCCTGCGTGGTGAGCAGCCGGCCGAGCGCGTCGCCGACCGCGGCCCACCGGGTGCCGCCGATGTGGATCGGACCGGTCGGGTTGGCCGAGACGAACTCGAGGTTGATGTGGTGGCCGGCCTGGGCGTCGGAGTTGCCGTAGGTGTTCCCGGCGTCGATGACGTTGCTGACGATCAGGCCCTGCGCCGAGGCGTCCAGCCGCACGTTGATGAAGCCGGGTCCGGCGATCTCCGCCGAGGCGACGCCGTCGGCCCGGGCCAGTGCGTCGGCGAGCCAGCCGGCCAGGTCACGCGGATTGACGCCGACCTTCTTGGCGAGCTGCAGGGCCAGGTTGCTGGCATAGTCGCCGTGGTCGGGGTTACGCGGCCGCTCGACGGTGACCGTCGCCGGCAGAGCGGCGGTGTCGAGCGCGTGCTCGGTCAACACCGCGGTCGCGGTGGCCCTCAGCAGCTCGGCCAGGTCGGCGGGATTCACGCAGGCCATCCTATGGTCTGCGGTGGCCTGGCCCCGAATCCATTCCGGTGCTCAGCTGGTCGCTTTGATGCGTTAGTCTGTCGTGGCCCGTTGGCGCAGCATGTTTCGCGTGCGCCCCCGTAGCTCAGGGGATAGAGCGTCTGCCTCCGGAGCAGAAGGCCGCAGGTTCGAATCCTGCCGGGGGCACCACTCTGAACTGCGCAAACGTGGTCGAATGCGATACTTAGTCCAGCCCGGGGGGCCACGCATCCGGTCAATCGGAGAGAATTTGATCTGGTCCGCCCTCCCCGCAGGACCACATCCGGTAAATTTGGCTCGGCTGGGATGACAGCTGGTCCGGGAAAAGGTTCCGCCGCGCGCACCGCCGCCGCAGAGCTCTGAGGGGCACCCGCCCCGTACCCGACATGTACGGCGATCGTTTGAACGCCGGGATCGCGATGACCGTTTCGCCTGATTTTGCCAAGCACCGACCCGATCAGACTGTCGGGTACCCCGCCGCACCCCATAACGCCGAAACCAACGGCAACGGCTACGGCAATTTTGTTGGGACTAAGACGCTAGACACCGAACGCCGCCGTCGCCCCCCGCCAGGCAGCCCGGAAGAGTACTTGCAGGCACTGCCCGCTTTGGCGCTACTGAACCGATTGCCGATACCCATGCTCGCCACCGGACTCGATGGCGTCGTCGTCTACACCAACCCCGCGTTCGCCATCATGCTCGGCTACCACCCGGACACCATCACGCTTACCGGACAACAGCTTTCCGCGCTGCTGGACGGATATTCGGCGACCCCGCCGCGCGACTGTGTGACCGCACTGCGCGCCGCCAGTACCTTGGTCGTCGACTGGCTGCACGCCGAGGGCTTCCCGGTACGCAGCGTGATATTCGAGTCGGTATTCGCCCGCGCCACTGACCAGATACTGCTGATCGGCGTCACCGACATCACCGAACTGATGTGGTCAAACCACCTCGAATCGAGCTGAGTGTCTGGAGTCAGGACAGCTTCTCGAGCAGCGCTACCTCACCGTGAACAAGCTGGGCGAAACTCTCGGCTTTGGGCAACCCTTCGATCGGTGGCACGCCGTCGGGGAAACAGACCATGTTGGCGTCGGTCCCGGCCGGATTCCAGGCGACGCCGTTACCGACGACCTGCGACGACCGCTCGACGCCGTTGTAGTTGTCGGGCTGAAAACGCGCGGTGCAATACCAGTAACAGTCGTAGCCGAGCCCGCGGATGTGCCGGATCAGCTCGTCGCCACTGGCCGGGTTGTTGTTCTCCACGAACAGAGTTGGCCGCGTGCGGGCGATCAGCTGACCCGCGCCGCGCAACACGGCCAGCTCGAATCCTTCGGCATCGACTTTCAGGAGATCGAGGCGCTCGAGGGCCGCGGTCGCGGCGAACTCGTCGAGGACCGCGACTTCGGTGGACTCGGACGTCAGCCGGCCGGGAAAGTGGCTTTCGCCGCTGAAGCCGGCCGCCACGGAGAACGCGCCGTAGTTCCAGGGGACGGTGTAGTCGGTGGCTTCGATGGTGATGGTCTCGCGACGCTCACCGACCACCACACGATAGGCGTCGACGTTGGTCAGATTGTTGAGCGCGAGATTGCCGCACAGGACGTTGAAGATCAGCCGCTGCGGCTCGAAACAGATGACCCGGCCCGATGCGGCGATCTTGGCCAGCGGCACGGTGTGCAGGCCCAGGTTGGCGCCGACTTCGACGACCACGCTGTCGGTTTTGAGCAGGCGTCGGTACAGCGACACCTCCAGCTCGCACCACTCGCCGTAGACGTCGGCGTAGGTACTGATCATGTCGCCGCGCACCAGCAGAAAGCGTCCCCAGCGACAATCTTTGAGGAATGTCTGCATGCCAGCCGCGACGTGCGCGTCCTACTGGCAGCTGCCGGGCGGCGCCGGCACCACACCGATGATCTGCGGGCCGAACAGGCCCGGCGGTGGTGGCGGCTTGACGCACTGAACCACCACCAGCGACGCCGTCCCCGGGGCGCCGCGGTTGATCGCGCGCCAGTAGGCGCCGTCGTCGTAGGGGATGCCGTCACACGACGGCTCGAGCGGTGACATCTGGTCCACCGTGCCGCCACCCGGGCAGAAGTGGTTACCGGGATCAGGCTTGTGCGGGTCAGGGTCGGCGTGGCCCAGCGGCGCGGTGAGCATGGCGGTGGCGATTAGCGCCACGGTCATCACGAGCTTCATGCTCGGCATCCTATTTCGGTCGACGTCATCGCCGCGCCCCACCCGTGCGACGATGCGCAGATGACCTCCCCGCAGGTACTTCGCGACCTGGTGCGCTGCTCCCGGCCGACCAGCATCGTCGACGTCGGCGCCAGCCCGATCGACGGAGATCCCCCGTACAGAGAAATGCTCCATTACGGCCTGTGCACGGTGACCGGCTTCGAGCCCTTGCAACGCCCGCTGACACAACTGCAGGAGCGCAAGGGGCCGCTGGAGCGCTACCTTCCGCTCGTGGTGGGCGATGGCCGTGAGCATCAGTTGAAGATCACCAAAGCCGAACGGATGACAAGCCTTCTCAGTCCGGACCTGAATCAGCTCCGCTTGTTCAACGCGTTACCGGACTGGGCTTCGGTGGTCGAGGAAGCCGACGTTCACACGCATCGCCTCGACGATCTCGACATCGACGACTTCGATCTGCTCAAGATCGACGTCCGGGGCGCGGAACTGATGGTGTTCCAACACGGCCGGCAGCGCCTACGTGAGGCGGTGGCAGTGCACACCGCGGCGTCGTTCGTCCCGCTGTATGTGGGTCAGCCGACTTTCGGTGAGGTGGATGCCGAGTTGCGCGCCCAGGGTTTTGTGCCGCACTCGATGCCGCAGGTGCAGCAATGGGCGATCGCGCCGACGGTGTTCGACGACGACGTCTGGACACCCGGCAATCAAGTGCTCGAGGCCGACATCGTCTACATCCGCGACATCGCACACCCGGAACGGATGACCAGCGAACAGCTTTCGCATCTGGCGATGATCGCGTTCCACATCTATGGCTCAGTCGACCTTGCCGTGTTCTGCCTCATCGAGTTGCAACAGCGCGGGCGCGCGGCGGAGGACGCAGTCACGCAGTTGATGCAACTCTTCGAATAGCGGCCTCAGTCCACCGAGCTGATCGTCGCGTGGCAGATCGGCAGTGCGATCGGCAGGGTATGTGCGACAGAGCCTTTCGGCGCGGTGACCACCAATGTCCCCTCGCGGGGGCAAGGATTTCCCGACCCGTTGATGTCCAGCGCAGAAGCCTGCACGGCGGAGGTCGCGACATCACCCGGGTTGAGGTGCAGCACATGCGCCGCATTGGCCGGCTCCGGCTCGACGTGAACCAGGACACCGCCTGCCGCGGTTACCAAATTCGCGTCGGGGTAGCCGACAAGCATGCACATGTTCGACGACGTGTTCTTGAACGACACGACGACGCGGCGCAGCGTGTTGGCCGATTCGATCGGCCCGTTGGTGACCGCGAGATCGCCGTCGGCGCAGCTGCCCGGCGTCACGGCGGCACTGCCCCCGCCGCCACCGTCGCCGTTGTTGGGCGGTCCACCGGCGTGGGCGCTCGCAGGCAAAACGAGTGTTGAGGTCGCAACGACGAGCGCGGCGGCCAATGTCCCTGACGGCTTCATGATTTCCCCAATTGCTCGTGGCATGCGGATGCCGTGTGACTATTCAATTTGGGACATTGCCCGACAGTTTAGGCGTCATCATGTGCTCGAATCAATAATGTCAGGGTTCCGCGGCGACTAGCTCGGTCCTCTAGCCTGGATTTATGCCATGGATTTCAGGAATGTCCCTGTCGCAGTGGCGGCGCGAAGTGCTCCGGACCAACTTCTGGCTGGTCCCGAGCATGGAAGTGCTCGCGGCGATCGCCTTGTTCTGCTTCACGCTCGAGATCGACCGCGCCGTTTACCATCACAAGCTCTGGCTGCCAGCGTGGGTGGAAGCCGGCAGCGCTGACACCGCGCGGGAGATTCTGTTGGCGGTCGCGGCAGCGATCATGACAGTGATCGGAATCAATTTCTCGGTGACCATCGTCACTTTGACGCTGGCGTCGACGCAATTCGGGCCTCGGATGCTGCGCAATTTCATCCGCGATCGTGGCACACAGTTGACGCTGGGGACTTTCGTCGCGACAGCGGTCTACTGCGTGTTTGTGCTATTGGCAATCGGTCCGGCAGACCAAGGCGTGTTCGTCCCGCATTTGTCGGTCTCGGTCGTGTTCCTGCTGGTGCTACTCGATCTGGCAGTACTCATCTATTTCCTGCACCACATCGCCATCCAGATCCAGCTTCCCTTTGTCATCGCCAGTATCGCGGGCGATTTGACCCGCTACCTCAGGGTGAAAAAGCCCGACATCCGGATGTCCACACCCGATGAACCAGAGGATCCCGAAGAAATCGCAGCGCTGGTCCACCAGATCGAGACATCCGGCGCAATGATCCGGACTCCGAAAGGTGGTTATTTGCAAGCGATCCGCTACGACTTGTTGGTTCGGAAGGCCTCGGCCGCCAACGCGGTCGTGAGCCTGCCCTACCGACCGGGAAATTTCTTGGTGGAGGACGGGGAACTGGCCGCGGTGTGGCCCCCGGAAGCGGTCGACTCGATAACCCGCTGCCTGAAACGCGCGCAAGTCACCGGTCCGGTCCGCACCCTCGCCCAAGATCCCGCCTTCGGCGTCGACCAACTCGTCGAGATAGCCATTCGGGCGCTCTCGCCCGCTGTCAACGACACGTACACGGCACTGACGTGCGTGGACTGGCTCGCCAACACGTTGTGCAAGTTAGGGCGGGTGTGGAGCCCGGCGCAGACCTACACCGACCAAGACGGCGCCATCCGGGTGATCTGTGAACAAGTCACCTTCGAAAATCTGGTGGGGCGGTCATTCGACAAAATCCGCCAGGCCAGCCGCGGCATGCCCGCGCTGCTGATGCGTCAACTCGAGGCGCTCAAGGCGATCATGGAGCAGACCACAGATCCCGAACATGCCCGGGTGCTGATGGATCAGGCGGCGATGATCCAGCGCGCCAACCTCGAATCGGTGCCCGAAGCATCCGACCGTGCCGACGTCGAAAGTCGTTACGACGCAGTGGCCGGCGTCTACGCGAGATTGAGCGACGATGCCGACAGCTTCGCAAAGGTCGACGCGAGTTACGACTCTCGCTGATGCGGGGGGCGAACTCGCGCGCTCAGTTCACGGCGCCGCGAGTCACCTGCGGTGCGGACGCGGCGCGATGCCGCGACAGCAGCCGCGCCGCCTGACCCGGCGCGCCGAGTTGAAGCATTGCGGCCAAAGCCGTTTCGAGGACCACCTCTTGTTGCACGCGGCTGCCGCCGATCGAGGCGAGCCCGCCCATCGATTCGAGCAGATAGTCCAGTGCGGCTCTGGGCTCGCCCGCCGTCAGCGCGATGAGGCCTTCGCCGATGAGACGCAGGGTCGCGGCTTGCGCATCGCTGGCACCCGGAACATGGATGGCCCGGATCGCGGCGGGATCGTTCGCCGCGGCCAGCACCAGCAGCGCATGGAAGGCGATGAACGGCGTCTGCGGGTTGAAGGCAAGGGAGCCAGCTTCATTGAGCACCAGCATCGGGTCGGGCGGCGTAACCCAATCCGGATGCAGGCGTGCCCGCCAGGCCAACGACCCCGCGTCGACAAGACACCGCACACCGTTGGAATGCGGGGGCGCAAGCGACGCGTTGTACCGGCGCGCCGCGGCGGCCGCGTCGCCCATCGCGAGTTCGTGTAGCGCGGCGTGCCATTGAAAGTGCGGTACGTAACGCTGCGTGCTGCCGTCGCTCGGAATCCAATCTTCCAGCCATTTCAGGCCCGCTCCGTGCGCGTCGGTCTCGTAGTGCACGTGGGTGAGCGCATGCGCGGCATTGCCGTTGCCCGGATCGAGTGCCAGCGCGGCATCCGCCAGGTCGGCCGCGTCATACCAGAGGCCCTGCTCGGTTCGACCGTAGGCGCGCAAGCCCAGATACCACGGCGCTTCGCCGTGCACGCCGGTGAAGCGCTCGACGTATTGCCAGGCATCGGGCAGCGCATCGCCGGCCCCCGCGAAGGCGATCGACGGTGCGAGCACCAGCAATGCGACCGCGTCGTCCGGGATGCGGTCGAGATGGTCGATGAGTGCGTCGGTTCCGGCCTCGTTGCCCTTCTCACACCAGGTCGCGATGGCCTCGACGTGGCTTCGGTCCTCGTCGCTGCCGTGTGCGAGTGCTTCACGCGCCCGGGCGAGATGTCCGGTGACGGCGTCGGGGCCGCCGGCCCGGTCGGGCCGTTCCGTCGCGATCATCGCCAACGCGACATGTGCACGGGCGTGGCCTGGATCTTCGGCGACCGCGGCGGCGAAGGCGGTCGAGGCGCCGTCCTGGACCGCGAGCAGGCGGCGCACACCTTCGGCGTATGACGCTGCGGCACCGGTCAATTCGGGCGCAGTTCTGATGAGGCTGGGCGCCCGCACCGGTTGATCGCGAGTGTCATCGGCGAGCAGCGTCGCGATAGCGGCGGCCTGGCTACGGATTTCGGGGATCGCGGTGGTCTCCCACTCCTCGCCCTGCCGGATCGAGCCGATACAGACGACGTTGGGGACCGTCTCGCCCGCGGCGTCGATGAGGAAGCCATCCGGGGTGAGTCGCACGCCCACGCCACACGGGTGCAGCGACGCGATGTCTGCGGCGAGCAGGTTCGCCCACAGCGCCGAGCGTTGCAGCGACCGCCGGTCCCACGCCGCGCCGGCGGCGACTACGACGGCGTCACCGCGGCGGCGCACCGATCCGTCAGTGGTGGTCACCACCAGCTCGACGCCCTTTCGGCGCAGCACTACGTCGGCGACCTCACCGGCCTCGATGATGAGCCGGCCGCTGTCGATCGCCGCGTAGATCGCATCAGCGATCGTCGGCGGCATCCGGTGCCGCAACACTTCCCACTCCCGCAGGTCCTCGCGCAGGAACCGGCGCTGGTCTTCCCACCCCAACGACTGCCACAACCGCGCGGTGCGGGGCCGCACCGCGTCGATCACCTGGCGCCAGTCGACGCCGGTTTCGGCTGCGTGCGCGAGGTCGGCGGCGAGCGCGGCGCGCAACTGCTCGAGTGACACCTCCTCGGCCAGCCCGTCCAGATTCGGCAACTCCGTCGGCGGACCGGTGGCACGGAATCGACGCGGCAGTGCACCGTGCCGCGAGAGCAGGGTGACGGTGGCACCGCGCACGGTGAGATGCAGCGCGACGTCGACGCCGGTGAGCCCGGATCCGATCACCAGAACGCTGGCGGGCCGACGCGCTCCGAGCGCATCCAGCGCGCCCGGCGCCCATGGGTCCAACACGATCCTGCCGTCGGCGCCTTCGGCCAGCGCCGGGGCGAAGGCGCGTTCCAACGAGTCGGGCATGCCGCCCTGCGGGCGTCCAGAGGCGATCACTACCGCGTCGGCCGACAGACAACGTCCGTCGTTGAGTGCCAGTCGCACCGGATCGCCCGGCGTCAGATCGACAACCTCGGCAGTCTCGATTCGCACGTCGGCACCGACGAGTTGATCTTGCAGGTACCGCCCGTAAGCGAGTCGCGGCGCGAAGCTTTCGGCCGGCGTGACAGCCCGTTGGTCGAGCCAGCGGGTGAAGTGATCGGGATCATCGGGCCAGGCCGACATCCGCGGAGCGGGAACGTTCAGCAGGTGCGTCGAGTCGTGGGTGCCGTAGGCCGCGCCGGTACCAGGGCGCCCCGAAGCGTCGATCAACGTGATCTGAGCGTCCGGTCTGCGGCGGCGCAGATGCACCGCGGCCAGTACACCTGCGGCTCCCCCGCCCACGATCGCGACGCGCATCATGGCGGAAGGGTATATCCACAGGTGCCGCCCGTCGCCCCGTTTGCGCGAACGTTATTTTTTGGCGGCTCGATTGGTTTCAGCGGGATCGGCGCAGCACGACGATCGCTTTGTCGATGGTCTTGAACGGCTTGAATGCCTCTGCCGGAACGCCGAAGACTGCCGCCAGCACCCGGGGTGGAAGCTTGCTGAGGGATTCGCCGATGCCGATGTTGTCGTTGGCTTCCGGCGCGCTGGTGTTCTGGATGATCACGATCTTCATGTCGTCCGGGCCACGGTTCTCGAAGTAGTGGAACGAGCCCTGAGGGGCGAACACGACGTCACCGGCGTGTTGGTCGAACCTCTCATGGTTGCCGTTTCCGTCGACGACGACCCACGCCGCCACTCCCTTGGTGACCAGGTTGATCTCCCACGCGCTGGGATGCCAGTGCGGCTCACGAATGCCGCCGGGCTGCAACGTGAGCAGGACGATGCTGGCCTCTTCGCCTTTGAGTATCGGGAAATTCTGCTCGTCCGCCTGCTGGAACCAGCCTCCGTCATACGTGGTGTGCGGTTGTTCGCCGAGATGGAATAGATGCGACTGCGAGGTGATCGTCTCATCGGGTAGGCGGGGATCGCCGAACCGTGCCGCATCATCGAACGCCGACTCTTCCTTGTCGGCTCGGAAGCCGGAGGGGCCGCCGGCGACCAGGCGGTCGACGCCTACACCGGTCGCGGCCGCGGCGCCGGCCAGGCCCGCACCGCCCAAGACCTTGCGACGATTGATCGACATCAGGCATTACCTCGAATCATGCTGCGCGGACAGTCATTCGATTCACTGCGACCGCAGAATGGTGACCGCGTTGTCGAGCTTTTTGAAGGAGCGGAACGTCTCCACGGGAACGCCGAACACGGCGGACAGCACTTCGGGCGGGAGCTGACTCACGGTCTCGCCGATACCGATGTTGTCCTTGTCTTCGGCTGCGCTGGCGTTCTGGACGATCAGCACATCCAAATCCTCCGCGCCGCGATTCTCGAAGTAATGCAGAGAGCCTTGAGGTGCGAAGACGAGGTCATCGACGTGGGCGTCGAAACTCTCGTGGTTGCCGTTGCCGTCGATGAGGACCCACGTTGCCACCCCCTTGGTGACCAGGTTGATCTCCCACGCGCTGGGATGCCAGTGCGGCTCGCGAATACCGCCCGGCTGCAACGTGATCAGCTGGATGCTGGCCTGTTGACCTTGAAGGATCGGAAAGTTGTCTTCGTGTGCCTGCTGCTGGGTGCCGCCGTCATAGGTGGTGGGCGGCAGCGCGGCGAGACGGAACAGATGCGATTTCGATGTGATGGTTTCTGCGGGCAAGCGGGGATCGCCGAAGCGGGCCGCGTCGTCAGTCATTGGCTCTTCCTCGCGGTGTGAGACCGGATTTCGGGATGTTACCGGGGCGGCCAAGATCGGTCTACAGACTCAGCGGCCCGGCCGCTACAGGCCGCCGAGGTCGTCGGGCACGTCGACCGCGTGCTCCCGCAGGGCGGCCAGCGGCACGACGTCGAGGGTGCGCTCGTGCGTGCTCGCCAATACCACCGGTGCGGCGAAGCCGTCCCGGTAGGCCAGCAGCCAGTTGCCCGCGGTGACGCACCACCGGTCGCCGGGCACCAGGCCGGGAAACCGGAACTGCGGCATCGGCGTTGACAGGTCGTTGCCGATCACCCGCTGGTGTTCCAGGAACTCGGCGGTCACCACCGCGCAAATTGTGTGCAGTCCCAGATCTTCCGGCCCGGTCGAACAGCAGCCGTCGCGGTAGAAGCCGGTCAGCGGCTCGCTACTGCACGGCTCCAGCGGCCCGCCCAGCACATTGCGCTCAGACATCGATCGCCCTCACTGTCTCCGCTACGCGCCGCAGTTGATCGACGTCGGAACTTGTTGGAATGAGCTGGATTTCGTCGGTGCCGATGGCTTCGAACTTGCGCAGCACCGCAACCAGGTCGTCCTCGCTACCGGCGAAGCCGGTGGTCGGCGCCATCGCGTCGACGTATTCGGCCGGTATCCAGTTCATGTAACGCCGCAGGTGCCGGTGGACCTGGCCGCGGGCCTCGTCGACCGGCCCGAGCGCGAACCAGAACGAGGTGGCCAGGTGGGGTTTCGGCTTGCCGGCCTGCGCCCAGGCGGCGCGCGCCACGTCGAACAATTCATTCTGGCTGCCGATGTCGAGGTCCAGGGTGATCCCCGCCAGGCCGTCGGCCCACGCCGCGGCGCCGCGAACGGTTTTGGGGCCGATCGTGCCGACCAGCAGTGGCGGCCCACCGGTCTGCACCGGCGGCGGCCCGACCGGCAGCACCGACTCGGTGATCTTCTCGCCGGCCCACACCCGCTTCATGACGGCGACCCGATCGGCCATGCCGCGAATCGTCTGCGTTGCCGGATCCGCGCCCACCGCCCGGTAATCCTCGACGCGGCCGCCGATTCCGAGGCCCACGGTCAGCCGTCCCCCACACAGCATGTCGCCCGTCGCCAGCGCCTTGGCCAGCATCGTCGGGTCGTGCAACTGCGGAACCATCACCGTCGTCACCAACCGGACCCGATCGGTCCACGCGGCCAGCGCGCCCATGAGCGTCAGCGTCTCCGGGTTGTCGAAGGCCATCCGCTCGCCCCAGCACAGCGACGAGAACGGGCCGTCGTCGATCGCGCGCGCCCACGACCGCAGCACGCCGGCATCCAGATCCGGCTCCATGACCGGCATGGTCATCGCTACCCGCACGACCGTGATTCTGGCACGCCCACCCCGCAGAGTGGTTGACTGGCAAGCACAATGCCGATCGCCTTCAACCACACCATCGTCGCCGCCCACGACAAGCGGGAGTCCGCCGAGTTCGTCAGCGAGTTGTTCGGGCTGGCCAACCCGGTGCCGTTCGGCCGCTTCCTAGCCGTCGCGCTCGAGCACGGCGCGACGCTGGACTACATGGATGTCGCCGACGGTGAGCAGATCCACCCGCAGCACTACGCGTTCCTCGTCTCCGAGGACGACTTCGACGCGATCTACGGCAAGATCGAGTCGCGCGGCCTGCAACATTGGGCCGACCCCGGCGGGCAACGGCCGGGTCAGATCAACACCAACGACGGCGGGCGCGGTGTCTACTTTCGCGACCCCGCCGGCCACTACCTGGAGATCCTCACCCGGCCCTACGGCTCGGGCGGCTAACCGGCACTGCGCCCGCGGCGATGGCTTTCCTGCGCGCGGTAGTCGTCGGCCAGCCGCCCGACATGCTCGGGCAGGGATCCGGCCGCGACATCGGCCACGCTGGTTCGTTCCAGCACCGAGCGCATGCTGGCCCGTAGCGCCCGCCAGACGTCCGTCAGCGCTGCGGTCGGGCCCGTGTAGGGCAGATCCCCCAGGCCGATGTCGCGCACACTCGCCAGCGGCCCGTCGATGCAGCGCAGCACGTCGGCAATGCTGATTTCAGTTGCGGGACGGGCTAACTCGTAGCCACCGTCGCGGCCGCGGTGGCTACGGACCAGCCGGGCGGTGCGTAGCTCGGACAAGATGTCGACCAGGAACTGCGGCGGGATGGCCTGGGCGGTGGCCAGGTCGTCGGTGGTGACCCGCGCACCCTCGCCGGCGGTGGCGAGCTGAATCATCGCCCGCACCGCGTACTCCGCCTTGGCAGACATCCGCATGGATGTGGAACCTCCCACTGGTGGCCAGACTAGCCGGTGACCGCGAGCACCGCGTCGGCGTATTCCGGGCGGCATACCACCAGGTCGGGCAGCAGCGGATCGGCCCGGTTGTACTCCAGCGGCGAGCCGTCGATACGCGAGGTGTGCAGACCGGCCGCGCGGGCGACTGCGACCGGCGCCGCCGAGTCCCACTCGTACTGCCCGCCGGCGTGCACGTACACGTCGGCCAGTCCCTGGATGACGGCGGCGACCTTCGCCCCGGCCGAACCCATCTCGACCAGCGTGCCGTCCAGCCGGTCGCGGACCTGCAACGCGATCGCCGGCGGACGGGTGCGCGACACGACGATGCGAGGCTTACCGGCGTGCGGGGGCGGCGGCGCGGGATCGGGGGTGGCCAGCGTGACGCCCTGAGCCGGAAGCGCCACCGCGCCGGCGACCAGCTGACCGGATTGCCACAGCGCGACGTGCACGGCCCAGTCCTCGCGACCGAGTTCGGAGAACTCCCGGGTGCCGTCCAGCGGATCGACGATCCACACCCGCTCGGCGCGCAGCCGCACCGGGTCGTCGACGCCCTCTTCGGAAAGCACCGCGTCGTCGGGACGTTCGCGGGCCAACTCTTCCATCAGATAATCGTGAGACCGCTTGTCTCCGGCGGCCTTTCGGTCGGCTTCTCCCGCATCGGCGAGCTCTTCGCGCACTTCGAGCAACAGCTTGCCCGCTTCGGTGGCCAGCCGGTGAGCCACCTCGTGATCACTCATGGCCTCGCCTCGATGAGGTCGATGACGAGCTGCGCCAGTTCGTCGAGACTGCGGTCTGGGGTGAGCCGCAAGTCCGGATTCTTCGGCCGCTGATAGGGGCTGTCAATACCAGTGAAGTGGGTGATTTCACCGGCACGCGCTTTGGCGTAGAGGCCCTTGGGATCTCGCTGCTCGCAGTCTTCGATCGGGGTGTCGCAGAACACCTCGACGAAGTCGAGTCCGGCGTCCACGTGTACCTTGCGGGCCAACGCGCGATGCTCTTCCAGCGGGCTGATCGCCGGCACCAGCACGGTGTGGCCGGAATCGGCGATCAGTGCGGAGACGTGCGCCAGCCGACGAAGGTTCTCGGCCCGGTCGGCCATGCTGAAGCCCAGGTCGGCGTTCAGGCCGTGGCGAAGGTTGTCGCCGTCGAGAACATAAGCCGGGACTCCTTTTTCGAGGAGTTTGCGCTCGACCAGCATCGCCACCGACGACTTGCCGGAGGCTGAGAGTCCGGTGAACCACACGGTGCGGCCGCGTGACATCCGGTCCTCGGCGGTCACCAGCGATTCGTGCTGCACCGTATTCGGGCTCGCGGTGGCAGTCGACGCCTCACGCAACACCATGCCAGCGGCCACGGTCCCGTTGGTATCGGCGTCGATCAGGATGAACGATCCGGTGCTGGCGTTGCGGGTGTACTCGTCGAGCAGCAGCGGCACCTGGGAACGCAGCGAGATACGGCCGAGTTCGTTGAGCTGCAAGGCCGTTGCGTCCTTGTCCCGACGCAGGGTGTTGACGTCCAGCCGGTAATCCAGTGCGGTGACCCGCACCCGGGTGGTCCGGGTGGTGTGTTTGATCAGGTAGTCACGCCCGGGCTCGAGTGCTGCGGCGTCGGCCATCCAGCACACCGTCGCGTCGAACTCCTGGGTGACCCTCGGCGCGTTGCCGGACCGCGCGATCATGTCGCCACGCGAGATGTCGATGTCGTCACTGAGGCTCACCGAGACCGCCATCGGTGGAAACGCTTCGTCCACTGGGCCACTGGGACCTTCGATGGCGGTGATCCGGCTGGGCTTGCCGGCCGGCAGCACGATCACCTCGTCACCGGGACGCATCACCCCGCTGGCCACAGTGCCGGCGTAGCTGCGATGGTCCTGATGTTCGCGGGTCTGCGGACGGATGACGTACTGCACCGGGAATCGGACATCGACCAGGTTGCGGTCGGCGGCGATGAAGACCTCTTCGAGATGCGACAGCAGGGCCGGTCCGTCGTACCACGGGGTGCGCTCGGACTTGGTGACCACGTTGTCGCCGTGCAGCGCCGACATCGGGATGGTGAGCACGTCTTGCACGTCGAGCCGGGTGGCGAAGGCGTAGAACTCGTCCCGGATCGCCTCGAAAACGTCTCTGTCCCAGTCGATCAGGTCCATCTTGTTGACGGCGAGCACGATGTGCTCGATGCCCAGCAGCGACGCCAGGAAGGTGTGCCGGCGGGACTGCTCGAGCAGGCCGTGACGGGCATCGACGAGAACGATGGCCAGTTGTGCGGTGGACGCACCGGTCACCATGTTGCGGGTGTACTGGATGTGGCCCGGGGTGTCGGCGATGATGAATTTGCGCTTGGGAGTGGCGAAGTAGCGGTAGGCGACGTCGATCGTGATGCCCTGCTCGCGCTCGGCTCTTAGCCCGTCGGTGACCAGTGACAGGTCGGTGTATTCGTGGCCGCGGTCCTTGGACGTCCGTTCGACCGAAGCCCACTGGTCGTCCATGACGGCCTTGGAGTCATACAGCAGCCGTCCGATCAACGTGGACTTGCCGTCGTCGACGGAGCCGGCAGTTGCGATGCGCAGCAACGTGGTTGACGTACTCATCAGAAGTACCCCTGCCGCTTGCGGTCTTCCATGCCGGCCTCGGAGATGCGGTCGTCGGCGCGGGTTGCCCCCCGTTCGGTCAGCCTGGACACCGCGGTTTCGGCGACCACCTCGGCGACGGTGGCCGCATTCGATTCCACACAGCCCGTACAGGTCACGTCGCCGACGGTGCGGAAACGCACCGTCGCCTCGAACACCTTCTCGTCGGCGCGTGGTTGCAGGTGGCGGTCGACCGCCAGCAGCATGCCGTCACGCTTGAATACCTTGCGGCGGTGAGCGTAATAGATGGACGGCAGCGGGATCTTCTCGGCGCCGATGTAAGACCAGATGTCGAATTCGGTCCAGTTGGACAGCGGGAACACCCGGATGTGCTCGCCCTTGTGGTGCCGGCCGTTGTAGATGTTCCACAGCTCGGGGCGCTGGGCCTTGGGGTCCCACTGGCCGAACTCGTCGCGGAAGCTGAACACCCGCTCCTTGGCGCGTGCCTTCTCCTCGTCGCGGCGCGCGCCGCCGAACGCGGCATCGAACTTGTTCTCCCGGATGGCGCGCAGCAGCGTCACCGTCTGGATCGGGTTGCGCGACGGGATGGTTTCCACGACGCGGCCCGCGTCGATGTCGTCCTGCACCTTGGCGACGATGAGCCGCACCCCGGTTTCGGCGACCAACGCGTCGCGGGTCGCGATGACCTCGTCGAAGTTGTGGCCGGTGTCGACGTGCATCACCGGGAACGGCAGCCGACCCGGCCGGAACGCCTTCAACGCCAGATACAGCATCACGATCGAGTCTTTGCCGCCGGAGAACAGCAGCACCGGCCGCTCGAACTCGGCAGCCACCTCGCGGATGATGTGGATCGCCTCGGCTTCCAGCGAGCGCAGATGGCTGAGCTCATATTGCCCGGCAACCGGGCCGTGATCGTGCGCCCCCGTCGCCGGACTGGCTGTCACCTCTGTCATCGACGCCCCCGATTCCCGGTAAAGTGGGTTGATTTGGTCAAATTTACAGGCATTACCCAGTATGAAACCAGCAGACCGCACAGCTGTCAACGAATTCGCTGAAATACCCGGTGACCAGGCCGGGACCGGGGGAAAACCCGGCTAGCCGGTGACCTCGGTGAGCTCGCCGGTGGCGACATCGAAGATGAACCCGCGCGCCGAGGTGTGCTTGACGACGAACGGGCTGTTCTTGATGCGATGCAACGACTGCCGGACATCCTCGGCGATATCGGGGAACGACTCGGCCGACCACGGCGGCTTCACCCCGGTCTCATCCTGGATCGCACGCTTGAAGTCGTCGTCGGTGAACGTCAGCATCCCGCAGTCGGTGTGGTGGATCAGGATGATCTCGGTGGTGCCCAGCAAGCGCTGGCTGATCGCCAGCGACCGGATCGCGTCGTCGGTGACCACGCCGCCGGCATTGCGGATGACGTGCGCCTCGCCTTCGTTGAGCCCAAGTGCGCGGTAGACGTCGAGCCTGGCGTCCATGCAGGCCAGGACGGCCACGTGCTTGCTGGGCGGCAGCGGCAGTGGACCCTGAAATGACTTCGCAAACTCGGCGTTGTTGGCCAGGTAGTCGTCGGTAACCGTCACGCCAATCTCCTTGTGTCGCAGTGTCGTTTGCTGCACAGTCCCGATCCCGGCGACTAGCCTAGCGAGCCGGCCGCCCGGTTTCACCGGTCCCGATCACCGAGATCGAAAGGCCGGGTCGGTTGCGAGGCAACCCTGTGCAGCGACGTCCCGGGCCGGATCTCCTACCCTGAGCGGATGCGAGACAGCCGGGGCCGACGGGCATGACCCGCTTCCTGCTGCGTCGCCTGCTGAATTACCTCGTGCTGTTGCTGCTGGCCTCGTTTCTCGCGTTCTGCCTGGCGTCGGTGACGTTTCACCCGCTGGACAGTTTCATCGAACGTCATCCTCAGCCGCCCGCCGAGGCAATCCACGCCAAAGCCGTCGAGCTCGGTTTGGACAAGCCGGTGCCGGTCCGCTACGCGCAATGGGCCGCGGGTGTGGTCCACGGCGACTTCGGAAGCACCGTGACGGGTCACCCGGTGGCCCAGGATCTGTGGCCGCGGGTCGGCGTGAGTTTTCGCCTGGTGGTCCTCGGCTCGCTGCTCGGCACGGTGACCGGGGTGGTCCTGGGAGCGTGGGGTGCGGTGCGGCAATACCGGCTGAGCGACCGGGTGATCACCGTCTTGTCGCTGGTCACCCTGAGCATTCCGTCGTTCGTGTTGGCCGGTCTGCTCATCCTGGCCGCGCTGCGGGTGAACATGCTCACCGGTGTGCGGGTCTTCTCCTACACCGGGGAGACGTCGCCGATTCCGCCGACAGGCGTCTGGGACGACCTGGTCGACCGCGCCCGGCACATCGTGTTGCCGACCCTCACGCTGGCCCTCGGCGCGGCCGCGAGCTTCAGCCGCTACCAGCGCAACGCGATGTTGGACGTGCTCGGCGAGGATTTCATCCGCACCGCGCGGGCCAAGGGTTTGACGCGCCGGCGGGCGTTGTTCAAGCACGGTCTGCGCACCGCGCTCATTCCGCTGGCGACGTTGTTCGCCTACGGGGTCAGCGGCCTGGTCGTCGGCGCGGTGTTCGTCGAGAAGATCTTCGGCTGGCACGGCATGGGCGAATGGGTGGTCGAAGGCATTTCGAGTCAGGACACCCATGTCGTCGCGACGATCACCTTGTTCACCGGCGCCGCGCTGCTGTTCGCCGGATTGCTGTCCGACATCATCTATGCGGCGCTGGACCCCAGAGTGCGGGTGTCATGACCGATTTCAGTTCGCGACGCAGCTTGGTGATCCGTCGCTTCCTGCGCAATCGGCCCGCGGTTGCGGCCCTGAGCGTGTTGGTGCTGTTGTTCGTCGGCTGCTACGGCTTGCCGCCGCTACTTCCCTACAACTACACCGCGCTCGATTACCACGCGCTCCTGCAGCCGCCGTCGCTGCAGCATTGGTTCGGCACCAATGCGCTCGGCCAGGATCTGCTGGCCCGCACGCTGCGCGGCATGCAGAAGTCCATGCTGATCGGCTTCTGTGTGGCGCTGATATCGACCAGCATCGCCGCCACAGTCGGTTCGGTCGCCGGTTATTTCGGGGGCTGGCGCGACCAGGCGCTGATGTGGCTGGTGGATCTGCTGCTGGTGGTTCCGGGTTTCCTGGTGATCGCGATCATCACCCCGCGGATCAAACAGTCCAGCAGCATGCTGTGGCTGATTGTGCTGCTGGCGGCGTTCGGCTGGATGGTCAGCTCGCGCATGGTCCGCGGTTTGACGATGGGTTTGAAAGAGCGCGAATTCGTCCGCGCGGCAAGGTTTATGGGTGTACCGAACCACCGGGTGATTTCACGTCACATTCTGCCGAACGTCGCCTCGATCCTCATCATCGACGCGACGCTCAACGTCGGCTTCGCCGTCCTGGCCGAAACCGGGTTGAGCTTCCTGGGATTCGGCATTCAGCCACCCGACGTCTCGCTGGGCACCTTGATCGCCAACGGCACCCCGTCGACGACGACGTTTCCCTGGGTGTTTCTCTTTCCGGCCGGAGCGTTGGTGCTGATCGTGTTGTGCGCCAACCTGACTGGTGACGGTTTGCGGGATGCGCTGGATCCGGGCAGCCGGTCACCGGGGCAGCGGCGGTGACGGCACTGCTCGAGGTGACCGATCTTGACGTCACCTTCGACACCGGTGGCGCGCGGGTCGCCGCCGTGCGCTCGACCAGTTTCCACCTCGACCCGGGCGAGGTGGTGGCCATCGTCGGCGAATCCGGTTCGGGCAAAACCACTGTCGCGATGGCCATCGTCGGGTTGCTGCCCGAGTACACCGATGTGTCCGGATCGGTGCGCCTGCACGGCGACGAGTTGCTCGGACTGTCCGACCCGGCGATGTCACGCATCCGCGGCAAGTCGATCGGCACGGTGTTTCAGGACCCGATGTCGGCGCTGACACCCGTCTACACCGTCGGCGACCAGATCGCCGAAGCCGTGAAAGTTCACAATCCCAAGGTCAGTCGGGCCGCTGCGGGTAAGCGAGCCGTCGAGCTGCTCAAGCTGGTCGGCATCGCGCAGCCGGACAGCCGGGCGCGGGCCTTCCCGCACGAGCTGTCCGGCGGCGAACGTCAACGGGTGGTGATCGCGATCGCGATCGCCAACGATCCCGACTTGCTGATCTGCGACGAGCCGACCACCGCGCTGGACGTGACCGTGCAGGCGCAGATCCTCGACGTGCTGCGAACGGCCCGCGACGTGACCGGCGCCGGCGTGCTGATCATCACCCACGACCTGGGCGTGGTGTCGGAGTTCGCCGACCGCGCGCTGGTCATGTACGCCGGGCGGCCGGTCGAGATCGCTACTGTCGCAGACCTTTACCGTGATCGCCGGATGCCCTACACCGTCGGCCTGTTGGGCTCGGTGCCCAGGCTGGAGTCGCCGCAGGGCACTCGGCTGGTCCCGATCCCGGGCGCCCCGCCGACGATGACGTCGGTGGCGCCGCATGCCTGCCAGTTCGCGCCACGCTGTCCGTTGGTGATCGACGACTGCCGGTCGGCGGAGCCGGAGCTCGTCGCGATCAGCGACGACCACTGGGCGGCGTGCATTCGGGCCGGCGACGTCGCGGGACGCAGCGCGGCGGAGATCTATCAGGTGTCGACAGAACCGGTTTCGGTCGACACCGTCGCCAGCGCAGCGTCGGTGGTGCTGCGCGTCACCGACCTGGCCAAGACGTTCCCGTTGACCAAGGGCGTGGTGCTGCGACGGCAGGTCGGTGAAGTCCGCGCCGTCGACGGCGTCAGTTTCATCCTCGAGCAGGGCCGCACACTTGGCATCGTTGGCGAGTCCGGGTCGGGCAAATCGACGACGTTGAGCCAGATTCTCGAACTTGCCGCCCCGCAGGCCGGGTCGATCGAGATTCTCGGCTCCGACGTCGCGGCCCTCGATGCGGCTGGGCGGCGCCGTTTGCGGACCGAGCTGCAGGTGGTGTTCCAGGATCCGGTGGCATCGCTGGACCCCCGCCTGCCGGTGTTCGACATCATCGCGGAACCGTTGATCACCAACGGTTTCGACCGACGCCGGTGCGAGCAGCGGGTCGCTGAGCTGCTGGAGATCGTCGGCCTGGAGAACGCGCACGCCAGCCGCTATCCCGCCGAGTTCTCCGGCGGGCAGAAGCAGCGGATCGGCATTGCCCGGGCGTTGGCGTTGCAGCCCAAGATCCTCGCGCTCGACGAGCCGGTCTCGGCGCTCGACGTGTCGATCCAAGCGGGCATCATCAACTTGCTGCTCGACCTGCAGCAGCAGTTCGGGCTGTCCTATGTCTTTGTGTCGCACGATCTTTCGGTGGTCAAGCATCTGGCCCATCGCGTCGCGGTGATGTATCGGGGGAAAATCGTCGAGCAGGGCGACGGCGAGCAGGTGTTCACCGACCCGCAGCACGAATACACCCGGCGGCTGCTGGCGGCCGTCCCGCGGGCACATCCGGAGGTGACCGGTGGCTAGCGTTCGCAGGCTCGCGCTGCTTGTCGTCGCGTGCGTGGTCGCGGCGGGATGTTCGGACGGCTACCGCGACGTCGTCGGCCGGCGGGCGGTGCAAGTCGGGACGACCAGCGACATCAACCCGCAGGACCCGGCGACCCTGCGCGACGGCGGCGATCTGCGGCTGGCGATCAGCGCGTTTCCGGCGAACTTCAACGAGCTCAACATCGACGGCAACACCGCCAACGTCGCGTCGATCGTCGCTCCGACGTTGCCCGGGGCATTCATCACGCAGGCGGACGGAACGCTGCGACTCAACACCGACTACTTCACAGCCGCGGAGCTGACCAGTTCCAGCCCGCAAGTCGTCACGTACACGATCAACCCGAAAGCGGTGTGGAGCGACGGCTCGCCGATCACCTGGGAAGACCTCAAGGCCGAGGTCGACGCGTGCAGCGGCCGCGACAAGCGCTATCTGATGGCCAGCAAGGCCGGGTTCCAGCGGGTCGCATCGGTCACCGAGGGCGTCGACGACCGCCAGGCGGTGGTCACGTTCGACCACCCGTACGCGGAGTGGCGCGGGATGTTCGCCGGCGGAATGCAGCCACGCAGCATGACCCGCGATCCGGAGGCGTTCAACAACGGTCAACTCAACGCGCCCGGACCGTCGGCCGGGCCGTTCCTGGTGTCGCGGGTCGAGCGCAGCGCGCAGCGGATCGTGCTGACCCGCAATCCCCGGTGGTGGGGACGCAAACCACGGCTGAACTCGATCACGTTCCTGGTGCTCGACTCGTCCGCGGTCATCCCCGCGCTGCAGAACAACGCGATCGATGCCGCCGGTGTGGGCACGCTCGACGACATGGTCACCGCCGACCGAACCCCGGGCGTGGTGATCCGCAGTGCGCCCGCACCGACCTGGTATCACTTCACCTTCAACGGCGCGCCCGGGTCGGTGCTGGCCGACGAGAAGCTGCGCCTGGCGATCTGTCGCGGCATCGACCGTCAGACGATCGTCAATGTCGTACAGCATGGCCTGACCGATCACCCGCTGCCGCTGGACAACCACATCTACGTGGTCGGCCAGGTCGGCTACCAAAACAACAGCGCGCCAGCCGCTTACAACCCCGAGCAGGCCGGCAAGGATCTGGATGCGCTGGGCTGGCGGCGGCTCGGGGCCTGGCGGGAGAAAGATGGCCGTCAGCTCGTTATCCGCGACGTGCTCTACGACTCACCGTCAGGTCGGCAGATCGCTCTGGTCGCACAGCAGAACCTGGCGGACATCGGTGTCAAGCTGGTGCTCGACGTCAAGGCGGGCAACGGATTCTTCAATCAGCACGTCAGCGTCGGCGACTTCGACGTCGTGCAATTCGGGTGGATGGGCAACGCATTTCCGCTGTCCGCGCTGCCGCAGATCTACGCCTCCGACGGCGACGGGAACTTCGGCAAGATTGGCAATCCCGCGATCGACGCCAAGATCGACCAGACGATGTCCGAATTGGACGAGGGCCGGGCGCGCGACCTGGCCAACCAGGTCGACACGATGTTGTGGCAAGAGGGTTTCAACCTGCCGCTGTTCCAGTCGCCCGGCGATATCGCGGTCCGCACCGATCTGGCCAACTTCGGCGCGCCCGGACTGGCCGACGTCGATTACACCGCGGTCGGGTTCATGCGCTGAGGTGGTCTGCGGTGACCGCGACGGTATTCTTGGTCCCGTGACCGCGACGGTCGACAGACTTCAGGTTGGTGCGCTTCCGCTGGCGCCGAAAAACCCGCTGCCCATTCGGCAGGTGCTGAAGGCAGCGCGGGAGTTGCACACCGGTCTGACCCTGCTGAGCGAGGCCGGCGGGCCGGTGACCCGGTTCGTCCCGCTGCCCAAGTTCCTTGCCCCGGCCCTGGTGCTGGTCAGCTCGCCCAGCGGGGTGCGCGACGTGTTGGGACGCGCGGACGGGCTCACCGAGCGATGCCTGATCCACCAGGAAGTGCGGAACGTGGCGGGCGACAACCTCTTTGTGCTGCTCAACAAAGAGTGGGCTCCGCGCCGCCGCGCACTGCAACCGGTGTTCACCCGACACAACGTCGACGGCTTCGGCGGGCACATGACGCAGGCGGCGCAAACGTTCGCCGATCACTGGCGCGAGGTAGGTGACATCGACCTCGACGCTGAGTGCCGCCGCCTCGCCATGCGGTCGCTCGGCCGCTCGATTCTCGGTGTCGACGTCAACGAATTCGGCGACGACATCGCGCAGAACATGCACGTGGCATCGACCTACGCGACCGACCGCGCATTACGGCCTGTCCGTGCGCCGCGGTGGCTCCCGACGCCGTCACGCCGCCGCGCCCGCGCCGCGGTTGCGACGATGCGCCGGGTCACCAGGGACATCCTGCAGGCGTGCCGTGCAGATCCGACCCGCGATGCACCGCTGGTGCACGCGTTGATCGCGGCCACCGACCCGGACACTGGCCGGACGCTGTCCGACGACGACATCTGCGGCGAGCTGCTGATCTTCATGCTGTCCGGCCACGACACGACGGCGACGATGCTGACCTACGCGTTGTGGCAACTCGGGCACCATCCCGACATGCAGGACCGAGTCGCCGCCGAGGTTGCCGAGATCGGCGACCGAGAACTGACGCCCCACGATGTGCCGCGGCTGGCATACACCGCCCAGGTGCTCAACGAGTCGTTGCGGCTGTGCCCGCCGGCCGCGGGGGTCGGCCGGTTGGCGCTGAGTGACATCGAGGTGGACGGCTACCGGGTGGAAGCGGGCACCATCGTCGCGGTCGCAATCAGTGCGCTGCACCGGGATCCGGCCTTGTGGGATCGGCCGCAGGTGTTCGACCCCGATCGGTTCAGCCCGGAGAACTCCGCGAACCGTGCCCGCTGGCAGTTCATCCCGTTCGCCGCCGGGCCACGTTCGTGCATAGGGGAACACTTCGCGATGCTGGTGTCGACCCTTGCGCTGGCCACCATCGTCCGGACTGTCCGGGTCGGTTCGACGGACAAGGACTTTCCGCTCGAATCGCCATGCACCACTGTCGCCAAGGGGCCGATCCCGGCCCGCGTCGACGCGCGACGCTAACCCTCAGGCGCACAGCTCGATTCGCCGCGCGTCCTTGACGCCGTCGTATCGGGCCGGCGTGCACGTCAATACGATGACCTGTCCGTGCTCCCCCAAGGTGTCGAACACCGCGGCCATCTTGACCAGTCGCTCGGGATCGGTGAAGCCGAGCGCGTCGTCGATCAGGATCGGGACGGCGTCCTCTTTGGCGACCAGTGCCGCTCCGGCCAGCCGCGCGAGGATGCCGAGTTGCTCCTTGGCCCCACCCGACAGCGACTCGTAGGGAACGGTGCGACCGTCGAGGGTGCGGTTGAGGATGCACAGGTCGGTGTCGATGTCGACCTCGAAACTTGGCCCGAAGACCGGCTTTCCGAGCCGCTCAAGTTCGGCGCGGAACGGCTCGACGTAGCGCAGCCGGGTGGCGTCGCGGTGACGCGTCATCACGTCGCGCAGTAGCTGCACCGCCCTGGCCCGCCGCCCGACCCGGTCGTGCTCGCCACGGGCGTGCTCGGCGTCGATCTCGGCCGCGTCGAGCTTGCCCTTGCGGCCTTCGGTGCCGAATACCGCTAGCTGCGCCGCGATCTCGTGCAACATGCGTTCCGCCTCATCGTGGCGCTGACGCAGGGCCGCGACCGCCTCGACGGCATCAGTCAGCTCTGCCGCGACGATCTCGGGCGCCTTGGCAGCCAACTCTTCAGACAGTTCCGCGACGCGGCCAGCAGCGGCCCGCGCCGCCGTTGCGTCGGCCTCCACCGCCGCGGTCAGTTGCTCGTCGGAGACCGCCGCCCGTTGTTCGGCCAGCCGGCCGGCGACGGTGACCAACTCGGCGCGCTGGGTGACCAGCTTGTCGTCTGCCCGCGTTACCTGCGCGGTGATCTCGTTGAGTTTGTTCATCGCCAGCGCCGCAACCTTGCGGTGGGTATCGCAGTCGACTTCGGCCTGGGCGCGGGCCGCGACTGCCTCGAGCAGTTCGGCACGCGCGGCGCCGGCGTCGATATCGTCGGAAACAGCTGGCAAAGCTTGCAATTCAGCGAGCCGGGAGCGCAGCTTGTCGATGTCGTCGTCGCCGGACAGTCCGGCCAACGTCGCGGTGAGCTGAGCGCGGGTGCTCTGCAGTTCGCGGCGCCGACGGTCGGCCTGTCGTGCCGATTCCAGATCCACGGCCTGTGCCGCCGCCAGCGCTGCGGTCAACTTCTCTTGCGCCGCAGCGTGTTTCTCTTGAACCTCGAGCGCCGACGCGCCCGGCGTGACGCGGGCAGTCACGACGCCGGCAATCTCGATGTCGGTCTCGGCATTCGCGACGGTCGACCAGCTGTCGCCGGCCGGCAACGTCACCCGCTGGCTGCCGACGACCAGTTCGATGTCGGCGGCGGCAACGAATTCGACTGTCGCCGAGACCAATGCGAGCTGGCCTTCGGTCCGGTCGACCGCGGCGGCGTGCTGCTCGATCTGGCGCAGCAGGTCGTCGGTCACGGTGATCATCGACAGCTCTTTCGCCACCTCGTCGCGTCCACTCAGCGCGGCATCGATTTTCGCGAGCCTAGTGGTCAGGCGTTGCGTCTCGTCGCGGCGGGCCAGATCGTCGACCTGACCGCGTGCGGTCTCGGCGCGCCGCTGGGCGGCGACCAGACTCTGGTCGGCCCGCTCGACGGCAGCGTCGGCCTCGACAGTCACCTCGCGCGCGACCGCCTGGGCCTCGGTTGCCTCGCGGGCTTCCTCCTCCAGGGCGACGACCGCGGCTGTGCGCGAATCACTTTCGCTGCGCAGCCGGGTCCGCTCGGTGTGCGCGGCCGTTGACGCGGCGCTGGTTGCGGTCGCGGCCGCGGCAATCAGCTCGGCCTCCCGGACCTGTTCGGTGAGCCGGGCGATGGCGTCGGCGGCCGCCCGCGCCGCGGTCTGTCGGGTAGCGGCAGCACCTTGCTGTCCGGTGATCTCGGCCAGCTCGACGGTCAGCGCGGCGTGCCGTTGCACCCGGTCGTCGACCTCGGCGACAGCGGCGGCGCACCGTTCGACTTCCTGATTGGCCGCTTCCAGCGCCTTGATCGCGACCGCCCACTCGCCGGTGGGGCGGCCGGTCGGGGTGAAATACCGGGCGAACTCGGCGTCGATCCGCTCAATCAGTAGTGGCTCGGTTCCAGACAGCGCGGCCGCATCGCCTGCTGCGACGTCGAGCGCCCGGGTGAGCGCGTCGCAACCCGAGAGGTTCACCGCATCCGTCGACGCCGACTGCAAAACCCGTTGGGCATGCCACAATTCGGTGTCCACGGTCTCGGCCAGCATGGCTTGCACACGGTCGTGCGCCTCGTCGCCACTGTGTTGTTCGCGCCGCGGTTCGAGCACCGTCAGCTGCGTCTCCGGCTTTTTGTGGAAGCGCTTGCGATAGATGAAACGGTAAGCGCCCGCACTGATCTCGGCGGTGATCTCCGATCCGACGTCGGCGTGCGTGGGCTTGACCTGTTTGACCTCTTTCTTGGTCGAACGGTCCTTGGATTCCAGCAGCAGATCAAGCGCCTCGACCATCGACGACTTGCCGACCTCGTTGGCGCCGGACACGACGACCACCCCGTGATCGGGAAAGTCGATCTCGCGGTAGTCGATTCCGCGATAGTTCTTCAAGACCAACCGATGCAGTTTCATGCCGCACCCCGCCCCTGCTCGCCGTGATCGCTCAGCCGCAACAACAGCGCGAGCGCCGCCTGCGCGTCGCCGGCCGTCTCGTCGTCGCCGGCGCGGGCGACCGTCACCAACTCCTCAACCGCTGCGGCGGCGAACCCGCCGATACCCAGGTCGCTGAATTCACCGTCGGCGGGAATCACCGCCAGATCGCTGTGACTTTCCCACACCCGCAGCGATGCGAACAGTCGCGAATACTTGTCCAGGCACGCGTCCAGCGCGGCGCGGTCAGTGACAGTCAGCGAACCAATCAGCGCCAGCCGCAACACAGTTCGGTCCTTGTCGGGCATCAGGTCGAGGTTCATGTCCAGGTCAGCGATGTCACGGCTGTTGTTCACATCCCGGTTCAACGTGCCGAATCGCCAGCGCCCGACGTGGGGAGCATCGACGGTCACCGGATGCTGCGGGTCCGCCTCGTCGATGTCGACGATCAGCACGTGACCGGGATCGGCTTCGACGTCGTCGTAGTTGGTGACCTCCGGCGAACCCGAATACCAGACGCGGCCGGTGCCACCGACTTCGGTCAACGAATGCTTGTCGCCGAGCGCCACGTAATGGATTGCGCCGCGGGCCAGTGCATTCTCCACACCGGCCAGCCGGATCAGTGACCGCTTGGCCGGATCGGGGTCGAGCGCGTCGACACCGCCGTGCGCAACCAGCACCCTGACGACGCCGTCGGCCGGCAGCCCGTCGAGCACGTCGGCGACCAGATCGGTGGTCGGCGCCTTGGACCGCCACGGCGCGGCGACGATCTGCAGGCCTGGCCGGACCTCGTGAACGCCGGGCCGATCGAGCACCCGAACGTTGGCCGGACATTCGGTCTTGAACAGCGCGCTGGTGTACACCGACGCGGCGTTCAGCGGATCGTGGTTACCGGGCAGCAGGTAGACGGGAATCCCGATGGCGCGCATGGCTTCCAGTGACTGGCTGACGATCGTCGGCGCCAACTGGTTATCTTCGAACACGTCCCCGGAGACCACCACGAACTCAGCGCCGGCACCGGCTGCAAGCGGACCGAGCCCGGCCACCGCGTCACGCCGGGCGGCCGAATAACGCGGTTGCGCATCGCCCGCGAGGAAGTGACGGGTCATGCCGAGCTGCCAGTCGGCGGTGTGCACGAATCGCATTGCGGTCCCGTCCCTTCTGCGTGATGTCCGGCCTTGGGCGAGGAGGCCACCGCGAAGTGTAGAACCGTTCACCGACAAGTCCGTGGACCTCGACCGGCAGGTCCGGCGGACAACAAAAGCACCGAACCTCATCGCTACCCAGGCGCCACATCAGCCACACAAGCCTCGGAGTGCGCCGGGTAACGTCAACCGGGTGAGCGACCACATCCGCACACTCGTCCTGTTGCGGCACGCCAAGTCGGCTTATCCGGCGGGCGTGGCCGACCACGATCGGCCGCTGGCACCCCGTGGAAAGCGCGAAGCCGCCCTGGCCGGCGACTGGTTGCGGACCAGCCTGCCGAAGATCGACGCGGTGCTCTGCTCGACGGCGACCCGCGCACGCGAAACCTTGGCGCACACCGGCATCGACGCACCCGTGCGCTACGTCGACCGGCTCTACGACGCGACCCCGGGCACGGTGATCGACGAGATCAACGGCGTCGGCGACGATGCCACCGTCTTGCTGCTCGTCGCGCACGAGCCCACGATGACTCAGCTGGCGCTGGGACTGACCCGCACCGACACCACCAACACCGATGCCGCCGAACGCATCTCGTCGAAGTTCCCGACGTCGGCGATGGCGGTGTTGCGCTTCACCCGCAGCTGGAAAGACGTCGAACTCGGTTCAGCCGAGCTCGACGCCTTTCACGTGCCGCGTTGAGCTACTTGCAGATCTCGACGATCTTCTTGATCTTCTCGTCGAGGTTTTGCCGCAGTTCGTCCTGGACGAAGTCCTGCGCACCGGCGAGGTAGCCGATGCTCAGTTCCTCGAGCTGCGTTCCGAGAGCGTTGGCGTTATCCGCCAGGTCTTTCGGGGTCGCGGGCTCAGAGGCCACCCGGTCACGCAGGAAGGCGCCGCCGTCGTAGAACGCGAAACGCTGCGCCGTCGCCACCGAGAGCGCGCCGATCGGCCCGCCGTTGTCGGGGTTCTTCAGGTGAGAGTTCCTGACCACGGCGCGGTCGACGATCTTGAAGGTTTCGCAGATGTGCTTTTTCGCATCTTTGACCTGCTGCTCGGAATAGTTCCCCGGTGTTCCGGCGGTCTTGTGCGGGTAGAACCATCCGACCGCGGCGCCGGCGATGGCCAGCACGGCAAGCACCAAGGCCGCCAACGGAATTAGCCCCGACGCCTTCGAAGGCTGGGCGACGCGGGCAGGTGCGGCATGAGACGCCGGCGCGGGCGTGGTCGCAGGGGCGGCTTCGGTTGTTTCCGTCGCTGCGGAGGAAGGCTCGTGTTCAGGCGTTTCAGACATCGTGCGATCGTAGCGAACGCGTCTGGCAGCTGGTGAGCCTTTGTGTGTTCAGAATATTTAACTGTCTCAATCGCTTTGGCGAACCGCCCCGGAATCCACCTTCGACCTGCATAGACACCTCGGGAATCAGGAGTTGGTGGAGAGCGTCAACTCCATGAGTTTGAGCGCCTGCGCGCAGGCGTCGATACCGGGCACTTGCGGGTTCACCCACCATCCGACCACGCCCGCGGCGTCGCTGGCGACGCCACAGGAGCCGTTGGGATCGTTCGGCCGCATCACGATGGATGGCACACCGGCGATCGCCCGTTGCTCGATCTGGTACTTCAGGAATTCGGCGACCTTGCGTTCGTTGGCCAGGCTGCCCTGCTCGAACCAGAAGCGGGTGATGTCGATCAGGCCGCCGGGATTAGCCGCCTGCCAGCGGCAGATCGCCCCGACGAACGTGCTCTGAATGTCCTGCGGGTCGGCGCCCACCGTCTTGGCCAACACATCGGTGGTCAGGACTTCACACTCTTTTTGCAGATTCGGGTACTGCTGCTCGGAGGAGTTGTTGCGCGGCACGTTGTCACCGGCGCCCGCTTTCACCGCGGTGCCGTCCACCGACCTCGTGCAGCCGGTCGACGCCGACAGCGCGGTGGCCAGCACCGCGACACCCACCAGGACCCGACGGCGCACGCTCATTTCGAGTTCGCAATCGTTTGACGCGCCAGCTCTTTGGCGACGTTGCAGGCATCAGGGAACGGCTTCTGACTGAAGTTCACCGACCACTCGATGAAGTCGTCGGAGAACTGGATGCCCACCTCGCACAGCGAGTCTCCGAGCTGCGGATCGTTGCCGACCGCAATGAAACCGCCGTGGCCGTTGATGTTGACGTCCTCCACGCTGGAGCGGGACAGCTCTTCGGTCTTGCGTTCCCGGCCGATCGGGCTGCCGCGGTACCAGGAGAACGAGAAGTGCGGGCCGAGGATCCCGCCGCCGGCCAGCCACTGGCAGCCCACGGAATTCTTGGCGGTGTTGACCAGCCCGTTTATCTGAGTCAGCTTGGTCACCGTCTCGTCGTTGATGCCGCCGCACTGCGGGAACATCGGACCGTGATTGCCCTGCCCCGACGCCGGCGCCGTCGACCCGGATGACTGGGATTGATTGGAGCCGGAATCAGAGCACGCGGCCGCAATCGGAATCAAAGTCGCTGCCGCGCACGCCAGCGCCGCCACGTTCCGCCGCACCGCTACCCGCACCTTCTGGTGATCACAGGTTGCACTGTAGCGGCACCGCCTTTGGGCAACCATCGCACACGCGGTGAGCTGTGGTTTCTTATCAATGATCGCCGAGACCCGACATCGGCGGATATGCAACAGTTACCAGATGCTCCTGGCCCTGCTACGCCAGTTCGTCGGGCCGTACCGCTGGTTGGTTGCGGCGGTGATGACGCTGCAATCGGTGAGCACGCTGGCGTCGCTCTATCTGCCGACCGTGAACGCCACGATCATCGACGACGGCATCGCCAAGGGCGACACCGCCACCATCGTCCGGCTCGGTGGGCTGATGTTCGTGGTCACCGCGCTGCAGGTGCTGTGTTCGGTGGGCGCGCTGTACTTCGGCTCCAGGACCGGGATGGGGTGCGGCCGTGATCTGCGGTCCGCGGTGTTCCATCACGTCACGTCGTTCTCCGAACACGAGACCGCCCGGTTCGGCGCGCCGTCACTGCTCACCCGCACCACCAACGACGTCCGCCAGATTCAGTTCCTGGTGCAGATGGCCACGACTGTCCTGGTCGCCGCGCCGATCATGTGCGTGGGCGGAATCGCGATGGCGATCCACCAGGACGCCGAGCTGTCCTGGCTGCTGGTGATCAGCGTCCCGGTGCTGGTCGCGGCCAACTACTGGATCATCTCCAACACGCTGCCGATCTTCCGCAGCATGCAGCGGCTGATCGACAACATCAACCGGGTGATGCGCGAGCAGCTGTCCGGTGTGCGGGTGGTGCGGGCGTTCGCCCGTGAATCCTACGAACGTCGCCGCTTCGACGAGGTCAACGTCGCGCTGTCGGACACCGCGCAGACCGCGGGCAACTGGCAGGCGCTGATGCTGCCGGTGACCACGTTGACCATCAACTGCTCCAGCGTCGCGCTGATCTGGTTCGGCGGCTTACGCATCGACAGCGGCCGGATGCAGGTCGGCTCGCTGGTCGCGTTCCTCGCCTATTTCACCCAGATCCTGATGGCGGTGCTGATGGCGACGATGACCGTGATGGTGTTGCCACGGGCGGCGGTGTGCGCAGAACGGATCACCGAGGTGCTGACGACGATCCCGGCAGTCGGCAATCCGGCCAACCCGGTGCCGCCGTCCGGCGATCAGCGCGGCGTCGTGCAGCTGCGCGGCGCGTCATTCCGCTATCCCGGCGCGGACCGGCCTGTGCTGCAGGATATTTCGCTGACCGCACGGCCCGGCACCAGCACCGCGATCATCGGCAGCACCGGTTCGGGAAAGTCGACGCTGGTGGCGCTGATCTGCCGGTTGTACGACGTGACCGCCGGCACCGTCCTTGTCGACGGTGTCGACGTGCGCGACCGGGTCGTCGACGAGCTGTGGTCGGGCATCGGGCTGATACCCCAACGCGGCTATCTGTTTTCCGGCACCGTCGCCGAAAACCTGCGCTACGGCAAGTCGGACGCGACCGAAGACGAGATGTGGGACGCGTTGCGAATCGCGGCGGCCGACGAATTCGTCCGCACACACCCCGACGGCCTGCAGATGCGCGTCGCGCAGGGCGGCGTCAACTTCTCCGGCGGACAACGCCAGCGACTGGCGATCGCGCGGGCGGTGATCCGCCGGCCGGCCGTCTACATTTTCGACGACTCGTTTTCCGCTCTCGACGTCCACACCGACACCAAGGTCCGCGCCCAACTCGCCGAAGCCGCCGCCGAGTCGACGGTCATCATTGTGGCACAACGTATTTCGACAATCATCGGCGCCGACCGGGTGATCGTCCTCGACGACGGGCGGGTGGTCGGCGCGGGCACCCATGAATCGCTGATGACCGACTGCCCGACCTATCGGGAATTCGCGGAATCGCAGTCGCTGGGCGCCGAAGTGGGTGATCTCCGGTGACCGCGTCGATGGGTGACGTGCGCCGCGCCGCCGCTCCCCCGGCCACCCGGCCGCGGAACTTCAGAGCGTCGACCGTTCGTCTGGTGAAACTGCTCGCACCGCAACGCCGTACGGCCATTGCGGTGATCGCCCTGAGCCTGTTGGGCACGGTGATCGGCGTCGTGGTTCCACGGATCCTCGGCCACGCCACCGATCTGCTGTTCAACGGGGTGATCGGTCGGCAGTTGCCCGCGGGCATCACCAAGGATCAGGCTGTCGCGGCTGCGCGGGCGCGCGGCAACAACGCCTTCGCCGACCTGCTCTCCGGGATGCACGTGGTCCCCGGACGCGGTGTCGACTTCGATGCGGTCGCCCGCACGTTGGCGCTGGGTCTGATCATGTATCTGGTTGCCGCGCTGATGATTTGGGTTCAGGCTCGGCTGCTCAACGTGACGGTGCGGCGGACGCTGCAGGGGCTGCGGTCGCAAGTCGAGGACAAGATGCACCGGCTGCCGCTGGCCTACTTCGACAACCGGCAGCGCGGCGAAGTGCTCAGCCGGGTCACCAACGACATCGACAACCTGCAGACGTCGTTGTCGATGACGATCGCTCAGCTGTTCAGCGCGGTGCTGACCGTGGTGACAGTGCTGGTGATGATGGTGACGATCTCGCCGGTGCTGACCGGGATCACGTTGGTGACGGTCCCGGTGTCGGTGCTGGCGACCCGGGCGATCGCGCGACGCTCGCAGCGAATGTTCTTCGCGCAGTGGAGGAATACCGGCCGGCTCAACGCTCACATCGAGGAGAGCTACAGCGGTTTCACCTTGGTCAGGACATTCGGCCAGCGCGACCGGATCGAAGACGAGTTCCGCCGGCTCAACGACGAGGTCTACCACGCGAGTTTCGGCGCTCAGCTGCTCTCCGGGCTGGTGTCACCGGCGACCACGTTCATCAGCAACCTCAGCTACGTCGGGGTGGCGGTGGTCGGCGGCGTGCAGGTGGCGACCGGGCAGATCACGGTCGGCAGCATCCAGGCGTTCATCCAATACGTGCGGCAGTTCAACGGGCCGGTCAATCAGGTGGCCTCTATGTACAACACGCTGCAGTCCGGTGTGGCCAGCGCCGAGCGGGTCTTCGACCTGCTCGACGAGACCGAGGAAGCACCCGACCGCGAGCTGTCCCTGCCGTCGCTCAACGGCGAAGGCCCGACGGGGCGAGTGGAATTCGACCAGGTGAGCTTCGGCTACCACCCCGGCCATCCGGTGCTCGAGGATCTCTCGTTCACCGCCCAACCGGGCAGCACCGTGGCCATCGTGGGCCCCACCGGGGTGGGCAAGACCACGCTGGTGAACTTGTTGATGCGCTTCTACGACGTCGATTCCGGCCGCATCCTTGTCGACGGCGTCGACATCACTACCGTCAACCGGCATTCGCTGCGCTCGCGGATCGGGATGGTGCTGCAGGACACCTGGCTGTTCAGTGGGACGATCGCGCAGAACATCGCCTACGGCCGACCGGACGCCGGCGACGACGACATCATCGATGCGGCCAAGGCCGCCTACGTGGATCGGTTCGTGCACACGCTGCCGAACGGTTACGAGACCCGGGTGGCCGACGGCGGCGGCAACATCAGCGCCGGCGAGCGTCAGCTGATCACCATCGCGCGGGCGTTTCTGGCTCGCCCGCAGCTGCTGATCCTGGACGAGGCGACCAGCTCGGTGGACACCCGCACCGAGCTGCTGATCGCCAAGGCCACCCACGAGTTGCGTCGCGACCGAACGAGTTTCATTATCGCCCATCGCCTTTCGACGATCCGCGATGCAGACGTCATCCTGGTGATGGAGGCCGGCAAGATCGTGGAGCAGGGCAACCACGGCGAACTGCTGGCCCGCCGTGGCGCCTACTACCGGATGACCCAGGCCTAGAGTTCGGGGCCCTCGGCGCGCAGATCGTCGACCGCGGACATCGCATCGCGTAGTTTGGCCAGCCACTCTTCGGTGTGCTCGCCGACCAGCTTCACCGACCAGGCCAACGCATCAGAACGGGACCGGGCCACGCCGGCGTCGACCAGGGTGTCGAGCACCTGGCGCTCCGGCTGTTTCAGCCGCGTCATCACCGGAACGGCGATGTGGGTGAACAGGATCGGCTCGCCGCCGATCTCGACGCCCCAGGACACCTTGCGGCCATAGCGGGCCTGCGCCTCGTCGGCGATGTGCATTCGCTCCGACCGGGTCTCCTCGCGAAACCGCGACGCCCGCCCTGATGCGTGGGCGTCGCTCTCGCTCTCCTCCGAGGGCAGCGTGCCGATGACGGTGATCTCTTCGCGGTCGACGACGACGGTCGGGTCGCCGGCGAACCAGCCGTCGGGCAGCCGACCGGCGAACCAGTCCGCGGCGTCGCCGGCGTCGGGTTGGCCGGCTTGCTGCCAGCCGCCGGAGCGGCCGTAGCGCCGCCCGTGTCCATGTTGGTGTTTCATATTTACATGATTACATCATTACAAAGCAAAGCAACGTCGGTTCACTGCCGGCGAACACTCAACCCTCGCCCTCGCCGCGGCGGGCGCGGAACAACTTCACCTCGCCCTTGATCCCCTTGAGGTGTCGCGCACCGGCAAACGACCAGCTGAAACCAGCGGAATCGCCGAGTTCTTCGCGCACCGACTCGGCGGCCAGCACCGCGCCCGGCCGCGACGCCGCCGTCACCCTGCTTGCGATGTTGACCGGGCTACCGAACCAGTCGCCGGCCCGGCTCACCGCAGCCCCCGAGGCGATGCCGGCCCGCAGCCGGGGAAAGTCGTTGTCGCTGTCGGCGATGTCGACGAGCTTGAGCGCGGCGTCCAGCAGTGGCGCCGGTTCGGTGCAGACGAACATCACCGCGTCGCCGATCGTCTTGATGAAGCGCACCGGTGGAGTGGCGACGTCGCGGGCGACGTCGGCGAGCCGGTTGGCCAGCTGGCCGAGCTCTTCGGGCGGCAGCTCCTCGCCCAACCGGGTGAAGCCGACCAGATCGGCGAAGGCCACCACGATGTGCCGCGCCCCCGGCAGCGGTGCGCCCACCGCCCGCTCGCTGGCGTTGACCGCTTCGGTCTCCATCATGTGCCGCAGCTGCATGAACAGCATGTCTTCGATCATCGGCCCGAGCAGCGGCGTAATACGGCTCACCAGCGCCTGGGACGCCTTGGCCGTCTCCAACTCGCTGGCGCCGGGCTGCAGAATGGCCGACAGCGCGGTGTATCGCATCACCTCGGCGGCGTGCGAAAGTCCTTCGGCGAGAACACGAACGACCTGCACAACTTGATCGGGGTGAATGCCGAGCGCGAGGAAGTCCTTGGCGTGCGCCGCAGCGGCCCCGTCGGCGCGCAGATGGACGGCTGCGTCAGGGTCGTCGACACGGACCAACCCGATGGCGCGCTGCACGCGTTGCAGCAGTTCCAGATCGATGCCGGCCGACTCGCTGATCTCGCGCGTCGAAACGTAATCGCCGTCGTCACCCATCAGCCGGCGCGACGCCACCAGCATCGGAACCGGCGCGGTACGGATCTCGTCGGCGGTGATCCCTTGCTCGAAAAGCCACTCGATCAGCTCGGCGCGCTCTGCGCGTGCGCTGCCTTCCAAACCGTCGAGCAGCTTCTCGACTTCCGGATCTCGGGGTTCATCCACTCCGCCAACGTATAACGCAGCAAGGCATCATGGGGTCGATGTCCACACCGCTGCTGCAGGGTTTCGCCCCGGTCGCCGACGATGACGCACGGTTGTTGATCCTCGGATCGTTCCCGAGCGTCCAGTCGCTGGCGGTCAGGCAGTATTACGGCAACCCGCGAAATGCGTTCTGGCCGATCGCCGGTGAGCTTTTCGGATTCGACGCCGCGATGCCGTACGAAAACCGTTTGACCGCATTGCAATCCCGTGGCGTCGCGTTGTGGGATGTGCTGCACAAGTGTCGCCGTGCGGGCAGCTCAGACGCTGAATTCGACGCTCACAGCCTGGTGGTCAACGACTTTCGTCGATTCTTCGCATCACACCGGTCGATTGATCGGGTGTGCTTCAACGGACGTGTGGCGCAGCGATTGTTCGAAAAGCTGGTCGACATCGAGGCGCCGGTCAGCTATCAGCTGCTGCCGTCGAGCAGCCCGGCCCGCGCGATGCCCGCGGGTCAGAAGCTGGCCGCGTGGCGGCGCACCGTCATGACACCGGCGGACGCCGCTGCGCCCAGGGGCGAGCCTCCTCGATCTGCGCGCTGAGCGCGAGCAGGGTCGCCTCGTCGTGCGGGCGGCCGACCAGCTGAATCGACAGCGGAACGCCGTGGCGATCGAGCGCCCACGGCACCGCGGCCGCGGGCTGACCGGTGAGATTCCACATCTCGAAGAACGGCACCCGCTGCGACACCAGCAGCAGACTCGAAATGCCGCCGCGGCGTTGATAAGCCCCGACCCGCGACGGTCCGGTCGCGTTGCCGGGAGTGATGACGACGTCGACGTCGTCGAAGATCGACTGAATCCGCCCGGCGAGCGCCGACTCCGCTGCCCGGATGGTCGCCATCCGCCGATCGGAGAGCAGCGATCCGATGCGCGCCATGTTCCGGGTCCGCTTCTCCAGCCGGTCCTGGTGCGGCAGCCTGCGCACATCGTCGTAAATCCCCCGGAAAAACCGCGGCAGGAAGTTGCCGTAGACGGCCGCCGGTGGATAGTCCGGATCGCGCACGACGACGTCGTGGCCGAGGTCGCGCAGCAGTGCGCCTGCCGCGTCGACAGCCGCGCGCTGCTCCGCGCCGACCTTGGCGATCAGCGGCGGTGGGACCTTGGTGCTCAAGGCAATTCGCAGTCGGCCAGGATCCTTGCGCGCAGCGTCGACGAATCCGCCGGCGGGACCGGGCGTCGAGGTCGTGACGTCCAGGAACAAGGCCGCGTCCTCGACCGAGCGTGCGATCGGGCCGTTGACCGACAACCCGCACCACGCGTCGTCGTGGGGCGCCAGCGGCACCCGACCGCGTTGCGGTTTCAAACCGAACAGACCGCACCAGCCTGACGGGATGCGGATCGAGCCACCGCCGTCGGAGCCCAGCGCCAACGGCGCCAGGCCGGCAGCAACCGCCGCACCGCTGCCCCCGCTGCTGCCGCCCGGGGTGAGCGCGGTGTTCCACGGGTTGCGGGTCGCGCCGAACGTCAGCGATTCGGTGAACGGGAAGATCATCAGTTCGGGCACATTGGTTTTGCCGATGATGACTGCGCCGGCGGCGCGCAACCGGCTGACCACTTCGGCGTCGCGGACCGCGGCGGTCGACACCGCACCGCTGCCGCAGGCTGTCACTTCCCCGTCGACATCGACGTCGTCTTTGATCGCGACGGGGACGCCGAGCAGCGGCAGCCGCTCGCCGGTGTCGATGCGGTGTTGCGCGGCCGCAGCCTCTTGGCGCGCGGTCTGCGTCAGCACGGTGCGGTAGCTGCGCAACTGAGGATCCAGACGGGCGATGCGGTCGAGGTAGAGATCGAGCAGCGCCGGCGCGGTGACGGTACCCGCGGCCAGCAGCCGCGCCTGTTCTGCTGCTCCAGCGAAGGCCAGTTCTCCGAGGTCCATGTGCGGGGAGACTACTCACCTACCGCTACCGTGACGACATGTCCTGTGTGTTCTGCGCGATCGTCGCCGGCCAGGCTCCGGCGATCCGGATCTACGAGGACGACGGCTATCTGGCCTTCCTCGACATTCGCCCCTTCACCCGCGGTCACACCCTGGTGGTGCCCAAGCAACATTCGGTCGACCTCACCGACACGCCCGCCGAGACGCTGGCCGGCATGCTGACGATCGGACAGCGCATCGCCAAGGCCGCACGTGCCACCGAGTTGGCCGACGCCACCAACATCGGCATCAACGACGGCCGCGCGGCCTTTCAGACGGTCTTCCACATACATCTGCATGTGCTGCTCCGGCGCAACGGCGACAAGCTGTCGGTGGCCAAAGGCCTGGTGTTGCGCCGCGACCCCGACCGGGAGGCAACCGGCCAGATCCTGCGGGACGCACTGGCACAATTGCGGGCCAGTCCGCAAGACTGAGCCCCATGGACATATCTCTGTGGATCGAGAAGCAGATCGGTCACCGGCTACTGGGCTTGCACGACGAGATCTACAAACGCACCGACGGTCGAATCGGGCACAAGATACCCTTCGGCCCGGTCAACCTGATCCTGCACACGGTCGGCGCCAAGACCGGCAAGGTTCGGGACAACACACTCACCTATGCGCGCGACGGCGACGCGTACCTCGTCGTCGCATCGAAAGGTGGCGACCCGAAAGCGCCCGGCTGGTATCACAATCTGAAAGCCAATCCGAACGTCGAAATCAACGTCGGGCCAAAGCGTTTCGGTGTCACGGCCAAACCCGTGCTGCCCGATGACCCCGACTATCAACGGCTGTGGCAGATCGTCAACAAGAACAACGCGAACCGCTACGAGGGGTACCAGAAGCGGACGTCGCGGCCGATCCCGGTGGTGCGACTCGAGGCGGTTTAGAACAGCTCTTTGGCCAGCAGCTCCAGCGTCGTCTCGCGCGCCGGCGCGGTTCTCGGGTCGGTGCCGCGGTGCGCCGATGCGACCGGATGCACCATCACCTCGTCGACGTCGAAGCGCTGCGCCAGCGCGGTCAGCTGTTCGGCGGCCTCTGCAGGCGTGCCGACGACCGCCCGGGCGAGCCCGCTGTCGACGATGTGCTGCTGCTGCGGTGTCAACTCGGCGCCGCGCGCATCTTCGACGAGCTCTACCGGCCCCAGCGGCTGCCCGGTTCGCAGCCGGGCCATCATGTGCAGGTTGGGCAGCATCAATGCTGTTGCCTCGTCGCGGGTGTCAGCCACCGCGGCGTTGACGGTCAGGAAGGTCACCGGTTCGGCGGTCAGCTCGCTGGGCACGAACTCCGAGCGGTACAGCGCCAGCGCCTCCTCGGTTCCGTTGCCCGAGAAGTGGTGGGCGAACACATAGGGCAGGCCTTTGGCCGCCGCCAGCCGGGCCGAATACATCGACGAGCCGAGCAGCCACAGCCGCGGCTCGCTGGCCGCGGCCGGAGTGGCTTTGAGGTTGTAGTCGCCGTCGCGCAGCTGCACGGATACTCCCCGTGCGCTCATCATCGCGCGCACGTGGTCGAGGTATTCGGGGAACTGGTCGATGTCGCGGTCGTCGCGTCCGGCAGCGCCGCGCAGCAGGAACGACGTCACCTGGTCCGAGCCGGGCGCGCGGCCGATGCCGAGGTCGATGCGGCCGGGCGCGGCCGCTTCCAGCAGCGCGAACTGCTCGGCGACCGCCAGCGGCGCGTGGTTGGGCAGCATCACCCCGCCCGAGCCCAGCCGCAGCTGCGAGGTCTGCGCCGCGAGGTAGGCGATCAGCACCGGTGGGCTGGTGGCGCCGACCGACGGCATGTTGTGGTGTTCGGCGACCCAGTAGCGGGTGAAGCCCAGATGGTCGGCGGTCTGCGCCAACCGCACGGTGGCCGCCAGCGCATCCGAGGTGGTCTGGTCGGTGCGGACTGGGACGAGGTCGAGGACGGAAAGCCGCATGAGCAGGTCAACGCCTACCGTCGGCCGAACGTTCCCGCATACCTGCCATCTCGCGTGCCCGGCTGAAGACGTCGTCGAGCATCGTCGGCGTGAGTTTGCCGGTGAAGGTGTTCTGCTGGCTGGGGTGATAGCAACCGAGAAGCACCACGTCGCCGTGGGCGGCCTGGACCGTCGCGGTGACGCCGTGGCCGAACTTGGGCTGCGGCCGAGGCACCTGACCGCCGCCAGCGCGGATCATGTCCAGCGCCGAGCGCCAGCCGAAGGCGCCGAGCGCCACGATCACCCGCACCTCGTTGCCGGTCAGCCGCCACTCCGCGGTCAGCCACGGCGCGCAGGTCGCGCGCTCGGCCGGTGTCGGCGCGTTGGCCGGTGGCGCACAGCGCACCGCGGCGACCACCCGGGTTCCGATGAGCGCGAGGCCGTCCGCGGCGTCGACGGCGATCGGTGAGTTCGCCAACCCGGCGCGGTGCAGTGCCGCATATAAGAAGTCGCCGGAGCGGTCGCCGGTGAACACCCGGCCGGTCCGGTTGGCACCGTTGGCCGCCGGCGCCAGACCGACGACGACGATCCGCGGTTGCGGCGCACCCCAACCCGGGACTGGCCTGCCCCAGTACGGCTGGTCGGCGAATGACCGCCGCTTGGTGACCGCCACGTCTTCGCGCCACTCGACCAGCCGCGGGCAGGCCCGGCAGACCGACACCTCGGCGTCGAGTTGCGCGAGCGATCTCGCGGCGTCGGCCATCACGGTCACCTGGGCCGGCTCCGACGCCACAGCCGTGCGGGCAGTCGCAGGATCGCCTGGCCATCCGGTACCGGGCGGCACTGGAGATTTGAACGGCGCACCGGTGCGCGGGTGAGCGAGCGTCACGGCTCCACTGTGCACGAACGCCATTCGCGGTGTCCGTAGGATCGCCCTCATGCCCGCTGATGCGCTGGCCGCACTGATCGCCGAGCTGCCCGAGGGGATGGTCGTCACCGACCCCGCGGTCACCGAGGGTTACCGGCAGGACCGCGCCTTCGATCCGTCGGCCGGAAAGCCGGCGGCCGTGGTGCGTCCGCGGCGGACCGAAGAGGTTCAGACCGTCTTGCGGTGGGCGACCGCCAACCACGTTCCGGTGGTGACGCGCGGGATGGGCACCGGCCTGTCCGGCGGCGCCACCGCGGTCGACGGCGGCATCGTGTTGTCGACGGAGAAGATGCGCGACATCGCGGTGGACCCCGTGACCCGCACCGCGGTCTGTCAGCCCGGGCTGCTCAATGCCGAGGTCAAGAAGACGGTGGCCGAGTACGGGCTGTGGTACCCGCCCGACCCGTCGTCGTGGGAGATCTGCAGCATCGGCGGCAACATCGCGACCAACGCGGGCGGTCTGTGCTGCGTGAAATACGGCGTCACCACCGACTACGTGCTCGGGGTTCAGGTGGTGCTGGCCGACGGCACCGCGGTCCGGCTGGGTGGGCCACGACTCAAGGACGTCGCGGGTCTGAGCCTGACCAAATTGTTCGTCGGCAGCGAAGGCGCACTGGGCGTGATCACCGAGGTGACACTGCGATTGGTGCCGCCGCAGCAGCCGCTGGCCACGGTGGTCGCCTACTTCGCGTCGGTGGAGGCTGCCGCTCAAGCCGTGCTCGGGGTCACGTCACGGCTGCGCCCGGCGATGCTGGAGTTCATGGACTCGGCCACCATCAACGCCGTCGAGGACAAACTGCGGATGGGTCTGGACCGCAGCGCTGCCGCAATGCTGGTCGCCGCATCCGACGAACGCGGACAAGCCGGGAGCGAGGACGCCGAGCTGATGGCGGCGACATTCACCGAATACGGTGCGACGGAAGTGTTTTCGACTGGCGACCCGGACGAGAGCGAGGCGTTCATCGCCGCGCGCAGGTTCGCCATCCCGGCCGTCGAGGAGAAGGGGCCGTTGCTGCTCGAAGACGTCGGCGTGCCGGTGCCGGCGTTGGCCGATCTGGTCAGCGGGATCGCGCGCATCGCCGCGCAGCACGATCTGATGATCGCGGTGATCGCGCACGCCGGCGACGGCAACACCCACCCTCTGATCGTCCACGACCCCAACGATGCCGCGGAGCTCGAACGGGCCAACCTAGCCTACGGCGAGATCATGAACCTCGCCATGGAATTGGGTGGCACGATCACCGGCGAGCACGGCGTCGGACGATTGAAGCGACCCTGGCTGCCCGGCTATCTGGGGCCCGACGCCATGGCGCTGAACCAGCGCATCAAAGACGCACTCGACCCGCTGGGCATTCTGAACCCCGGCGCGGGCGTCTGACCCGTGGCGGTCACATCCGCCCGCATGCGCCGCCTCTCGAAGAATGGGACGCCTCACTTCGTCAACGTGATTCGGCCCCTGCAGAATACGAAGCGTTATTCCACGACTTGGATTTGATCAAAATCCAGAAGATCATCAAATGTGAAACAATGACCAACGGGGCGTAAAACGTATAGATATACCAAACGGTGCTCAGATTGAAGCTCGGCACGTTTAATTGAACGACGCCGCGCACTCCGTTGAGCAGGTCCACGAATCCCCACGTATTGAACACCCACACCAGCGGAATGGCGATACGCCATTTGCTCCGTAGAGCAACGATGGAAGCAAGAGCCAGAGCCGCTGCCAAGAGATCGCCGTAGGCAGCAGCGGAAAGGAAGTCTCTGGGTATTTTCGGATCAACCATACCTGTAACCAGTAACGTCATTCCCACATAGCGAAACATGTGCACAAAGATCAGTGGGATCAGCGCGGAATTACGAGAACGTTTGGTTAGTGACGGCCACACGTACCACGCCACGACAACGGCGCAGACGACACAACTCAGAAAAGCTGCAACCAGAATATTGAGACATTATTTATCGCGAGTCCCATGCTCATGGGCTGCCTTTCATTCGTCGATGGTCGATCCGGAAAACTTCCGGGGATCGCTGCGGGCGGAGTCGCCTGCGAACGTTTCCCAGTCTTTGACGGTCGCGACGGGCCCCAAGAGATCGGCGGGCAGGTCAGGCGAGAGCGGTTGGCCGGTTCGCACGCGGCGTGGCCAGTCCCGGTTGGCGAGCGCGGGTTTGGCCAGTGCGACGACATCAGCGGTGCCGGAGTCGATGATCGCGGCGGCATCGCGGGGGTCGTCGAGGTGGCTGTTGGCGATGACAGACAGCCCGCTGTATTGCTTGGCAAGCTGCGCCAGCGTTGGGCCGACCTCGTCGAAAGCCGGTGCCAGAGCATGGTATTCGGTGGTGTGGATGTAGTCGATGCCGGTGCCCGACAGTGCGGTGAAGATGGCGGCTGCGTCGTCCTCTCGGCCGGCCCACCGATGATAGTTGTCTGAAACCTTTCCTTGGGAGATGCGGATACCGACGGCCATGTCCGCACCGACAGCAGCTGCGACGTCACCGCAGACCTCGGCGGCCAACCGGACAGGCCGGGGCTCACCACCTTCATCGACCGGCTCGGGTTTGCCGCCCTCCCGGCGAGGTCGGTGGCGCAACCGAATCACCGTGACGCGCAGCGGTTTCGAGGCCATCTTCGATGATTTGGAGCAGGCGATTGATGGCGCTGTGACGGGCTGCTTGGGGTAGCTGCGCCAGTGGTCCGTGGTTGATGAGGACGGCGAGACCATGCACGGCTGACCAGGCGGCGATGTCGGTGAACGGTTTGGTTTCGGTGCTCAGCGCCCCGGTGGCTTCGAGCTCGTCCACGCAGCGTTGGAGCAGTTGGAATGGGCCGAGCCCCGCGGCATTGCGGGCACCGGGTCGGGGGTTCGCGGGGTCTTTGGAGGGCAGGTCGGTGAGGAAGGCGATGGCGAAAAGGCCGGGTTCGGTGAGGGCGAAGTTCAGGTAGGCCGCCCCAGATGCCCGGAACCGTGCTCGCGCGGCATCTGCCGGGGTATCGCCTTCGCCAGCGGCGTCGATGGCATCGGTCATCGCGTCGGCCATGCATCGCGAAGCGTGGTCGGAGATGGCCTGCAGGAGGGCGTAGCGGTCGGCGTAGTGCCGGTATGCCGCGGCGTTGCTCACCCTGGCGAGACGTTGCACGGCCCGAATGCTGACTGCCTCGGGTCCGCCGGATCGGGCCAGCTCGATGCCGTACCGCAGCAAAGTGTCCCGCAGATGTCCATGGTGATATCCGCCGGCACCCTCGGTATCGGGAATCTCGCTGACCACGAACGCCATCGTAATCCATGTTGACACCGTTAACACCGGCATGGCACGATCGGCATGTTGACGGTGCTAACACAAGGAGTTGATCGTGACCGCTATCGAGTTATCCCCAGACACTGTGTCGTTGCCGCCCGGGCGGCATCGACTACCGACTGGTCAGAGTGCCCGACCCATCTGGGTACTGGTGGTGGTGCTGCTGGCCGCGTTGGCGATCAACGTGGAGACCACGGTGGTCAACGTGGCGTTGCCCACGCTGAACACCGCGCTCGGGTCCTCCACCCGCGGTCTGCAATGGATCGTCGATGCCTACAACCTGTCCTTTGCCGGGCTGGTACTAGCCGGCGGGACGGTCGGGGACCGGTTCGGTCGACGGGGCACCCTGATCACCGGTCTGGTGCTGTTCACTGTGACCAGCACCGCCGCCGCGCTGTGCACCTCGACCGAGGCGCTGATCGCCGCCCGGTTCGCGATGGGCGCCTCCTCGGCGCTGATCTACCCGACCACGTTGGCCATCATCACCGCCACCTTCCGCGACCCCAAACAACGGGCCGCGGCGATCGGGGCGTGGGGCGCGGTGGCCGGTCTCGGGGTGGCGATCGGCCCCATCCTCGGCGGGGCGCTGCTAGAGCAATTCTGGTGGGGCAGCCTGTTTTTGGCGTTGGCGCCGGCGGCGGTCGCCGCGGCCGTCGCGGCATGGTTCGTGGTGCCTGCAAGCAGCGCGGAACGGCGCCCCGAGCTGGATCAGATGGGGTTGGGGCTCTCGGTGGTGATGTTGGGCGCGTTGGTCTACACCATCATCGAGGCCCCGACCCGCGGCTGGCTCTCGCCAGCCACGCTGACCGGGTTCGCCGTCGCGGCGGTGGCGCTGGCAGCCTTCGTCATCATCGAACGGCGCCACCCCGACCCGTTGATCGATGTCGCATTGTTCGCGAACCTACGATTCAGCGCCGCCAGCGGCGCGGTGACCGTCGCGTTCTTCGCCCTGTTCGGGTTCATCTTCTTAATCACCCAGTTCATGCAGGAGCTGCAAGGCTTCAGCCCCCTGGGCACCGGCCTGCGGATCCTGCCGGTCGCGCTGGCGATCGCCGTCGGCTCGGTACTGGGCACCCGCATCGCGGTCACCAGAGTCGGCACCAAGGCGGTCGTGTCCGTCGGGCTGCTGCTGCTGACCGCCGCGTTCGGCTGGGCCGCGACCATGGACACCCACATCGGCTACCTGCAGATGGCCGCCCAGATGGTGTTGCTCGGCGGCGGGCTCGGGCTGACCACCGCACCCGCGACCGACTCCATCATGGGCGTCGTGCGACCCGAGCAGGCCGGCGCCGGCTCCGCGATCAACGACGCCACCCGCCAAGTCGGCGGCACCCTCGGCGTCGCCGTGCTCGGCAGCATCTACACCACCCTCTACGTGCACCGCCTCGACGCCAGCCACATCCTGTCCGCAGCACCAGAACGGGCCCGGTCCCTCGCCCGCCAAGGCCTGGCCCAAGGCCTGGGCGTCGCCGACCACGCCACGGCCGGAGCGGCCACCGCTCTGCGCGACACCGTCAGTGACGCATTCGTGGCCGGGATGCACGCCGGTTGCCTGACCGCGGCCGCGGTGTGCCTGGCCGGATCGCTCTTCGCGTTCGCCGTCCTGCCCGCGCATCCCACCCACCCCGACACCGCGTCACCGGTGGCGCCGTGAAGGTCATGTTCACCCCCGAGCCCGACCACCCCGGTCAGTTGGCAGACCACGGAATCGACCCTCCGAGAGTGCCTCGGCTCGAATCGGCGCAAGCGTTCACCGTGGTCCTCGTCGAGTCGCAGATCCTGCGGGTATGGCATGTTCCCCGCTTCGTCGCCGCCATCCCCGCCGTCATCGACCAAGCGATGACCCAACCCGGCATGGTCCGCTTCGGATTCAACATCTCCTGGTGGCGGCTGCGGTTCGACACCATTGCAGTGTTCGACACCGACACCGCCGCAGCAGAATTCGTCAGAGGCGGCGCCCACGGTGACCTCTCCCGGCGGCTCCACCACAGGCTAGGTCGGGTGCGCTCCCGTCACGGCGTGCTCGCCGGCCGCGACGTCCCCACCACATGGGCTGACGTCCCGCGCGCCCGGGCCGCAATGACGCTCACCACCACCTCCACAACGAGCACAACCACCGAGTCTCGCCCCTCCACGAAGTTCAGCCACACGCAGAAAGGCAGCACGCCATGACCAGGCCCCACACACCACCGGTCAAAGGCCAATTCGCGCCGACCCATCGACCCGGCGCCACAGGCATGAGCCGCCGCCAACAGCGCCTGCATGAGCGCTACGGCCCGTGCGCGCTGGTCACCGGCGCCTCCTCGGGCATCGGACGGGAGATCGCACGTCAGCTGGCAGCCTCCGGACTTGACCTGGTGCTGGTCGCCCGCAGCGCGGCGCCGTTGCACCAGCTCGCCGACGAGCTGATCGCCCAACATGGCATCGCCATCCAGGTGCTACCGATCGACCTCGCCAGCGGCGACGGCGTCGACGAACTCACTACCGCTACCACCAGCACCGAGATCGGACTCTATGTCGCCTCCGCCGGGTTCGGGACCTCGGGCCCGTTCCTCGACTCGACCCTCGATCAGGAACGCGACATGCTGCGGCTCAACTGCGAAGCCGTTCTCGCCACCAGCCTCGTGTTCGGCCGACGGTTCGCCGCACGCGGCCGCGGCGGCCTGGTCCTGCTCAGCTCGATCGTCGGCTTCCAGGGAACACCGAACGCGGCGCACTACGCCGCCACGAAGGCCTACGTCCAGACCCTTGCCGAGGCACTGCACGTCGAGCTGCGCGCGCACGGCGTGGACGTGCTCGCCGCCGCTCCCGGGCCCACCCACAGCGGGTTCGCCGACCGAGCCAGCATGACAATGAGTTACGCGCTGTCCCCGCAGGATGTCGCAAAGGGCACCCTCGCCGCACTCGGGCGCCGACCCACCGCACTACCCGGCCCGCTCAGCCGGGTACTCCAATACTCCCTGGCCCCACTGCCGCGCCGCGCCCGCGTCCGCATCATGGGCACGGTGATGGCCGGAATGACCGCCGACCATCAGCGCACCAAAGCACAGATAGCGGGCACCACGCCATAACAGTTACCGTCACTGCGCTCCCAACGACTAACCCCCACGTTCGTCAAGTCTCGTGGACCCGTGCTGTGGTGTTGGCGTCCTGGACCTACGGCTTGGGGTTGGGTGCGCAGGCGGATGACCGGCAGTTCGCGGTCGGTTTTCTGCTCGTAGTTCGCGAAACGTTTTGCGGTGCTGGTGATCTGGCGCCACGCAAGCTGGCGGGCGTTGCCGCTCAGCTGCTCGGCGCTGACCGCGATGGTTCCTGATGCGGCACGAACCGCTCACCGAAGCCTACGCAGACGCCCTGGTGGCACAGGCATTCCGCCGCTGAAAATGCCAGTCCTGCAACCACAGCGTGTAGTTGTAGCGCCGTGTGCCGCGCGGCGGCCCGGCTCGTTCACCAGTTCGTCCTCGACCATTGACATACCCGAGCTTGTGTCGTACCAATAAGACGTGACGACGACTTTGTCTCGCGAGCCTCGGTTCCGCCTGGCTACCGCCGAGACGTGGGGCGACCCGTGGCCGATGTACCGCGCACTGCGCGACCACGACCCGGTGCACCACGTGGTGCCGGCGCACAATCCCGACGGCGACTACTACGTGCTGACGCGGCACGCCGACATCTGGTCCGCCGCGCGCGACCACGAGACGTTCTCATCGGCAAAGGGCCTGACCGTCAACTACAACGACCTGGAAATGATTGGACTGCAAGATAATCCGCCGATGGTGATGACAGATCCGCCGGTGCACACCGAGTTCCGCAAGCTGGTGGCGCGCGGATTCACCCCACGCCAGGTGGAGGCGGTGGAGCCGAAGGTCCGCGAGTTCGTCGTCGAGCGTCTCGACCGGCTCATCGCCGACGGCGGCGGCGACATCGTCGCCGAGCTGTTCAAGCCGCTGCCGTCGATGGTCGTCGCGCATTATCTCGGTGTGCCGGAGGAGGACCGCGGACAGTTCGACGGCTGGACCGAAGCCATCGTCGCGGCCAACACCACTGAGGGCGGCATCGCGGGCGCGCTGGAATCGGTTGGCGAGGCGGTCGGCTCGATGATGGCCTACTTCACCGAGCTGATCGAAAGACGTCGCACCGAGCCCGAAGACGACACCATCTCGCATCTGGTATCCGCGGGTGTCGGTGCTGACGGCGACGTCGCCGGCGTGCTGTCAGTGCTCGCGTTCACGTTCACGATGGTGACCGGCGGAAACGACACCACCACCGGCATGTTGGGCGGTTCGGTGCAGCTCCTGCATCAGTGGCCCGACCAGCGGCGTGTGCTGGTCGAACAGCCCGAGCTGATCCCCGGAGCCGTCGACGAGTTCCTGAGGCTCACCACGCCGGCCCAAGCGTTGGCCCGCACCGTCACCCGCCACGTGACCATCGGTGACACTACTGTGCCCGCCGATCGCCGGGTATTGCTGGTGTACGGCTCCGGAAACCGCGACGAGCGCCAATTCGGTTCGGATGCAGGAGAACTCAACGTACAGCGCCGTCCCCGCAACATCTTGACGTTCAGCCACGGCGCCCACCACTGCCTGGGCGCGGCTGCGGCACGCATGCAATCTCGGGTGGCGTTGACCGAATTGCTCTCGCGTTGCCCTGATTTCGACGTCGACGAGGACAACATCGTGTGGGCCGGCGGCAGCTACGTACGCCGCCCGCTATCGGTACCGTTCCGAGTGATGTAGATGGCGGCCAACGACTGGCTCTCGGAGCGTCGCACCGAGGTGGCGGCCGACCGGATCCTTGACGCCGCCGCAGAGCTGTTCACCCGTCACGATCCCAGTTCGGTGGGGATGAACGAGATCGCCAAGGCCGCAGGCTGTTCCCGCGCGACGCTGTACCGCTATTACGAAAATCGGGAGGCGTTGCGCAATGCCTACGTCAGCCGCGAAACCCATCGGCTGTTCGAGGCGGTCGGCGACCAGATCAACGACGTCGAGGATCCGCGAGAGCGGTTGGTGGCCGGTATCGTCACGGCACTCCGTCTCGTCCGCGAAAGCCCCGCGCTGTCAGCCTGGTTCGCGACGGCAGCCCCGCCGATCGGCGCCGAGTTGGCCGAGCAGTCCGACGTGATCGCAGCGCTGTCCACCGCGTTCGTCGATTCGCTCGGCGCCGACCACCCGGCGAATGTGGCAGGCCGCAGCCGCTGGCTGGTCCGCATCATCACGTCGCTGCTGATCTTTCCCGGCCGCGACGAGGCGGACGAGAGGGCGATGCTGGCCGAGTTCGTCGCCCCGGTCGTGGTCCCCGTCGAGAAGGTCAGCTCCGCACCCGGGTGAGGCGGTGCAGCAGCCAGGCCGGCGGAATGGTGACTACCATCGTCGCCACGAACAGCCCTGGCATCGAGCCGGTGTACACGTGATCCCGCATGATGTAGACCATCGCGAATTCCATTGTTATCAAGTGGATCAGGAAGATCTCGTAGGAGATCTCCCCGAGCCACACCATCGGCCGGGTCGCAAGAAATCGCGAGTACCAGCCCTGGTTGCCCAGGGCCAGCGGCGCGACGGCGAGTCCGGCGATGGCTGCGTAGAACACCGCCTTGTACAACGCTTGCGACAGCCCGAGCGGCGACGTCGTCGGATCGCCGGCGATCGGCGTGGAGGCGATGACGTAGCAGATGGCCGCGAGCGGCAACGCGATGAACGCATAACACCGCACACCCATCTGCTGCAGCACCGTCAAGCTCATGCCGGCGAGAAACCAGATCAGGTATGTGGGTAACCAAAGCCGGGCGCCGTTGGGGATCGACGTTGTCAGATGCACCCCGACCAGCCACACCGGCGAGATCAGCGCCAGTGTGCCGATACCGAAAAGCAACAGCCGCGGCCGCCACTGCCGCCCGCACAGTACCACCAGTAGCAGGTAGGCCAGCAGCGGAAGAACCACGTAGAACGTGGCTTCCACTGCGAGACTCCACATTTGGGTCAGCCCCTGATGCAAGTATCCCCGGAGGTAATTGAAGGTGTAGATCTGCGTCAACGTCAGATTGCGGAAGAGCCCGAACCAGGTGTGGCCGGGGTTGGGCCCGGCGGTTCGGAAGTGGTAGATGACGTATGCGATCAACACCGTCACGACGTAAGCCGGCATGATGCGGCGGACCCGGTGCCAGGCATAGCGGCGGATCGACGGCTCGGCGCCGCCGGTGACAAGCGACTTCACCCACGGCCGGAACAACAAATACCCCGACAGCACAAAGAAAATCGGAACACCGATCTCCATCCGCGCGCTCACCAAGCCGAAATAGCCCTGGATGTACTTTCCGGTGGTGTACGCGGCGTGCGTCGCGACCACCAGGATTGCGGCAACGGCACGGATACCCGTCAATGACGCGACCCGGTCGGGTCCGGCGACCTGTTCCAGGCCGCCCTGGGCCGTGGTGTCGGCCTGGGTCATCCCTTGTGGTCCCGGCGTGGCCCGCCGCGGCCCCCGCCACGATTCTTCTCGTTGGCCCGATCCGGCTGCAGGTTGATCAGCACACCGGAAATACGGGTTTTTCCAAGCTTTTTCAGCGTCTCGCGGGACAACTTGGCCGGCAGCTCCACCAGCGAGAAATCCGGCCTGATGGTGATGTGGCCGAAGTCGCTGCGGTGCAAGCCTCCTTCGTTGGCGATCGCGCCGACGATCGACCCGGGGCCAACCTTGTGCCGCTTGCCGACCGCGATGCGATAGGTGGCAAAACCCTTCTTCGGACCGTCACCTGGGCCGCGGTCGAATTTGGCCGGCCGGTCCGGGCGCTCCTTGCGACGTTCAGGCGGCGGCTCCGGCGACAGCAGAAACGCTTCGCCGTCACGCAATTGCGCCGCCAGCGCCGCCGCGATATCGGCCATCGGCACGTCGTGCTCGCGCTCGTAATCGGAGACCAGACGGCGGAACAACTCGAGACCGGGCGCGCCAAGGCTGTCCGTGATCGAATCAGCGAACTTCGCCACCCGCTGGGCGTTGACGTCATCGACGCTGGGCAGCTGGGCCTCGATCAGCTTTGACCGGGTCGCCTTCTCAATTGACTTGAGCAGGTGTCGTTCTCGCGGCGAGACGAACAACAGTGCCGAGCCCGACCGTCCCGCCCGGCCGGTACGCCCGATCCGGTGCACGTAGGACTCGGTGTCGTGCGGGATGTCGTAGTTCAGCACATGCGAGATCCGCTCGACGTCCAACCCGCGGGCGGCGACATCGGTGGCCACCAGGATGTCGATTCCGTTGCCGCCACCTCTCTTGAGCGCGGCGATGGTCCGCTCACGTACGGCCTGCGGGATGTCACCGTTGATCGCCGCTGCGGAAAACCCTCGGGCGCGTAGCTTTTCGGCGACCTCTTCGGTGGCCTGCTTGGTGCGAACGAAGACGATCATCGCCTCGAACGGCTCTACCTCCAGCACCCGGGTCAGCGCGTCCATCTTGCGCGGCCCGGCGACCTGGATGAAACGCTGCGAAATATTTTCTGCCGTAGTGGTTTTCGCCTCGACCTTGACCTCGGTCGGGTCGTGCAGATACTTGTTGCTGAGCTTGCGGATCGCCGGTGGCATCGTCGCGGAAAACAAGGCGACCTGTTTGTATTCCGGCGTCTCGGCCAGGATCCGCTCGACTTCCTCGGCGAAACCCATCGTGAGCATTTCGTCAGCCTCGTCGAGCACCAGGTAGTCCACGTGGGACAAATCCAGCGTCCCGCGTTCGAGGTGGTCGATGACGCGGCCGGGCGTGCCGACCACCACCTGCGCGCCGCGCTTCAGGCCAGCCAGCTGCGTCGTGTAGGACGCCCCACCGTAGATCGGCAGCACGTTGATCTGCGGCAGGTGCGTGCCGTACCGGCTGAACGCCTCGGCCACCTGGAGCGCCAGTTCCCGCGTCGGTGCCAGCACCAGGGCCTGGGTGGCCTTGTTGGCGGTGTCGATCTTCGACAGGATCGGGACCGCGAACGCGGCCGTTTTGCCGGTGCCGGTCTGAGCCAGGCCGACCACATCCGAGCCCGCCATCAGCGCCGGGATCGTCGCTGCCTGGATCGCGGAGGGGGTTTCATAGCCGACGTCGACGAGCGCCTGCCGCACCGACGGGTGAATCTGCAGGTCGGCGAAGGTCACCGGGCCATCATCTGGGGAGTCCATGTCGGAAAAAAGTTTACGGGGTGATCGGCTGCCACTCGGCCACGCCTGCCGCTTCGACAGGGCTGGTCAAGGTACCGTGCGGCGTTGTGTGGACACGTCAGCGCCCTATCTGGCGACCGGTCGGTCTGGTCGCTGCCGCGGTGCTGGCCGCGACGCTGAGCAGCTGCGGATCAGGGGATTCGACCGTCGCCAAGACTCCGCAGGCCACGGCCCAACCGACCGCCACATCACACCCCGCCGCGTCGCCGCCTCCCGTCGCCGGAGCGACGCCGACCAGCTCGGCGCCGGTCGACCCGTGCGCGGTCAACCTGGCCGACCCCGCAATCGCCCGGGGAATCTCCGAGCTGCCCCACGATCCCCGCAGTCAGCAGCCGTGGAATCCCGAGCCGATGGCCGGCAATTTCAACGAATGCGCCCAGCTGTCCGCGGTCATCGTCAAGGCCAACACCAACGCCGAGAGCCCCAACACCCGGGCGGTGATGTTCCATCTCGGCAAGCTCATACCGCCGCAGGGCGTGCCCGACACCTATGGCTTCAACGGGCTCGACCTCTCGCAGTGCACCGGCGACACCGTGGCGTTGATGTACTCCGGCGGCATCGGCCTGCCCAGCGTGGTGAAGTTCCGCTGGAACGGCAACGGCGTGGAACTCGTCGCCAACGCCGGACGCTAGTCGGCGCGAGCGCCGCCTCTGATGGTCGGGCTCCTCCCCGGGCCGTCCGGCCCGCATCGTCGTCCGACGTTGTCGGTGTAGCCGCTTACAGTGGCTGCTGTGTTCTTGGCAGGCGATCGCATCATCTACAGCGCCTCGGATCTCGCATCCGCCGCCCGCTGTGAGTACGCGCTGCTGCGGGCGTTCGACGCGAAACTCGGCTGGGGTCCCGGCGTAGCCGTCGAAGACGAATTGCTCGCGCGCACGGCCGCTCTCGGTGACGAGCATGAGCGGCGCCGGCTCGACAAGTTGCGCGAGGCGCACGGCGGCGAGATGGTCGTGATCGGCCGTCCGGCATTCACCGTGGAGGGCATCGCCGCCGCCGCGGCGGCCACCCATCGCGCCGTCGACAACGAAGCGCCGGTGATCTACCAGGCCGCGATGTTCGACGGCCGCTTCGTCGGGTTCGCCGACTTCCTGGTCCGCCGCGACGGGCAGTACCAGGTGTCGGACACCAAGCTGGCCCGCTCGGCGAAAGTCACCGCGTTGCTCCAGATCGCGGCGTACGCCGACACCTTGCACCGCGCCGGCATTCCGGTATTCGGAGAGGCCGAGCTGATTCTGGGCAACGGCACAGAAGTCGGCTACCGCGTCGACGAACTGATCCCGGTGTACCTCGAGCAGCGGACCCGGTTGCAGCACCTACTCGACGAGCATCACGCCGGCGGCGCCCCGGTTCGCTGGGACGACGAGCGGGTGCGGGCATGTTTTCGGTGCCCGGTCTGCGACGAGCAGGTGCGTGCCACCGACGACCTGTTGCTGGTCGCGGGCATGCGGGTCAGCCAGCGCGCCAAGCTGATCGATGCGGGCCTTTCCACTGTCGCGGGTTTGGCCGCACACACCGGGCCCGTTGCCGACCTGGCCGTTCGCGCCGTCGACAAGCTGGTCTCGCAGGCCAAACTACAAGTACGTCAACGTGATAGCGGCACACCGCAGTACGAGGTGGTCGACCCGCAACCGTTGACCTTGCTGCCCAACCCCGACGAGGGCGATCTGTTCTTCGACTTCGAAGGTGATCCGCTCTGGACAGCCGACGGCGTCGATTGGGGCCTGGAGTATCTATTCGGCGTCTTGGAAGGCGGACGGTCGAGCACCTTCCACCCGCTGTGGGCACATGATCGCCCCGACGAGCGCCGGGCCCTGATCGACTTCCTCGCGCTGGTGGCCAAACGACGCAAGCGCTATCCGAACATGCACGTCTACCACTACGCGTCGTACGAGAAGACGGCGCTGCTTCGGTTGGCCGGCCGCCACGGCGTCGGCGAGGACGACGTCGACGACCTACTGCGCAGCGGCACGCTGGTCGACCTGTATCCGATCGTGCGCAAGAGCACTCGGGTCGGCGCCGAATCGATCAGCCTGAAGGCGTTGGAGCCGCTGTACATGGGCGCGCAGCTGCGGTCGGGCGACGTGACCACCGCCGCCGACTCGATCACGCAGTACGCCCGATACAGCGAGCTGCGCGGCAGCGGGAGGCTCGACGAGGCGGCGACCGTCCTCAAGGAGATCGAGGACTACAACCACTACGACTGCCGGTCGACCCGCGGCCTGCGCGACTGGTTGATGTTGCGGGCATTCGAATCCGGCGTCACACCCATTGGCGCACAGCCGGTTTCCGACAGCGGGATCATCGACGAGGCCGACCCGCTGGCCGACACTCTGCACGCGTTCACCGGCGACGCCGCCTCGGCTGACCGCACCCCCGAGCAGACGGCGGTCGCACTGGTTTCCGCCGCTCGCGGCTATCACCGCCGCGAGGACAAGCCGTTCTGGTGGGCGCATTTCGACCGGCTGAACTATCCCGTCGACGAATGGGCCGACGAGACGGACGTTTTCATCGTCAACGGGGCGACTGTCGCGGTCGACTGGGACCTCCCGCCGCGAAAGCGCAAACTGCAACGTCAGCTGCAGTTGACCGGCGAATTGGCCCGTGGCGTGCTCAACCGCGAGGTCTTCGCGCTCTACGAGCCGCCGGCACCGGCCGGTCTCACCGACAACCCGGATCGGCGGGCGGCCGGCCGCGCCGAGGTGCTCGAGGCCGACGATCTGGCCGCGCCGACCGACGTGATCATCTTGGAGCGAACACCCAAGGACGGCAGTACCTTTCATCAACTGCCGTTCGCTCTGACTCCGGGACAGCCGATATCGACGACGCCGCTGCGGGAGTCGATCCACGAGGTCGCCACGGCCGTCGCGGCCGGATTACCGCAACTGCCGCGCTCCGCGGTGTTCGACATCCTGCTACGCCGCCGGCCCCGCACCCGCAGTGGCGCAGAGCTGCCCAGAGCCGGAGATCGTGTCGACGACATCATCGCCGCCCTGCTCGACCTCGACTCGTCGTATGTGGCCGTGCACGGACCCCCAGGCACCGGTAAGACCTTCACCGGCGCACACGTCATCAAACGACTTGTCGCCGATCATGGTTGGCGGGTCGGCGTCGTCGCGCAATCGCACACCGTGGTGGAAAACCTGTTGCGCTGCACGATCGACGCCGGTATCGATCCGCTGCGCGTCGCCAAGAAGCGATCCGACCGCGAGAACATCGGCTGGCAGCAGATCAGCGAGAGCGAATACGCCGGATTCATCGCCGGCACAAACGGCTGTGTGATCGGTGGCACGGCCTGGGATTTCGCCAACCCGCGCCGGGTTCCGCCGGGCAGCCTCGACCTGCTGGTGATCGACGAGGCCGGCCAGTTCTGCCTGGCCAACACCATCGCGGTCGCACCGGCGGCCGCCAACCTGCTGCTGCTGGGCGACCCGCAGCAGCTGCCGCAGGTCAGCCAGGGCACCCATCCTGAGCCCGTCGACGGGTCCGCGCTGGGCTGGCTGGTCGAGGGTCACCGCACGTTGCCCGCCGAGCGCGGCTACTTTCTTGACCGCACCCATCGCATGCATCCTGACGTCTGCACACCCGTGTCGGTCCTGGCCTACGAGGGCAGGCTGCAGTCCAACGACGAACTCACCGCCGCGCGTGAGCTCAGCGGATACCCGCCCGGGGTGCACGTCGTGCGCGTCCACCACGAAGGCAACGCCACGGAAAGCCCCGAGGAAGCCGCGGCGATCGTCGACCACATCATGCGCATCATGGGCGCGGCGTGGACGACCGAAGACGGCACCCGGCCGTTGACGCAGGACGACGTGCTGGTGCTCGCGCCCTACAACGCACAGGTGGTGCTGCTGCGCCGGCACCTGGCCGAAGCAGGGCTCGGCGATGTCCGGGTCGGCACCGTCGACAAGTTCCAGGGCGCCGAGGCGCCAGTGGCCATCATCTCGATGACCGCCTCGTCGGTCGAGGACATTCCGCGGGGAATCCCGTTCCTGCTCAACCGAAACCGGTTGAACGTGGCAGTCAGCCGCGCACAGTACGCGGCCGTGATAGTGCGGGCCGAAACGTTGACCGACTACCTGCCCGCCGCACCCACGGGCCTGGTGGAACTGGGAGCATTCCTCGCCCTGACAGCGTCCGATTAATCGAGGTGCGAATGCCGTCCGTAACGCGGCCCGTCGTCCGGATCCGCTCGACGGCGCTCCCCGCGAGGCGGCGGGTGGTACCCGTTGCCCTTGTCGCCGCGGTCACCTGCCGGTCCTGAATGCCGCGGACGGTCGGTGCCGCCGCCGTAAGTGTCGATGTCGTCGAAGAACGGCTCGTCGAAATCCGGCACGCGGTCGATGGGGCGGTACTCGCGCGGCGAGAACTCCTCGACCGGCCGGAAACGCTGCTCGTCGTCAACATGCAAGCCGTTGTCGGCGAGCCCGATTGGCTCATCGTCCGGCTCGGAACCCAGGTCTTCCAGCAAGCTCTGCCACGACTCGACCGGTGCGCCGCGCCAGTTCTCGGCGGGCGACGGCCGGGGGTGGTCGACGTGTTTGGGCAGCGGTTCGGTTCTGTCCTCCCGGATAGGCGGCCGCACTGCCGCACGGGGCCGCCGAGGCGGGGCTGCGGGCGCGGGCGTCAACGTGTACTCCACGTAGTCGTCATCGTCGTCGAAGCCGCCTCGGATGCCGTCGTTCTCGAAACTGTCTGCGGCACTGGGCCTTACCCGAACGCGCCGGGTCTGCACGTCGCCGTGTTCGGATGTCGCGTCGTCGGCGCGTTGCTGCCGGCCGCGGCGCGCCGGCCCAGCGGAATCCAGCATGAACAACGCCGCCGCGACGCCGAACAGCGCGACGAACGCCGGCAACAACATCGACTGAGACATCGCGGTGGCGAACGGCTCGCGCAAGAATTCCGGTAACTGCAGCGCAGCGCCCTTGTCGCCTTGGGACCCGACCCCGTCGGGCATCGGTGGCAGGTGCGAGCTGATCCGCGAGGTCATGAACGAGGCCATGCCGGCGCTGCCCAGCACGGCCCCGACTTGACGCGTCGCGTTGTAGACGCCGGAACTGGCACCGGCCACCTGGTCCGGCAGGTTGCGCGTCGCCGTGGTCGCCAGCGGCGCCCAGATGAAGGCCATGCCGATACCCAGCACGAAGAACGGCAGAACCAGTTCCCAGATCGGCACGGTCGCGGTCATCACGAACGACAACCAGGTCACCCCGATGGCCAGCGCCGAGAAACCGAAGCCGACCAGCGGCTGCGGATGGACGCGGTCGATGATCCGGCCGACAAACGGCGCAAGCACACCGCTGGTGACCGCCATCGGCGCGGTCAGCAGGGCCGCGCGCGTCGGCGAAAGTCCGCACACCGCCTGCGCGTAGAACATCAACGGCAGCACCATCGCGGTGGCCACGAAGCTGATCACCACCACACCGACGTTGGCCAGGCTGAACCCGCGGTCGCGGAAGATACCAAGTGGAACAAGCGGTTCGTGGGTGTTCAGCGACTGCCAGTAGATGAAAGCGCTCATGAATCCGATACCGGCGACCAGTACCGCCCAGATCCACGGCGCCCAGCCGCCGGACTGGCCTTCCTGCAGCGCGAAGACGATCAGGAACATGCCGACCGCGGACAACCCCACACCGATCAGGTCGAAGCGGTGTTTGTGCGTGGGCAGCGACGGCACCAGCCAGTACGCCAGCCCCAGCCCGATGATGCCGATCGGAACATTCACGAAGAAGATCCACGCCCAGCCCAGCGCGTCGACCAGGATGCCGCCGGCCAGCGGCCCGACCAGCGTGGCGACGCCCGCGGTGGCGCCCCACATGCTCATCGCCACCCCGCGGCGCTCGGCCGGGAACGTGCGGGTGATCGTGGACAGGGTCTGCGGGGTCAGCAGCCCGGCGCCGATCCCCTGCACCATCCGCGCGGTGATCAGCATGCCGATGCTGCCGGACAACCCACACCACAGTGAGGCGAGCGTGAAGACGGCCAGACCGGCCAAGTAGAGGTTCTTCGGGCCGTACCGGTCGCCGAGTCGCGCGGCCACCAGCAGTGGGACTGCATAGGCCAGCAGATAGGCGCTGGTCACCCAGATCACCGTGTCGTAGCCGGTGCCGAGCTTGTTCATGATGCTCGGGTTGGCGACGGCGACGATCGTCGAGTCGAGCAGGATCATGAAGAAGCCGACCATCATCGCCCAGAGCGCGTTCCACGGGTTGACGTCGCCGACGCGGCCCGAAGCTGCCGGGCCGCCGCCCGCGCGCCGCCGAGCAGTCGCCACGGTCATACCCCCACCCCGTCCGTCTGTTGTCGCTCCGGCCGACCGGATCGCATCGAGTCGGCGAAGCTTCGCAACCACGTCAACTCAGCTTGCACCATTGCCAGCAAATAATCGAACGCCGCCAAATAACCGGCGGGCGTGACACCGACATCGCGAATCGCCATGATCTCGGCGGCCTGCGCCTCCAAGGCCCCGACCCGGTCGCCGACCGAGTCGACCGCAGCGTCGTCACCCAGGGTATCGATCTCGGCGAGGGCGACGGCGAACTGCGGAAACTCGTTCACCGGGGTTCCGATCAGTTGACCCACCCGTTGTTGGAGGGCTTCGGCACCGGCGTCGGTGATCTCGTAGACGGCGCGTTCCGGGCGTCTGCCGTCCCTGATGGTCGCCGCCCGGCGGATCAGTTTCTCCTCCGTCAACCGGTCCACAACGTGGTACAGCGACCCGGGCCGGACCTTCACGATGCGGTCGGCGTGCCGTTCGACCAGGGTCTGGAACATCTCGTAGCCGTGCATCGGGCGGGCTCGGAGCAGCGCCAAGACCGAGATGCCCAGCGCGGTGAGTTGGTAGGCCATCGACTGCCCGTCGTGCCTGGCGGGCCGCCCCGGCTCATCGTCGGGCGGGACGTGACCCCGCGTCGTCATCGAATGTGTCCCCTCCGGATTATTCCCAATGGAGTAATGGCGAGGACGCCTGGCCCCACATTTTCCGGCACCGGCGCTAGCCTGAACGCATGAGCGCCCGATGGAAACGGTCATCGTCTGATTCGTCGCCCGCCACCACCGACGGCAAGCCAAAGGCATCGGCGCGGGCGCTGGCGAACATCATCGAGCGCAGTTCACGCATTCAGGGCCCCGCCGCCGAGGCGTACGTCGAACGCCTCCGACGGGCAGATCCCGGCGCCGACCCCGCAACGATCGCCAAGAAGCTGGAGAAGCGCTTCATCGCGGCCGTGACGGCCAGCGGCGCAGCGGTCGGGTCGGCGGCCGTACTGCCGGGGCTCGGCACGATCGCCGCGTTGTCCGCCGCCGCCGGCGAGACCGCGGTGTTCTTGGAAGCCACCGCGTTCTACGCGTTGGCGACCGCGTCGGTCTACGGGGTCTCGGCCGAGAACCGGGAACGGCGCCGCGCGCTGGTGCTATCGGTGCTGGTCGGCGACGACAGCAAGCACGCCATGGCCGAGCTGCTCGGCCCGGGCCGGACAAGTGGGGCGTGGTTGTCGGAGGGCGTGGCGTCGCTGCCGATGGCGTCGTTGTCGCAGCTCAACTCGCGGCTGCTCAAGCGGGCGGTGCGGCGGTTCACGCTGCGCCGCAGCGCACTGCTGTTCGGCAAGGTCCTGCCCGTCGGGATCGGCGCCATCATCGGCGCCGTCGGGAACCGGCTCGCGGGCAAGAAGATCGCCCGCAACGCCCGCAACGCCTTCGGCAAGCCACCCGCGCGATGGCCGGGCACCCTGCACCTGCTGCGTACCGCTTCCGACGCGACGTAACGGCAGACCGAGCCGGTGCGAAGTCACATGGCGGATCGTCGGCAAAGGGTTAGCCTTTATGAGGCGGTGACTGTCGGGGCGCCGCAGCTGTCCGGCGACGAGGAGCCGGACGGTCAGCCGTCCGGCGACGATGCGGGTGGTCCCGAGGAGGAGCCGGACAGTCAGCCGTCCGGCGACGATGCGGGTGGTCCCGAGAAGGAGCCGGACAGTCAACTGAGACGCGCCGACACCATGTCCAGGTAATGGCAAGCGCGGCGTGGCGCTTTCGGAAGAGGAATCGAGGCGAGTAGCTGCTGTGAGCAGTACGAGTTCACCATTCGGCCAAAACGAATGGCTTGTCGAGGAGATGTACCGCAAATTCCGCGATGACCCCTCCTCGGTCGACCCGAGCTGGCATGACTTCCTGGTCGACTACAACCCGGAGTCCACGGGCGACAGTCACACCGAGCCCAAGCCGCCCGCGCAGGCCCGCCCGGCGGCGCCCGCTCCGGCACCCGGCCCCGCGCCGGAGTCGGTCAAGACCGCCGCATCCGGCAACGGCTCGGTGAGCGCGCCGCCGCCCGTCGCCAAGCAGTCGGGGCCGCCGCCGGCCGAGGGTGATGAAAACCAGGTGCTGCGTGGAGCGGCCGCCGCCGTCGTGAAGAACATGTCCCAATCGCTGGACCTGCCGACGGCGACCAGCGTCCGCGCCATCCCCGCCAAGCTGATGATCGACAACCGCGTCGTCGTCAACAACCAGCTCAAACGCACTCGCGGCGGCAAGATTTCGTTCACCCATCTGCTGGGCTACGCGCTGGTTCAGGCGCTCAAGGTGTTCCCCAACATGAACCGGCACTACGCCGAGATCGACGGGAAGCCCAACGCGGTCACACCGGCGCACGTCAATCTCGGTCTGGCCATCGACTTGCAGGGTAAAGACGGCAAGCGCTCCCTGGTGGTCGCCGGCATCAAGCGTTGCGAGACCATGAGTTTCGGCGAGTTCGTCGCCGCCTACGAAGACATCGTCCGGCGGGCCCGCGATGGCAAACTGACCGCCGAAGACTTCTCCGGCGTGACGATTTCGCTGACCAACCCCGGCACCATCGGCACCGTGCACTCGGTGCCGCGTCTGATGGCGGGCCAGGGCGCGATCATCGGCGTCGGCGCGATGGAGTACCCGGCCGAATTCCAGGGCGCCAGCCCGGAACGCATCGCCGAACTGGGCATCGGCAAGCTGATCACCCTGACGTCGACCTACGACCACCGCATCATCCAGGGCGCGGAGTCGGGCGATTTCTTGCGCACCATCCACGAGATGCTGCTCGCCGACGACTTCTGGGACGAGATCTTCCGGGAGATGGGTGTCCCCTATCTGCCGATCCGGTGGAGCACCGACAACCCGGACTCGATCGTCGACAAGAACGCCCGCGTCATGGAGTTGATCGGGGCGTACCGCAACCGCGGGCATCTGATGGCCGATATCGATCCGCTTCGGTTGGACAACACCCGATTCCGCAGTCACCCCGACCTCGAGGTGATTACCCACGGGCTGACGCTGTGGGACCTGGACCGGGTCTTCAAGGTCAACGGATTCGCGGGTTCGGAGTACAAGAAGCTGCGCGACATCCTGGGTCTGCTGCGCGACGCCTACTGTCGCCACATCGGTGTCGAGTACACCCACATCCTCGACCCCGAGCAGCTGGCATGGCTGGAACACCGCGTCGAGACCAAGCACGTCAAACCGACTGTGGCGCAACAGAAGTACATCCTCAGCAAGCTCAACGCCGCCGAGGCCTTCGAGACCTTCCTGCAGACCAAATACGTTGGGCAGAAACGGTTCTCACTTGAGGGTGCCGAAAGCGTGATCCCGATGATGGACGCCGCGATCGACCAGTGTGCCGAGTACGGACTCGACGAGGTGGTCATCGGCATGCCGCACCGCGGCCGGCTCAACGTGCTGGCCAACATCGTCGGCAAGCCGTATTCGCAGATTTTCAGCGAGTTCGAGGGCAACCTGAATCCCGCGCAGGCGCATGGCTCCGGTGACGTCAAATACCACCTCGGTGCCACCGGCGTCTATCTGCAGATGTTCGGCGACAACGACATTCAGGTCTCGCTGACCGCCAATCCGTCACACCTGGAGGCCGTCGACCCGGTGCTGGAAGGTCTGGTCCGGGCCAAGCAAGACCTGCTCGACAAGGGCGACGGCGTAGACGGTGACTCCGTGGTCCCGATGATGCTGCACGGCGACGCCGCCTTCGCCGGTCAGGGCGTGGTCGCCGAGACGCTGAACCTGGCGAACCTGCCCGGCTACCGCGTCGGCGGGACCATCCACATCATCTGCAACAACCAGATCGGCTTCACCACCGCGCCGGAGTACTCGCGATCCAGCGAATACTGCACCGACGTCGCCAAGATGATCGGGGCGCCGATCTTTCACGTCAACGGCGACGACCCGGAAGCCTGTGTGTGGGTGGCGAAGCTGGCTGTGGACTTCCGCCAGAAGTTCAAGAAGGACGTCGTGATCGACATGCTGTGCTACCGCCGGCGCGGACACAACGAGGGCGACGATCCGTCGATGACGAATCCCGCCATGTACGACGTCGTCGACGTCAAGCGCGGCGTTCGCAAGACCTACACCGAAGCGCTGATCGGCCGTGGTGACATCTCGCTGAAAGAGGCCGAGGACGCGCTGCGCGACTACCAGGGCCAGCTGGAACGGGTCTTCAACGACGTCCGCGAGCTGGAGAAGCACGGCGTGCAGCCGAGTTTGTCGGTCGAGTCCAACCAGATGCTGGCCACCGGCCTGGACACCGCGGTGGACAAGGCTCTGCTGGCCCGCATCGGCGATGCATTCCTTGCTCTACCAGAGGGATTCGCCGCACACCCCCGGGTCACCCCGGTCTTGGAGAAGCGCCGTGAAATGGCCTACGAGGGCAAGGTCGACTGGGCGTTCGGCGAGTTGTTGGCATTGGGTTCGCTTGTGGCGGAAGGCAAATTGGTCCGACTGTCCGGGCAGGATACCCGCCGCGGCACGTTCTCCCAGCGGCATTCAGTGATCATCGACCGCCACACCGGCGAAGAGTTCACCCCGTTGCAGCTGCTGACGATCGATCGCAACGGCAACCCGACCGGCGGCAGGTTCATGGTGTTCGACTCGCCGCTGTCGGAGTACGCGGCCGTCGGCTTCGAATACGGCTACACGGTCGGCAACCCGGACGCATTGGTGCTGTGGGAGGGCCAGTTCGGCGACTTCGTCAACGGCGCCCAGTCGATCATCGACGAGTTCATCAGCTCCGGCGAGGCGAAGTGGGGCCAGCTGTCCAGCGTCGTGCTGCTGTTGCCGCACGGGCACGAAGGCCAGGGCCCCGACCACACGTCCGGCCGGATCGAACGCTTCCTGCAGTTGTGGGCCGAGGGGTCGATGACGATCGCGGTTCCCTCCACGCCCGCCAACTACTTCCATCTGCTGCGCCGGCACGCCCTCGACGGGGTGCAGCGGCCGCTGATCGTGTTCACCCCGAAGTCGATGCTGCGCAACAAAGCCGTGGTCAGCGACATCCGCGACTTCACCGAGGCAAAATTCCATTCGGTGCTCGAGGAGCCCACCTACGAAGAAGGCATCGGCGACCGCAGCAAAGCCACCCGCATGCTGCTGACGAGCGGAAAGATCTACTACGAACTGGCCGCCCGGAAAGCCAAGGACAACCGTGACGATGTCGCGATTGTGCGGATCGAACAGCTTGCTCCGGTGCCGCGGACCCGCCTCGGCGAAACGCTGGACCACTACCCGAACGTCACCGAATTCTTCTGGGTGCAGGAAGAGCCGGCCAACCAGGGGGCGTGGCCCCGGTTCGGCCTGGAGCTGCCCGAGATGTTCCCCGGCAAACTGACTGGCATCAAACGGATTTCACGCCGCGCCATGTCGGCGCCGTCGTCGGGTTCGTCGAAGGTGCACGCCGTCGAGCAGCAGGAGATCCTCGACGAGGCGTTCCGCTGAGCCGCTGAGCCCGCCGGAAGCCTCAGCGGCGATGCGAGCCGTGACCGACCGTCGCGAGCGGCGCAGTGATATCGCCTTCGGCTCGCAGCTCGCGCACGAGTTCCGGTGCGGCAGTGCGCCGGATCCGCGGCGGACGTGACTGGACGTTCGTCGGCCACCAGAACCAGCGCCCCAGCAGCACCGCAATCGACGGCATCAGGAACGACCGCACCACCAGCGTGTCGAACAGCAGGCCCAGACCGATGGTGGTGCCCACCTGGCCGACCGCCCGGTTGTCGCTGACCACCATCGAGGCCATGGTGAACGCGAACACCAGCCCAGCGGCCGTCACCACCTTGCCGGTGCCGCCCATTGCCCGGATGATGCCGGTCTTCAGCCCCGCGCCGATCTCTTCTTTGAACCGTGCGACCAGCAGCAGGTTGTAGTCGGATCCCACTGCCAGCAGGATGATCACCGACATCACCATCACGAGCCAGTGCAGTTTGACGCCGATGAGGTACTGCCACAACAGCACCGACATCCCGAACGACGCGCCCAGCGAGAGCGCCACGGTGCCGACAATCACCAACGCGGCGACCAGACTTCGCGTAATGATCAACATGATGATGAAGATCATGCAGAGCGACGAGATGCCCGCGATCAGGAAGTCGTAGCTCGAGGCCTCGCGCAGATCCTTGAAAGTCGCTGCGGTGCCGGCGATGTAGACCTTGGAGTCCTCCAGCGCTGTTCCCTTGAGCGACTCGTAGGCCGCCGTCCGGATGGCGTCGATGCGCGACATGCCCTCGCCGGTCGCGGGATCTCCCTTGTGCGAGATGATGAATCGCGCCGCCTTGCCGTCCGGGGACAGGAACAGCTTCTCCACCCGCTGGAAGTCGGGGTTCGAGAACACCTCGTGCGGCAGGTAGAACGACTCGTCGGTCTTCGCGGCGTCGAAGTCCTTGCCCATCGCGGTCGCGTCGCCGCTCAACTCGTTCGCCTGGTCGACCATGCCGGACATCGTGCTGTGCATGGTCAGCACCATGCTCCGCAGGCTTTTCATGGTGTCGATCTGCGGCGGCAGCAGCGCGACCAGTTGTGGCACCACCACGTCGACGGAGTCGATGTCCTTGCTCAGCTCACCCAGCTTCTGGCTGAGCTTGTCCACCCCGTCGGTGGCGTTGTAGGCCGACCGGATCGCCCAGCAGATGGGGATGTTGTAGCAGTGCGGATCGGCGTAGAAGTAGCTGCGCAGCGGCCGGAAGGTGTCGTCGAAGTTGGCGATGTCGTCGCGCACCTCGTTGGTGATCGCCAATGTGTCGTGGGTGGTGCCCGCGACGTGGTGGGTCGTTCCGACGAGCTGGTTCATCAGGCCGTTCATCCGCTGCAGCGAATTGATGGTGCCGTTGAGCTGATCGGCCAGCTTGGTCATGTCATCGAGCCGGCTCTCGGCGACCTGCAGGTTCTGCAGCTGACCGGCGTTCTGCATGCTGAGCAGAAACGGTATCGACGTGTGCTCCAGCGGGGTGCCCTGCGGCCGGGTCACGGCCTGTACCCGCGCGATGCCCTCGACCCGGAAAATGCCCTTGGCCAACTTGTCCAGGACCAGGAAGTCGGCCGAGTTGCGCAGGTCGTGATCGGATTCCACCATCAGCATCTCGGGCATCATCCGCGCCTGGGAGAAGTGCCGCTCCGCGGCCGCCATGCCGACATTGCCGGGCGTGCTCTTCGGGATGTAGTCGCGATCGATGTAACTCACCTTGTAGCCGGGCAGCGCCAGCAGGCCGACCATGGTGACCGCGACCGTCGCGGCGAAGATGGGCGCCGGCCAGCGGACCACTGCGGTGCCGACCCGACGCCATCCGCGAACATCGAACTGCCGCTTGGGATCCAGCAGGCCGAAACGCCCACCGACGGTGATCACCGCGGGGATCAGCGTCAATGCGACGGCGACCGCGACCAGCATCCCGATTGCGCACGGAGCGGCCATGGTCTGAAAGACCGGCAGCCGGGCGAAGCTCAGGCAGTACGTCGCGCCCGCGATAGTCAGGCCGGACGCCAGAACCACATGCGCGACACCGCGATACGCCGTGTAAAAGGCACGCTCGCGATCTTCGCCCGCCTGTCGGGCCTCGTGGTAGCGCCCGAGGAAGAAGATGCCGTAGTCAGTACCCGCCGCGATCGCGAGCGACACCAGCATGTTGGTGGCGAACGTCGAGAGCTTGATGACGTCGTTCAGGGCAAGGAACGCGACAATGCCTCGGGCAGCGGCTAATTCGATGCCCACCATCGCCAGCAGCAGGGCAACCGTGACGACAGAGCGGTAGACGAACAGCAGCATCACGAAGATCACCATGACCGTGGCGATCATGATCTTCACAATTGTCTTGTCGCCGCTGCTGTTTCCGTCGGCCGCGACGGCGGCCGGTCCGGTGACGTAGGCCTTGATGCCCTGCGGCGCCGGGACGCCGTCGACGATCTTGCGGACGGCGTCGACGGACGCGTTGGACCGCGTCTCACCCTGGTTTCCGGTGAGATTCAGTTGGACGTAGACAGCTTTGCCGTCGGCGCTCTGGGCGCCGGCCGCGGTGAGCGGGTCACTCCAGAAGTCCTGGATATGCTGCACGTCCTTCGGGTCGGCCCGCAGTCCCCGAATCAACTGGTCGTAATACCGGTGAGCGTCTTGACCGAGAGTCTTATCGCTCTCGATGACGACCATCGCCATGCTGTCGGAGTCGGATTCCTTGAACACCCGACCGATGCGCGCCATGGCTTTGATCGACGGCGCGTCCTTGGTGCCCATCGAGACCGCGTGTTCACGGGCGACCTGCTCCAAGGACGGAATCGCAAGTGTCACCACAACAGTGAGCGCCAACCATCCGAGGATGATGGGCACCGAGAGCAGCCGGACCATCCTCGCCACAAAGGGCTGTTTGGTCTCTTGGCTGCGGCCGTGATGGTTGATCATGCGCCTCTGACCAAGCAATGCGTGTAGGCGTTCACTTCGTTCGAGATCCTCTCGGACTTGATCTGACCGTCTACCACGATGCGGCAGCCGATGCTGTCGCTGTCCCCCTGTGCCACAACGTTACCCGCGACAGCCGGCGCACTCACCGTGAGCGTCACCGACCACGGCAGCCGGGCCCCGTGGACCCGCCGTGGATCGGAGTTCACATCAAAATAGCTGATGCCCGCGATAGTGCCCACCGGAGCGAACACCTGGTAAACCACGGACTTCGGATTGGCGAGTTTGGTGTCCTCGGCCCTGGCGTACGGGTGCGGGTAGGGCTCCGAGCCGAAGTCCGCGCGCACGCGTGACACGGTGTACGCGCCGCCGCCGGCTACCGCCACGACGACCAGCGGCATCCACATCCGTTTGAGCACCCCGGCGAACGCCATCTGCTTGCCCTGTCCCGAACGCTCGTGGCCCCTCGATACGAGCGCGACCCGCAGGGACTTGAAGTAAACCACGCTGCAGAATGCCAATGTTGAGATCTTCTGGTGCATTATCTAAGAATTGGACTCGGTCCGTAAGCACCTGCTTGACCTGCGGTTATGCAGACTTCGGCGGCTGAGTGGCAAATCATGAATCGCACGTTCCGACGCATTTAATTGGCGATTTAACATTGCTGACATGAAAGGGCGATAAACGGGTATACGGGCGCGGAACCGCTAGCTGCCGACCGGAGCACAATGCGAATTCGCGCCAACACTTTCGCGCACCCTGAGTTGGTCTAATCCGGACCTCGCCGGCACCGGCGACGGGCCGGGCCCCCGCCGACCTCGGTCGTGATCTGTACCTGGGGTTTTCGTGCACTCGTCCGATCGACGACCCAGGGCGCGTTGCACCGCGCACCCCCATTCATGACATACTGCCGCGATGGCCACCACGAACCGCCTGGTACGCAATCCGATTCACCGTCTCGTCATTAACCCCTTCATGTTTCGGCTGATATTCACGTCGTTCGCCACCACACGGTTCGCTTCCCAGACTCGCCTGCTCGGCGGCGACGACTGGTTGTTCTTCAACTACGGATATGAGGAAGACCCGCCACTGGGCATCCCGCTCGACGCTGCCGACGAGCCGCACCGCTACTTCATCCAGCTCTACCACCGCACGGCCACCCAGGCGGACCTCAGCGGCAAGAAGGTGCTGGAGTGCAGCTGCGGCCACGGCGGTGGAGCCTCCTACCTCGTGCGCACACTGCACCCGGCGTCCTACACCGGGCTGGACCTGAACCCGGCCGGCATCGAATTCGCCAAGAACCGCCACCACCTGGACGGCCTGGATTTCGTCGAGGGCAACGCCCAGGAGCTGCCCTTCGCCGACGCATCCTTCGACGCGCTGCTCAACGTCGAAGCGTCGCACCTCTACCCGGATTTCCCGCGCTTTCTCGCCGAAGTGGCGCGGGTGCTGCGCCCGGGCGGGCATTTCCTCTACACCGACTTCCGGCCGCGCCAGGAGGTCGCGGAGTGGGAGGCGGCGTTGGCCAAGGCTCCGCTGCGGCAGCTGTCCATGTCGGTGATCGATCAGAACGTTCTGCGCGGCAACGAGAAGAACGCCCCGCGTAAGCACGCGCGGATCAGCCAGCACGGGTCCGCGATCCCGCGCACCTTCGCCCGTGCCGCCAGCGACATGACCGACTGGGCGTTCAACGGCGCGCTGCGCGGCGGCGAGTACACCTACCGGGTGTACTCGTTCGTCAAGGACTAGGGGGCGACATGGCAACGGCGACAACCGAGCCGGTCCGGCTGCCTCCTGCGTTGCGGCTGCCGAAGATGGTGCAGGCCGTGTTGTTCCTGACCGCGTTGCAGTACCGGGTGGCGCCGAGACTGAGCCGGCACTACGGCGGTCCGTTCACGATCAACCTTCCGGTGTTCGGCAAGACCGTCGTGATCCACGACCGTGACCTCGTCAAGGACGTCTTCAGCACCAGCTTCGATCTGATCGAGCGTCCGACCAAGGTGTTGGGCCAGGCTTTCGGACCGGGGTCGACGTTCAGCCTGCTCGGCAAGGAGCACTCCGAGCGCCGCAAGCTGGTGTTGCCGAACTTCCAGGGTCGGCGGCTGAAGAACTACGAGCAAATCGTCGAAGACGAGGTGCTGCGCGAGACCGCGAAGTGGCCGGAGGGCAAAGAGTTCGAGACGCTCTCGACGATGACCAACCTGACGCTCAACGCGATCATGCGCGCGACATTCGGCGAACGGGCGGACGCCCTCGATGAGCTTCGGGTTGTCATCCCGCCGTTGATCACGCTGGGTTCGCTGATGCAGCGGATGCCGCCGATCGTGCGCGGCGAATACGGCCGCTGGAGTCCCGGTAGCAGGCTGGCGGGTTACCGGCGTCGTTTCGACGCGGTGATCGACGAACTCATCGCCGAAGCGCGCGCCGACATCGACGCCCTGCCCGAGCGCGGCGACATGCTGGCGTTGCTGTTGCAGGTCCGCTACGAAGACGGTCAACCGATCTCCGATCGACACATCGCCGACGAGTTGCTGACGCTGGTCGCCGCCGGCCACGAGACGACCGCCTCGCAGTTGGCGTGGGCCGTCGAGCGGCTGCGCCGCCACCCTCGGCTGTTGTCGCGGCTGACCGAGGAAGTCGACGCCGGCGGGTCCGAACTGCGGCAGGCGACGATCTATGAAGTGCAGCGCCTCCGCTCGACGATCGCGGCCTCGCTGCGAACCACCAAGACCAAAGTCCGCCTCGGCGAATGGGTTCTGCCGGCGGACACCAACGTGATGGTCGACTTCCAGCTGGCCCACGAGTCGGACGTCAACTACACCGACCCCGAGACCTTCAACCCGGACCGGTTCATCGGCACCACTCCCCCGTCATTCCGGTGGCTTCCGTTCGGTGGCGGCATAAACCGATGCGTCGGCGCGGCGTTCGCCAACATGGAGATGGACATCACCCTGCGCACGCTGCTCCGCGAATTCCGTTTCGCGCCAACCGATGCGCCCGACGAGGGCCGTAATTTCCGTGGCGTGGCGATCGCGCCGTCGAAGGGCGCGCTGGCCGTGGTCTACCGGCGACCGCAAGCCAAGCAGAGCGATCGCGACTCGGTCGCGGTGGCCGACCACAGCAGCTGAGTCGAAGCCTCGCCTGGCATACTGCCTGGCATGCCCACGACTAAGGAACGCGTCACCGACATCGGCTACCGCGGCTACAAGGCCTTCATGAACAAGGTCTGGTACCCGTTCCTGACCCGTCGGCTCAACACCCAGGACGTCACCTTCCTCAATTACGGGTACGAAGCCGACCCGCCGCTGAACCTTCCGCTGGACGACAACGACGCGGCCAACCGGTACTCGATCAACCTGTACAACCAAGTTGCCTCGCAGATCGACCTCGCCGGCAAGAAGGTGCTGGAGTGCAGCTGCGGCCACGGCGGCGGCGCCTCGTACATCATGCGCACGTTCAAGCCCGCCGAGTACACCGGGCTGGATTACAACCCGGACGGTATCGCCTACTGCAATGCGCATCACAAGCTGCCCGGCCTGACCTTTGTGCACGGCAACGCCGAAGACCTGCCGTTCGGAGACAACACATTTGACGCGATCGTGAATGTCGAAGCCTCACATGCTTATCCGAACCTGTCGAAGTTCCTCTCCGAGGTCACGCGCGTGCTGAAGCCGGGCGGCAGCCTGCTCTACGCCGACTTCCGCGGCCGTCCCGAATTCCCGGTCTGGGAGGGCGCTCTGGACGCGATGCCGCTGCGTCAGGTGTCCATGCGGGTCATCAACGACGGCGTGATCCGCTCACTGGATGCCAGCGCGCAGCACAAGCTCGACCTGATCAGTGCGCAGCTGCCCAAGTGGTTCCGGCCGTTCGGCCGCCACTTCGCCGGGGTGCCGGGTACCGGGATCTACAACGTCATCGAGAGCGGCGGCGCGGAATACCGCATCTACCAATTCATCAAGGATTAACCGCGATCAGTGAATTGCGTAGTCCGACATCGGGAATCGCTCCTGCTCTTTGACTGCACTGCGCACCGACGTCGGCCGAAACAGCGGCGCCTCACCTTTGCCGGTGTGATCCCGGAACCAGTACGACCGTGACGTGACACAGCTGCCGAGTTCGAACGCTGAGTCCTCCATCAGCTTGAGCATCCGGTCGAGGAACTGGGCGTTCGCCGCTTCGGTGACCTCGAAGGTGCTTGCGTCGCGCTGCTGCATCTCGCCGAACAGCCGCTCCATGTGCTTCATCTGGTATTCCACCGTGTTGAACCAGGACAGACCGACCCACGCGTACGGGCTGGCCATCGACAGGAAGTTTGGGAAGCCGGGCATCGAAATGCCTTGGTAGGCCTGGAATCGCGTCTCCCGCCACCACTTTCCGAGGTTACGGCCGTCGCGTCCGATCACCTCGATGGCCGGCAGGTTGGCTTCCCAGACATCGAATCCGGTGGCAAGCACCAAGGTGTCGATGATCCGCTTGGTGCCGTCTTTGGAGACGATTCCGTCCGGCTCGATCCGCTCGATGCCGTTGGTGTCCAGGTGCACATGGGATTTGGTGAACGCCGGGTAGAAATCGTTGGAGATGGTCGGTCGCTTGCAACCGAAGTCGAAGTCGGGGTCCAGTTTTCGGGACAGCTCGCGGTTGCGCACCAGCAGCATCCGGTAGAGCCGGGAGAACTGCGAGATGCCCTTGTTGAACACCTTGAAGTACCGGTACTTCCACATGGTGATCACCATCGACCATTCCAGAATGGTGTCGGTGTACCAGCGCACCATCCGCTGGGTGGCCGGAAAGCGGGCGAACAACTTTTGCACCGCCGGGAAGAACTTCACGTCGAACTTCGGCAGCACCCAGATCGGGGTGCGCTGATACACCGTCAGCTCGGCGACTTCCTTCGCCAACTCCGGCACGACCTGCACGCCGGTCGAGCCGGTCCCGATCACCGCGGCGCGGCAGCCGGTCAGCGAAACGTCGTCGTCCCACTGCGCGGTGTGGATCACGCGTCCGGCAAACGTCTCGATGCCGTCGATGTCCGGCGTTTTCGGCTGGCACAGAAATCCGGTCGCGGCGATCAAGAATTGGGTGCTCAAGGTTTCGCCGTCGGCCAGCGCGACCCGCCAGACCTGGGCGTCTTCGTCCCACCGCGCGCCTTCGACGGTGGTGTTGAAGCGCATGAAACGGCGGACGTCGTATTTCTCTGCCACGTGCGCCGCATAGCTCTTCAATTCCGAACCCGGCGCATACATCCGCGACCAGTACGGGTTCGGCTCGAACCGGTATGAGAACGTCGGCGACGGCTGGTCGACCGACAGACCGGGATAGTGGTTGACGTGCCACGTTCCGCCGAGATCGTCCTCGCGGTCGAGGATCAGGATTCTCTGGTAGCCCAGGTTGCTCAGTTGGATCGCGGCACCGATCCCGCCGAAACCCGCCCCCACAATGATCACATCGAATTGCTGCTCACCCATAAGAACTAAACGGTACCTTCTGCTGGATCTGCGGGGCACGACACCGAAGGTGATTGACGCGGCCCACCGGCCACGGGACGGCGGTTTGCCAATTGTAACGCTGTCCAACAGCGAGTTTGGCCGCGCCCATGGATGCAATTCAGGGCACCCTACGCAACATCGCGCACCTGATCCCCTAGGCTGAACGCCGAACGGCCAGCCAGCGGACAGCGCAAGTGTCCTGTCTAATGGGGACTGGTTGTTCGTGGGGCAGAACCAGGCTGATCTCGGTTTACCGGGCCTAGATATAGACGCGAGAATGAGGCCGTTCCGTACTAGGTCTTTGATTGTCACACCGGTAGACTTCGAGCCCATCTGTGTCCACATGGGGCGTGTGCAGCAGAGCGCACGCGGTGCAGAGCCAGAGGGGAGGCCTCGGTTTGCCGGGTGCGCTGGGCACTATCCTCTGGTCGCTGGCCGTTGTTCTGCTGGTGAGCCTGGTCTTGCTGTTCGCCTTCATGCGCTTGGTCAAGCGGTTGAAGCGCGGCATGGATGTCGGTGACGACGCCGACTACGCCGCCACCCTCACGTCGCTTTCCGAAGCATCGGTGCGTCATTTCAACCCCTACACCGACGTCGACTGGGAAGCGCCGCTGTTCTCCGTCACCGAGAACGACCCGCGCTGGGTGCTGTCGACGTCAGACCCGCTGGGAAGCCACCCGTGGTATCAGGCCCAGCCGCTGGACAAGCGAGTGGCGATCGGCATGTGGCGTCAGGCCAACATGGCCAAGGTCGGCACCCAGTTCGAAGGCATTCTGGTCCGCGGCCTACTGCATTACGCGTTCTGGGTGCCCAACGGGTCGCCGGAGTACCGCTACTGCGTGCATGAGTCCATCGAGGAGTGCAGCCACAGCCTGATGTTCCAGGAGATTGTCAACCGCATCGGCGTTGACGTGCCCGGGATGCCGCGCTGGCTGCGTGTGCTGTCGCCGCTGGTCCCGTTCTATGCGGGCCCGTTGCCGAATGCCTTCTTCTTCGGGGTGCTCGCCGGCGAAGTGCCGTTCGATTACCTCCAGACGAATCTGTTGCGGGAACCCGAGCCCCGGTCGATACACCCGATCATGCAGGATCTGATCGCGATCCACGTCGCCGAAGAGGCCCGCCACATCTCGTTTGCGCACGAATACCTGCACCGGCGCGTTCCGCGGCTGGCGTGGTACACGCGGTTCTGGTTGTCGCTGTACGTGCCGGTCGTGATGCGGATGCTGGGACAGGCGATGGTCGTCCCGCCCCGCCGATTCTTCCGGAAGTTCGGCATCCCGCGCTCGGTGCGCAGGGAGCTGTATTCCGGTTCACCGGACTCGCGGCAGACGCTGCGCAACATGTTCGGCGACATCCGAATGCTGTGCGACGAACTGGGGTTGATGAATCCGTTCGCGCTGCTGATGTGGCGGATCTGCAGAATCAGCGGCAGCGCCTCGCGTTATCGCAGTGAGCCGCAACGCGCACACTTGCCCGCTCCGGTCAACGCGGCCTAAATCCCCTGCCGCACAACACATTAGGGAACTGCGCGGTAATCGCGTGATCACCTTTCGTTGGCGTGCTGTGAATTACCCGGTCACAACGCCCAAAACAGGCATGCCACAACACCCCCAGGCGATGCTGTGCGATACTTCCAGGATGGTTCGTAGCCCATCCCTGGACAACGTCGGCGCCAGTCTCGTCTATCGCATCGGGTCGACGGCGACGTACAAGAAGCTGTTCCGGTACTGGTACCCGCTGATGACCAAGCGGCTGCACAACCAGGACGACGTTCAGTTCCTGAACTGGGGCTACGAGGAGGACCCACCGCTGGCCCTGCCGCTCGACCCTGCCGACGAGCCGAACCGATACAGCATTCAGCTCTACCACCAGTGCGCGACACAGGACGGTGTCGACCTCGCCGGCAAGAAGGTCCTGGAGTGCAGCTCCGGCCACGGCGGCGGCGCCTCGTATCTGTCCCGCACGCTGAAGCCGGCGTCCTACACCGGTCTCGATTTCAATGCGGCCGGCGTCAAATTCTGCAATGAGCGACACAAGGTGCCGGGCCTGAGTTTCGTGCACGGCGATGCCGAGAACCTGCCGTTCCCGGACGAATCCTTCGACGCGGTGGTCAACGTCGAGGCGTCACACATCTACCCGCACTTCGACCGTTTCCTCAGTGAGGTCAAGCGGGTGCTGCGTCCCGGCGGCCACTTCCTCCATGTCGACTTCCGCAACCGCGACAATTTCGCGAACTGGGAGTCGGATCTGGCGAACTCAGGCCTGCGGCAGGTCTCGTCGCGGGTCATCAACGACGAGGTGCTGCGCGGCCTGAAGAAGAACTCGGCTCGTTCGAACGAGATCATCAACACCCGGCTGCCTGCCTTCCTGCGCAAGTTCGGCCGTGAGTTCGCCGTGGTCGACGGCTCGTGGTTCTACAACGACCTCGAACGCGGCGAAATCGACTACCGCGCATACCATCTCACGAAGGACTGACGTCCTTCCCGGGCGATCGCCCTTGCGTCGGTAAGTCTTCACGGGAGGGTTAGTCCGCATGACGCTGGCTCGCAGGCTGCGGTTCCGTGCCAGCCTGATGAAGGTCGGCGTCGACGGCGCGCTCGGGGTGGCGCGGGACAAAGCCACCTCCTACGGCTACTCCCTGACCGGCCGAAAGACCGCGCCCGCCACCGACTTCGACCCGTTCTCAGCACAGGTCATGCTCGATCCGTACCCGGGTTATCGCTCCTTGCTGACCGGCCCTGAGGTGCCAGGAGTCTGGTACAACCGCAAGCGCGCAATCTGGATCATCGCGGGCTATGACGACGTGCGAAAAGCATTGCGCGACAACGAGGCGTTGTCGTCAGCGCAGAGCCAAAGCCGATTTCGGGTCTACCTGCCGTCGATGAACGCGGCCGATCCGCCGGCACATACCCGGCTGCGCAAATTCGTCTCCCGCGCCTTCACCGCACGGGCGATGGCGGCCTGGCAGACCAACATCAACGAGGTCGCCGACGAACTCGTCGACACCGTGGTCAGACAGGGCCACACCGAGGCGGTCACCGAACTCGCGAAGCCGCTGCCGACCCGGCTGATTGCCAGGATGCTGGGCATCCCGCAGCAAGATCAGCCCCAATTCGTGGCATGGTCGGACGACATGGTCGCGGGCGCCTTCGCACCGTTGACTCCGCACGGGATGCGGCTGTCGGCTCGCTCGGGCAGCGCGACCGCTGCGATGCGCCGCAGCCTCGACCCGCTGATCGCGCAGCGACGCGCCAATCCCGGCGACGACCTGATCTCGATGATGACTCCGGCCGACGCCGACGACGTGCTCACCGACGACGAGATCTTCTGGAGCGCCGCGATGTTGATCGGCGCCGGCAGCGAGACGACGACGAACATGCTGTCCGGGCTGCTGCTGACGCTGGCGCAACGGCCCGAGCTGTACGCCCGGCTACGCGAGCAGCCCGAGCTTATTCCCGCCGCGGTCGAGGAACAGCTGCGGATGGGCTCGCCCGTACAAGGCTTCTACCGCACTGCCACTCGCGATTACACCGTTGGGGCACAAACGATTCCGGCTGGCGCACGGGTGCTGCTGCTGTTCGCCGCGGCTAATCGCGATCCGCGTCACTACGACGATCCGGACACCTTCAGCCTCGACCGCAATCCGACCGACCATCTCGCCTTCGGCGGCGGTGTTCACTATTGCCTGGGCGTGCCGTTGACCCGGCTGGAGGGTGCCCGGGTGTTCTCGCAGCTGCTCCCCCGGGTCGAGTCGATCCGGCTCAACGGGGAGTACCGCTACCTGGAGAACCCGACGATGCGTGGGCTGGAACACCTTCCGCTGGAGTTGATCCCCGCCAAAGGCGTGTGATCCGCCCGGCGTCAGAGCCCGCGACTGCCCAGCCAGGTGTCGATGCGCTCAGCGACGGCCATCCACCCCGGCTCGAGCATCATGTTGTGGCCCATGCCGGGAAAGAACTCCGCCTCGGTGCTGTAAGCACGTGCGGTGGCAACGATTTCTTCCCGGGTGTGCGCGCCATCTTCCTCGGCGCCGAGCACCAATATCGGCGTGGAGACGCGCCTGGGCCGGGGCAGACGCAGGAGCAGACAGTCGATGCCGATGCGCGAGGAGTCCTCCTGCAGCCGAGCAGCGTATTTGCGGACGTCGGCCTCGGGCGTGTGCGAGGAGAAGAATCGGTGCCGAGCCAATTCCGGCGGATTGATGTAGGGCAACGCCTTACCGGTGACGGTCATCTTGGCGAACTGCGACGGGCTCTCCCTGATCCAGCGCAGCGCGTTTCCAAGGTTTCCCTGCGGAGGAATGGATGTCATCAGGACGCCTGCCGGTGCGGGGTGCTTCTCCAGATACTTCTGCACGATCAGGCCGCCCATGGAATGGCCGATGGTCACCGGAGGGGTGGGCAACGAGTCGGCCACCGAGAAGACGTCCTCGATGTAGTCGGAAACCGAGAGGCTTCGCAGCGGCTTGTTGCTCGGACTGTTGCCGTGGCCGCGAAAGCTCAGCGCGAGAGCGCGATAGCCCTTGTCGGCGAAGAAGCTGAGAAAATTCTCGTCCCAACACCACGCCGCGTGCCAGGCCCCGTGCACGAAGAGCAACGGAACAGGGTGCGCCTCACTGGCGCTTCCCTTTTCGATGACCTCGAGCACCGCGTTAGCCTATCTGCCTGCACATCACGCTCTCTGATGTGTCCAACTTTCCGTACTTGGTTGTGTCGACCTCCACACCGTCAGGCGTGCTTTGTCAGCCGAGCACGCCGCGCGAGGAGCGGTAGCAGCACTTCGTGCGGCGCAACCCGACAAAAAGCCGCGGCGAGCTGATTCGCCCGACCCGGAACGACGTGGGCCTTGTTGGCGGCCAGCCCATCCAGACCGGCCCGCGCCACCTCGTCGGCGGACTTCCACATGAAGCCGGGCAGCACTGCGGCGCGTTCCCCTTCGCCGAAGCCGGCCGCATCGTCGAACCCGGTCGCAACCGGCCCCGGACACAGCGCTGTCGCCGTGACCCCCGTTCCGCGCAATTCGTTGCGCAGACCGTCGGTGTAGGACAACACAAAGGCTTTCGCTGCTCCGTAGACGACTTGGCCGGGCGCCGGGAGGAAACCCGCCAGCGACGACACGTTCAGCACCGCGCCACAGTTGCGTTCCACCATTCCCGGCAGGAACCTGCTGCACAGGTCGACCACCGCGGCGACATCAACCTCGATCAAGTTAAGTTGTTGTTCGGGAACTGATTTCGCGATGAGCGCGCCGACCGACAAGCCGGCGTTGTTGACCAGAATGTCCGGCTGCAAACCCAACGCCGCGACGCGGCCCGGCAGAGCCGCGCGATCGGCCGGCCGGGAAAGGTCGGCGGCCAGCACATGAGCCGGCGGTTCGAATTCTTCGGCGATCTCACGGAGGCGGTCGACACGTCGTGCGACCAGGACTAATTGGTGGCCACGCTGCGCGAGCTCGCGAGCGATGGCTTCGCCGATGCCGGACGAGGCTCCGGTGACGATGGCCGCTCGGTTAGCTGCCGGTAGCGGAAGGGACACGCGAAACGACCTTACTCGGCTTGTCGGGGTTGGCGAGTCGAAAAACTGACTGCGTCACGTCGGATTTGTCATCTCTAGAACCCTTCAGAACAGGGCAAAACAAGGTAATTTGTATCCCGATGCGCGGGGGCGCACGTGAACGGAGTTTGAATGACACCCTGGAAAATTCGGGGGCTGGGTGTTGGCCTACTTGCGGGCGCGTGTGCAGGTCTGTTGGATCTGACGTCGGTGTTGAATGCTTCGCCGGCGTTTGCCGACGACAGTGCTGACTACACCGCGCTGGTCTTGGGCCACGCGTTTCTGGCCCAGCCGGATGCCACGTACATGCAGGAAGTGGTCAACACCTACGTCGATCCCACGCCTCCATATGCGCAAGGGGAGCCCGCGTACAACATCGTCGGCAACCCGGTCAGCGTGTACACGCCGGAAACCGATTACGGCTCGGGGCTGACCCAGGGCGTCACGGACCTGAACAACCAGCTCACGCCGCTACTGACCGCCAACCCCGACGCCAACCTCGTAATCGCCGGCTACTCGATGAGCGACTCGGACATCACCCAGGAGATGATCAATCTTGCTGCGGCAGGGGTCAAAGATCCCAATCTGAAATTCGTGCTGGCGGAAAACCTCAACAATCCCGACGGCGGAATCTTCACCCGGTTCCCGGGGATGTTCGGCGTGAATCTTCCTGCGACACCGGCGGATACTCCGTACGACACCACGATCTACACCATCGAGTACAGCGGGGCCTCCGACTTCCCGCAGTATTACGGCAACCTGTTCGCGGACGCGAACGCCGCGGACGGCTACTTAGATCTGCATCCCTACCTGCTGACCGGCTGGCCGGCGTACTTCGACCCGTCGACAGTAGCTAATGCCGTGGCGGAGAACACATCTGCGGGATACGACGGCAGCACCGACTACTACCTGATCCCCACTCAAGATCTGCCGATACTGGACGGGCTCCACGGCGTCAACGGGACATCGGCGTATGCCGACCTGATCCAACCCGACATGCGGGTACTGGTCGACCTGGGCTACAACTGGACGGGGGGTGCGGATGTGAGTACGCCCGCCACGCTGTCCAATCCCGACATCGACTTCACCGCGGTCGACTCGTATCTCAACGCCGGCGCCGACCAGGGCATGATCAATTATCTGGTTGATCTCGGGATCCTGCCACAATCCGACCTGGCGGGTCTTGCGGGCATGTACCCGTACGTTCCGGATATTTCGGCACTGGAGGCTGGCGCCCTTACCGCTGGTACGACCATTTCCGACGCTTCAGCGGCTTCAGATGCGGCGACGTCGCTCGCTCTGTTGACGACTGATCTGTCGGAATCGACCAACCCGATAGCGGTGGAATTCGGCTCGTACTTCCCGATGATGGCGACGGATATGGCCGGCTTCTTCCAGACGCTCGCCAGCTCGCTCTGACAAGCTGACCTCGATCCGTTGAACGCCAAGCCTGTCGCCTTGATCACGGGTGCGACAAGCGGCATCGGCCAGGCCACCGCCTACCGGCTGCACGACCGCGGCTATACCGTGTTCGCAACCGGCCGAAACCCAGAAGCGCTGGATGCATTGCGTGCCAAGGGTTTACAGGCTCGATCCCTCGACGTGACCGATGAGAGCGCCGCGTCGCTCGTCATCGAGGAAATCCAGGCCGAGCACGGCGGGGTCGACGTTCTGGTCAACAGCGCCGGGTACCCACTCCCCCGCCCGCTCGAACAGGTCGCGCTGGACGAATTGCGAGCGCTATTCGAGACCAATGTGGTTGCGACACTTCATTTGTCGCAGGCCGTGTTGCCGGGCATGCGGGCTCGCAGGTCCGGCACGATCGTCACGATCGGCAGTACCGGTGGACGATTCACCAGCCCGGGCGCCGGCGCCTATCACACGGTGAAGTATGCCGTCGAAGCGTTGTCGTTGTCGCTGGGTGCCGAGGTGGCGCAATTCGGCGTCCGGGTCGTGTTGATCGATCCGACCGGGGTTCGAACGCCGTTTGTCTCCTCGCAATTCGACACGGTGCACTCCTATCCCGACGATGATCCCTACGGCGAGTTCAAGATTCGCTACTCAGAAACGACCCGCCGGTTGGCCACCACGCCCGGGGCGACTGTCGACGCCGACACCGTGGCCCGCGCGGTGGTGCGCGCGATCAAGGCCAAGAACCCTAGACCCCGCTACATCGTCGGGGCGTCCGGGAAAGCCTCGGTGTTAGCCCGGGCGCTGCTCAGCGACCGGATGTGGGACCGCGTCATGTCGACGGGCCTCAAGGGCTGAGTCAGAACAGAGTCGCAAGGGACGCCGGCAGCTGAGCACCGAGATCCGTGGCGAGTTGGGTCCCGAGCTCTGAGACCAGCTGGCTCAGGGTCTCTGCACCGGCGGTCGTGCCCAGGCCGGACAACAGCGACGTCAGGTCGGTCGAGAGCGTGCTGGGATCGAAGCCGCCCAGCCCGCCGCTCAGATCCGTGGCCGCCCCGGCCAGCGACGTCGTGCCTGTTGTGACGTTCTCAGACGCGGGATCGAACAGGTAGTACAAGGTGTTGGGGTTGCTCAAGTCGGTGGCCAGAGCACCGAAATTCCACTCGTTGTTGGTGAGAAGTGTGTAGTAGTCCCCTAATTCGGCGTAGGGGTTGTAACCGCCGTAGGTGGGGTCGAAGGCCGCCGTGCCGTTGGCGAACTCCACGTAGTTCGGGTCGGTGACGATGCCCGCGTTGGTGAACAGGACCGGCAGCTCGGGGTTGATCTGTGCCAGCAAGGCGTCGTAGTTCAGCAGGTTGTCCAGCGACAAGTTGTATTCACCCGTCTGCAGCAGCGCGACGGACTGTTCGGCCTCGGTGATGGTCGCGTTGTTGTCGGGGAAGTTCGCGACGTACTGCGCGATGGTCTGGTTGCTCGGGTCCAGCGCGAGGATGTCCTGCATCAGGCCCAACTGGGTGTCACTCGCAGGTAGGTCGCACGCTGCGGGGCACGCCGGGCTTCCCTCGACGAACGGGTCGAAGGCGACGACCAGCCCGCCGAGGAAATTCTGGACGGACTGGGTGAGATCGGTGGCGCCGGGAAGGTCGATGCCGGTGCCGTCGATGCCCGACGTCGAGGGAGTCGCGAGCAAGCTGTTGTAGAAGTCCTGGAAGGGCCCCAACAGGTTCAGCTTGAACGTCACGCCGTCCCACGGCATGTCGCCGGCGGTTCCGCCGGTACCAGTGGTGCCGGGGAAGCCGAATTCGCCGAGCACCCCACCGCCGTTGGTTGCGTTGGGGCTGGGGTCAACGATGCCGGTGTCGCTGCTTCCGAACGTGTATCCGTTCGTCAGGTCCGACAGTGGCACCTTGAGCCAGTCCGAGAACAGCGAGAACGACGATCCGTCTTGGGTGGTTGCGTTTCCGGAGAGGGCTTGCAGGAAGCCGATGTCGCGGTCGAAAGAGGTGCTGCCGGTGATGATGTTCGGCGGCGTCATCGGGAAGCAGGTTTCCGCGTCGCAGGAGGCGCTCGTCGGGAGTTCGGCAGCCGCGAGCAGACCGATCTGCTGTGCCAACCCGGCGGTACCGCTCGCGTCGGCGGTCGGATCGATCTCCGGCTGGTCCAGCCCGGAGATCTGCGGGAAGGGGATCAGCACGTCGAGCAGTCCCATGTAGTGACCCAAGTCCCCCGGGTCGGTTCCCCACAGGTTGGTGGCGCTCGGCACCCACCAGTCGCCGCTGAACAACAGTGAATCCCCGAGGACGTTGAAGCCTTGGAGTTCGGTGTAGGGAATGTTCGCGATGTCGTCGAACAAGTTGACCGGGATGTTGAGCACCGACTCGGCATCGACCAGACGGGTCTCCAGGTGACGGACGGGAACCTGCGAGGGCCGCGGAACGGCCGGGGTGACGACGACGGCGCTGGTCGCCGCGAACGCGGCAGCTGCCAGGACATACCCACGCGAGGCAGCCAGCACGGCGCCCCCCTTCCACCCCGTTGGACCGATGCCCGCTGAACGTACCGGGGATGCACCGTGCTGTGCCACTCGGGAGGTGACTATCACCGTCAAGATTCCGTAAGTGAATTGAGAATGGCAGACCACTATGCAATTTTGCGAATTTGCTAGCCGACTATTCGACCTGAGCACAATTAATGCAATCGCGCCGATAAACAATGGGGCCCCCAGCATTCGCGGGGGGCCCCATTGTTGCGCTGTGCGTTTAGAACATGCTCAGCACCGACTGCGGAACGAAGCTCGCCAGGTCCGCACTGATCTGCGCCGACAGTTCGGAGAGCGCCGCACTCAGTGCGTCCGCGCCGGCCGTCGTACCGAAGCTCGCGAACAGCGCGCTCAGGTCCGTCGAGAACTGCCCGAGAGCTGAGCTGCCACCGACCGAGTCCGCGGCGGCCGAGCTGAACAACCCGGGAACCGCTGCGGCGCCGTCGACCACTCCGCCGTTGTACGGGTCGGGGCTGCTCAGCGGGTCGGCCAGGAACCACAGCAGTTCGGCGTTGCTCAACTGGCTCACGTTGGTCTGGGTGCCGAACATGATGATCATGTCGTTGAAGACCTCTTGAGGGTTGTAGCCGCCGTACACCGTATCGATCTGGCCAGTCGTCGGGTCGGTGACGCTGCTGGGATCGATGGAATATTGCACGTAAGCAGGATCGGTGTAGTAGCCCGCGTTGGTGAGCAGCTGCGGTAGCTCGGCGTTGATGCTTGCCAACCCCTTGTCGACGTCGGTCAGCTCCTGGATGTTCAGGTTGTAGACCCCCGTCTGCAGCAGCGCCACCGATGCGTTGATCTGGTCCTGCGTCGGCTCGTTGACCAACGACGGGTCGATCGCGTAGTTGGTCACCCAGTCCGACAGCGTCGTATTGGACGGGTCCATCTTGGAGAGTTCCGCGATCAGCCCCGGGACCTGGTCCTGGCTGGGGATGTTGCATAGCGCCGGGCAGGCCGGGCTGCCCTCGGTGAACGGGTCGAAACTGATGATCGACCCGGCCAGCAGGTTCTCGAAGGTGTGGGCGACATCCGTGGACGTGAAGGACTCGATACCGGTCCCGCCGATGCCATCGGTCGCAGGCGTCTGCAACAAGCTGTCGTAGAAGGTCTGGAACGGCTGCAGCAAGTTGAGGTGGTAGGTGACGCCGTCCCATGGCATGGTGTTGCCTGCACCTGTGCCACCTTCGAACGGATTGCCGCTGGTACCCCAGCCGTAGAGGGATTGGACCGGCCCGCTCGGATCGACGATGCCCGGGTCATTGGACCCAAACGTGTAACCGTTGATCAATTCCTGCAGCGGCACGTGGAAGAAGTTGGTGAACAGCCCGAAGGGCTCGCCGTTCGCGTCCGTGGCTTTCCCCATGAGCGCGTCGAAGAACCCGATGTCGCGGTCGAACTGGGTGCTGCCGGTGACGACCTCCGGAGGCGTCATCGGGAAACAGGACGCGGCGTCGCACGACGAGCTCACTGGGAGCTCGGCGGCCAGCAAGCCGGCGAATTCGTAGTTCAGGCCCGGCTCGTACACGCCGGCGGAGTTGGTGAATCCCTCGGTGAAAGCGGTGAACGGCAGGAAGTTGTCGATCAACGCGATGTGCGTCGGGTCACCAGGGTCGATACCCCAGAGGTTCGACGAGCTGGGCACCCACCAGGTCCCGGTGAACAAGAAGGAGTTCGCCATGGTGGCCAGGCCACCGCCCACGGTCTCGTTGTAAGGGATGTTCAGGATGTCGTCGAACAGGTTCATCGGGATGTTGTCGATGCCCACGTCGACAAGCTTGGTCTCGATCTGGCGAACCGCGAGCGGGACCTGACGCGCCAACACCGGAGTGACGACGACAGTGCTGACCGCTGCGAGTGCCGCCGCGGCCAGTGCGTAAGGACGTGAAGCAGCCAGCACGGCTCCCCCTTCACTTCAGTGTTCGATGCCTCAACAGGGACTGAACATACACTAAGAAATTCTAAGTTGTTACGGAATTTGAAATTGTTGCTGAAGTCCATCCTGGCTCGACTCACAGCAAATTAACACTTCCGTTTAACTAAATGAACCAACCATCCAACATGTTGGACTCGACGGCCAATAACGCAACCGTGATTTGTCGAAAGTGTCCTGAGCCGGACGTAAGCGCGGCGGTAGAACCGCAGTCAGAACATCGTCAGCGCAGAGGTCGCCAGGTCGGGAATGAACGCCGCGGTGAGGTCGTCCACCAAATTGGCCCACTCCGCCGACAGCGCGGCCGGATCGAATCCTCCCAACAATGTGGCCCAGTCCAGCGACAACGCGGCCGGATCAAACGCGGCCAGTAATCCGCTGAAGTCTTCCGATATCTCCGCTGGATCAAGGCCACCGAACAAAGCGCTCAGATCCGCCGTCCATGCGGCCTCGAAACCGACGGCCGTCCCGGCAGGGTCGACACCGAATAGTTGCAGGATGTCCGGCCAGACCAGCGCAGGGTTGTAGCCGCCGTAAACGGGGTCGAACTCGGCGCCGGGGTCGGTCACAAACGCCAGGTAGCCCGGGTCGGTGATGAACCCGGCGTTGACGGCCAATGCCGGCAGCGCCGGGTTGATGTCTTCCAGTTGTCCGATGACCCCGTCGAGTTGCTCGGGAGTCAAGTTGAAAATCCCGGTCTGCAGCAGAGCGATGGCCGCGTTGACCTGATCGGGCGTCGCATTGTTGTTCGGGATGTCCGCGTTCAGCCAAGCCTGGATCATCGGGTTGGAATCGTTGGGGTCCAGCATGTCGACGAGCGCCCGGGTCGTCAGGCTCTCGGGCAGGTCGCAGATCGCCGGGCACGCGGGGCTGCCCGCCGTGTAGGGATTGAAGGCCACAATCAGCGATGCGGCGACCGATTGCAGCGACTGACCAAAGTTTTCGAAGGTGGGCAGCTGAATATCGGTGCCCGGAATGTCGCCGTCGGTCGCCGGGTCTTCCAGCAGGCTTTGCCAGTAATTGTCGAACGGCTGGAGAAGATTGAAATAAAACGTGTGGCCGTTCCAGGGCATTTCGTCGGCGCCGACCGTGCCTCCTTCGAACGGGTTTCCGCCACCGTTGGGGAAGCCGAAGACCGGATCGGCGTACGCCGGCCCGCTGGGACTGGTCGCGTCGTTGAACGTGTAACCGTTGATCAGGTCCTGAATCGGCACCTTGAACCAGTTCTGGAACAGCCCGAAGTTCTCCCCGCTGCCCTGACCGGTGAGGGCGTTGACGAAGCCGATGGCGCGGTCGAACGAGGTGCTGCCGGTGATGACCTCGGGCGGGGTCATCGGGAAGCAGGTCTCGGCGTCGCACGAATCGCTCACCGGGAGTTCGGCGGCGAGAAAGCCGTCGAGTTGGTACTGCAATCCGCCGAGGCCTTCGTTCAGATCCGGGAACGGCGCGAACAGATTCGTCAACAGCGCAACGTGCGTCGGGTCACCGGGGTCGATACCCCAGAGGTTCGTCGAGCTCGGCACCCACCAGTTCCCGCCGAAAAACAGTGATCCGGCAACCGAGTTGAGCGCCTCGACCTCGTTGAACGGGATATTCGCGATGTCGTAGAGCAAGTTGATCGGAACGTTGAGAAGCGACGCGTCCATCAGCTGGGTTTCGATGCTGCGTATCGGGAGCGTCAGAGCTTCCTGCGCGCTCGGAGTGACGGCGACGAGACTGGTCGCCAAGAGCACCGCACCCGCCATGGCATATGGACGCGCAGCAATCTGCATGGCGGGCCCCCCTTTTCGGTTGTGAAAGCTTTCGGCGTTTCTAAAACTAGACTCAGAGAACGTCAGCTCGCGCCGCTGGGGTGTGGACTCTTGTGAATCTCATATTTGGTTGGGTGTCTAACAACTCACCGTCAAATGTCTGCTCTGACAGGCAGTATCGACGTCGTCACCCTCGCCTGAGCCAAGCGCGGTTGCCGTAGGCATCGAGGTGAACCACCTGCTCGACGGGTACGCGAGTGGTCGGCCCGTAGCGGCCGCGCGGCCAACCAAGGGCCACAACGCAACACGGTGTCACCGAGCGTGGCAGACCGAGAATCTTGCGCGCCCGCGACACCCCCCATAGCGGCAGGGTGATCAGCGACGCACCCAAACCCATTGCGCGGGCGGCCAGTAGCAGGTTCTGCACGCTGGGGTAGATCGATCCCCAGTACCCGGACAGGGCGGCATGCGGCATCAGGGAATACGGCGCGCGACCCTCGCGGACCGTCAGGCGAAGACAGGCGACCACCAAGACCGGGATCTCGGTGAAGTGGTCGACCTGCCACTGTGCCGCGCGGATGACCTTGGCCAGCGACTCGTCGTTGTCGCCCGCACTGCTGAGCAACCCGCCGTAGGAGAACTTCCAGCCTTTGCGGTAGCGGCCGGCGAGTTTCTTGATGACGCGGCGGTCCTTGACGACGATGAATTCCCAGTTCTGGCCGTTGGCACCGGTCGGTGCGTGCAACGCCAATTCGATGCACTTCAACACCACGGCGTCGTCCACCGGTTCGGGATGCACCCGCCGTACCGCCCGCTGGGTCAGCATCGCATCCGCCAACGGCATGCTCAGGCCGGCGAGCGCGTCGGATGTGCTGGGGGCCACCCGAAATGCGTCGGCGTAGTGGGAGTCGTCGCTCATGCGTTCTCGGTGACCCACCTCGCGGTGAAGGCTTGGAGATCCGGTACCCCTTTGGCGAATTCGCGCGCGATGAAGCTTTCGACCGTGCCGCCGACCAGCGGCACCTTGAATTCGACTGTCCCATTCACCGTCAGCACCGAACCGTCGTCGGTCGGCGCAACCGACGCGGTGGCCAAACCGGAACCCGGCGCGCCGGACACCGCGACGCTGATCTCGCCCCGCAATTGGTCGCCCGACGGCGTCCACGTCTCGGTGTGCCGGATTTTGATGTCATGTCGATAGAACTTGGCAACGATCCCGGGCAACAGGTCAGGGCCGAGGTCCTGCTCTGTCGTCACCCGCACGGTGCGGCCGTCGTCGACCACGACGGATTCCAGCGTGGAGCGCCCGCTCTGGGTCGCGATCCGGGAGAGCCAGTAGTCCTCGGAACTGAATGCGGTGAGCACCTCGTCGACGCTGACTGGCGAGTCGACGGCGACGTCGAATGAACGCGGCATCTAGATCGTTTCCTGGCCGGGCGCTGCCGAGGTCTTGGACAGCAACCGATCCGCCAAGCGGGACGCGAAAACGCGCGCCTGCTCCAGCTGTTCGGGCTGCACGTTCGTCGGCGGAAGCTTGAGACCCAGCGATCGCTTGCGGTACTCCCCAGTGCCCAGATAGCTGGTCAGCGCCAGCATCGAGTGCAGATTGTCGCCGGGATAGGTGAAGTGGATTTCGTCGACGTAGCGACCACCCTGCGCCTCGGCGAGCTCACGCACGCCTTCGAGGTTCTCGCGCCAAAACGTCCGGCACACGACGAAGACCGCAAATGGCTTGCCGGACAGTAGCTTACGTGCCTCATCGGATTTCAGGAAGGAGCGCAGCGGCATGCTGACGTTGTCCCACCAAGTGGGCGAGCCGATCAGGATCAAGTCGTAGTCGCCGTCGCGCACGGTATCCGGGGTTTGGATCTCACCGGTCTCGTTGCGCTTCTGCGCGTTCAGCACGCTGAGCATGTCGGGCCACACCCGGCGCATCGGGAATCGCGAGAACTTCTCGGAGTATTTCGGGTCGGTGAACTTGATCTCGGCGGTCTGCACGTCGCATCCCCGGCCGCGGAACACCTCACCCGCGGTGTCGAGGACTTTCTGCGACTGCCCGGTGTAGGAGTAGTACAGCAGCAAGACCCGTGGCGGTCGAGCGGTCGTATCCGTCATGGCTTCCTCCATTGTCAAATGTCGCACACTATCGTCCGTGGTGACCCGCTGCGCCCTGCTCCGCAGCGCTTGCGATCACCACTAAGCTTCGGGGTCGTGACCGACAAAGTATCCGTCGACCTCAGCGGTCCCTCGCAGACAATGCTGACCACGCTGTACTGCAAGGCCCTCGACGCCGACTGGGCTCGGCCCATCCTGGGTGACACCTTCGCCAAGGACGCGGTGGCACGGATCGACTACGACTGGAGCGGCCTGAAGGTCACCGACCGCTGGACGCCGTTGGTGACGGTACGGACGGCCCAGTTCGACGTCTGGGCCGGCGAATTTCTGGCCGCGCATCCGCAGGCCACGGTCATCCACGTGGGTTGTGGGTTGGACAGCCGGGTCTTCCGCTTGAACCCCGGGCCCGGCGTCGAGTGGTACGACGTCGACTATCCGGCGGTCATCTCGCTGCGCGAGAAGGTTTTTCCGAGCCGAGGAAACTACCACCTGGTGGCCACACCGGCGACCGATCCGTCCTGGCTCGACCAGATCCCGGCCGACCGTCCGACGTTGTTGTTGGCCGAGGGGATCAGCATGTACCTGACCGAAGCCGACGGCATCGCGTTGCTGCAGCACGTCGTCGACCGATTCGGGTCCGGGGAGATACAGATCGACTACTACAGTCGGCTCGTCGTTCGGTCGCAGAAGACGCACCGCCTGCAGCGGCAGTCCGGTTCCAAGCTGTACTGGGCGGTCAACAACGCCGCCGATGTGGTGAACAAGCTGTCCGGGGTGCGGTTGTTGAGCGCCGTAACCTTCTTCGACGCAAGCACTTTCGGCCGGGCATCCGGCGTCTTCCGGTTGATGCGGCAGCTGGTTCGCCCGCTGCCGCCGCTGCGCCGGACATTCCAGTACCACCGCTACGCCTTCGGCCCGGTCAGCTGACACCACTGGTGGCGTGCTGCTCGGCGACGGCGACCAGCTGCGCCTGGATGGCCGCGACCGACTTCTCCGGCTCCGGCCCGTGCGAGTTGTACTCGATGTTGAGCTGGTCGGCGTAGATCTGGGTGAAGTAGATCTCGATTCCGGCGCTGACGGCGAAGTAGAGCTCGCCGTGTGTGGCGGTCACCTCCACACCCGGAGGTGTGCGCACCGGAGGTACCAGACCGTTGTCGGACAGCAGGACCACGTCGGGCATTCCCGGCGCGTTGCCGACATACTGCGGACTGAAGTGCAGCCGGGACTGCTGGATGACGCCCTCGTCGAGGTCTGCCTTGAAGGTCAAGGCGATATCGCGCGCGAGGTCGACAACCGTTGTCTTGTGGTTGATTTCGGCGAGGTAGGTGCCCAGACCGACCGGGTTCGTGCATCCGGTTGCCGACACCGGCGGGTTCAGGAAGTACCGCAGGTCGACGGTGTAGATGAACGGGACCGGAATGTTCAGCTTGCCTCGAACCTCCCACTCCCCGATCAGGATCGCGGCGGACAGCACCGAGTGCAGCCCGAGCCTTTCCGCGCGGCACAGCTCGACCAGGGCGCGGGTGTGGTCTTCGCTCAGCCGCGCTGACACCATCGGAACACGCACCGGCTCAGAGGGTTTGACACCGGTGTCGGCACGCCGCGACGGCGGGAGGTCGTAGGCGAACAGCGCCGGCATGAAACGTTCGATCCCCGAGCGCGGCCCCTTCTGGATCCCCCGGTCGGCGAGCACCGTCTCGATCGATTCCGGCGCCGGTTGGGCGGTGACCGGACCGGTCTGTCCTTTGCCGACCAGGTCGGTGTAGAACGACAGCAACTCTTCGATCAGGCCGTACATGTGGTGCCCGTCGGCCAGCGCGTGGTGCACGTACAGCGTCGGGTGCGCCTGACCGTCGCGGATGGTCACCCGCAGGTGAACCAGCGCCTCGCCTTGGTCGAAATGCGGTGCGGGCCCCTCATCGTCAGGACCGTCGACCTCTACGACCTCGATGCCGGAGTGAAGCAGATCATCGGCCACCAACTCGTGGCGGCCGTCCTCTCCACGCTCGAGGCGCGCGGTGAGCACCGGGTGCGCCTCGAGCAAGGTGTCGAAAGCGTCCGACAGCGCGTCGATGTCGATCGGACCCTGCATTTGCGCGGCGAGACCCACGAAGTTGTGCGTCTCGGCGAGCATCTCTTCGCTGAGCGCCAGCTTGCGGATGACCGACGATGGAAACACGTTGCGCCTCTCTAAGCCGGACCTGTCCTTTCTAAGACAAGTCCACCAGTTCGAGTTCATCGCTGCCGGAGTCCATCTCGTCCTCGGCGAGCGCCTCGCGGATCAGCTCCAGCAGTGTCTGGGAGAAGCCACTGGCAAGTGCCTGCACGGTGGCCGCGTCGACCCGGCGGCTGTCGTACCACCAGTCCAGATGCAGCACACCCGCTGTGCGGAACACCCGTAATTCGATCGGGTGACCCAGCCCCGCGATCGCTTCGCGCACCGGTAGCGCGGTGTCGGAGTCGAATCGGACCGCGACATCGTCGCCCAGCGGCGGCAGATCCGGGATCGTGCCGATGTAGGAGAAGAAGATGTCGGCCGGGCCGGTGGCGCCGAGCTGTCGCGCGGTCGGGGCATACAGGTAACGCAGCAGCCCGTAGCCGATTCCGTAGTGTGGGACGGCAGTCAGCGTGTCGTGCACGTCGTCGAGCAGCCGCTTGGCGCCGTCCTGCTTGGTGCAGCTCAGCGCGACCGGGTAAACGGTGTTGAACCAGCCGACGGTGCGACGCACGTCGACGTCGGGCTTGAGCACCGAGCGACCCTCGCCGCTGAGGTCGACGGCGACGGTCCCGTCGCCGAACTGGTGGGCGATCGTCCGACCCAATGCGGCCAACAGCATTTCGTCGATCGGCACCCGCAGCCGCCGGCGGGCGTCGTCGATCTCGGTCGTCTCCGCGACCGTCAGCGACAACGCGCTACGGGCCAGGTCCTGCAGGCCCGGCGCTCCGGCGGTCTGCTCGCCCGCCACCCTCAGCGTCGGCGCCGTCGCCGTCTTCAGCCAGTAGTCGCGGCTTTCGACGACCGCCGGGTGCACGGCCAGTGCCGCGCAGCGCTGCGACCACTCGGTCCACGGCGTCGTGACCGGTTGCAGCGCAATCTCTTCGCCGGCCAGTTGTTGCCCGAACGCGGTGAAGGTATCGGTCAGCAGGATGTCGCGCGACGCGTTGTCGGCCACGATCGCCCGCACACTGATCGCGAGGTAGCACGAGCCGCCTGGTACGCCGCGGACATACGTCGCGATCAGCGGGTTGGATGGGTCTTGTTGGCGGACAACGTCGATCAGGGTCGACAGCAGCGCATCGCGTTCCTGCGGCGTGCCCGGTTTGATGTCTTCCGGCAGCGAGCGGGTGGCCAAGTCGGCGAAGGCCTCCCCTTCCGAGGGCTCGCTCACATTCTGCTCCCAGGTGCCTGCGCGTTCGACGAGTCGCAGGCGCAGCGCCTCGTGGTGGTTGCGCAGCGCGGTCAGCACCGCGCAGACATCGTCGACCTGCACGTCGGGGCGCAGTTGCAGGATCAGCGGTACACGCCACTGCTCATGCTCACGCACGCCGTGCTCGAGGAAGTAGGAGATGTTCGGCGGCACCGGCGGATGCGTGACCTCACCCGGCGCCTGCCGGCCCAGGCCGCCGGCCGCGTAGCGGGCCGTCAGCGCCTTGGCCAACGCGGCAACCGTCTGATTCTCGTAAAGATCCTGCGGCGTGAGGTCCAGGCCTTCGTTGGAGGCGTTCATCGCGACGCTGATCGCGACCAGCGAATCACCGCCCAGCTCAAAGAAGTTCGCGTTGCGTTCGACATTGGGCAGCCCGAGGCACTGGCCCCAGATGCGTTGCAGCGTCGCTTCCATCGCCGACTTGCCGGACGCGCTGGCCTGCGCAGCCTCGGCACCGCCGGTCGACGCGGCGGCCGCCCCGTTGGTCGCCGCGGCGTCACCCGTCCACGTCGTCTGGCGGTGCTCGATCCAATGCCGTTGCCGCTCAAAGGGGTAACCGGGCAGCGTGAGAAGACGGCCGGACTGCCCGCCGCGCAGCGGCGCCCAGTCGACGTCGACCCCGGCGGCCCAGAGTTGGCCCAGCGCCAACAGGAACGCGTCGCGGTCGTCGCGGTTCTGGGCGTGGTGGCGCATCAGCCGCACGGCGTGGTGTTCGGTCGACCACTTGGGGTGCCGTGTCGCCGAGGCGGTCAGCGTGCCACCCGGGCCGACCTCGACCAGGACGCGGCGCGGATCGCCGAGCAGCACGTCGATCTCGTCGGAGAACCGCACCGTCGAGCGGACCTGGCGCGCCCAGGTGGACGGGTTGGTGGCCTCGCTGGCGGCCAGCCAGGTCCCAGTGACGTTGGACAGCAACGGAATCTGCGGTTCACGCAGCGTCTGCCGGGACAGGAAGCCGGTGAATTCCGGGATCATCGAGTCCATTAGCCGCGAGTGGAACGCGTGCGAGGTGCGGACCCGACGCGCAACGACGCCGTTCTGTTTGAGCCGATCGCTGAATGCCTTGATGCTTTCCTCGGACCCGGCGACCACGCAGCCGCCCGGCTCGTTGATCGCGGCGATGTCGACGTCACCGGTCAGGTGCTCGGCGAGCGCATCGGGGCCCAGCGCGACTGCGACCATCACGCCACGGGGTGCGGCGTGCATCAGCCGGGCGCGCATCGAGACCACCTTGATGGCCGTCTCGATGTCGAAGACGCCGGCGATGGTGCCCGCGACGTATTCGCCGATGCTGTGCCCGACCATCGCCGCCGGCCGCACACCGTAGCTTTCGATCAGCTTGGCCAGCGCGTACTCCACGGTGAACAGCGCGGGCTGGGTGCGGTCGGTGCGCTCCAGATTGCGTGCGGTGCCTTCGAAGATCTCCGCGCGCAGGTCGACACCGAGCTCCGCGTTGAAGCCGGCGGCGCACTGGTCGAAGTGCTCGGCGAACACCGGCTCGCCGTCGTACAGTCCGCGGGCCATCCCGATGTGCTGTGCACCCTGACCGGGGAACAGGAAGACGACCTGATCCGAATTGTCTTTGTTCTCAGCGAATTCGCCGATGAAGACGTTGTCGTTCTCGGCGGTCTCCAGCACGGTTCTCGCGTGCTGCTCGTCGTTGACGACCGCGGCCATCCGGATCTTCTCTTTGCGGCGACGGCCGAGTGTGTAGGCGACGTCGGTCAGGCTCAGCGCGTCGCTGCCGGAGATCGCGGCAGCCAGCGCCGTGCGCGACTGCTGCAGCGCCTCGGGGCTGCGGGCCGACATCAGCAGCACCTGGGGGCCGGGCTTCGGGGTCGAGACCGGCACCGGCGGCGCCTCCTCCAGCACCACGTGCGCGTTGGTACCGCCGACACCGAAGGAGCTGACGCCGGCACGCAACACACCGTCCCACTCCCAGGGGCCGTATTCGCTGCGGACCTTGAAAGGTCCACGGTCGAGGTGTAATTCGGGGTTCGGGCTGGTGTAGTGCAGCGTCGCCGGAATGGCCCGGTGCTTGAGGCACAGGATCGCCTTGATCAGGCTGGCGATGCCGGCCGCCGATTCCAGGTGACCGATGTTGGACTTGACCGAGCCGACGTAGCAGGGGCCTTGACGAGGCTCTTCGGAAACCTCGAAAGCCTGCCGCAAGCCTTCGATTTCGACCGGGTCGCCCAGTGGCGTGCCGGTGCCGTGCGTCTCGATGTAGCTGATCTCCGACGCGTCGACTTCGGCGATCGCGTGCGCCTCGGCGATCACGTCGGCCTGGCCGGCGGCGGTCGGGGCAGCGTAGGTCATCTTCGTCGAGCCGTCGTTGTTCAGTGCCGAACCGCGGATCACGGCGTGGATCCGGTCGCCGTCGTCGACGGCATCCTGCAGCGCCTTGAGCACCACGACTCCGACACCGCTGCCGAAAATCGTGCCGTCGGAGCGGGCGTCGAATGGCCGGCAGTGGCCGGTCGGCGACACCATCGAGCCTGGGGCGTACCAGTATCCGACGTGATGCGGGATGCGCAGTGACGCCCCACCGGCCAGCGCCACCTCGCACTCGCCGTTCAGGATGCTCTGGCAGGCCAGGTGCACCGCCACCAACGCCGACGAGCACGCCGTCTGCACCGACAGCGCGGGGCCGCGCAGATTCAGCGCGTACGCCACCTTGGTGGCCAGGTAGTCTTTGTCGTTCTGCATCGACAGGTTGACCATGTCAAACGTGATGCCCTGTCCCATAACCACATTGGGGTCATAATTGGACATGATGTTGTGCAGCAGATACCCGCTGGTGGTGCTCGTCGCATAGACACCCACCGTGCCCTCGATCTCGGCGGGGTCGTAGCCGGCGTCCTCGATCGCGTGAAACGCGGTCTGCAGGAACAGCCGGTGCTGCGGATCGGTCGAGCGGGCCACCTGCGGAGTGAAGCCGAAGAAGTCGGCGTCGAATTCCTCGATTCCGTCCATCAACGCGGCGCGCCGCACATAGGCGGAATTCGCCAGCGCCTTCTCCGGAATGCCCTCGGCCAGCAGGTCATCCTCGGACAGCGTGACGATGGACTCCTCGCCACGAACCAGGTTGTCCCAGAACGCCGACAGCGTGTTGGCGCCGGGCAACCTGGCCGCCATGCCGACAACCGCGATCGCGTTGGGCGGCAGTTCGCTGGTGCTGGTCACACTCGGTCTCCTACCTTTCGCCGCGCGGCGGCGCGCTGCCGGGCTGCGGCACGCTGCTTGGCTCGATCACGAACTCCGCCTGCGCTTTCGGCCTTGTCTACTTCTTCCAGGCCGAGCTGGCGGATGAGGTCGGTGGTCAACGCGGCCAGCGAGGCCCCCTGCAGCAGCAGGGCCACCGGCGGCTCGACACCGAAGTCGCCGCGGACCGTGTTCCGAATTCGCACGGCCATCAGCGAATCCATGCCCAGCTCGGTCAGCGGCCGATCGGCGTCGATCGTGCTGTCTTTCGGGTAACCCATGATAGCCAGGATCCGGGTGGCGAGTCGCCCGATAACGACCTGGTTGGCTTCGGCGGCAACGAGTTCGCGCAACGCGTCGGGACCGGCCCAGTCGTCGTCCTCGCTGTCGATGTCGAGTTCCTCGGCCAACTTCGCGAAGTAGCCGAGTTGCTGGATCTCCGGGAACGCCGCCGCGGCGCGGTCCAGCCGCAGCCGGGCCACACCGATATTGACCGGCCGGCTGGCCAGGATGGCTTCCAGCGCCTCGATGCCCTCGGCCGGTGAAATGGGGTCCAGCGCACTGAATGTCAAGGTACGGGCGACGCCGATATCGGACCACTGACCCCAGTTGATCGCGGTGGCAGGCAAACCCGACGCCCGTCGCCAGTCGACCAGACCGTCGAGCCAGGCGCTGGCGGCGGCGTAGGCGCCCTGCCCGGGCGCCCCCAGCAGTGACGACGTCGAGGAGAAGCCGAGCCACCAATCGAGTTCTGCGCCTTTGTCACCCGAAGTCACCGAGTGCAACCGCAGCGCGCCATTGGCTTTCGGAGCCCATACCCGCTCCAGGCTGTCCTGACTGAGGCCGGCGACGATCTGGTCGTCGAGCACGACAGCGCTGTGCATCAGGCCGCGCAAGCTCAGCCCGGTCTCCTCAGCCGCGTCCACCAGCTTCTCGGCGACGCCCGGCTCGGCGATATCGCCCAGCACGACGGCGATTTGCGCCCGCTGCTGCAATTCGTCGACCAGCGCCTGCGCCTCGTCGGACGGTGTGGACCGGCCGTTGAGCACCACGCGTCCGGCGCCGCTGTCGACCAGCCATCGGGCCATGGCCAAGCCCAGCCCGCGGAGACCACCGGTGATGATGTAGGAACCGTCCGGCCGCACCACCGTGTCGGCCTTGGCGTCACTCAGTGTCGCGCGGGAAAGCCGTTTGGCGTAACGCTTTTCGTCGCGCCAGGCGATGATGTCGTCGCCGGTCAGGCCGAGCTCGTCGGTCAGCCGGGCCACTGCGTCACCGGGCAGGTCGACCAACGTGGTGCGCAGGTCCGGGTGCTCGTAGGCCAGCACCCGGATCAGCCCGGTCAATGCGCTGATCGACGGATCGCCGGATTCGCCGTCGCGGACTGCCAGCCCGTCGCGGGACACCACCCACAGTCGAGGCGGTTTGCCGTGCCAGCCGGTGAGGATCGTGCGAACCGTCGACGCGACTGCCCAGGTCAGGTCGCGACCGCGGCCCGCGGCGTCGTCGGACTCCGAGCCGTCGAACGGCTCCCGGCCCGCGAAGACGACCACGCCCACCGGTGGCAGCTCAGGGTCTCCTGCGGCTTGCGAGAACGCTTCCAGCACAGCCGATTCCCGAGCCAGGTCAGCGGTGACGACCCGGCGGGTCGGTGAGCCGAATGCGGCGGTGAATTCCCGCGCGACTGCCTCGGCTTCGGCGCCGTCGGTCAGCACCAGCCAACTGCCGTCGGCCGGCTGCGCCGCCGAGTCGACCTCGGTGTGCACCCACTCGGTGTTGAAGATCTTCTGCTCCAACGGCATCGGCACGGTGCGGCGCTGCACGCGTTGCAGGTAGATACCGCTGATCTCGGCGGTGGGCTTGCCGGTGTCGTCGGTGATCAGGACGCGGCCCATGATGCCGGCCCCGTCTGCGTCTGGGTTGACCAACTCGGCGCGGCACCGGGCGCGGCGTCCGACTTCACCAAACACCCGGATCTTCTCGAAGGACACCGGCAGATAGGTCGCCTCGTCGGAATCGGCCAACGATTCGCTCGACAGCGCTGCGGCAAGGCCCTGCAGCGCAGCATCCAGCAGCACCGGGTGAATGCGGTATCCGCGATGGCCGGTCGCCTCGTCCGGCAGCACGATCTCGGTCTCCGAGGTGCCGTTGGGGCCCCGCACGATGCGGGTCAGCGCGGCGAACGCCTGCCCGTGGTGCAGGCCGGTGGCGCGCAGCGCGGCATACAGATCGGCAGGCGAGAGCACCGTGCCGGGTTCCGACGAAGCGGGCGGCACAGTCGGTGCTTCCGACTGTCCCACTTCAACTTTCGCGACGGCGTGACGAATCCAGGCACCGGTGGCCGAGCGCGAGTGGATCTCGACGCGGATCTCGTCACCGTCCTTCTCGCCGCGGGTCAGCAGCGTGGTGAGCTGGGTCGACTCGCCGAGCGGCAGCATCTGCTCAACCTCGACGCCGACGGACACCGACTGCGCCGGCAACCCAAGGGCCTCACAGGCTGCCGCCAACGCGATCTCGCCGAAGCCGGTGCCGGGCATGACCGGTTGGCCGTGCACTTTGTGATCGAGCAGGTAGGGAACGAGGTCCGTCCCCACGTCGGCGGTGAAGACGTGGTCGCGGCCGGACGGCAATTCGACGTGCGTGCCCAGCAGTGGGTGGGCGCTGGCCGGTTGCCGGTTGGTCGCCGTCGGCGCCGCCCAATACCGGGCGTGCTGCCACGGGGTCGGCGGCAGATCGGCGATTCGCTTGACGCCGGTGTCGGCCGCGGCAGCCGATTGTGGCCGCACCGTCGCCAGTTGGGTGTGGAACGTCAACGTCTCCGGGTTGTCCCGGGTCAACGTCGCGGCCACCTGGATGCCGCCGCGCGGGCGAACCGATTCGAGCGTGCCGGCGATGGCGTGACTGAGCAGCGGATGCGGGCTGACTTCGACGAAGCTCGCGTGCTTTTCGGCCGCGGTGGCGACGGCCTGGCTGAACCGCACCGGGTTACGCAGGTTCACCACCCAGTAGTCCGCATCGAACAAGGGCGCCCGGCCGCCTTGACCGACCGTGCTGATCAACGGAATCTTCGGGGCCCGCGGCATCAAATCGGCCAGCGCCGTGCGCAACTCGTCGAGGATTGGGTCGACGGTCGGGTGGTGCGAGGCAACGTCCACCTCGACGCGGCGGGCAAGCCGGCCGCGGGCGTCGACGACCGCGATGGCCGCGTCGACCTGATCGGGCGGGCCGGCGATCACCGTCTGCTGCGGCGCCGCATACACCGCGATGGTGATGTCCGGGTAGTCGCCGACCAGTTTCTCCGCTTCCTCGGCGCCCAGTTCGACGAGCGCCATCGCGCCCTGACCCGACAGCCGCGACATCAACTTCGACCGCGTCGCAATGACTTTCAAACCGTCGGCGGGGCTCAAGGCACCCGACACCACCGCCGCGGTCACCTCGCCCATCGAATGACCGATCACCGCGTCGGGCTCCACGCCGTAGGACCGCCACAGCGCCGTCAACGCCAGCTGCATGCCCACCAGCACCGGCTGAATCCGCTCGATACCGACCACCGGCTCACCGGCAACCAGCACATCACGCAGCGAGAAACCCACCTGCGCAACGAAATCCGGCTCCAACTCGGCCACCGCCGCAGCAAAAGCCGGCTCGTCGGCCAACAACTGCCGACCCATCCCGGCCCACTGCGAACCCTGACCCGAGTACAAGAACACCGTGCCCGAACCCCGAGGCGCCTCACGCGGACCGACCACACCGGGCGTGGGCTGCCCCGCTGCCAGTGCGCGCAGCCCGGCCACGGCCTCGTCGCGGTCACGCGCGCAGACGGTGGCGTACTTGTTGTGGCGAGTGCGGTAGAGGTTCACGGTGTGGGCGATGTCGGCCAGCGGCACGCCGGCGCCGTCGCCGGACATCCACTCGGCCAGCACCGCCGCCCACGACGCGATGCGCTGCTCGGTTTTGCCAGCGATCGTCAACGTCGTTACCGGAGAAGCTGATTCGGCTTCCGACAGCGGCGCCGGTTCCGGGCCCTGCTCGACGACGACGTGGGCGTTGGTGCCACCGATGCCGAACGACGAGATCGCGGCCCGTCGCGGACCTTCTTCGGCGGGCCACGGGGTGAGCTCGGTCGGGACGAACAGCCGGGTCGGTTTGGGGTCGATCGCCGGATTCCATTGCGCGAAATGAAGATTCGGCGGGATCTGAGCCCGTTGCACCGACAACGCGGCCTTGATGAAACCGGCGATGCCGGCGGCCGCCTCGAGGTGGCCGAAGTTGGATTTCACCGCGCCCAACGCGCACGGCTTGTCGCCGCGGCCGTACTGGTCGGCCAGCGCTTCGAATTCGATCGGGTCGCCCAGCCCGGTGCCGGTGCCGTGCGCCTCGATGAAGTTCACCGAGCCCGCCGTCACGTCGGCGCTGCGCAGCGCCCGGGCGATGACATCCTGCTGCGCGATGGTGTTGGGCGCGGTCAGGCCGTTGGAGCGGCCGTCCTGGTTGACCGCCGAGCCGCGGACCACGGCCAGCACCCGGTCGCCGTCGCGAACCGCGTCGGTGAGCCGCTTGAGCACCACGACGCCGCAGCCCTCACCGCGGACGAACCCGTCGGCGCGGGAGTCGAAGGAATGACAGCGGCCCTGCGGGGACAGCATTCCCCACTTGGCCATGGCGATCTGGGTTTCCGGCCGCAGGATGAGGCTGACGCCGCCGGCCAGGGCGAGGTCGCTCTCCCGCAACCGCAGGCTCTGGCAGGCCAGATGGATGGTGACCAGCGACGACGAGCATGCGGAGTCGATCGCCACCGCCGGACCGCGCAAACCCAGTGTGTAGGCGATGCGGCCGACCGCGACAGCGTGGGCGTTGCCCGTCGCCGAGTAGGCATCGATGGCGTCCGGGTTGGCCGCCGAAATCGTCTGGTATTCACCGTAATACACGCCCATCATGACGGCGGCCCGCACGCCGGACAGATCCTCGGTCGCGATGCCGGCGTGCTCGAGCGCTTCGAAGGCCACTTCGAGCATCAGCCGCTGCTGGGGGTCCATCGCTTCGGCTTCGCGTGGAGAGATGCCGAAGAAGTCGGCGTCGAAGCCGGCCACATCGGACAGGAAGCCGCCCCACTTCGACGACATCCGGCCGGGAGCGAACTGGTCGGGGTCGTAGAACTCGTCGGCGTTCCAGCGGTCCGCCGGGATTTCGCTGATCCCGTCACCACCTGAGGTCAGGAACTTCCAGTAGCCCTCCGGGCCCTCGGCGCCGCCGGGGAACCGGCAGCCCATGCCGACGACCGCGATCGGCTCGGCAGAAGCGACCCGCGACGCCTTGTCGAACTGCTGCGTCAGCGCGTCCCGCTTGTCGCCGGGCATCGCCGAGACTCTGTCGTAAATCGTCGCCATCAGAAGATTCCGCTCTCACTGCCCGCCGACGCGGACTCGACGCTGTCGAACAACTCATCCAGCACACTGCCCGCCGAGTCGGCTGCCAGATCGTCAGCGTCCTCCTCCGGCACCTCCGGGGGTGCAAGCAGGCCCGCCACATACGTCGCCAGTGACGCGATGGTCGGATGGTTGAACAACATATTCGCCGAGAGGTCGATTCCGACCAGCTTCTGGGTTTCTTTCAGGACAGTCATCGCCATCATCGAGTCCAGACCCAGTTCGGGGAACGGTGCGTCGAGGTTGACCGCCGACGGCGACATCCGCAGCTCACGGGCCAGGATCGCGCGCAGCCTGGCCTGCAGCTCGGTGAGCCGGTGCTCGGCGCTCAATTGCGACCAGTCCGGCGCCGCGGCCACCGACCCGTCCGCATCGTCCGGTCGCTGCTCGACGGCGCTGACACCGGTGACCGCGTCGAATTCGGAGACCAGCTGGGCGAAGTAGGCCAGTTCGCGGAATTCCGGAGTTGCCGCGACGACGCGGTCGAGCCGCAGCCGCCCGACGCCGACCCGCTTGATCGGACCGCCGACCAGCGACTGCAACGCCTCGATGCCCTCGTCGGGGGTGATCGGGTCCAGGACGCTGTAGGTCAGCGACTTGCTCATGCCGACACCCGACCACTGGCCCCAGTTGATCGCGGTGGCCGGCAGCCCCGACGCGCGTCGCCACGCCACCAGCGCGTCCAGCCACGCGTTGCCGGTCGCATACGCCAGCTGGCCCGGCAGACCCAGCAGCGTGGCCATCGACGAGAAGCCGACCCACCAGTCCAGCTCCCGGGTCACAGTCACCGCGTTGAGCCGCAGCGCTCCAGCGACCTTGGGCGCCCACACCCGTTCCATACCTTCGCGGGTCAGCGCGGCCACCAGGCCGTCGCCGGTCACGCCGGCGCCGTGCACCAGCCCGCGCAGCGGGCGTCCGGTCTGCTCGGCGGCCTCCACCAGCTCCTCCGCGACGCCCGGCGTGGCGATGTCGCCGGCCACGAACACGATCTCGGTGTCGCCGGCCAGCTTGTCGAGGTCCGCGCGCTGGGCGTCGGACGGTTCGCTGCGGCCGTTGAGCACGATGCGGCCGGCGCCGCGGTCGACGAGCCAGCGGGTGACGACCGTGCCGAGCCCGCCCAGGCCGCCGGTGATGATGTAGGAGCCGTCGGCGCAGACCACCGCTTCGCCATGACCGGGGTCCAGCGTCGCGCGCACCAGTCGCTCGGCGTAACGGCCGTCTGCGCGCAGCGCAACCACGTCATCGTCCGCCGCCGAGGACAACTCGGCGGTCAGTGCCGCGACAAGATCGTCTGAGTCGCCCAGGTCGAGCAGGGTGGCCCCCAAGTCCGGTTCGCCGGCCAGCACGCGGGCCGCTTCCCCGGGGAACCGCCAGTTGCGGATCAGGCCCTTGAGCGCCCCGACCGCCGGGTCGCCGGGTTCGTCGTCGCGGACCGACAGGCCGTTGCGGGTGACCACCCACAACCGCGGCGAGGTGCCCTTCCAACCTTCGACCGCGGCGTGTGCAGCGGCGGTGATCTCCAGGATCAAATCCTGCGCGCGGCTCAGCGCGGCATCGGTGTCGTCGCCGCCGAACGGCCGGTTGTCCAGCACTACGAGAATGCCGACCGGCGGGAAGTTCGCGTCACCCGCGGTCTGGGCGAAGGTGTCCGACACCGAGCCGGACAGCGGTCCAGTGACCACGCGACGGGTCGGCGCTTGCAACCCGGCCGCGATCTGATCGGCGAAAGCGGTTGTCTCAGCGATTTTTTCGGCCAGCACCACCCAGGTGCCGTCGGGCACCGCGCCGCCGGCGGGCACCGGGCTCGCCACCCACGCTGCGTCGAAGATCTGCTGCCCGAGGTCCATCGGCACCGAGCTGAGGTCGACGGGACGCAACTCGATGCCGGTGAGCTCCGCGACCGGGGTTCCGGTTTCGTCGGTGAGGACGATGCTGCCCCGATAGCCGCCCTGCGCCTCGGCCAGCTCGGTGTGGCAGTGCACCCGGTCGCCGATCGCGCCGAACACCCGGATCGTCTCGATCGACACCGGCTGGTACGACGTGTCGTCGTCCGCCTCGGCGGGCACGGCGGCGGCGAGTTGGCGCAACGCGGCGTCCAGCAGCACGGGATGGATGCGGTATTCGGGGTGATGCGCGACCTCGTCGGGCAGCACGATCGCAATGCTCTGCTCGACGTCGCGGTTCGCCGGCGGCGCAGCCTGCGGGGCTGCCTCGATGTCGGCCACCGCGTAGCGAGACCAGGTTCCGCTGCTCGAACGGGCATGAATTTCAACGCGATTGGCGCCGGCGTCCTGCGACAGCTGCGTGGTCAGGCGGGTGTGCGCGTCAACGATCAACGGCTTCTCGATGGCCAGGGCGCTGACCTGAATCCCGTCCACCGGCAAGCCAAGCCCCTGAGAACCGGCCGCCACGGCGATCTCGGCGAAGACGGCCGCCGGCGAGACGGCCTGGTTGCCGAAGTCGGTCTGCCAGACGTGCTCGTGACCGGAGGGCATCTCGACGTGCACACCCAGCAGCGGGTGCACGTCGAGCAACTGCCGGTTGGCGGGTTTCTTCTCGACCCAGTAGCTGGCATGCAGCCACGGCGATGCGGGAATGTCGACGCGCCGCCGCCCCTTCGTCACCGGCTCGGTGACGCCGAGGGTTGCGAGTTGCTCGTGGACGGACAGGGTTTCGTCGTCGCCGCGCTTCATCGCCGCGGTCACGGTGAAGCGGTCACGCGAGGACACCGAGGCCAACGTCTCGCCGATGCCGTGCGTGAGCAACGGATGCGGGCTGACTTCGACGAAGGTGGCGTGGGTTTCGGCCGCGGCGGCGACGGCCTGGCTGAACCGCACCGGGTTACGCAGGTTCACCACCCAGTAGTCCGCATCGAACTTCGGCGCCCCGCCGTCTTGACCGACGGTGCTGATCAACGGAATCTTCGGGGCCTGCGGCTTCAGATCGGCCAGCGCCGTGCGCAATTCGTCGAGGATCGGGTCGACGGTCGGGTGGTGCGAGGCAACGTCGACCTCGACGCGGCGCGCCAGCAGGCCCTGCGCGTCCACCGCCGCGATGGCCGCGTCGACCTGATCGGGCGGCCCGGCGATTACCGTCTGCTCCGGCGCCGCATACACCGCGACCGTGACGTCCGGATACTCGCCGACGAACCGCTCGGCCTCCTCGGCGCCCAGTTCGACGAGCGCCATCGCGCCCTGACCCGACAGCCGCGACATCAACTTCGACCGCGTCGCAATGACTTTCAAACCGTCAGCCGGGCTCAACGCGCCGGCCACCACCGCCGCGGTCACCTCGCCCATCGAATGACCGATCACCGCGTCGGGCTCCACCCCGTAGGACCGCCACAACGCCGTCAACGCCAGCTGCATGCCCACCAGCACCGGCTGAATCCGCTCGATACCGACCACCGGCTCACCGGCAACCAGCACATCACGCAGCGAAAAACCCACCTGCGCAACGAAATCCGGCTCTAACTCGGCCACCGCCGCAGCAAAAGCCGGCTCGTCGACCAGCAGCTGCTGACCCATCCCGGCCCACTGCGAACCCTGACCGGAATACAAGAACACCGTGCCCGAACCGTGCGGCTTCTCGCGGGCCTCGACGACACCGGTCGCCGGCTCGCCGGCGGCCAGCGCGCGCAGACCTTCGATTGCGTGCACCCGATCACGTGCGACGACGGCCGCGAAGCTGCGGTACCGCCCGCGGTAATTGTTGACGGTGTGGGCGATGTCGGCCAGCGGCACGTCGGCGCCGTCACCGTCCATCCAGTCGGCCAGCATCGCCGCGATCGGCGCGATGCGCGCGGATGTCTTCCCGGACACCACCAGGGTGCTGACCGCCGGTTCCGGTTGCGCTGCAACCGTTTCGGTGACAGGTGCCTGCTCGATCACCACGTGGGCGTTGGTGCCGCTGACGCCGAACGACGAGACGCCCGCGCGTCGTGGCCGGCTCACCGCCGGCCATTCCATCCCGTCGGCGGCGATGGTGAACTTCGACGCGCCCGCGCCCGCGTTCGGAGTCAGCGCGGTGAAGTGCAGGTGCCGCGGAATGTAGCCGTGGTTGATGCTGAGTACCGTCTTGATGAATCCCGCGATACCGGCCGAGTTCTCCAAATGGCCCATATTGGTCTTGACCGAGCCGAGCACCAGCGGCGCCGACTGGTCGCGTTCACCGAAAACCGCGCTCAGCGCGTCGAGTTCGATCGGGTCGCCCAGGGCGGTGCCGGTGCCGTGCGCCTCGATGTAGTCGATCTCTGAAGGCTGCACCCGGGCCGACGCCAACGCCGCCCGCAGCACCGCCTGTTGCGCGGGTCCACTGGGCACCGTCTGCCCGCTGCTGGGGCCGTCCTGGTTGACCGCCGACCCGCGCACCAGTGCCAGTATCGAATCCCCATCGCGCACAGCATCACTGAGCCGCTTGAGCACCACCACGCCACAACCCTCGCTGCGGACGTAGCCGTTGGCGGCGGCGTCGAAGGTCTTGCACTGACCGTCCGGGGCCAGCATCCCCCACCGGGAACAGGCGATGCTGTTCTCCGGGGTCAGGATCAGGTTGGTGCCGGCGGCCAGCGCGTGGTCCGTCTCGCGCTTGCGTAGGCTCTGGCAGGCCAGGTGGATCGCGACCAGCGAGGACGAGCAGGCGGTGTCGAGCACCACCGCGGGGCCGTGCACGCCGAGGAAGTACGACAGCCGTCCCGCGGCGAAGTTCGACGCGTTGCCGAACGGCAGGTACGGATCGAAGTCTTCCGGCCGCACCCCGCCGTCGGTGGACAGCCAGTAGTAGTCGCTGGTGGTCAGACCGACGTAGATCCCGGTCTGGGTGTTGCGGATCGACTTGGGTGTGATGCCGGCGTTTTCCAGTGCCTCCCAAGCGACTTCGAGCAGCAGTCGCTGCTGGGGGTCCATCGCGATCGCTTCGCGCGGGGAGATGCCGAAGAACTCCGCGTCGAATTCGTCGGGCTGCCACGAGGTGAGGAAGCCACCCTCGCGGTTGGCGATCTTGCCCGGGCGGGTGTGGTCCTCGGCGTAGTACGCGTCGGCGTCCCAGCGGCTTTCGGGAACCCGCACCACGCCGCTGCGCCCGTCCTGCAGCAGCTGCCAGTAGTCGGCGGGCGTGCTGACTCCGCCGGGGAGCCGGCAGGCCATGCCGACCACCGCGATCGGCTCGGTGTCGGCCTTTTCGGCGATCTCGAGGCGGGCGGTCAGGTCATCGATCTTGCGCAGCGCATCGGTGATGATTGCCCGACGGTCTGGCGGTGCTGTCATCGCGCTTAACCCAACCTGTCCGAAAGCTGTTTGAGCAGTTCGTCGTCGCTGAAGTCGTCATAGGCGTCGGCGTCGTCATCCTCGGCCGCCTCGACCAGCTCGGGCAGCAGGGTGGCCAGGTAGTCCGACAGCGCCTCGACGGTTGGATAGTCGAACACCACTGACGCGGGCAGCGTTTCACCGAGGCTGTCCGACAGGGCGCGCTGCAGGGTCACACTCATCAGCGAGTCCATCCCGGACTGGAAGAAGCCCGCGGTCGGATCGAGCAATTGCGGCGAGGCCAACCCCATCGCCTGGACAACCTGCGTGGTGACGTGATCGACCAGCAGGCCGCGGCGTCGAGCCGGCTCGGCGTCGCGCAACGTCTCCCGTAGCTTGGTCGTGTGGGCGGCGCCACCGTCGTCGGCGCCGTCGTGCACGGTCAGCAGATCGTCCACGATGTGCAGGGCCGCCCTGGTGCGGTACGCGGTGGCGAGCAGGCCCCAGTCGGCGGCGACCACCGTCGGGCGGGCCGGCGCACCGGGTCCGGTCAGCAACGGCAGCACCTTGATCGCGACGTCGTCGGCCATCGGCAGCAGACCGGAACCGCTCGTGACCTGACGCTCCTCCTCGGATTGCCCGTCGGACAACGACTTCCACAGACCCCAGTTGATCGCGGTAGCCGGCAGGCCGGCGGCCCGGCGGGCCATCGCGAAGGTGTCCAGGAAGGTGGTCGTCGCCGTGTAGTGGGCCAACCAACGGGATCCGGTCAGGCCGGAGATCGACGAGAACAACACGAACTGCTCGATCGCATGCCGCACCGAAAGCCGGTGCAGCAGCGACACCACGTCCAGCTTGGGCCGGAACATCGCGGTCACGTCGTCGGTTGTCATGTCCAGCAACGTGATCGGACCACCGGCGAACGCCGCCACGTAGATGCCGGCCAGCGGCGGCAGATCGGCGCCGAAACGGTCGAACACCGCGCTCATCGCCGACTCGTCGGCCGCGTCGGCGGCAACCGTCACCACTGAAGTGCCTGCGGGTACCAGGCTCGCCGCCAGCTCGTCGAGCTTGGAACCGGGGTTGCGCGATACCGCGACGACGGTGCCCGCACCCGATTCGGACAGTTGCCGAATCAAGTGCGGCCCGATGTTTCCGGTCGCACCGATCACCAGATAGCTGTGGTCCTTGTCGAGCGTGGCCGGCTCCGTGGCCGGCGGATACCCCTTGTGCAGTCGCGGAACTCGACGCTGACCGGCCCGGTAGACGACCTGGTCTTCGCCGTCGTCGGCGCGCGCCTCGTCCACCACGTAGCGGGCGACCACGCCGTCCGGCACCGACTCGTCGACATCGATGACGCCGCCCCAGAATTCGGGGTGTTCCAGGGCCAGCGTGCGGCCCAAGCCCCACAGCACCGCGTGGGCGGGGTTGCCCCGGTCGCCTTCGCTGACCGGTTGGGCGTTACGGCTTAGCAGATACAGCCGCGGCGCGACACCCATGTCGGCGATCGCGGCGGACAACCGCCGCGCGGCGTTGAACAACGCGTATCCCGCTTCAAAGTCGAACGGCCCGCCGGTCACCTCGGGTGCGTACAGCACATGCGTCACCCCGGCCAGCGCGTCGGTGATCGCCGTCGGGTCCGCCCCGTCGGCCAGCAACGACGACGGTTCGACCATCGCGGCGAATTCGTCGCCGAGGACATGACCGATCTCGGCGCCCAGCCCGGAGTCGGTGATCACCAGCCACGAGTTGTCGGCATCCGCCTCGGCAGCGGACAGTTCCCGGACCGGCCAGTCCAGCTGCAGATACCACTCCGACGGAATCGGACCGTCGAGGGCAGCCGAATCGACTGGCCCCGCAACACTTCTGACCGGAGACAGCGGCCGCGGGTTGACCCAGTAGTGGCCGTGGTGCCACGGCGTGGTCGGCAGCACCGGGTGCGGTTCGACCGGATGCGAGGTCTGCGGTGGATGGTTGGTGTGGACGGTGTTGAGGTTGGTGTGGAAGATGACCGTGTCGTCGCCGTCCCGCCACAGCGTTCCGGTGCTGTGGTGGTGGTTCGCGGGATCCAGCGTGTCGGTGACCGCGTGGGTCAGGATCGGATGGGCGCTGATCTCGATGAAGGTGGTGTGCTCATCGGCGGCCGCGGCGACGGCCTGGCTGAGCAGTGCCGGCCGGCGCACGTTGGCCACCCAGTAGTCGGCGTCCAGCAGCGGCGACGTGAGACCTTCGGTGACCGTCGAATAGAACGGGATGGTCGGGATCTCGGGCGTCAGATCGGCCAGCGCCGTGCGCAAGTCGTCCAGGATCGGGTCCATGAACGCGGTGTGCGACGCGACCTCCATGTTGACCCGACGGGCGAACTTGTTCTGCGCGCTCACCGCGGCGATCACCGCATCGACCGCGGCCACCGGGCCCGCGATCACCGTCTCCTTCGGCGAGATATAGCCCGCCGCAGTCACATCGGGGTAATCCGCGATCAATGCCTCGGTGGCCTCGGCGTCGAGTTTGAGCAGCCCCACCGCGCCCTGGCCGGCCAGCTGTGACATCAGCTTCGAGCGGATGGCGATCACTCGCAACCCGTCGACCACACTGAGCGCACCGGCGGCCACCGCGGCGGAGACCTCACCCATCGAGTGACCGATCACCGCGTCCGGGTGCACGCCGCAGGAGCGCCACAACTCGGTCAGCGCCAATTGCAGCCCCATCAGCACCGGCTGAACCTGCGCATCACCGCTGATCGGCTCACCGGTTTCGATAATCTTCTGCAGCGAAAAGCCAACCTGCTCAACGAAAATCGGGTCCAACTCGGCGATCGCCTCGGCGAACACCGGTTCGTCGGCAAGCAGTTGCCGGCCCATGCCCGCCCAGTGCGAACCCTGGCCCGAGTACACGAAAACCGTTCCGGGGCCGCACGGCCCGTCGTGCGCGGCCACCACGCCCTCGGCCGCCCGGCCGTCGGCCAGCACCCGGAGTCGCTCCACCGCCTGTGCACGGTCGCGTGCGGCGACGGTGGCAAAGTGCGGGTGGCGCTCGCGGTGGTAGTTGAGTGTGTGCGCGACGTCGGGCAGTCGCACGTTCGCGCCGTCACCCTCCAGCCAGTCGGCCAGCGACGCGGCCAGCGACGCGATCCGCTCCTTCGACTTGCCCGATACGACCAAAGTGGTCACCGCCGGATCGGCCTCGCGGATAACCGGCACCGCTGCAGGAGCCTGCTCGATCACCGCGTGAGCATTGGTGCCACCGAACCCGAACGACGAGATTCCGGCCCGCCTCGGGTGCTCGGTCTGCGGCCAATCCTGTTGCTTGTCAACAACTTTCAGGCGCAGCTGATCGAACGGGATGTGCTCGTTGGGGTTGTGGAAGTGCAGGTTCGCCGGGATGCTCCCGCGCTGCACGGCCAGCACCGCTTTGATCAGGCCCGCCGCACCGGCCGCGCCCTCGAGGTGGCCGATGTTCGTCTTCACCGTGCCGATCAGCAGCGGCGCGTCTTCGGGACGCCCGCGTCCCAGCACCGTACCGAGCGCACGGGCCTCGATCGGGTCGCCGAGCGGCGTCCCGGTCCCGTGGGCCTCGATGTAGTCCACCTCTTGCGGCGGCACACCGGCGTTGGCGTAGGCCGAGCGCAGCACCGCCATCTGCGCCGCGGGGTTGGGCGCCAGCAGGCCGTTGGAGCGGCCGTCCTGGTTGACCGCCGAACCCCGCACCACCGCGAGCAGTCGGTCGCCGTCGCGCACCGCGTCGCTGAGCCGCTTGAGCACCACCATGCCGCAACCCTCGCCGCGGATGAACCCGTCGGCATCCGCGTCGAACGCATGGCAGGCACCCGTCGGAGACAACGCGCCGGTCTGATCGAAGGCGCGCACGACCGCGGGCGCCAGCATCAGGTTGACGCCGCCGGCCAGCGCCACGTCGGAGTCCCCGGTGCGCAGGCTCTGGCAGGCCAGGTGCAGCGCGACGATCGACGACGAGCAGGCGGTGTCGACGGTGACCGACGGGCCGCGCAGATCCAGGAAGTAAGACAGCCGGTTCGCGACGATGCTCAGCGCGCCACCGGAATTGCTCCACGCGTCGACGTTGGTCAGGTCCAGGGCCGCCACGTATCCGTAGTCGGTGTAGCACGCGCCGGTGAAGACACCGGTCTGCGAGCGGCGCAGCGAGCTCGGCGGAATGCCGGCGTGTTCCAGTGCCTCCCAAGCGACTTCGAGCAGCATCCGCTGCTGCGGGTCCATCTTGGTCGCTTCGCGGCTGGAGATGTCGAAGAACTCGGCGTCGAAGGCGTCGATGTCGTCCAGGTATCCGCCGAAGCGGGTGGTGCGGGCCAGAGCCGCTGTCGTCTCAGGCGAGCCGTCGTCGAACGGCGCCCACCGGTCCGGCGGCACCTCGGTGACGGCGTCCTTGCCGTCGACCATGAATTCCCAGAACTCGTCCGGCCCGTGGATGCCGCCGGGGAACCGGCAGCCGAGGCCGATCACCGCGATCGGCTCGTCGCTCTGCACCCGGTGCGGCTCATCTTCGGCTTCGGCAGCGGTGAGGGCATCGGCGTCGGTCAGGAAGCGGGCCAGCTCGGCGATCGACGGGTGCTGCCAGAACTCCACCGGCGACACCTTGCGGCCGAGCAGCTCGGACAACTCGCCGGAGAGCACGACGACGTCCCGCGAACCCAGACCCAGGTCGCTCATCGGGGCGTCAAAGTCGATGTCGTACGGGTTGCACCCGACGTTCGTGACGAGATAGTCGGCCAGCCAGTGTCGCAGCGCCCCTTCGTCATACGACGACGTCATGACCAGACCTTCAGTCGGCTGGATGCACCTTCCCGGTAGCGCCTCATCACAAACCCCTCTCACTGCCGGCCGGTGCCGATTCCACGCTGTCGAACAACTCACTCAGGACGCCGCCGTCCGAATCGCCCTGCGAGTCGAGCTCGCTGTCCGATTCCGTCTGCGGCAGAACCTTTTTCGCGAGATGCCCCGCGAGTGCAACGATAGTCGGGTAGTTGAAGAGCATCGTGGCGGACAGCTCGATGCCGACGAATTGCTCGGTGTCCCGGCGCACCGACATCGCCATCACGGAGTTCATGCCAAGCTCGGCGAACGGCCGGTCCAGCTCGAGTTCGGATTCGGGCATCTGGAGTTCGCGGGCCAGGATCGCACGCAGGCCATCCTGGAGTTCGCGGTGCACGTCGTCGGCCGACATCTCCGACCATGCCGGTGACGTCCCGGACGGCTCGGCGTCCGTCGACTCATCCGACGACGGCAGCGGCGCCATCACGGCCTGCGCGACGTCGTAGCGCTCGAGGTGGTCCCACGCCGCGAAGGCTTCCTCGGCGGTCACCGGGCGCGAGCCCAGTCGTTCGAGTTCCTGCAGCGCGATCTGCGCGTCGGCGCCGAAACCGAGGCCGCGCCAGGCGACCCAGTCCTGGCTGACGGTGTGGCAGCCCTGGCCGTGCCGAGCCCGCGCCAGGCCGTCGAGGTAGGCGTTGGCCGCCGCATACGCGCCCTGGCCGGGGACACCGAAAACGGCACCGGCCGCGGCCGTCAGGAAGAAGAAGTCGACGCTGCCCGGCGGGAACGCCCGGTGCAGTACCTGCGCGCCGGCGATCTTCGGCCAGATGGTGCGGCGCAGGTGGCTCTCCTCGACGTCGGTGAACAGCTGCGCGTCGGTGATGCCGGCGCCGTGGATGATGCCGCGGACCGGCGCCGCTCCCTCGGCGTCACGCTTGGCCAGCAGGGCCTGCACGGCGTCGGCCGAACCGATGTCGAGGGACACGGCTTCGACTGCGACACCGCGCATTTCGAGCGCCCGGATGGCGGCGATCTTCTGCTTGGTGTCGGCGTCGTTGGTGTCGGCGTCCCACTCCCGCCGCGGCGGCAACGGGGTACGGCCGGCCAGGATGACGCGACGCGCGCCGTGGTCGGCCAGCCAGCCGGCCATCAGCAGACCGAGCGCACCCAGGCCGCCGGTGATTAGATATGCCGCGTCGGGCCGGCAGCGCAGCGGCTCCCGCTGCGTCTCACCGGCCACCGGCGCAAGGGCCTGGGTCACGAATTCGCCATTGTGCAGCGCCAGAATGGTTTTGGCCGGTGTCCGCAGAATCGTCGACAGCGCGGGCAACTGCTCGCCGATGTCCACACCGTCGGGCAGATCGACCAGACCGCCCCACAATTGCGGCTGCTCGGCCCGGATCACTCCGGCCGTGCCCCACAGCGGGCTTTGCGTGACGGCGGCGTCGGAACTGCCTTCGCGTACACCGCGAGTGATGATCCACAGCGCGACCGGGTTGTCGTCGTCCCGCTCGGCCAGACCCCGTACCAGCTCGGCCAGTTCCATCGACGTGCGGATCGCGAAGTCGGAATCAGTTTCGCCAGTGTGGATTTCCGGGATGTAGATGACGTAGCGCGCGTCGGCGACGGTCGCCGCCGAGTAGCCGGCGCGGCCCAACCCGTCGCGCACGGTGTGATCGCCGATCACCGCGACCGTGCGCGGGCCGTCGTCGTGACCCGCGTCGGGCGTGAACGGCTGCCAGTCGATGGCGTGCACCATCGTGGCGGGATCGTCGGCCCGGCCGGCGGCCGCGCTCGAGTCCACCGCGGTGTAGCGCAGCCCGTGTACCTCGACGCACGTGCTGCCGTCGGAGGTGGTGACCGCGACATCGACGACGAGCTCTTCGTCGTTGCCGCCGCGACGGCGGACCTCGACGTGGCCGTGCGGCTCGGCGAGCTCGGCGCCGAAGTGCACGCCGGCGACCGCGGCCGGCACCATCAGCCGCGGGTTGGCGCTGTCCAGCAGCCGGCCGAGATGAATTGCGGCGTCCAGCAACGCAACTGACGATGCTTTGGTCAGCTCGACGTCGGCATGCAGGACACCGGCCTTCGACTGGCAGGAGCCGACCGACCAGCCGAACGGTCGTCCTTCGCTGCCCCACGTCTGCCAGAATTCGGTGACCGACTCGTCGGTGAAATCGGTATCGGTGGCACCCGGAGCGGCAACCGCGTTGTCCGACTGGGTCTCCGGGGCGTCAGCGATGCGCGCGGTGGCGTGGCGAATCCAGTGCTGCGCCTCGGAGGCGCTCGATGACACCGTCACCGATCCGCCGTCGGCGACCACCTGGATGACCCGCGGCTCGCCGATGACGATCGGGTAGTCGAATCGGACACCGGACAGCTTCGACCCCGCGGCTTCGCAAAGCGTTTGCAGCAGAACCGATATCGGGATGATCTCGACGCCGTTGTTGTGGTGCGACCCGGGATACGGCTTCGTGGTGGGCGCGAGCCGCGCCTGCCACAGATGTGCCGGCGGTGTCGCGGCTACCGGGATGTGCTGACCGAGCAGCGTGCCGGGCTTCGGCGCGGATTCGGCTGTCTTGACAAAGTGTTCGGCGCTGATCCAGTGCTCAGAGTGATGCCACGGCGTGCTGGGCAGCACCGGATGCGGCTCGGGCGGGTGCGGCAACTCGGGCGGACGGATGGTGTGGGTGCTGTTGAGGCTGGTATGGAAGCTCACCGTGTCATCGCCCTTGCGCGACAACGTCCCAACGCTGTGATGGTGGTCGGTCTCCAGCGTTTCGGCGACCGCGTGCGTCAGCGTGGGGTGCGGGCTGATCTCGATGAAGGTGCCGTGCTGCTCGGCGGCAGTGGTGATGGCCTGATGCAGCCGCACCGGCTGGCGCACATTGGCGACCCAGTAGTCGGCGTCCAGCGGCGGTGTGCCGTCGGCGACGGTGGAAATGAACGGGATCGTCGGCGTCTTGGGCGTGAGATCGGCTAGGGTCGAACGCAATTCGGGCAGGATCGGATCCATCATCGCGGTGTGCGAGGCGACTTCCATGTTCACTCGCCGCGCGAAACGCTCCTGCGCGCTGACCGCGACGATCACCTCGTCGACCTGCGCCACCGGCCCGGCGACCACGGTCTGCCGCGGCGAGAGGAACCCGGCAGGGCTCACCGTCGGGTAGTCGGCGAGGAAGGCCTCGGCCGTCTCGGCGTCCATCTCCAGCAGCGCCACCGCGCCCTGGCCGGCCAGCCGCGACATCAGCCGCGATCGGGTGCCGATGACCCGCAGCCCCTCGTCGGGGGTGAGCGCACCGGCGACCACGGCCGCGGTCACCTCCCCCATCGAATGTCCGATCACCGCATCGGGTTCCACGCCGTAGGAGCGCCACAACGCGGTCAGCGCCAACTGCAGACCCATCAGCACCGGCTGCACGCGCGCATCGCCGGATACCCGCTGGCCCTCGGTCAGCACCTGCTGCAGGGAGAACCGCATGTGCTCGACGAACAGCGGCTCCAACTCGTCGATCGTCTCGGCGAACACCGGCTCGTCGGCCAGCAGTTGCCGACCCATGCCGGCCCACTGCGAGCCCTGGCCCGAGTAGACGAAAACGGTGCCCGGCTTGCAGAACCCTTCGTGCGGGCCGACCAGGCCGATCGCCGACTGGCCCGCCGCCAGCGCCTGCAACCCGGCTACCGCGTGGGCCCGGTCGCGCGCGCACAACGTGGCGAATGTCTTGTGATGGGTGCGGTGGTGGTTGAGAGTGTGGGCGATGTCGGTCAGCGACACGGCGGCGCCCGCTCCCGTCATCCAGTCGGCCAGCACCCCGGCCGTCGATGCGATCCGCGCCGGCGTCCTGCCCGACACAACCAGGGTGGTCACCGCCGACTCCGGTTGCGGTGCAACAGCTTCGGTGACCGGTGCTTGCTCGATCACCACGTGGGCGTTGGTGCCGCTCACACCGAACGACGACACCCCGGCTCGCCGTGCCCGCCCCACCGCGGGCCAGGGCATCCCGTCGGCCGCGATGGTGAACTTCGACGCTCCTTCGACGGCGTTCGGGGTCAGCTTGGTGAAATGCAGATGCTGCGGAATGTAGCCGTGCTGCACGGTCAGGACGGTCTTGATGAAACCGGCGATGCCGGCGGCTGACTCCAGGTGACCCAAGTTGGTCTTCACCGACCCCAGCACCAGCGGCGCCGAGCCGTTGCGCTCGCCGAAAACCTGGTGCAGTGCACCCAACTCGATCGGGTCGCCCAGTGCTGTACCCGTGCCGTGCGCCTCGACGTAGTCGATCTCGGAGGGCTCCAGCCGCGCCGACGCCAGCGCCGAGCGCACCACCGCCTGCTGAGCGGGCCCGCTGGGCACCGTCTGACCGCTGCTGGGGCCGTCCTGGTTGACCGCCGACCCGCGCACCACCGCCAGCACCGAATCGCCGTCGCGTACCGCGTCGCTGAGCCGCTTGAGCACCACGACGCCGCAGCCCTCGCTGCGGACATAGCCGTCGGCGCCGGCATCGAAGGTCTTGCAGCGGCCGTCGGGGGCCAGCATCCCCCACCGCGAGGTGGCAACGCTGTTTTCCGGGCTCAGCATCAAATTCACGCCGGCCACCAGCGCCTGGTCACTCTCCCGCTTGCGCAGGCTCTGGCAGGCCAGATGCACGGTGACCAGCGACGACGAGCAGGCGGTGTCGAGCACGACCGCGGGGCCGTGCGCGCCCAGGAAATAGGACAAGCGTCCGGCAGCAAAGTTCGCCGCGTTCCCAAACGGGACATGCGGGTCGACCTCTTCCGGCGGCAGTCGGCCGGCCAGGGTCAGCGTGTAGTCATACGTCGTCATACCGACGAACACCGCAGTCTGGGTGCCGCGGATCTCCGGGGCGGTGATACCCGCGTTTTCCAGTGCCTCCCAGGTGACTTCGAGCAGCAGCCGCTGCTGGGGATCCATCGCCGCGGCCTCGCGCGGCGAGATCCCGAAGAATTCGGCGTCGAACTCGCTGGGCCGCCAGGACGTCAGAAAACCGCCCTCTTTGCTGACGATCGTGCCCGGTATCGAGTGATCGTCGGCGTAGAAGGCGTCGGCGTCCCAACGCTCCGACGGAACCTCGACGATGCCGCTGACGCCGTCTTGGAGCAACTGCCAGAACTGCGCGGTGCTGTCCACTCCCCCGGGCAGCCGACAGCCCATTCCGATCACCGCGATCGGCTCGGTGTCACCCTTTTCGGCGATTTCCAACCGCGCCGTCAGGTCGTCGATCTTGCGCAACGCCTCGGTGATGATCGCCCGACGGTCCGACGGTGCAGCAGTCATCGCGCTCCCCTCGGTGTGTTGGAAAGTCGTTGCAGTATTTCACCGTGTGCGAGAAGCTCGGCCCCGCCCACGGAGATCATCCGGGCGTATCCGGTCGGTTCGCCTCGTTGCACCGACGATGTTCAGCCCAGCCGAAGTGTTCGATATTACCGGCAAACGGGCGGTGCTGAACCAAGCCCCCCTGTACAGCGGGTACAAAAAATCTCTTCGATGACATCGGCTTTACCCCCCGCTGCGGTGTAAAGCCGTCCGGATCCCCCCAAGCGGTCCTGTCGTCAATGCCGACAGGAAATCACGCGGTGGAATCCAAACGGCTGAACTCATCCTGCCGGTAGACCTCGACACACGAGGAACGGCGGATCTTCCCGCTGGTCGTGATCGGAATAGAGCCAGGCGGCACCAGCACCAGGTCGGCCACCCGCAACCCGTGCGACTTCGAAATCGCTGACGTCACTTGCTGTCTCACGTCGCGGAGCCGCTCCTGCTGCTCGGCCTCGGAGCCCTTCTGCTTCATCTCCGCGATCACGACCAGCCGCTCGGTGCGCTCACCCTCGACGGAGATCGCGGCGACACGACCGCCACTGATCTCCTGCGTGGTCGCTTCGATGTCGTCGGGGTAGTGGTTACGCCCGTCGACAATCAGCAGGTCCTTGATGCGGCCGATGATGAACAGCTCGCTGTCGTAGATGACGCCCAGGTCGCCGGTCCGCAGCCACGGCCCCAGCGGCGTACCGGTGGACGGGTCGACGAGCTGCCCGCCGAAGGTCCGCTGCGTCTGCTGCGGTTTGCGCCAGTAACCTGCGGCGATGTTGTCGCCGTGCAGCCAGATCTCGCCGACCATGCCGGCCGGGTTCTCGATCCGGGTCTCGGGGTCGACGATGCGGATGGTCGACGCGCGCGGCGTGCCGACGCCGACCAACTCGACCCCGCTCGCGTTGTCGCAGGCCTCGGCGTGCCCGGCGGACAGCTTCTCGTAGTCGAACGTGGCGACCGTCGGCGGGCGCCCCGGACCTGACGAGTTCACGTAGACCATGGCCTCGGCGAGCCCGTAGGACGGCTTCAGCGAGTTCGCCGGGAAGTTGAACTCGCCGAACCGGTCCAGGAAGCGGCGGATCGTCGCCGCGTGCACGCGCTCACTTCCGGACAGGACCGTGTGCACGCCCGACAGGTCGAGGCCGGCCATGTCTTCGTCGGTGGTCCGCCGCGCGGCCAGCTCGAAGGCGAAGTTCGGCACCGCGGTGAAGGTGCGGGAGTGGACGGCCAACTGCTGGATCCACCGGGCAGGCCGCTGCAAGAACGCCATCGGGCTCATCAGCACCGAGTGCAGGCCCATCGTCAGCGCGCCGGTGATGCCGAGCAGTAGTCCCATGTCGTGGTAGACGGGCAGCCAGGACACCAGCGTGGTGTCCGACGGCGGTACCGCGCCCTCGGCCTCGAAATAGTCCTCCCGGACCTGCTGCACGTTGGCCAGGATGTTCTTGTGGGTGACCACGACGGCGGCCGGTGAACGAGTCGAGCCGGAGGTGTACTGCAGCACCGCGTTCTTGGTCCGCGGCGCGGGCGGTGCCTGGAAGTTCGGCGGGGCCTCCAGATCGAGGCTGTCGACCTCGATCACGGCCGGGGGCGTGCCGGGCAGCGAGCGGGTGCACCCGACCACGTCGTCGACCACCACCGAGGTGGTCAGCAACACCGTGGGTGCGCAGTCCTGCAGCGCTGAGGAGGCACGCTCGTCGTGGGCGCCGAATTGCGGAACGGGCAGCGGGACCGCCACCAGACCGGCCTCCAGCGCCGCGTAGAACGCGACGACGTACTCCAGACCCTGTGGCGCGAGGATGGCAGCGCGGTCGCCCGGCGCTCCGATGGTCGAAATCTCGGCGGCCAACGCCTGCACGCGACCGAAGAGCTCAGACCAGCTCAGATTCTGCTCGTAGCCGGCCGGGTCGATCTCGTAGTCGATGTAGGTGTAGGCGGGCGCATCCGGCTGTTGCCGGGCCCAATCCCGCAGTACAGCGGCAATAGAGGCTTCAGTTACTGCCATCGGGCCACCCCTTTAGTTCTAGTCCCCCGAACACCAATGACAAGGGCGCTTGTGATGCAGGAGATTAACAGGGGCGTCGCACATCTCGGACCGAAAACCCAAGAATGTAATACGCGCGACAAACAGAAGCTCCGTTCCTGCCTGCGTCATTGCTGGGACGATAGGTTTGCTATGAGGATCGCGCCCAGATCCGTTCCCTCACCAGTCGTGCGACCTCTATCTTACCGGACGGTCAGTTCGATTGCATAGTCGAACTGAGTTATGCCCTATAAAAGGACTTTTGCGAGGTCACAGGGGGTGCGTCGGCCAGCTGGCGATCGGCGGCCGGTGATGCGACCGTCCCGTCTGGGACCCAATGGAGCCGCAGTGATGCCGGACCCACAAAACCTCCGTCAAGGAGGGGGTTTGCTGGGTTTCGCCACGCGTGCCGCAAAGTGTGGTGTTATTCACTTTTTCGGCAGAAGCCCAGCTCAGCCGCCTCCGCAGATCTCTTGAAAATAACGTTCGGAAGGCAAACAGACGTGTCATCCAAGTAATCGGACTTAATGTCCAATTCTTCGGCTAACTAACGTTTGCGGCCATTAAAAGTATTACGGGTTTGCCTGTTTCCATTACGTCAACTCTTTTGGCAACGAACGTTTTATTTAGGTCTGCTCGACCTCAACAAGAGGACAAGATCTTGCCCTCGACCTCTTTAGCCAGCTCTGGTATGTGGTCGCTGAGATAGAAATGGTGACCGGGAAATACCCGGATACTGAAGTCCGCTGTCGTGCGCTCCGACCACCCCGATACCTTCTCGTAGGTCGCGACCTCGTCGTCATCGCCCAGGAAGGCCGAGATTGGGCACGACAATCTCTCCTCGGGTGGGCAATCGTATTTGGAGATCGCCTTCAGGCCGCGGAGCGTCGGCAGGATGCTGGCGGCAAATTCTTCGTTTTCCAAGAACTCAGGGTTGACGCCGGTCATCTCGCTAACCGCGGCAAGCAGGCCCTGATCCGACTCGGGGATGTGCTCGTAGCCGACGCGGCCCGGTGCCGCAGCCGCGGACACGAACAATGCGGCGATCGGGCTGCCGGCCGCTTCGAAGCGGCGCGCGACCTCGAAGGCCAGCAGACCGCCCATGCTGTGACCGAAGAAGGCGACCTTCTCGTCCGGGCTCTCCGGCGGCTTGAGCATTTGGCAAACTTTGTCGGCAAGATCGGTGATGCTGGTAAACGACCCGAGATCGTGATTACCACCCCGTCCCGGATACCGAACGGCGATGCGTTTGATATCACCGGCAAACGCTTTGGCAAAAGGAACGTAATACTCTGCGGATCCCCCGGCGTGCGGAAAGATGTAGAGCTTCGGCGGTTGCCCAGTCACGCGGCAACGATACCGTCCCGCCTCTGGCCTGCACCGCATGACGCGACAGCGACCGACGCCGGCCGAATGCACGAACCCGGGCCCGATTCCGACGCGGATTCGGCGCCGCGTTCACGCCCCGGTCAGCTGGTCGCAACCTGTGAAAATGCTTAGACGAAAACATGCCGTTTCCAGGCAAGATGTTTCCCGATTTGAGTATCGCTGAACGCAAAAAAAGCTTACGATTTCCACGCCATCATGGACGGCAGTCGCTCTAGGGGAGGTCCGCCCAAAACAGCCCGGTCTGAAGTACTGTTCGACTTCAGCGCCGGCGGGGATGTTAGTGGAGGTTGGAAATGTTCGTTACTACACAGCCAGACGTGTTGCAGGGGGCGGCGGGAAGCCTGTCCGGGCTCGGGGAGGCACTGGCGGCGCGGAACGCGGCCGCGGCCGCTCCGACGACGGCGTTGTCCCCCGCGGCGTCAGACCTGGTGTCCGCGATGACGGCGGCCCAGTTCGGTCAGCACGGTCTGACCTACCAGCAGATCGCCGCCCAGGCCGCGGCGGTGCACGAGCAGTTGGTGGCCACGCTGCGGTCCGGTGCCGGTGCCTACGACCTGACCGAGGCCGCCAACGCCGCAGCTGCTGTGGTGGAGTAGTGAGTCGATGAGTTTTTCGCTGATACCTCCGGAGATCAACTCCGCGCTGATGTATTCCGGCGCGGGATCGTCTCCGTTGTTGGAGGCGGCCGCCGCGTGGGACGGGCTGGCCACAGACCTGGAGACGACGGCCACGCAGTACCAGACCGCCATCACCAACCTGACCACCGGCCCGTGGCTGGGTGCGTCATCGGCGCGGATGGCCTCGGCCGCCGCGCCGTACATCGCCTGGATGCAAAGCACCGCCGCCGAAGCTGCCCAGACCGGAGCGCAGGCCAAGGCGGCCGCTGCGGCCTACCAGACCGCGTACACCTCGATGGTTCCGCCCCCACTGATCACGGCCAACCGGACCGAGCTGGCCACGCTGGTGGCCAACAACTTCCTGGGCCAGAACACCGGGGCGATCGCCCAGAACGAGGCCGAATACCTGGACATGTGGATCCAGGACGCGCTGGGCATGGACACCTATCACATGAATTCGTCGGCGGCGAGCGGCGCATTGCCCGCCCAGTCCGCGGCGCCGATGGTGACCAGCGGCGTGAATCCGACGGCAACGGCGGCAGCCGCCTTGCCGGCCGACACGGGCGGCCAGCTGTTCTTCGATCAAATTGCCCTGGCCGTCGCGGAACTGTTCGGCTACAACGGGTCGGCGCCGACTGTGGCGGGTTTTGGGAGCTGGCTCGACACAGCGGTTCTCGGAATTGCCGGTAACCCGACGGCGGCCCTGCTGCCGATCCAGGGCACGTATTACATGGGCATGCTGGGCAGCACGCCCGCTCGTATGTTCATGAGCTCGGGCAGCAGCAGCGGTGCCGGCGCCAGCGCGGACGTGCTGGTCGGCATGAAAGATTCGCTGCTGGACAACGTCGGCAAGATGATCGACGGCAAAGCCAGCGGCGTGATGAGCGGCGTGAGCGGTCAACTGGCCAAGTGGGGAGCGGGTATCCAGTCCGGCATCCAGGCGCAGATGGCACACGCGATGCAAGCGGGCGGTTTGTCGGTACCGCACTCCTGGCACGGTGGTGCCGGGATCGAACGTGCAATGCCGACTCTGCCGGCCACCAGCGTCGCACCGCCGAGCATGATGCACGGCCTGCCCAGCAGCCCGTTCTCCCAAGGGTTGATGGGCGCGCTGGCCGGACGCGGGATGACCGCCATGGGCTCTCGAGTCGCCGCCAAGGTCATGCCCCGCTCGCCTGCCGGCGGGTAAAACCCCTGTCGTACAACATATTTGACACCACGCCCAATATATAAGGAGAGAGATATGCCTACTCGTTTTATGACTGACCCGCACGAGATGCGGTCGATGGCGGGCCGTTTCGACGTGCACGCGCAGACGGTGGAGGACGAGGCCCGCAAGATGTGGGCGTCGTCTCAGAACATCGCCGGGGCCGGCTGGAGCGGTACCGCTCAGGCCACCTCCTACGACACCATGGGCCAGATGAACACCGCGTTCCGCAACATCGTCAACATGCTGCACGGTGTGCGCGACGGACTGATCCGCGACGCCAACAACTACGAGAGCCAAGAGCAGGCCTCTCAGCAGATCCTGTCCAGCTAGCCCACCACCGACCAGACTTTGTAAAAGGAGAACGTTATGTCGATCAGTTACCAGTTCGGCGATGTCGACGCCCACGGCGCGCTGATCCGCGCCCAGGCCGCCTCCCTGGAGGCCGAGCACCAAGCCATCGTGCGCGATGTGCTGGCTGCCGGTGATTTCTGGGGTGGCTCGGGTTCGGTGGCCTGCCAGGAGTTCATCACCCAGTTGGGTCGCAACTTCCAGGTCATCTACGAACAAGCCAACTCCCACGGCCAGAAAGTGCAGACCGCCGGCAACAACATGAGCAGCACCGACTCCGCGGTCGGCTCCAGCTGGGCCTGACACCCACGAGTACATGTGGCCCGCACACCCAAAGGGTGTGCGGGCCACAACTTTTTCCGGGTTGCCCGAAACCACCCGGTCGAATCCGGTACCGACGATCCCGGCTAGCCTGGACGGCATCACCTCTAGCAAGGAGCGTCCATGGAAGGCTTCGCCGGAAAAGTCGCCGCGGTCACCGGAGCCGGCTCAGGCATCGGACAGGCGCTGGCCCTCGAACTGGCTCGCTCGGGCGCTTCGCTGGCGATCAGCGATGTCAACCTCGAGGGTCTTGCCGAGACCGAAGAACGGCTGAAAGCCATTGGCGCACAGGTCAAATCGGATCGACTCGACGTCACCGAGCGCGAAGCCTTCCAGCTCTACGCCGACCAGGTCAAAGAACACTTCGGCAAGGTCAACCAGATCTACAACAACGCCGGGATCGCCTTCACCGGCGACGTCGACATCACCGCATTCAAGGACATCGAGCGGGTGATGGACATCGACTTCTGGGGAGTCGTCAACGGCACCAAAGCCTTTATTCCTCATCTGATCGCCTCCGGCGACGGCCACATCGTCAACGTCTCCAGCCTGTTCGGGCTGATGGCGATCCCCGGGCAGGCCGCCTACAACTCGGCCAAATTCGCGGTACGCGGCTTCACCGAGGCGCTGCGACAAGAGATGGTGCTCAACCGTGAGCCGGTGAAAGTGACGTCGGTGCACCCCGGCGGAATCAAGACCGCGATCGCCCGCAACGGCCTGACCGCGGAAGGGGTGGATCCCGGGGCCCAGTCCAAGGTCTTCGACAAGCGACTGGCCAGCACCACCCCGCAGCGGGCGGCCGAGATCATCTTGGACGGGGTCCGCAAAAACAAGGCACGGGTCCTCGTCGGCCAGGACGCCGTCGTGCTGGACCTGATCGTGCGCATCACCGGTTCCGGCTACCAGCGACTGTTCGCGCCTGTCATCGGCCGGATCAAGCCGCCATCGCGCTAACGCCGCCGTCGCGTCAGCGGCCGAGCGGGTGCTCGTTGAGCCAGGCGTCGGCCACCGCTTGCGGGTCCGCACCGGCAGTGACCTGGCGACGCATGTCGACCAGCGCCGCGGTGTCCAATACGCCGGCCACCTCGTTGACGGCCAACAGCTGCCGATCGGTCAACGCGTTACGGCGGTACAGCGGCACCACGTTCTCGGCCTGCACCAACGCCGGCTTGCCGTCGGTCAGCACCACGAGGTCGGCGGGAACATTCGGGTCGGCCGTGGTGGTCCACGCCGCCGTCACCTCCCCCGACTTGACCGCAGCGAAAAGCGTTGCTTCGTTGTCGAATTGGCGAGCAGCGGGTAAGCGGCAGCTGCCGATCGCCGACGGGGTCGGGGCGGCGGCGATCGCACCGACCACCAGGCCGTCGCAGTGCCGCGGCAGCGCTCCCAAGTCGTTGCCGCCCCAACTCTTCGACGTCGCATCGGTGACCGCCAGCGCGGGCTTGTCCTCGGCCGCGGTCGTGTAGTCACCGGCGGCGATACCCTCCGGCAGCGCACCGATCATCGCCTTGTATACCTGCGCATCGGAACGAGCGTTGGCGCCGGGCTGAAAGGCCTGCAGCACCCGGCCGGTGAGGCTGGGCACGACGCCGAATGCCCCGGCATCCAGCTTGGTCAGCGGGTCGGGCGCTTGCTCGCTGTGCGCCGGAAAACCGTAGGAGCGCAATGCCCCGGTATAGACGTCGGCCAGCAACGCCGACTCGATCCCGGCCCGTGATCCGACCACCAAATCGGTTGAGCGATGGGAGGTTTGGCCGCCGCGGCCACAACCCGACATCACCAGCGCCGCAGTCAGCGCCGTCACGAATAGCCGGCCGGCGATCACTCCGCGCTGTCTGCGACGGCCGCCACAGCCGCGGCAACCGCGGGGGCGACCCGCGGGTCGAGCGGACTCGGGACGATCTGATCGACCGTCAGGCTGTCGGCGGCCACCGACAGAATCGCTTCGGCCGCAGCCACTTTCATCTCTCCGGTGATCCGGCGGGCACCGGCGTCCAGCGCGCCGCGGAATAGACCCGGGAAGGCCAGCACGTTGTTGATCTGGTTGGGGAAATCGCTGCGCCCGGTGGCGACGATCGCGGCGTGCCTGGCCGCGACGTCGGGGTGGACCTCGGGATCGGGGTTGGACAGCGCGAACACGATGCTTCTCGGCGCCATGGTTGCGATCAACTCCTCGGGAACCACCCCGCCGGAGACCCCGAGGAAGACGTCGGCGCCGTCGAGCGCCTCGACCATGCCGCCGGTGCGGTCCAGCGGGTTGGTCCGGGAGGCGAGCTCAGCCTTGACGTCGTTCATGCCGGCCCGGTCACGGTGCAGAATGCCCTGCGAGTCCAGCACGGTGATGTCGGAAATGCCTTTGGCCTGAAGCAGATTGGCGCATGCGACTCCGGCCGCACCGGCGCCGGACACCACGACCCGCAGCGCGGTCATGTCCCGGTCGAGCACTCTTGCGGCGCCCATCAGCGCGGCCAGCACCACGATCGCGGTGCCGTGCTGGTCGTCGTGCATCACCGGGCAGTCGAGCGCCTCGACGAGCCGGCGTTCGATCTCGAAGCAGCGCGGCGCGGCGATGTCCTCGAGGTTGAGCGCGCCGAACGTCGGGCGCAGCCGCACCAGGGTTTCGACGATCTCGTCGGGGTCCTTGGTGTCCAATACGATCGGGATGGCGTCCAGACCGGCGAACTCTTTGAAGAGCCCGCACTTGCCTTCCATCACCGGCAGCGACGCCGCGGGCCCGATGTCGCCCAAGCCGAGGACCGCGCTGCCGTCACTGACGACGGCCACCAGTCGACCCGACCACGTGTAGCGCGCGGCCAGCGTGTGGTCGCCGGCGATCGCGCGGCTGACCTGTGCTACCCCCGGGGTGTAGGCGATGGACAGCGAGCGCTGGGTGTCCAGCGCGGTGGTCAGCCCTATCGACAGCTTGCCCCCCGAATGCGCGTCGAAGATCTCCGCGTCGGTGATGGCGCTCTGCTCGGTATCGATCTGTATCGATTCAATCAATTCAGACACGTCATCCAGCGTACTGACTACTCATTAGTA